>JBOHKI010000063.1:0-17653 GCA_050728855.1 Rhizomicrobium sp. | reverse complement strand
ATCCAGGGAATAAGGTCGAGCCATCGCTGCTGGCCTCCTGACCAGCCAGCAGCTTGAATCACGATTCGCCGTCCCAGTGAATCCCCACCGATTCAGTCAGGTCGGATTTTGCTCTAGTCTTCGCAGAGGCACGTTCCGCGCGGCATGACCGGCGGGCGGCCCTGTTGCAACGAAATGCTTTGAAACGATGTCCTCTTCCGTTCGCGATCCGTCGCGTGCGGGAGGCGGGGCATTTGGGGAGGCAAGGTTCGGGCGCCGTCGAAGGGCAAAGCGTGAGTCACGTTCTCGGTTCATCCAGGAAAGGATTTGGACATGACAAACACCACGCATCGCGGCGAAAGCTACGTCACCACCAAGGATGGCGTGCAGATCTTCTACAAGGACTGGGGCAAGGGCCAGCCCATCGTCTTCAGCCATGGCTGGCCGCTGTCGGCGGACGATTGGGATCCGCAAATGATGTTCTTCCTCGAGCACGGCTACCGCGTCATCGCCCATGACCGGCGCGGCCACGGCCGCTCCGCCCAGGTCGATGGCGGCCACGACATGGATCACTACGCCGCCGATCTCGCCGCGCTCACCGCCTCGCTCGATCTGGAGGACGCCATCCATGTCGGCCATTCCACTGGCGGCGGCGAAGTCGTGCGCTATGTCGCGCGTTACGAGGAGCGCGTCGCCAAGGCCGCCATCATCAGCGCGGTACCGCCGCTGATGATCAAGACCGCCGCCAATCCCGGCGGGATGGCGCGCGAAGCCTTCGATCCCTTCCGCCAGCAGACGGCATTCAACCGCGCGCAGTTCTACCGCGAGGTGCCGGAGGGCCCGTTCTACGGCTTCAACAAGCCAGGCGTGAAGACCATCCCCGGCCTCGTCGACAATTGGTGGCGCCAGGGGATGATGGGCAGCGTCAAGGCCCATACCGACTGCATCAAGGCGTTCTCGGAGACCGACTTCACGGAGGACCTGAAATCCATCGCCGTGCCCGTGCTGGTGATGCACTCCAAAGCCGACCAGGTCGTGCCCTACGCCGACTCCGGCCCCAAATCCGCGGCGCTGCTCAAACACGGCAAGCTGATCACCTACGAGGACTACCCCCACGGCATGATCACGACCCACGCCGAAGCGATCAACAACGACCTGCTGGCATTCCTCAAGGACTGACGGCGGCGGCAAAGGCGGGCGCGGTCACGGGGCCGCGCCCGGTTTTTCGGGGCACAGCGATGAATCGGCGATGGAATTACGCCGCTGCGTCGAGGCGGGCGAGCTCGGATTCGAATTCGAAACAGAGCTGCCTGGCTTCATCCTCCGGCAGCCAGCTCGACATCTGCGGGAAGATGGTGCGGTAGAGCCGGACCTTCCGCGGCTCCCACGGCATGGTCTCGGCGGCGCGCGCCTGCGCCAGGAGCCGCATCAGATCGCGGCGCACTTCATCGGGATCGGCGCGATAGACATGCTCCGGCCGGTCCTCCAGCAGTTCGGGCTGGGGATCGGACAGGAACAGATCGGGTTGCCGGTTGGATGCCATGGTGCCTGCCGAATCGCCTCCGATTATGCGCCAGAGGCATAATGGGTGGGAGGCCGCCAAAGGCGTTATCCCCATGCCTGGTCAGGATTTCCTGGTCTTCTTCGCGGGCTTTGCCGGGTTTTCCACAGGCGCGGATTCGGCCAGCAACTCGTGGATGTCTTCCGCGTGGATGAGCGGGCCGTCGCAGATGCGTGAGAGAAGATCGGCCTGTTTCGGCTCCAGCGCGATCAGCCGCCCCAGCACGTTCAGCAGATCGAGAAGATCCGTGGTGTATTCGGGCAGCCAGTGATCCGGCTGGATCTTGTCGAGCGGCGAGGGCGGCCTGCGGTCGCCGATGATCGGGCGGCTGCGGTCGCGCTTGCGATAGCTGAACCATTGCCGCAGCACGTCCTTGCCGGAGACGTCGTATTCCCACATCGCCTGCGTGACGTTCGCGACATATCCTTTGCCGATAACAAGGCGATGCTTCGCCGCGTCGTAGGAGATTTCATCGGGCAACGGTTCCGGCGCGCCGGGAATGGCACCGTCCTTGGGAATGGTGGGTGCATTATCCTTCATGCGCGGCGCGCCTTTGGAGCGGCCCGCATCCTTGTCCACGAAGCGCTCGCCATAGGTGTGAAGCCAGACGACTTCGCGGCCCAGCGCGACGGCTTGCGCAAACAATTTCGCATCGGCGGTGAGCGGAAGCCGCAAGCCCGGTTGGATGAGGTCGTCCTTGAAGCGCGCAGTGAAGGCGGGATGCGCCATCACCGCAGCGATATAGGCGAATATGTCTTCGGCGGTTACGCCGGCATGCGTCTTTGCCAGTAGCGCGAGAATTGCGGGACGCACATTCGGCGCCTTTGCCGCCGCATCACGCCACAGCGGATAAACGCGACCGCCACGACCGTTGTAGCGGTGGAGATCGGGGATGAGCTCTGAAAAAGTAAGTGCCGGTCCGCTACTTGGTGTTCGATCTTCCGGTGCGGTCAGATAAATCTGATGTTTCGAATAAATCTTCCAAAGGTGGGGGTTTGGCTGATTGATCAACCTTGAATCAGGAATAATCCACTGGCGATCAAACGAACGAAAGCTGTAGCGATTCGGAGCTATTGCGTCGCCTTTGTCATTGATGACGGCTTGTAACCGTTGTTCGTGTCCCTCAAGTCCTTGGGAAATCGCTTTCCTGACGTGTTTGTCTCCCGGTTCGCCATTTCTTAAATGGGGATGAAACAACAATTCTTTTTCCCCGGAGTTCTTTTCCGCGACAAGTTTGCCCCACCGATCTTCGAGAGATTCTTTGTCCGGCGCGATGATCCACGTTCGACCCGGCATGACACCAGAGCCATCATAGGCAAATAGTTCTCTTAGCTTTGGAAACTCGGACCATAGCCCGGTGGCTTCTGGTAGAAACGGAGCGCGCCAGTCGGATGGGGCAACCTCCCAAGCTTTGTCGATCAGTGAATACGATTGGAGCTCTTTGAATTTCTGTTTGCGATGCCCCTTGGCGAGCGCCCGAAATTTCACTTTGGCTGGCTTGTCGTTACCTTTGCTCAATTTGCGTGCCGCCAATACGATACAGACCGGCTGCTGCACACCTTGGAAAATGCGTGTGGCTACTTCCGGCTGATGACCTTCGGGCGAGCAATCAATCACCCAGATTTCCGAACAAGTGCGGCGCAGATCGTCGCGCATTCGTTCAAAGCCGGGACCGTTGAGAAATCCGGCCACAGTGATGAAGCAGACAATACCTTCTTCGTCTTTATCGGGAAGTCCTGTCGAAGCTGTGAGACCAGATCCGAAAACCTTCCACGTAGCCCAACGCCAGAAATAGACGTAGAGATTTTTGAGATGCTTCGTGTGCGCGCCAACACCCCATTCCGTTGGTGGGCGCCAGCGCTCCATTGGCGCCTCGCGCCCCGGTGTTCCGGCCTCGATCCATCCACCGCGCCCTTCCGCTTTCTCTTTATAAGGTGGATTACCGATCACGACGGTGATGCGCTCTTCTTTCTTGACCTTGTTCGCTTCGCGCCGTGATTTTGCGATGGGTTCGTAGGTCTGACCGAGTTGCTCTTCCTCCACGAACGGATTGCCGAGCGTGTCGGTGATGTAGAGCCTCGGGTCGGGAAGCGGCGGCGCCTTCTTTTTCTTCTTCTCATCCTCCGTCGTCATCAGCGATTGCATTTCGGCGAGGATGCGAAGCTGCGCCACGGCGAAGGGGCCAAACTGCAATTCAAAGCCGATGATGCGTTTGGCCGCCGCCTCGATGGCGCCGCGCACTGCGCCTTCACCTTGATCCTTGGCAACCGTTTGCGCGATCCGGCGTAAGACGCCGAGGGGGAACGTGCCCGTGCCGACGGCTGGATCGGCGACCGTAACGTCCGATGCCGCGAAGCCGCCGCGCCTCTCAAACAGCGGGCCGCGCAGCGCTTCGTCGACGAGGTTCACCATCGCGCTGACCACTTCGGGCGGCGTATAGTAAGAGCCGGTACGCTTGCGCAGGGTGTTGTCGTAAACCTCCAGGAAATCTTCGTAGAAATAGAGCCACGCTTCCGGCTTGTCCTTACTGATCGTGTGCCAGTCCACCACGCCCAGCACGCGCGTCAGCGTGTTGATGGAGGTTTCGAGTTCCTTTCGGGTCTCGTCGCTCTCGGTCAGGATCCTGAGCGCGGTGGCGATCAGGGAATTCGATTTGCGCAGATCCATCGCCGCCGCTTCGATGCCGTGCGTCAGATCGATGTCGCGCGCCCGCGCCACCAGCAGGCCGAAAGTGACCGCCTGCGCATAGCCATCGGCAAATTGCGCATCGTCGGCGGTGGGAAACAGGAGGTGACGCCAGTCCTTGGCCAGAGCGGTAAGCCCCTCATTGCCCTGCGCCATCTGCTCGACAACTTCCTCACGCAGCAATCGGCAGAGACGCGCGCTGACTTCCGCAAGTTGCTTGGCCGATTTGGGCGCAACCGGTTGCCAGTGCAGAAAGTTGGAAATCAACGCGCGCAGCGTTTCCGGCGCCTGAAGTTTCACGCCGGAATTCTCGATATTGCCGTCGAGCTGGATGATCTTTCCTTCCAGCTTGCCGTCGCGCCACAGGCTGAAGCCGTTGCCGTCGGTGTAGAGCAGGTTGGGAAGCGATTTGAGCTTTTCCCACTGTTCGGCATCGTGGCTGTCTTTGGCGAATTTGCGCGGATCGGCGCCTTTGCCGGGCGCCTTGACTTCGATGAAGCCGACGAGCGCCTTGTGAACGGTGACGGCAAAGTCCGGGCGTGATTTGAGGTGCTTGACCGTGGTTTCGCCGACGAGATGCACCGCTTTTGGCGGCAAGCCGTCTATTTCCGCCAGATCGTGCAGCAGGCTTTCGAGCGGATTGCGCAGCTGGTCTTCCGGCGCGCCACTGATCGCGGGGCTCGCCAGCTTCGCCTTGGCGCGCTCCCCGAACCTTGAAATCGCCGCTGCGAAGGTGTTAGCCAAAACCTGGCCCCTGGGATGCCGAATCAGCTGTGAATTGAAACAACCACGCGTTCGCGCCGCTGACAAATCGCGGCGCGTCTACCGCCTCACATCGCGTCCGTCTTCTCCCGGCCCAGCACCCGCTTGAACCAGCTCGACAGCCCGTGCCGCTTCTTCTTCCGGTCGATGTCGGCCTGGCTGCGGACCCAGGCGATCTGGACGACGCGGCGTTCGCCGATGAAGGGGGTGTGGCCGTGCCAGGAGTGGTCGGCGCGCTTGAAGCCGACGATGGCGCCGGTTTCGGGGGCGGCTTCGGCGACGTAATCGCCGAAGTCGTGGTCGTTGCGCAGCACGCGGAAGCGGCCGTCGGGCGAGTCCCAGGTGTCGTTCAGGTAGATCAGCGCGGTTGCGATCTTGCTCTCGCTGTCGCAATGGATGCGGCCCTCATGCGCGGCCGAGACTTTGCGGATGGTGATGAGCGTCGGATAGGGCGACAGGTCCAGGCTCAGCGCCCTGGACACCGCCTCGGTGAAGGCGGGGCTTTCGATCTCGGCGATCAGCTCGGCGAACGCGCCTTGCACCGTCATCTGCTCCAGCGGATGGAAGCCGGTCGCCTTGATGTCGGGGAAGTCGTCATGCAGCGGCTTGAGCGCGTCCTTCTTCAGCGCGCCGGTGCCCATGAAATAGTCGAACGGCTCGTGCTGCGTCTGCAGCGCCGCGATGGCGTCGAGATCGAGGATGCTCATGGCCGGTTTATAGCGCCGCTCCCCCCAAACTGTCATCCCGGGCGAGCGTAGCGAGACCCCGGGACCCATCCAGACGCTTGCGCGGTAGGTCCCGGCTCTCCGCGGCGCAAACGCGCCGCTCGGCCGGGATGACAACGCCGCGGTCAACTCGCTCGAGTCAATTGCGACGGCTGGAAATCCTCGACCCTGCGGGGCAGGTGGCAGCGGACGAAGGTGCCCTGGCCGGGGGCGCTCTGCACTTCCACCCAGCCGTGATGCAGTTCGACCAGCCGGTTGACCAGCGCGAGGCCGAGGCCGGCGCCGGCGCGCCGTCCCGCCCGGCCGCGCGCGGCGAAGCGCTCGAACACGTTGGCGATCACCTCGCGGGCGATGCCGGGCCCGGTGTCCGACACCCAGATCTGCACGTCGTCGCCCACGATGGCGCCGCCCAGCGTGATGGTGCCGTCGGGCGGGGTGAAATTGAGCGCGTTGGAGATCAGGTTGAACACCACCTGGCGGATGCGCCGCTGGTCCAGCACCACGGTGCCCACGTCGGGCGGACAATCCAGCACCAGCGCGATGGCGCGGCTCTCCGCGTTCTTGCGCAGCCGGCTGGCGAATTTCGACAGCAGCTCGTGAAGGTCGAACGGCGCCAGCTGCAGCTGCATCGCGCCGGAATCGATCATGGCGAGGTCGAGCAGGTCCGACGTGATCTCGATCAGCTCGCCCGACGCGGTGAGGATGTCCTGCACATAGCCCTGCTGTTTGGTGTTGAGCGTGCCGGCATGGCCCTCGCGCAGAAGGTCGGCGAAGCCCACCACCGCGTTCAGCGGATCGCGGAACAGGAACGAGGCCTGGTAGACGAATTCCGATTTCAGCCGGTCCGCCGCCTCCAGCGCCTCGGCGCGGTCGCGCAGCGCGGTCTCGATGCGCGAGCGGTCGGTCACGTCGGCGAAGGTGACGAGCGTGGCGCCGTCCGGCAGCGGCGCGAGCGAGGCGGAGACGATGGTCTTGTCGTTGCGCTCGATCTCGCCCCAGTCGCTGCGCCGCTCCGCGCCGGACGACACCGCGGCGATCAGCTTGTCCCACGCGCCTTCCTCGCCGAAGCGCACGGCGCCGGCGCGCGCGATCTGGCGGATGTGCGGCTCGCCGGCGAGCTCGGCCGGCTCCAGCTCCCACAGTTTCGCGAACGCCGCGTTGTGCAGCTTGAGCCGTCCGTCCGGCCCGAACACCGCCACGCCTTCCTGCAGCGTGTCGAGCGAGGCGGACTGCACCTTGATGAGCGTGTTGTAGGAAGTCTCGAGCGCCAGCTTCTCCGTTACGTCCTCATAGAGGAAGGTCAGCCCGCCGAACGGATGGGGCTGGGCGACGACGCGCAGCGTCTGCCCGCCGGGCACATGCCACAATTCCTCCGGCAGGTATTCGCCGGGCTGCTCGTAGAGCGCCAGCCGCGCGCGTTTCCATGCCTGGTAGTTCGGCTGCTCCGGCAGCTTGCGGTCCTCGCGCAGCCGGTCGAGGATTTCGCCGTCGGTGGGATGGGTCTCCAGCCACTTCTCCGGCAAATCCCACAGCCGCGCGAACGCGGCGTTATGGAAGCTGAGCTTCTGGTCGCGGCCGAAAATGGCGACCGCGGTAGCCAGCTTGTCGAGCGTGTCGGCATGGGCGTCGAGATGCTGCTGCAGCCGGGCCTCCGCGGCTGTCACGTCCGTGACGTCGACGGCGGTGCCGACGATGCGCCCGTCGCCCACCGGCACATGGCTGAAGGCGAGCGCGCGGCGCTGTCCGCCGACGATGGCGTAGCGCTTGGCCTCCTGCGGCCGGCCTTCGGCGCGCGCCGCCGCCGCCAGATCGCGCTCGCCGCGATCAAGCGCTGCCTGGGCCGAGACCAGCGCCGCTTCGTCCGCCATTTCCGTCGCCGCGAGATAGGCGCGATTGCCCCAGAGCAGCGACAATGTGCGGTCGCGCAGCCAGACGGGGATCGGCAGCGCGTCCAGCACGGCGCGGAAATCCGGCGCCGCGGCCTGGGCCTGCGCTTCCTCTTCCATCCACACCGCCGCCATGCCGCCCACGGCGCGGCCGCGCAGCCGCACGGAACGTCCGTTCCGGTCGCGCGCCGCCAGCGCGAAAGCTGCACCCTTGTCGCCCAGCGCATCAAGCGCCTGGGACAGCACGGTCGCATCTTGGCCCGCGAGGCAGGAATCCAGGATCAGCTCGCCGCCGCCATAGGAGCGCGGCGTGGCGCCGTCGCGGCCCCACACCAGCACGGCCTCGCGCCCCGCGCCGATCAGCGCGTCGCGCGCATTGGCGCCGGCGCGCGCGCGCGACTCCGCGCTGCGCAGCGATTTGCGCAGCCGCGATGCCGCGTGCTGCTCGGCCAGCGCCCACAATCCCGCCGCCGCGGCCAGCGCGACCGCGCCCATGGCGATGCCGTTGGCGAGCGTGGCGGGATCGGAAGCAAGCGCGGGCAGGGGGACGAGCGCGAGGAGCAGCGCACCGCGTGCCACTCGCCAGCCCTTCCCCCGGCGGCGTCCCGCCTGTCCCGAAGTGGGACTCATTCCTGCCGACCCCTCTCGTTCGCCTCCCGAAACGGCGAATCACATTGGAATCAACAGGATACGCACGAGGGGTGAGTCCGGATAGGGGTTGTGGTTAAGAAATTATGAACGCCCATATCTGGGTGCGCAACCCAGATGTCGCGGCCGAATTCTCCAACCGCCCGATTGTTGAATCGGATCAATGCGCTAGAAAATCGGTACACGGAGGGAGCGGCACGCCCGCCGGGCGCGCAGCGTCAGCTGCCGCGATGGCGTTGTGGACAACGGAAAATCCGTCCCTCCGGGTTCACGGCCCGCGGCCGCCCGCCATGACACGAAATGTTGGACACGCGACCGCGCGGGAACACCGGCGGAGCGGCCCTTGACGAACGCATAACCGTTGAGCTATACGTCAATCCATAGCCAACAGGTTATGGATCGTCATGCCCACCACCCACGACGCACTCTTCCGGACGCTGGCCGATCCGACTCGGCGGGCGATCTTCGAGCGGCTGTGCCGGCAAGGCGAGCAGACCGTGGGCGCCATCACCGCGCGCGCCGGCGTCTCCCAGCCGGCCGTCTCCAAGCATCTGGGCGTGCTGAAGGAGGCGGGCCTGGTGCGCGACCGCCACGAAGGACGCCAGACGCATTACAGCGCCCAGCTCGCCGCGCTGGCGCCGCTCATCGACTGGACCAGCCGGATGACCGGCTTCTGGCAAAGCAAGTTCGATCGTCTCGAGGATCTCTTGAAAAGGATGGATCAATGACCGGTGCCGCGACGCAAACGCGCTCCGTCATCGTCGAGCGCGAGATGCCCCATCCGCCGGAGAAGATCTGGCGCGCGCTCACCCAGCCGCACCTGATCGCGGAATGGCTGATGGAAAACGACTTCAAGCCCGAATTGGGCCACCAGTTCCGCCTGCGCGCCACGCCCCAGCCCGGCTGGAACGGCATCATCGATTGCGAGGTCCTCGTCGTCGAGCCGAACCGGACGCTGTCCTACACCTGGCATTCCGGCGACGCGACGCTGGCGATCAAGAGCGTCGTGACATTGTCGCTCACGCCCGTGGCCGCGGGCACGCTCCTGCGCATGGAGCAGACCGGTTTCGGGCCAGACCAGCATCGCAACTATCAGGGCGCGAAACTGGGCTGGCAGCACTTCCTCGGAAGGCTGGACCAGGTCGCGGCGCGCCCGGAGTGAAGCGCCACAGGAACGATCGAACCCAAGCCCGGTTTCGGAAGGACCGGACGTGACAACGGAGAACCAGCCATGAAAATCAAGCTGACCAGCGTGTATGTCGACGACCAGGAGAAGGCGCTGCGCTTCTATACGGACGTGCTGGGCTTCACCAAGAAGTCCGATTTCAGCAACGGGCCGTTCCGCTGGCTGACCGTGTCCTCGCCGGAAGAGCCCGATGGCACCGAGCTCCAGCTCGCGCTCAACAACAATCCGGCGGCCAAGGCCTATCAGCAGGCGATGTTCGAGCAGCACCAGCCGGCCGCCAATTTCCTCACATCCGACATCAAGGCCGACGTCGCGCGCATCACGGCCAAGGGCGCCGCCCTCGCCATGCCGCCCAAGGAGGTGACGGGCGCGACCATCGCCCAGCTGAGCGACACCTGCGGCAACCTCATCCAGATCAGCCAGCTGGCGCGCTGGTAGGGCAGGCGGCCGTCATCGGCTCGAACATCGGGGGACATGACACTGCGTTGGAATGTCTGGATCCGGCAGACGCATCGCTGGCTCTCGATCCTCTTCACGGCCACCGTCATCGCCGACTTCACCGTCATCGCCATGGGCAAGCCGATGCAATGGCTCTACTGCATGCCGCTTCCGCCCCTCTTCCTGCTGCTGTTCACGGGCCTGTATTTGTTCTTTCTGCCCTACCTTCCCAAGGGACGTGCCGCCGCCGGATAGGCGCGAACGCCCGGAGGGCCGCCATCACGGCGGGTTCGTCACGCGCCGGCGCGTAAAGCCGACCAGCCGGCGTCGGCGAGGAGGCCCCGTGCGCGCTCGATCTTGCGAAGGTCGCGGTTGCCGCTCAACAGCCACAGCTTCGTGAATTCGTTGGCGGGGCCCATCCACAGCGCAAAATAGACGTCCGCCGGCAGCTTGCGGATTTCTCCGGCGTCGATATGGCGACGCAGCCAGCTGGAGACCTCGCCGTAGAAAATGCCGTTTATCTGTTGCGCTCTCGCCTCGGAGAGGTTCACCACTTCCGGCTCCCGGCAATGAATCAGATAGCTCGCGTGATCCGGATGCTTCGCCGTCCACGTCAGGTGCCACCGGACGGCCGCCTCGACGCCGTTGCGCGCACGGTCATGCTTGCGCAGTTCGGCGAGGAACGCTCGCTCGTACGATTCCAGCGTCTCGAGATAGAGCGCCGCGGCGACGTCGGCCTTGCCGTCGAACTGATGATAGAAGCTGCCGATGCTCGCGCCGCACCGGTCGAGGATCGCGCCGACGGTCGTGGAGCCCACGCCCTGCTTGAGGAACAGCGTCAGGCCGGCCTTGAGGATCTGGTCGCGCCGCGTCCGCGACGCGGCGGACCGCACTCCAGCCCGCATGTCCGAAGCCGCTTGCCCGGTCCGATCCATTAGAATATACCTCTAGAATTATCTTTTACGCGAGAGTGCCCCATGGCCGTCCCCGCGTCTCCCTTGCGGCTCTTCGAGGCGCTGGGGGCATTCCAGCGTACCGCGGCGCTGAGAGCGGCGATCGAGCTGGATATATTCACCGCAATCGCCGCCGGCGCAAACACGGCGGCCGCGCTCGCGGAACATTGCGCCGCGTCCGAGCGCGGAATCCGGGTGCTCGCCGATTACCTGGCGATGCTCGGCTTCCTCGAGAAGCGCCACGAGGCGTATTCGCTCGCCACGGATGCGGCCGCCTTTCTCGACCGGCGGGCCACGTCGTACATCGGCGCGGCGGCGGCGGAAGCCCTGTCGGGCGGCGCTTTGCATGGAGCATTCGCTTCGCTGCCCGCGGCCGTGCGCCGGGGTGGAACCGCGATGCCGGCCGACGGGACGCTGGCGCCCGATCATCCGCTTTGGGTCGATTTCGCGAGGGCGATGTCGCCGTCGGGGGCATTCCTCGCCCATCTCCTTGCCGAGCGCGTCGTCACTGGTGCCGCGCCGCCCGCGCGCGTGCTGGACATTGCCGCGGGCCACGGGCTTTTCGGCATCGAGTTCGTGAAGCGCAACCCGCATGCGCGGTCGTACGCCGTCGACTGGCCGGGCGTGCTCACCGTGGCGCGGGAAAACGCCGCCGCCGCCGGCGTGACGGATCGCTGCAACTGGATACCGGGCGATGTCCTCCGTGTCGACCTGGGCGACGGTTACGACATGGCGTTGGTGACCAACTTTTGTCCCGATCTCGATACGACCGCCGACATGCTGCGTCGATTGCACGCCGCTTTGGCCGACAATGGCCGCGTGGCGATGTTGGAGGTCATGCTCGACGACGATCGTATCTCGCCGCGCGAAGCGGTGGCGCTGAACCTGGGTCTGCTGGCCACGACTGCGAGCGGAGGAACGCGCACTCCGTCCCAACTCGCCGGGACCTTAAGGAGCGCGGAATTTGCCGGCGTCGAGCTTCATGATCTTCCGCCTGCGCCCCACCGCGTGATGATCGCGCGCAAGGCGTGAGAGGCTCCGGTTCCCTTGGCCTTGACGCGTCTTCGCGGCGGCCATGTCTTCGACCGCCCCCTCCGGATCGCAGTGCCCCGCGCCAGGCGCGTCTCGACGGGAGCCGGACAAACGGGCATCCTGACGGCATGAACGGGCGTCCCAGATCCGTTGCGCGAAGGCAAGCGCATCGCCGCCACGCATCGGGACATCCGGACACGGTCGAAACCGCCATCGGGAAAGCGGCACTCGCCATGAAGCCGACGAAGAGCGCCGGGGCGGCGGAGAAAGCGGGCGAACCCTCTCCCGCCAGGCTGATCGACGCCCATATCGCGGCGCTGGGCGATTGGCGGGGCGAGACGCTTGCCCGCCTGCGCCGCCTCATCAAGGAGGCCGATCCCGAAATCGTCGAGGCGTGGAAGTGGGGCATCCCGGTGTGGGAGCATGACGGGATCGTCTGCACCGGCGAGATCTACAAGGACAAGGTGAAGACCACCTTCGCCCGCGGCGCGGCGCTGGCCGATCCCTCGCGCCTGTTCAACTCCAGCCTCGAAGGCAATGTGCGGCGCGCGATCGATGTCCCGCAGGGCGGCCGCATCGACGGCAATGCGTTCAAGGCGCTCGTCCGCGCCGCCGTCGCCTGCAACCGCTCCAGGGCGAAGAAGCCCGCGGCCGCCAAGGCCCGCAAAACCCGCAAGACGAAAGCCTGACGCGCTAAGCCGCGCCGCGCCGGCCGGCCAGCGCGCGCCCGGCCGCGGTCGCCGTCACCATCGCCGTGCCATCCGCGCCGCGCAGCCGCGTGACGAGCCCGCGCGCATTGGCTTCCTCCCACACCGGCAGCCTCCGGCAGGACGTGCGCCACGCATCCATCACTTCGAGATAGGGCCGGTCTTCCTTCGCCACCCAGGCGACGAAATCGGCGATGAGGGGTTCGAGCGTGTCGGGCATGCGCGAAAGATACACCCTCTCCCCCTTCGAGGGGGAGAGGGCAGGGTGAGGGGGCGTTGACGCAAGCGCGCTGCGCAAGAAGGCGAACAGGTGCCGGCACCCCCTCACCCTGGCCCTCTCCCCCACTTCATGGGGGCGAGGGAACGGACGCGACTAATACCGGTAATGATCCGGCTTGAACGGGCCCTGCTTGGCGATGCCGACATAGCCGGACTGCTTGTCGGTCATCTCCGTCAGCTTCACGCCGATCTTGGCCAGGTGCAGCCGCGCGACTTTCTCGTCGAGGGATTTCGGCAGCGTGTAGACCTTCTTCTGGTACGTGCCGGGATTTCCGTAGAGCTCCATCTGCGCCAGCGTCTGGTTGGTGAACGAGGCGCTCATCACGAAGCTGGGATGGCCCATGGCGTTGCCGAGGTTCACCAGCCGGCCTTCCGACAGCAGGATGATGCGCTTGCCGTCGGGGAATTCGATCTCGTCGACCTGCGGCTTGACGTTGTGCCATTTGAAGTTCTTGAGCGCGCCAACCTGGATCTCGGAATCGAAATGGCCGATGTTGGCGACGATGGCGCGGTCCTTCATCGCCCGCATGTGGTCCACCGTGATGACGTCGACATTGCCGGTCGCGGTGACGAAGATGTCGGCGCGCGGCGCGGCGTCGTCCATCGTCACCACCTCGTAGCCTTCCATCGCCGCCTGCAGCGCGCAGATCGGATCGACCTCGCTCACCATCACGCGGCAGCCGGCCTGGCGGAGCGACGCGGCCGAACCCTTGCCCACGTCGCCGAAGCCCGCGACCATGGCGACCTTGCCGGCCATCATCACGTCGGTGCCGCGGCGGATGCCGTCGACCAGGCTCTCGCGGCAGCCATAGAGATTGTCGAACTTCGACTTGGTGACGCTGTCGTTCACGTTGATGGCGGGGAACAGCAGCTTGCCGTCCTTCTCCATCTGGTAGAGGCGGTGCACGCCGGTGGTGGTCTCCTCCGACACGCCCTTGATGGAGGCGGCGAGCTGCGCGAACCAGCCCGGCTTCTCCTTCAGGGTGCGCGCGATCAGCGCGAAGAACACTTCCTCTTCCTCGTTGCCCGGCGTGTCGAGGAAGGCGGTGTCGCCCTTCTCCGCGCGCAGGCCGTGATGCACCAGCATGGTGGCGTCGCCGCCATCGTCGAGGATCATGTTCGGCAGCCCGCCGTCATGCCATTCCAGGATCTTGCGGGTGTAGTTCCAGTAGTCGGTCAGGCTCTCGCCCTTGATCGCGAACACCGGCGTGCCGCCCGCCGCGATCGCCGCCGCCGCGTGATCCTGCGTCGAATAGATGTTGCACGACGCCCAGCGCACGTCCGCGCCCAGCGCCTTCAAGGTCTCGATCAGCACGGCGGTCTGGATCGTCATGTGCAGCGAGCCCGCGATGCGCGCGCCCTTGAGCGGCTGCGCCTTGCCGAATTCCTCGCGCGTCGCCATCAGCCCGGGCATCTCGGTCTCGGCGATGGCGATCTCGCGGCGCCCGAAATCGGCCAGCGAAATGTCCTTCACGACGTAATCGTGGGGCGAAACCTGCTTGGTGGCGGCGGACGACATGCGCGGAAATCCTCGAAAATCGCGCGCGGTATAGCAGGGCGGGGAAGGGGAGGCAAGAATGATATAAAGAAATCTATATGTCTTTATCTGCGGCTTTATCCCGTGGGCCCGGCCCGGGCTGGGACGAAAAGTTCCTTGGCCCGGCAAGCATTTGGCGGTGGTATGGGCCGCGCCGCAACCGGAGGTCCCGCCATGACGCGACCCGCCCATCCCCCGATCCCGCGTCCCGATCTCGATCCCATCGAATGGGCCGTCATCGGCGTCATCCTGGCCGGCGCGAACCTCGTGGTCGCCATCGAGAAGCGCATCGAAGACCGCATCGAGGCGAAATCCGCGGAGGTGCGCAAGAAGGCCGTCGCGGGCAACATCGTGCGCCTCGCCACCATGCGCCGCGAACTGGAGGGCTTGCGCGAAGTGCTCATGCGCATCCACAAGCTCGGCCATATCGTGACCGACCCGAACAAGCAGGGCATCGACGCCGCCTCGCTGGTGTTCGACAGCGACGAGGACGCCGAGCACTACAAATTCCTGTTCGACATGGCGCTGCATCACATCGGCCGGCTCAATCGCCTGGTGATGGAGATCGATTCCGAAGGCCTGCCGTTCTCCGACGGCGACACGAAGGAATTCTTCGCCAAGCCCATGGCCGAAGCCAAGGAGCGCACCTTCGCCGCCATCCACCCGGAGAACGACGCCCAGCGCCGCCTCAAGGAAGCCGGCGCCGTCCTCGAGCTCTACGAAAACATGATCCGCAATCTGGAAACCGCCCTCGAAAAATTCCGCTGACGCGCGCAGGCGGTGGCGGAAGTGGCGGCATCAGCACGAGCACCAGCCAGCAGAGGCGCCGTCACACGCCGCGCCATGGCATGTGCGCGCGCACTACTCCATTTCCGTCATGGCCGGGCCTGTCCCGGCCATCCATACCCGCGATTTCGACATTGAGGTTATGGATGGCCGCCACCCGCCTACGCTTCGCTTCGGCGTGGCAAGCGAGTCTCACTCGGCACGCCGTAGCCCGAAGGGCGAAGGCAGCGCAGGCGGCATGACGCGTACTTTTTTATTTGAGATGCGCGCGGACCCGGTCCGCGGCCGCGGGCCATGACACCGGGGCGTGATGGCGCTAGTAAAGCGCGACGCCGATCGCCCCCCGACATGTCCACCTTCACGACCGCCGTTCCCGCCCGCCTCGATCGTCTCCCCTGGAGCCGGTTCCATTCGCTCGTGGTGGCCGCGCTCGGCATCACCTGGATCCTCGACGGGCTCGAGGTCACGCTGGTCGGCTCGCTGGCCGGCGTGCTGACGCAGAAATCCACGCTCGCGCTCACCGCCGCCCAGATCGGCTTCACCGGCAGCGCCTATATCGCGGGCGCGGTGCTGGGGGCGCTGGTGTTCGGCGACCTCACCGACCGCTTCGGGCGCAAGCGGCTGTTCCTCGTCACCCTCGGCGTCTATCTCGCCGCCACCATCGCCACGGGCCTGTCGTGGAATTTCGCCAGCTTCGCGGCGCTGCGCTTTCTCACCGGCGCCGGCATCGGCGGGGAATACGCCGCGATCAATTCCGCGATCCAGGAATTCGTGCCGGCGCGGGCGCGCGGCCGCGTCGATCTATTCGTCAATGGCAGCTTCTGGGTGGGCGCCGCCATCGGCGCGGTGGGATCGCTGGTCGTGCTCGATCCCGCGGTGCTGCCGGTGGATGTGGGCTGGCGCGTCGCCTTCATCGTCGGCGGGGCGCTGGCCGGCATCGTCATCCGCCTGCGCCATTTCGTGCCGGAAAGCCCGCGCTGGCTGATGACGCATGGACGGCCGGAGGAAGCCGAGACGATCGTGGCCGACATCGAGCGCCGCGCCGGTGTCGCGCAAGCCGCGCCGCCGGGCGGTGAAAGCCTCGCCTCCATCCGCCTGCGCTTCGACGGCGCGGCCATCGGCCTGCGCGCGCTCGCCGCCACGCTGCTCCGCCGCTATCCGCAACGCACGGCCCTCGGCCTGGTGCTGATGGCGGCGCAGGCGTTCTGCTACAACGCCATCTTCTTCACCTATGCGCTGATCCTCACGAAATTCTGCGCCGTGCCGGCGCCGTCGGTCGGCTGGTACATCCTGCCGTTCGCGGCGGGAAATTTCGCGGGTCCGCTGCTGCTCGGCCGGCTGTTCGACACGGTGGGCCGCAAGCCCATGATCGCGGGCACCTACGCCCTTTCCGGCGTGCTGATGGCGCTGACCGGCCTGCTGTTCGCGCAAGGCACCCTTGGCGCCGCCGGCCAGACCGCGCTGTGGACTGCCAACTTCTTCTTCGCCTCCTGCGGCGCGAGTGCTGCCTATCTCACCGTCGGCGAATGCTTCCCGCTGGAGCTGCGCGCCCGCGCCATCGGCTTCTTCTATGCGTTCGGCACGGCGATCGGCGGCATCGCCGGGCCCGCGCTGTTCGGCGCGCTCATCGAATCCGGCTCGCGCGCGCAGATCCTCTGGGGCTACCTCTTGGGCGCCCTGCTCATGCTCCTGGGCGGCGCGGCGGAGCTCGCCTTCGGCGTCGACGCCGCCCGCGTCCCGCTCGAAGACATCGCCCCGCCGCTGTCGCGGGTGGAGTGAGGCGTTACGACTTCTTTGGCTTGGCCGGCTCGGCCGGCTTGGGCGCGTCCATCGGCGCGGCAGGCGCCGCTGCGGCGGGCGCTGCGGCCGTGCCGTCCTTGTCGGCGTCGCAATGCTTCCAGCCGTGATGGCCGCCCATCATGTCCATGCCCATCACCTTGCCGCCGTTCATGCCGGCCATGACGCCGCACGCCAGCACGATGACCGCGATGATCAGCACCCAATAGCCGAGCAGCGTGCCCAGCGTGCGGGTGAAGCCGCCGGCCTTGCCGGCCGCGAACAGGATGAAGAAAGCCAGGATGGCGATGAAGGTGGCGTGGAGAATCCCGCCGACCAGGAACATGTGTTCGTGCATGATGATGTGCCCCTTGAAGCAATAACCCCGCGCCGCCCCTTGGCGCGTCCGCCATCATAGGCCGGTTCCACGACGGAATCCCAATCCGCTCCCTCGCCCGCGCCACCGGGGGGCGAGGATGGACAGGAGATTAAATCCTCTATGTATCCCTTGTGTTCCTATCCGATCTGCTCTATCTCCGCGTGTGGGCCACACGCAGGAGTTTAGACCGGGATGTTTTGAATTCACCGCAAGACCAGACAGGCAAGGGCGCACACTTGCGTGCAGCCCGCGCCGGTTGGAGATGACGGGCATGCGTGCGCCCCACCCGACGGGGATTTTTGGGCGCAGGGCCAGCGGTCCCCCTCCGGCATGC
>JBOHKI010000062.1:0-17831 GCA_050728855.1 Rhizomicrobium sp. | reverse complement strand
TACCCCTTCACGCAGGAGCACCGCCATGAACTTCACCGGCACCATCTTCAACGACACCATCGTGGGCACCACGAGCGACGACGTCTTCGACATGAGCCAGGGCGGCAACGATACGGTCAGCGGCGGCGACGGCAACGACACGTTCAAGTTCGGCGCCACCTTCGATTCTGGCGACGTCGTCAATGGCGGCAACGGCAACGACACGCTCAACCTCGCGGGCGACTATTCCGCGCTCCACACTTTCGGGCCCGCGAACCTCATCAGCGTGGAGACCGTCACGGTCGGCGCCGATCACAATTATTTCCTCCAGGACACTTATCTCGGCGCGGGCCTCACCCTGGTGGTCAACGCCGCGGTGCTGTCGAGCGGCAACTGGCTGAATTTTGAAAGCCCCAATTCGGACGGGCGCTTCGCCGTGCTCGGCGGCGCAGGCAACGACATCATCGACACCGGAAAGGGCGACGACGTCATCTATGGCGGCGCGGGCAACGATTCCATCCAGCCCGGCAGCGGCGCCAACACCGTGAACGGCGGCGACGGCAACGACGTCATCGCCTTCTTCGCCCCCGCCGCCTTCAGCACCGCAAGCGCCATCGACGGCGGCGCCGGCTTCGATCAGGTCTATATCAGCGGCGATTATTCCGCGGGGCTCACCTTTGGCGCCGCCACGATGGTCAATGTGGAGGACCTCAATCTCACCGGCGGCACGTTCGTCCTCACCATGAGCGATTCCAGTGTCGTCGCGGGGCTCAGCCTCACCGTGGATGCGTCCTCGCTCACTTCGTCCCAGATCCTCAGCCTCAACGCGGCGGCGGAAACCAACGGCGCCTATATCGTCTATGGCGGCGCGGGCGCGGACCGGCTGATCGGCGGCGCCGGCAACGACCAGTTCACCGGCGGCGGCGGCGCGGACCGCATGATGGGCGGCGCCGGCGGCAACATGTTCGTCTACAACGCCGTCAGCGACTCCACGAGCACGGTCTACGACCACATCACCGACTTCAACGCTGCCACCAACCTGTTCAACATGCCGGGCGCTGTGACGGGCGTAGATCCCCTGGTGGCGGCCGGCACGCTGAACTCCGGCACCTTCGATGCCGGCCTCGCAAGCGCCATTGGCGCAGGTCAGCTGCTTTCGGCCCACGCCGTCCTGTTCACGCCCGATGCCGGCAACCTCAGCGGCCACGAATTCCTGGTGGTCGACGCCAACGGCGTGGCCGGCTACCAGGCCGGCCAGGACTACGTCATCGAAGTCACCGGCCTGAGCGGCGCGCTGACGGCGGGGAATTTTGTCTGAGGGCCGCGAGATGGCGCGCGCCAGGGTCTGTACCCAATTGGCCCAAACCAAAGTTACCTGTCATCCCGGCCAAGCGATGCGAAAGCATCGCGCCGAGCCGGGACCCACGGCGCGAGCGGCTTGGTGGGTCCTGGGTCTCGCGATGCTCGCCCGGGATGACAGCCATATTTTGATCGGGAATCCCACGGAATTGGACAAAGCCAATTCAGTCCGGACGCTAGCGGCCTACACGTTCTGATAGATTTTTCTTGCCATCTGTTCTCTATTTGTGCGAGTATTCCGTACCCCTTTTCCCCGTGTGCCGCTCCGGCTCCGGTTGGGAGGGGGAGGGGGGTGGCGGTGCCGGGAAAAACAACCTCGGAGGCAAGTGTGAAGGGAATCAAGGCTTTGGCGGAAACGGGCCGGCCGTTGTCGCGGCTGAAGAACCGGGGCGGGGCGCCGCGGGGCAACCGGAACGCCTGGAAGCATGGCTCCTACACCGCCGGCGCCATCGCGGAGCGCAGGGCTTTCCTTGCCGGGGCGGAGGCGTGGCGCGCGCGCGTCCGGGCGTTCCTGGCCCGGATCGTGGCGGCGGAGATGGCGCGGCGGGCGGCAAATAACGCAGCCGTGTCCGATTAACCGCACCTTTTTGGGCGTCCGGCATACTATATCTCAGGACGGCATAGCGAGGACGGCAGGATGTTGGGTTATGTGCGGCGCGGGCTGCAGGCGTTGGCGTTTGGCGTGATCGCGCTTGGCGCGCAATCGGGGGCGGTGCTGGCGCGGCCGGCGCCGGATTCCTTCGCCGACCTGGCGAACCAGTTGCTCCCCACGGTCGTCAATATCGCCACGACCGAAACGCTCGCGCCCAACGCCGAGGCGCAGCAGCTTCCCGACCTGCCGCCGGATTCCGAGCTGCAGAAGCTCTTCAAGGGCCTGCTCGACAAGGACAAGAACCTGCCCCGCAAGGTGACGTCGCTGGGCTCCGGCTTCGTCATCGATCCCTCCGGCCTGATCGTCACCAACAACCACGTCATCGATTCCGCCGAGCAGATCACCGTCACCCTCAACGACGGCACCAGCCTGCCGGCCAAGGTCGTGGGCCGCGACGAGAAGACGGATCTGGCGCTGCTGAAGGTGAAGCCGGCCAAGCCGCTTGCCTCCGCCCATTTCGGCGACTCCAACAAGGCGCGGGTCGGCGACTGGGTCGTGGCGATCGGCAATCCCTTCGGTCTCGGCTCGACGGTGACGGCCGGCATCGTGTCGGCCCGCAACCGCGACATCGCCGCCGGGCCCTATGACGATTTCATCCAGACCGACGCGCCGATCAACCGCGGCAATTCCGGCGGCCCGCTGTTCGACATGGACGGCAACGTCATCGGCATCAATTCGGTCATCTATTCGCCCAGCGGTGGCTCGGTCGGCATCGGCTTCGCCATCCCGTCCAACATGGCGCGCGACGTCGTCGGCCAGATCGAACGTTACGGTTCGCCCCGCCGCGGCTGGATGGGCGTGCGGGTGCAGAGCGTGACGGACGACATCGCCCAGGGCATGGGTCTGGCCTCGGCCACCGGCGCGCTGGTGGCGGAAGTCACGCCGGGCGGGCCAGCCGCGAAAGCCGGGCTCCAGGCCGGCGACGTGATCGTCGGCTTCGACGGCAAGGCCGTGCCGGATTCCCGCACTCTGCCGCGCGTCGTCGCCGACGCGCCGGTGGGCAAGAACGCCGAGGTGCAATTCGTGCGCAACGGCCAGAAGCAGACCGCGCGCGTCACCGTCGCCAGGCTGGAGGACGAGGACAAGCCGGCCGACGCCAGCAAGCCGGCGTCGGCGCCGGCGCCCAAGGCCGGAAAGCTTCTGGGCTTCTCGCTCTCCACACTGGACGGCGCGGCGCGCGCCAAATACCACGTCCCGGCCGACGTGCAGGGCGTGCTGATCACCGCGGTCGATCCCGACAGCCAGGCCGGCGAAAAGAACTTCCGTCCCGGCGACGTGATCGTGACGATGCAGAACCAGCCGGTGCGCTCGCCCGACGATTTCTCCCGCCGGCTCGACAGCGACAGCCATGCCGGGCGCAAGGTCGAGCTGCTCCTCGTCAACCGCGAAGGCAACGCGACCTATGTCGCGATGCACCTGGACGCGGATGGCTGATCAGCCCTCGACGATCTCGGCGTCGCCATAGCCCTGCAAATAAAGCAGCGCGCGCAGGTCGCCGTGATCGATGCGCGCGCGCGCGGCGTCCGCGACGATGGGCTTGGCGTGAAACGCGACGCCCAGTCCGGCGCGGCCGAGCATCGCCAGGTCGTTGGCGCCATCGCCCACCGCGAGCACGTCGTCATGCGACAGGCCGAGATCCGCAACCGCCTCCTCCAGCGCCGCCAGCTTGGCCTCGCGTCCCAGGATCGGCTCGGCGACCTCGCCGGTGAGGACTTCGCCGTCATGCAGCAGCACGTTCGCCCGATGCCCGTCGAAGCCCACGTCGCGGGCGACATGCGCGGTGAAGAAGGCGAAGCCGCCGGAGACCAGCAGCGTGCGCGCGCCATGCGCCTTCATCGTCGCCACCAGCGCGCGCGCGCCGGCGTTGAGCTGCACGCGCTCGCGCAGCGTCCGCGCCAGCGCGTCCAGCGGCAGGCCCTTGAGCAGCGCCACGCGCTCGCGCAGGGCGGGCTCGAACGCGATCTCCCCGCGCATGGCGCGCTCGGTGATCGCGGCGATGCGCGGCTTGAGGCCGGCCATGTCCGCCAGCTCGTCCAGGCACTCGCAGGCGATGATGGTGGAGTCCATGTCGGCGATGAGGAGCTTCTTGCGGCGGTTGTCCGCGGGAACGACGTTGATGTCGAGGCCGCGCCCGGCGTTGAAGGCGCGCGCGTGGCGCAGCGCCCTGGCGGGATCGCCGCCGAACTCGATCTCGAAGGCGGTGTCCGGCGACAGCACCCGCGGCACGCCATTGTCCGGCAGATAGGGCGCCCCAACTCCGCTGAGCGCGTCCGGTCCGACGACATTGAGCACCGATCGCATTGGCTCAGCGACCGGCGTAGCGGAATTGGCTGTTGAAGACTGCATCGTAATGCGCGCCGCGCGCGGCCAGCCGCACGGACTCGTCCTTCAGCCCCAGCTTGCGCGCGATCTGGAGAGCCTGCGCGATGTAAAGGCTGGCGTCCTCGTAATAGTCCTTCACATTGTGCGGCGCGGCCTCGTACATTTGGCTCCAGGCCTTTTCCGCCAGCGCCTCACAGCGCGCCAGTTCCTGCGTGTCGTCCAAGGATTCCACCCCGATGAACGCCGTGCTTATCGCAGGGCCCACCGCGAGCGGCAAGTCGGCCGCCGCCCTCGCGCTCGCCGAACGCATCGGCGGCGCGGTGGTGAACGCGGACTCCATGCAGATCTATGCGCAGGCGCGCATCCTGACCGCGCGGCCGCCCGATGTGGACACGGCGCGCGCGCCGCACCTGCTCTACGGCCATGTCAGCGTGCATGAGCACTACTCCGCCGGCCGCTACGCCGCCGATGCCGCGCGCGCGCTGGATGAGGCGCGCGTGATGGGGCGCGTGCCGATCTTCACCGGCGGCACCGGCCTCTACTTCGCCGCGCTGACCGAAGGCCTCGCCGATATTCCCGCCGTGCCCGCTACGGTGCGCGCCGCCGCCGCGCTCCGCCGCGCCGAGCTCGGCCCCGAGGCCTTCCACGCCGAGCTGGCCGCGCGCGATCCCCAGTCCGCCGCGCGCCTGCGCGCCGGCGACAGCCAACGCACCCTGCGCGCCTGGGAGGTCGTCGAAGCCACCGGCAAGCCGCTGTCCTGGTGGCAGGGGCGCAAGGGCACGCCCGTGCTGGAGGGCCTCACGCTTCTGCGCCGCGTGATCATGCCGCCCCGCGCCGAGCTTTACGCCCGCATCGAAGCGCGGTTCGAGCGCATGATGGGCGATGGCGCGACAGCCGAAGCGGCCGCGCTGGCGGACATCGATCCCGCGCTGCCCGCCGCCAAGATCCTCGGCCGCCGCGAACTTCTGGCGGCGGCGGCGGGCGAGACGACGCTGGAGGACGCGAAAACGCTGGCCAAGACCGCCACGCGGCAATACGCCAAGCGCCAGATGACCTGGTTCCGCCAAAGGATGAAGGACTGGAATGACGACCTACACGACGTCTGACGCCGACCTCGATCTGGTGCGCGGCCGCCGCGTCGCCATCATCGGCTACGGCAACCAGGGCCGCGCCCACGCCCTCAACCTGCGCGACAGCGGTGTCACGGACGTGATTGTCGGCGCGCGCGATGGCGCCAGCGCGGACCGCGCGCGGGCGGACGGCTTCGCGGTGGCGGCGAACGCCCGGGCCGTGCGCGACGCCGACATCGTCGTGCTGGGCGCGCCGGACGAGAAGCTGCCGGACATCTACGCGCGCGACCTGGAGCCGGCCATGAAGCAGGGCGCGGCGCTGCTGTTCATCCATGGCTTCGCGCTGCATTTCGGCTTCATTGCACCGCGCGCCGACCTCGACGTGATCCTGGTCGCGCCCGCCGGTCCCGGCACGGCGTTGCGCGCCAACTACGTCGCCGGCGACGGTTATATCGGACTTGTCGCCGTGCACCGGGACGCGAGCGGGCAGGCCAAGCAGATCGCGCTCGCCTATGGCGCGGCCATCGGCGTCGGCGCCGGCATGATCGAGACGGATTTCCGCGAGGAGACGGAAACCGATCTCTTCGGCGAGCAGACCGTGCTGTGCGGCGGCTCGGCCGAATTGGCGCGTGCCGCCTTCGAGACGCTGGTGGGCGCCGGCTATTCGCCCGATCTCGCCTATTTCGAATGCCTGCACCAGTTGAAGCTGCTGGTCGACCTGATGCACACCCGCGGACCCGTGGGAATGTATGCCGCGATCTCCAACACCGCGGAATACGGCGCCTACCGCACCGGTCCGCGCATCGTAAGCGAGGCCGTGCGCGCCGAAATGAAACGCGTGCTGGGCGACATCCAGTCCGGCCGCTTCGCCCGCGACTGGATGGCCGAGAGCGCGTCCGGCGGCGCGGAGATGGCGAAGATGCGCGCGCAGGCCGCCGCCCATCCCATCGAAGCCGTCGGCAAGCGCCTGCGCGCGATGATGCCGTGGCTGCTCGGAAATCGAAAATGAGCGCGCGATGGGCTTTGAACCTCTTGAGCTTCAAAGCGCGTCGAGCGTCGAGCCGTCCGCGCGGCGCACCTCGAAGCGGTTGTAGTGCTGCTGGTGGAGACGCGCGTGCTTCAGCGCGTCTTCGTCGGTCGGCGCGGCGGTGACGTGCACGAGCGCGAGCGAGCCGTCGGCATGGAAATAGCGAATCTCGAAATCCGGCATGGCATCCCCCTGTGTCAGGATTTTTCGGGTGCCCAATCGACCTAAAGGAAACGTGTGGGTTGTGGCGCCGACGGGAACTTTGTGTGTTCAACTCGCGGGCACAATGTGTTTGAAATGGGGCAAAGTTGCACAGGTTGGTCTTGCCCATGCGAATCGGAACGCCGCTGTCGCCGTCGGCGATGAAGGTCATGCTGCTTGGCTCCGGCGAGCTCGGCAAGGAGGTCGTCATCGAGCTCCAGCGGCTGGGCGTGGAGACCATCGCCGTCGACCGCTACGCCGATGCGCCGGCACAGCAGGTCGCCCACCGCGCCCATGTCATCGACATGACGGACGCCGCCCAGCTTCGCGCGCTGGTCGAGAAGGAACGGCCGCATCTCGTGGTGCCGGAGATCGAGGCTATCGCGACCGACGAGCTGGTGCGCATCGAGGCGGACGGGCTCGCCACCGTCATCCCCACGGCGAACGCGGCCCATATCACCATGAACCGCGAGCGGATCCGCCGGCTGGCGGCGGAGGAGTTGAAGCTCCCCGTCTCGCCCTACGCCTTCGCCTCGTCGCTGGAGGAGTTGCAGGCGGCCATAGATGGCGGCATCGGCTTTCCCTGCTTCGTCAAGCCGGTGATGTCCTCCTCGGGCAAGGGGCAATCCCGGTTGAAGGTCCAGGCGGACGTGGCCAGGGCGTGGGACAAGGCGCTGTCCGCCGGCCGCGTGAAGCAGCCCCGCGTCATTGTCGAAGGCGAGGTCAAATTCGACTTCGAGATCACCCAGCTGACAGTCCGCGCCAAGGACGGGACGCATTTCTGCGAGCCCATCGGACACGTTCAGGTCGATGGCGACTATGTCGAGTCCTGGCAGCCGCAACCCATGAGCGCGACGGCGCTGGCCAAGGCACGCGAGATGGCCCGGGCGGTGACCGGCGCCCTGGGCGGGCTGGGCATTTTCGGGGTCGAGCTGTTCGTCCTGGGTGACGAGGTCTGGTTTTCGGAGGTCAGTCCGCGCCCGCACGACACCGGACTGGTGACCCTGGTCTCGCAATTCCAGAGCGAGTTCGCGCTCCACGCCCGCGCCATCCTCGGCCTGCCGGTCTCCACGGCGCTGAGGTCGCCCGGCGCGTCCGCGGTGATCTATGGCGGGATGGACGCCCGGGGCATCGCCTTCGACGGGGTGGACGAAGCGCTCGGCATTCCCGAAACGGAACTGCGCCTGTTCGGCAAACCGGAGGCTTTCTCCAAGCGCCGGATGGGGGTGGCGCTGGCCCGCGGCGCGGACACCGGCGAGGCCCGCGCCCGCGCCCGGAAAGCGGCCGCCGCGGTGCGCCCCGCCGCCCCGTAGAGGTGCCGCCCAAGCCCCATTTTCTTCGCGGAAACAGGGCCTTGAGCTTGCGTGCGGGCGCCGAAGCATCCTACAAGTTTCGCGGCGAAGTCGAAGGCGCTGCGATAGCGCTTCGTCAAGGTTAGCGATCGTAAAATTGGCTGAGGAAGCGAACATACGTCGCTGACGGAGGGCACGCGCTCTTCGGCGGGTACGGCATTTGCAAGCCATCGGTCAGGAAAGGGATTTCACGAATGTTCGGCGGTCTCCTCGGCATGCTGTCGAGCGATATGGCAATCGATCTCGGTACGGCGAACACGCTCGTCTACGTCAAGGGGCGCGGCATCGTGCTGAACGAGCCATCGGTGGTCGCCACGATGACGAGCCGCGGCGGCAAGAAATCCGTGCGCGCGGTGGGCAACGACGCCAAGATGATGCTGGGCCGTACGCCCGGCAACATCGAGGCGATCCGCCCGATGCGCGATGGCGTCATCGCCGATTTCGAAATCGCGGAAGAGATGATCAAGCATTTCATCCGCAAAGTTCACAACCGCCGCTCCTTCGCCAATCCGATGATCATCGTCTGCGTGCCGTCGGGTTCGACCGCGGTCGAGCGCCGCGCGATTCAGGAATCCGCGCTGTCGGCCGGCGCGCGCCGCGTGTTCCTCATCGAGGAGCCGATGGCCGCCGCGATCGGTGCGGGCCTTCCGGTCAGCGAGCCCACGGGCTCCATGGTCGTCGATATCGGCGGCGGCACGACGGAAGTGGCCGTGCTCTCGCTCGGCGGCATCGTCTATTCGCGCAGCGTGCGCGTCGGCGGCGACAAGATGGATGAGGCGATCATCGCCTATATCCGCCGCCACCAGAACCTGCTGATCGGCGAGGCATCGGCCGAGCGCATCAAGAAGGAAATCGGTTCCGCGGCGCCGCCGCTGGAAGGCAACGGCGTCACGCTGGAAATCAAGGGCCGCGACCTGCTGAACGGGGTGCCCAAGGAAATCACCATCACGCAGCGCCATATCGCCGAAGCGCTTTCCGAGCCGACCTCGGCGATCGTGGAAGCCGTGAAAGTGGCGCTCGAGGCCACGCCGCCGGAACTGGCGGCCGACATCGTCGACAAGGGCATCGTGCTGACGGGCGGCGGCTCGCTGCTCGCCAATCTCGATCAGGTATTGCGCGAGGAGACCGGCCTTCCGATCTCCATCGCCGACGATCCGCTTTCCTGCGTAGCCCTGGGCACGGGCAGGGTGCTCGAAAATGCCAAGATCATGCGTCACGTCTTGTCGACCGCGTTCTGAGCGGCTGCGTCGCGAGTACGAGTCATGGCCAACGGCACCTGGAAGATCGCACGCGGCAAGGGCAGCGCCCAACTGTCGATGGCGATCCTCGCGGTTCTCGCGGTCGGCCTGGTGATCCTGGGCAAGGCGCAATCCTCGCTGTTCGACCGCGCCCGCACCTATTATTCGGACTCCATCGCGCCGTCGCTGAAATCTGTCGGCAAGCCGCTCGACGGCGTCGCCAACTGGTTCGGCGGCGTCGGCCATTTCTTCGATGTCTACCAGGAGAATTTGCGCCTCAAGGAAGAGGTCGCCGAGCTCAAGCAGTACCAGGCGGAGAAGCAGGTGCTGAACGCTCGCATCAAGCGCTACCAGCTGCTGCTCAACGCGGTGCCCGATCCGGCGCAGGAATCGATCGCGGCGCGCGTCATCGGCCGCGACAACCGCCCGTTCCTCGACACGTTGATCCTCGATGCCGGCGCCAGCCGCGGCGTCAAGCCGGGCGAGGCGGTGGTCGACCTGCGCGGCATGGTCGGCCGCGTGTTCCTGGCCGGCGACCACACCGCCTGGGTGATCCTGCTTACCGACCTCAACAGCCGCGTGCCGGTGGTGATCGAGCCGGGCAATGTGCAGGCGATGCTGACGGGCGACAATTCCAGCGCCCCGTCGCTCCAGCCGATGTCGCAGGGCGCGCAGATCAAGGAAGGCAGCCAGGTCGTCACTTCGGGCGATGGCGGGCTGCTGCCCAACGGCGTGCCGGTCGGCACGGTGGTGTGGGACGGCTCGTCGTGGCGCGTGGCGCTGCTGGCCGATGCCTCCTCGGCGGACGATGTGCGCATTGTCGATCTGAAGCAGCCGCCGGAACAGCCGCCATCCGTCGCGCCGAGCGAATTGCCCGCCGTCGCCGCCGGGCTCCAGCCGCTCGCCACCAAGCCGCAGACGCCGGCCCCGGCGCCAACGCCCGGCGCCAACACCTTGAAGCCGCCCGGCGCCTATGTGACCCCGCCTTCGCCCTACCTGCATCCGCCCGGCCAGACCGCGGCCACGCAACCGGCGGCTCCGGCGGAAAACCGCCAGGCGCCGGTCGTGCTGCATCCGCCGGGACAAAAGCCTGTCACACAGCCGCAGGACAATTCCGCCACCCAGGACGATCAGGACCAGTGAGATGTTCGACCGGTTGGACATTTCCCTAAGCCGCACCTTCGCCGCGATCGTGCCGTTCTCCTTCGCGCTGCTCGGCGTGTTCCTGTCCAACGCGCCGATATCGCTGCTGCGCGCCGCGGTTCCGCCGCCGATGTTCTCGCTGATGCCGATCTATTTCTGGTGCCTGGTGCGGCCCGACCTGATGCCGGCCTGGGTCGCCTTCCTCATCGGCGTGATGGAGGATTTCTTCTCTGGCGGCCCGCCCGGCGTATGGACGCTGTCCTTCGTCGTCACCTACGCGCTGGTCGACCGGGAGCGCGATGCGTTCGCGGGCCTTTCCGGCATCGGCGCGATCCTGGGTTTCGCGGCGGCCATGCTGGTGGCGACGCTGTGCGGCTGGCTGATCGGCGCCTTCGTCTATGGCCGCCTGCCGCCGCTCTCCATGCTCGCCATGCAATTCGCCATGAGCGTGATCTTCTACGTTCCGGTGGCGCTGATCCTGGGCCGGGTGCACCGCCGGATCGTCGGGCCGCTGAGGAGCGATTTCTGATGCCGGTCTTCGACCGCAAGGACAAGAGCCGCTATGCGACGTTCACGCGCCGCACGCTCCTGATGACCGGCGCGATGGGCGGCGTGATGGCGGCGCTTGGCGGACGGCTCTACCAGCTCCAGATCCTCGACGGCGACGAATACATGACGCGCGCGGAAGACAATCGCGTCAGCCAGCGCCTGATCGCGCCCTTGCGCGGGCGCATCGTCGACCGCTTCGGCGTGGAGCTCGCCACCAACCGCAAGAACTATCGCGTGCTACTGGTGCCCGAGCAGGCCGCCCAGGGCGTGGACGCGGCGCTCGACACGATCGCGCGGCTGATCGTGCTCGGCGATCACGACCGCGAGCGCATCAAGCACGACGTCGCGATGAACAAGAAGTTCGTGGCGGTGACGGTGGCGGAGAACATGAGCTGGGAGGAGTTCGCCCGGGTCAACATGCATCTTCCCTATCTTTCCGGCATGCAGCCCGATATCGGCGAGACCCGCGATTATCCCTTCGGCGACGAGATGTCCCACATCCTGGGCTATGTCGCCTCCGTCTCGGAAGACGACAAGGCGCGGGACAACGACCCGCTGCTCGACCTGCCGGGATTCCGCATCGGCAAGGAAGGCATCGAGAAGACATTCGACAGCGAGGTGCGCGGCACCGCGGGCGCCAGCCGCGTGGAAGTCAACGCCTATGGCCGCGTCATCCGCGAGCTGGGCTTCAAGCCCGGGATCGCGGGCAACGACGTCTATCTCACCATCGACCAGCAGGTGCAGCACTACGCATCGGAATGCCTGGGCCAGGAAAGCGCCGCCTGCGCGGTCATGGATGTGGCCAATGGCGACGTCATCGCGCTTGCCTCCACGCCGGGCTTCGATCCCAACCTGTTCAATGTCGGCATCTCGCGCACCCAATGGGACGCGCTCAACACCAACGATCACAAGCCGATGATGAACAAGGTGCTCCAGGGCGCCTATCCGCCCGGCTCGACCTTCAAGCCGGCCATGGCCATGGCCGCGATGGACAACGGGCTCGAGAAGCTCGAGGTCGTGTGCACCGGCTCGCTGACCCTGGGCAACCACCAGTTCCATTGCTGGAAGAAGGGTGGCCATGGCCGCCTCGATCTCAAGGGCGGCATCCAGCATTCCTGCGACGTGTATTTCTACACCGTCGCCATGCATCTGGGCATCGACAAGATGCACGACGCCGCGGTGGAGCTGGGACTGGGCAAGCCGACCGGTATCGAGTTGCCGCACGAGAACGGCGGCGTGATCCCCAGCGCCGAATGGAAGATGCGGCGCTTCCACTCGCCCTGGCAGCAGGGTGAAACGCTCAACACCGGCATCGGCCAGGGCTATGTGCTCGCGACTCCGCTTCAGCTCTGCACGCTGGCGGCGCGCCTCGCATCGGGCAACGCCGTCAGCCCCCGCATCACCCGCGTCGTCGGGCGCGAGGTGCAGCCGCGGCCGGTGCTGAAGCGGCTGGCGTTCTCCGACAATGCCTTCGCCACGGTGCAGGCGGGCATGAACCTGGTGGTGAACGATCCGTCCGGCACGGCTTACGCCTACCGCATCACCGAGCCGGGCTATGAGATGGCCGGCAAGACCGGCACCGCGCAGGTCCGCGTGATCACTCAGGCCGAGCGCGAAAGCGGCGTGAAGAAGGACACCCAGCTGCCCTGGAAGCTGCGCGACCACGGCCTCTTCATCGCCTTCGCGCCGGTGCAGGCGCCGCGCTATGCCTGCGCCGTCGTCGTCGAGCACGGCGCGCTGGGCCATCCCCAGGTGCAGATGGCGCGAGACATCTTGCTGTTCGCCCAGCAGCGCGATCCCTTGAAGATGCAGACCGCCTATCCCGTCAACGCCGCCGCGCTCGACGCCGGCACGGGAGGCGTGCCGGGATGAGTTCGCGACCCTATGCCGCCCAGCGCCGCGCGCTCTCGCTGAGCGAGAAGCTGCTCGAGATCAACTGGGGCCTGGTGCTGCTCATCGCGGTCATCGCGACGCTGGGCTTCTCGATGCTCTATTCGGTGGCGGGCGGGCACTTCCAGCCCTGGGCGCTGCCGCAGATGATCCGCTTCGCCATCGGGCTTGTGCTGCTGGTCGTCATCGCCATGGTCGATCTGCGCGTCTGGATGGCGGCGGCCTATCCGCTCTATGCCGTGGCGCTGGTGCTGCTGGTCGGTGTCGAGGTGGCGGGGAAGATGGGACTGGGCGCCCAGCGCTGGATCGAGCTCGGACCGCTCCAGCTCCAGCCGTCGGAACTGATGAAGATCGCCCTGGTGCTGGCGCTGAGCCGCTATCTCCATGGCCAGAGCGTCGAGGAAGTGTCGTGGCCGCTGCGCCTGCTCATCCCGCTGGGCATGATCGCGGCGCCCGTGGTGCTGGTGTTGCTGGAACCCAATCTCGGCACCGCCACGATCCTGGCGCTGGACGGTTGCGCGCTGCTGTTCCTCGCGGGCCTGTCGTGGTGGTGGATCGCGCCCACCGTGAGCGCGATCGTGGCGGCGGTGCCGCTCGCCTGGCGATTCATGCACGACTACCAGAAGGCGCGCGTGATGACGTTCCTCAACCCGTCGTCGGACGCGCTGGGCGCGGGCTGGAACATCAGCCAGGCGGAGATCGCAATCGGCTCCGGCGGATTCACCGGCAAGGGCTTCGGGCAGGGCACGCAGAGCCAGCTCGACTTCCTGCCCGAGAAGCACACCGACTTCATCTACACCAGCATCGGCGAGGAGTTCGGTTTCGTCGGATCCGCGGGCCTGCTGGTCCTGTTCGCGCTGGTGATCGGGTTTGGCATCCGCATCGCCATGCAGTCGCGCAGCCAGTTCGGCCGCCTCGTGGCCATGGGGCTGACGCTCAATTTCTTCTTCTACATCATGATCAACGCGGCGATGGTGATGGGGCTCATGCCGGTCGTGGGCATTCCCATGCCGCTGATTTCCTATGGCGGCACCGCGATGCTGACGGTGATGGTCGGATTCGGCCTGCTGATGAGCGTCCATGTCCACCGCCAGGTCGAAATCCCAAGGCATTCCGCGGGGTTGATCTGAGCTTGTGCCGCAGGGATGCCCCTGCTATAGGCCCCCTCCCTCGGGCCGCAAGGCCCTTCGGCGGGTGATTAGCTCAGTTGGTAGAGCAGCTGACTCTTAATCAGCGGGTCGCAGGTTCGATTCCTGCATCACCCACCAGCCTTCGCTCGCTGGCGCGAGCTGCGGCTGGGCAAGCCAAACCTTGCTTTCGACGGCGCCGGCGAGCGAAGGCTGCCACGCCGTAGCTCCGAAGGAGCGAAGGCGGGCTCAAGGCGCGCTTCTCTCACCCGTCACAAAACCTTCGCGCCCGGTCTCGTTGCGCCGCCGAAAACGGGCGGGCTATCGTCCGGCGGGTCCGTCGGGAGAATGGCGATGCGTCTGGCGCTTTGGACTGTAACGTTTGTGACGGCTTTGGCCGCCGGATCGGCATCCGCCGCCATCATTCCGGCGAGCGCGGCGCGATCGCATGTCGGGCAGCACGTCACGGTGCAGGGCGTGGTGAGCGATGCCTTTCACCAGGGCGGCTCGGGCGCGACGATCATCAAGGTGGGCGGCGATGCCGTCTTCGAAGCCGTATTCTATACCGACAGCGACGGGCTTCCCTATCCCGACCCCGTTTCGCTGCCGGGGCGCACTGTGTCGGTCACCGGCACGCTGATCATGGATGGCGACACGCCGGAAATCCTGGTGACGACGCCTAGCCAGATCAAAGTCGGACACTGACGCCCGGTCCGCTCTTTGCATCGCAAGCCACCGACGCCCGCGCTGGCCCAAATCGGGACAGCGCGCGCTTAGCGGAACCTTAAATCCGGCCTGCGAGACTGTCGCCCGGTACCGGTGGTGTGATGATCAGACTGTTTGCCCTTCTCGCCGCGCTGAGTTTCGCGCTGGCGTCCGGCGCCTTCGCGCAGGACGCATCGGACACCTATCGCCTCGGCACGGGCGACAAGGTGCGCGTCATCGTCTATGGCGAGGACGATCTCGGCGGCACCTTCGAGATCGACAGCAATGGCGCCATCAGCCTGCCGCTGATCGGCCAGGTCAAAGCCGCCGGGCAATCCGCCCGGCAGCTCGAGACCGCGATCACCGGCCAGCTCGCCGACGGCTACCTCAACAACCCGCGGGTCAATGTCGAAGTCACGACCTATCGCCCGTTCTATGTGATCGGCGAGGTCAACCGGCCGGGCCAATATGCCTATGTCAACGACATGAGCGTCTACAACGCGGTGGCGATGGCGGGCGGCTACACCAATCGCGCCATCGAAAGCTCGGTCTGCATCCGTCGCAACGGCGACACGCAGGAAGAATGCATCGACGCGGACGAGACGACCAAGATCCACCCCGGCGACGTCGTGCGCGTGCCGGTGAGCCCGTTCTGGGCCGCGATGTCCTTCATCGGCCCGATCACGGGGCTCGCCTACCTCAAGGGGACGCTGTAGCCGCGCCACGCATTGCGGTCAGGTCGCTCCACAGATTGTCCGCGCCGCGCGCGGCGACGCGCGCGCCCAGCTCCGCCGCCCAGCGCCGGTCGTTGCCGTATTCGCTCTTCCAGCTCCACAGGCGCTGCGTGTAGCGGTGCAGCGCGTGTTCCTTCGTGATGCCGATGGCGCCGTGCACCTGATGGGCGACACTGGCGGCCACGTCGACCGCGCGGTTGGCGCGCAGCTTGGCCGCCGCGATCTCGAACGACGCGTCGCCGCGATCGGCCGCGCGCGAGGCCGCGGCGGCCGCCGCCCCCACCGCCGCCGTTTCGCTGGCGAATACGGCCAGCTGCTGCTGGATCGCCTGGAAATTCCCGATGGCGCGGCCAAATTGCTGGCGCGTCTTGGCATGTTCGATGGTCATGGCGAGCATCGCGTCCATCGCGCCCGCGATCTGGCATGTCCGGGCGAGCGCGCCCATCTGCGTGAAGCCGTGCGGTTCGCCCGCCGGCCAGCGCGCCATGCGGATGGGCGCGGCCTCGAACGCCAGCGCGCCGCGCGGTTCGCCAGCGAGGTTGCCCCGCGCCGCGCGCGATTTCGTATCCGATGCGGCGACGACAAGCAGCCAGCTTTCGTCGCCCACCTGCGAGCGGCCCAGGATCATCGCGGCCTCGCCGTCCCAGGGGATGTTGCGCAGCGTACCGGTGAAGCCGGCCGCCTCGCTGACCGCGCCTTCGGCCTGGGTGACGAAACTCGCCGCGCGATCGGAGGGTTCGAGAGCGCAGGCCGCGAGCAGGCGGTTGGCGATGGCCGTCTCCACCACCGGCAGCGCCACTGCGCGGGCGCCCATCTCGCGGAACAGCGGCAGCGCGTCCTCCCAGCCGCCGCCGAAGCCGCCTGAGGCTTCCGGCACCATCACGTTGCACAACCCGGATTCGGCGATCTTGTCCCAGGTGACATCGCGCGCGCCCAGGACCTTGGCGGCAGTGTCCGCCAGCATGTTCCGCAATTCGCTCATGGCGGCATTCTGGCGGCCGCGCCGCCGCGACGCAATTGTCGGCGCGGGGAACTCGCTCTAGGGTCGGCCGTGGCGGGAGGGACTGCATGAAGTACCTGAAATGGGGCGCGCTGGCGCTGCTGGCTATCGTCGTCGCGGGCCTGGCGTTCGTCATCGTGTCCGACCGGCTGGCTCAGCCCGCGCCGCCCGATCCCGCGGCGCTGATCGCGCGGGCCGGCGCCTACCACGCGCGCATCGTCCGCGACAATTTCGGGGTGCCCCACATCTTCGGCCATACCGACGCGGACGTGGCGTTCGGCTTTGCCTATGCCCACAGCGAGGACGATTTCGCCACGCTCCAGGACGTGGTGCTGGCGACGCGCGGCCAGCTTGCCGCGACCGAGGGACCCGGCGCGGCCACGACCGATTACCTCGTCCATCTCCTGCGCGTGTGGGAGACGGTGAACGCGCGTTACAAGACGGACCTGCCGCCCGACGTGCGGCGTGTGATCGAGGCCTATGCCGATGGCGTGAACTACTACGCGGCGCTGCATCCCGATGCGGTCAAGCCGGGCATGCTGCCCGTCACCGGCAAGGACATCGTCGCCGGCTTCGTGTTCAAGACGCCGTTCTTCTACGGGCTCGACAACACCCTGAAAACGGTGATGGCGCCGGCCGAAGACAAGAAGAAGCTGCCCAGCGGCTCAAACGGCCTGGCGGTCGCGCCCTCGCGCTCGGCCGATGGCGCGACGCGGCTGCTGGTCAATTCGCACCAGCCTTATGCCGGACCGGTGTCGTGGTACGAGGCGGTGCTGCAAAGCGACGAAGGCTGGCACGTCGCGGGCGGGTTCTTTCCGGGCACGCCCTTCATGCTGCATGGACACAACGAGCATCTCGGCTGGGCGAACACCGTCAACGATCCCGACCTGGCGGACGTCTATCGCCTCGTCATCAATCCCGCCAACGATAATCAATACAGGCTCGACGGCAAATGGCGCGACTTCACGAAGGAGGACGCTGCCATCCGCGTGAAGCTGTTCGGCCCGCTGATCTGGACCGTGCATCGCGACGTGCTGTTCTCGGTGCACGGCCCCGTGCTCAAGACCGATCACGGCGTGTTCGCCATCCGCTATGCCGGGATGAACGAAGTGCGCCAGGTGCTCCAGTATTACCGGCTCAACAAGGCGCGCAATCGCGACGAATGGCTGGCGGCGATGCGGCTGCAGGCGCTGCCCAGCATCAACTACATCTATGCCGACGAGACCGGCACGATCGGCTATGTCTACAACGGCCAGTTTCCGGTGCGAAAGCCGGGCTTCGACTGGAAGGGGATTCTGCCGGGCGACCGCTCCGATTTGATCTGGCATTCCTATCTGCCGTTCGACAGGGAGCCGCAACTCTGGAAACCGCAATCGGGCCTCGTCTTCAATTCCAACAACACGCCGTTCCAGGCGAGTGATCCTTCCGACAATCTCAAGCCATCGGATTTTCCCGGCTGGATTGGCATCCAGACCAACATGAC
>JBOHKI010000061.1:0-17902 GCA_050728855.1 Rhizomicrobium sp. | reverse complement strand
ACGCTATTGTCATGCCGCATGGTGTTGTCCTCTTCCCGTGTCCAAAACGTCGCCAAACGCTTGGAAACAAGAAGAATCAACGCCATGCGCCTTGTCCAGATATTTAAACCGGACAGCAGTGGGCTTGTCCCGGACGTCTGCGCGGCTACTTCGACGTCATCCCTATGGCGTGCAGCCACGCTTCGGCCAGTGGAGGCCAGCCGGTGATCGGAAACGCCGTCCGCCGCAGGCCGAAGGCATGACCGCCTCGCGCGTAGAGGTGCATTTCAACCGGCACGCCGGCTTTGCGCAGGGCGATGTAGTAGGCCAGGGATTGATTCGCGCCGTCCACCTTGTCGTCTTCCGCTTGCACCAGGAATGTGGGGGGTGTTAGCGGCGTAACGGGAACATTCGGATTGAGCGCGGTGCTGACCATCTTGTCCGGCGCCAGATGACCCGGATAGAGCAAAATCGCGAAATCCGGGCGGGCGCTTTGCTTGTCGGCCTTGTCGACGGGCCGGTAGAGGCGCTGGCCGAATCTCGTGCTGATTTCCGCCGCGAGATAGCCGCCCGCCGAAAAGCCGAGCACGCCGATCCTGTGCGGATCGATGTGCCACTCCCGCGCGTGGTAGCGCACCAGCCCGACGGTTCTTTGCGCGTCCTCCAGCGACCGCGTCGATGTCGCGAGGTCGTCCGGACGGCAGTCGCAACGCCAGTCGTAGGGTTCGCTCGGGACGCGATACTTCAGCAGAACGCAGGCGATGCCCCGCGATGTCAGCCAGTCGCACGCCTCGCTGCCTTCCAGGTCGATAGCCAGCACCTCGAAGCCGCCGCCGGGAAGCACCACGATCGCGGCTCCCGTGTTCGTCCCCTTCGGCGAATAGACCGTCATCGTCGGCGTCGAGACGTGCAGGACCGCGCGCCACGGGCGCCCGGCGACGAGATGGTTCACGGGCACTACGGATTCCGGCATCCGTACCAGCTGCGCATCGGGTGCGGCGCCTGGCCATATCGGTATCTGCGCGTGACCCGTGGACGGCTGCCAGACGTCCGCCCGCGCGGGCCCGCATCCCAGCGCGATCGCCGCGCAAAGCGCAAAGACCGAAACCTTCATCGCCCGCACCGGATTCCAAGGACCTTCATGAGGCATCGTTGAATCAAGCTTCGGCTCGCGCGTCAATCGTTGCAATTCAAATGCGGCACGGCGCTTCGCAGGTCTTCGCGAACGCGGAAATCGGCGCAATGCAAACGCGGGTCAGAACCGCCCGTTCTGGTAGTCATGGATGGCGCGGCGGATTTCGTCCGGAGTATTCATGACGAAGGGGCCGTATTTGGCGATCGGTTCGTTGAGCGGCTTGCCGGCGACGATGAGCAAGCGCGCCTCTCCGCCCGGAGCCGATACAAGCAGCGCATCGCCGTCCGACAGCACGCCGACCTCGCCCCGGGGCGCGCGCACCTCGCCGATCGTGGCCGCGCCTTCGAAGACGTAGACAAAGCCCGCATGGCCCGCCGGCACCGGCACGTCCACCGACGCGCCCGCGTTCACCGTGACGTCGGCGATGAAGGGCGCGATGGCGCGTTCGGGGCCGGGTCCCTCGATGCCGTCCCAGCGTCCGGCAATGAGCTTGGCGCTTCCGCCAGGCAGCGCGATTCGGGGAATCTCGCTGGCCGGGATGTCGCGATACCACGGATCGCGCATCTTCTCCGCGGCCGGCAGGTTGAGCCAGAGCTGGAAGCCGAACATGCGACCCTGCGTCTGCTCCGGCATCTCGGAATGCGCGACGCCGCGGCCCGCGGTCATCCACTGCACGCCGCCATCGGTGACCAAGCCCTCGCCACCGTGATTGTCGCGGTGGCGGATGGCGCCCTGGATCATGTAGCTCACGGTTTCGAAGCCACGATGGGGATGCTCGGGAAATCCCGCGATGTAATCCTTCGCGTCGTCGGAGCGGAAGGTGTCGAGCATCAGGATCGGATCGAGATCGGGCAGCCGCGGCTGGCCGACGAGGCGGGTAAGTTTCACGCCCGCGCCGTCCTCAGTCGGCATGCCGGGCGTGCGGTAAACGATGCGGCGGTTGGTCATCGGAAGTCTCCGGAATTTCTCTGGGGCTAATATGGCGCTCGGGAAACTGGCTTAAAGGAGGCACACGCGTGTCACTGCTTCCCGCTTCCCCACAACCCTATATTCGTCATGGCCGGGCCGGTCCCGGCCATCCATGACCGCGATCGCGCCAAGCATGGCTCGGATGGAGGTTATGGGTCCCCGGGACAAGCCCGGGGATGACGGCGTTTTTTGTCGACGAAAAGCGGCTCTTACCCCCGCGCCGCGCGGGCCTTCTGCATTTCCGCGAAATCGGCATCGGCGTGGTAGCTGGAACGGGTGAGTGGCGACGCCGAGACCATCAGGAAGCCCTTGGCGCGGGCGATGGCTGCGAGGCCCTTGAACTCCTCCGGCGACCAGAAGCGTTCGAGCCTGGCGTGCTTCTTCGTCGGCTGGAGGTATTGGCCGATAGTGAGGAAATCGACATTCGCGGCGCGCAGATCGTCCATCACCTGCATGATCTCCTCGCGGCTTTCGCCCAGGCCCACCATGAGACCGGATTTGGTGAAACCGGTGGGCACGAGATCCTTGGCCCGCGCCAGCAATTGCAGCGAGGCGAAATAGCGCGCGCCGGGGCGCACGGCGAGATAGAGCCGGGGAACGGTTTCGAGGTTGTGGTTGAAGACGTCGGGCCGCGCCGCCATCACCACGTCCAGCGCGCCGTCCTTGCGCAGGAAATCCGGCGTCAGCACCTCCACCGTCGTGCCGGGCGAAGCGTTGCGGATGGCGCGGATGGTGCTGGCGAAATGCGCCGCCCCGCCATCGGCGAGATCGTCGCGGTCCACTGAGGTGATCACGACGTGCTTGAGGCCGAGCTTGGCAACGGCCTTGCCGACATGCGCGGGCTCATCGGCATCGAGCGCGCCGGGCAATCCCGTCTTCACGTTGCAGAAGGCGCAGGCGCGCGTGCAGGTGTCGCCCATGATCATCATGGTGGCGTGGCGATGGGTCCAGCACTCGCCGATGTTCGGGCAGCCGGCCTCCTCGCACACCGTGTGCAGCCCGTGCTCGCGTACGATCGCCTTGGTCGCGGCGTATTCGCTTCCTACCGGCGCCTTGACGCGGATCCAATCCGGCTTGCGCAGCACCGGTGTGTCGGGGCGATGGGCCTTTTCGGGGTGGCGGGGCTGGGTGCGGTCGAGGACGACAGTCATGGCGTCTACATATAGGTGCGGCCCGCGAAAATCACCCCCTGAGCGTGATCCGGTTCAGTTCCCATTGGGATTCCCAGCGCTCGATCAGGCCTGGGCGGCAGGATTTGGCCGCGGCCTGGAGCGCGGGCATGGCCGCCACGCGGTCGCCCCGGGCCAGAGCCAGAGTGCCGATGGTGTCGTTCATCTCGCAGATATCCAGCGAGGCCGGATCGTCATTGTCGTCGCCGTCGTCGAGCCGCGCCTGCTTCAGGAGCTCGGCGCGATCGATGGTGCCGGCGGTGTAGCGCAAAAGCGGGGTGGGCCAGTCGCCGTCGTCGACGGCGGCGGCGTTCGCTACGAACTCGGCCTTGTCGTCGCGACGAGCGCGCAGCTTGGCGAGGTGCAGCCCGATGACGGAATAGATGTCCTGCGGGTCCTCGGCATGGCCGGCGGAGAAATCCGCGATGGCGTCGTCGAGGCGGTCCATCGCCAGGTCGGTGAAGCCGCGAATGCGGCGCAAACGTCCGGGCGTCTCCGAATAGACGATCGCCAGGCGATATTCCGGCAGCGAGTCCTCGAAGCGGAACAGGCTCGAATAGGCCTGCGCCAGGCGCAGATGCGGGTCGGACTGCGTCTCCTGCTCGAACACCGCCTCCTTGAGATCGGCGAGTCCCCTGTCCGTGTCGCCGCTCCAGACATAGAGGTCGCCGCGGTTCATGCGGTAGTCGACGTTCTTCGGATCGTGGGCGATGAGCGCGGTGTAGTCGGCGATGCCGCGTTTCAGGTCCTGGCTGTCAAATTCCGCCTGCGCCTTGGTTTCGAGCGCCTTGGTCTGTTCGAGCGCCTGAGCCTCCTGCATCGTCGCGGAAAAATCGCTCCACGCCGCGATCAGCGAGCCGGAATGCAATTCGACGCCGAGCCGTTTGTCATGATAGTCCCGCCAGCCGGGAACCAGCCGGTGCACGGTCTCGATATCGGCCAGCGCCTTGTCGTATTCGCCGCGCCGGTCGAAATAGTCGCTGCGTTGCACATAGGCGTCCGGGTTTCCGGGCATCATGGCGACGGCGGAATTGAGATCGGCCAGTTCGCGCGGGTCGTTCGACGCGGCATGGATTTTGGCCCTGAGAAGCAGCGAGGAGTATCCGTGATGCGGCTCGGCGGAATAGCTCCGCCAGTCCGTCATCGCGGATTTCAGGTCGCCCTTCTCGATCCAGGTCTCGACGATCTCGACCTCGAGCGAATCGACATAGCTCGATCCCGGCGGCTCGTAATGGATCGCCGCGCGATAGTCGGCGACCGCTTTGTCGTACTGGCCGGCCGCGCGATAGAGCTTGGCGCGCTCGATATGGGCTTGCGCGCGATCGGGGGCGGACAGGTCCGGGGATTCAATGGTCTTGGTTTGCGCGGCAATCAGGGGATTCTCGCGCGGCGTCTCCTGTACGGCGCGCGGCAAAACCCAGAAGGCGGCGACGATCAGGAACCCGCCAACGAATATGACCGCCAGAACGGTCCACAAATCCCGGTCCATCGCACAATCCCCACCGCGGGCCCCACCGCGCTGACCCATCGTACATCAGCCCGCGCAGCCGCCCAAATCGGCGTCCGGTCGACACGCCCCTTGACGCGCGGGCCGGTCGTGCCAAGCATCTGCGGATGGGCCATTCCGACGACATGACCGCGCTGGCCGATCGTGTGATGCGCGCGATCGAAGCCGGCGACCGGGATGCGGTCGCGGCATGCTACGCGCCGAATGCGCGCATCTGGCACAATTTCGACGGTGTCGAGCAGACCGTGGCGGAGAACCTCCTCACCCTTGGCTGGGTCGAGAAGCGCCTCGCCAACCGCAAATACGAGATCGTCGCGCGCCACGCCTTCGACGGCGGCTACGTCCAGCAGCACGTGCTGACCGGCACGCTGAACAGCGGCGATGCATTCCGCATGCCCGCCTGCCTGGTCGTGCAGGTCGCGAACGGCCGCATCACCCGCCTCGACGAATACCTCGACACCGGGCAGACCCAGGCGCTGCGGCTGAAGTAAACCGGGCGCCGCTGCCGGGCGGGCAATCGGCGGGCATTTGCGCCAATCCGGCCATGCGCTAGGCTTGGCGCACAAGAAAAGCGGGCCGGGATTCCCTCAGGCAGCCGGCCGCCCGGGAGAGCGCCTTGACCCTTGCCACCGTCGCCGCCGCGTCCGGCGAAGAGATCGTGCCGTTCGACATGACCCGCGCCGAGCAGCCGGTGTTTCATGCGCTGGTCGGCGCCAAGGCGCAGTATGGCGGTGCCAAGCCCGCCATCGTCGACGGCGACGAACGCGTGCTCACCTATGACGATGTTGTGCGGGCTTCGCTCGCGCTCGGTCATGCATTGCGGCGCGGCACCAGGCCGGGCGAAGCGGTCGGCGTCATGCTGCCGTCCGGCGCTGGCGCGGTGATCGCGTTCTTCGCAGTGTCCGCCTACGGCCGCGTACCCGCGATGCTCAATTTCACCAGCGGCAGCGCCGGCCTCAAAAGTGCGCTGCGCACCGCCCAGGTGCGCCGCATCGTCACCGCGCGCCGCTTCATCGACCTCGCCAAGCTCGACGGGCTGATCGCCGACCTGCAGCCCGACTACGAGATCGTCTATCTCGAGGACGTGCGCGAGAAGCTCACGCTCACCGACAAGATCGCCGCCGCCGTCGGTCAATACGCGCCGTGGCTGGTGACGTCGCGCCCGCCCGCCGACGCGCCGGCCGTGATCCTGTTCACCTCCGGCACCGAGGGCGAGCCCAAGGGCGTGGCGCTGTCGCACCTCAACATCCTGTCCAATGTCGAGCAGGTGCGCTCGCACATCGCGCTCTATCCCAGCGACGTGCTGTTCAACCCGCTGCCCACCTTCCACTGCTTCGGGCTGACGGTCGGCTCGCTGATGCCGATGCTGCTGGGCCTGAAGACGGTGTTCCACCCTACCCCGCTCCAGCCGCACGAGATCGTGCGCCGCATCAAGGCGACCGGCGCAACCATCCTGCTGTCGACGGACACATTCATCTCGCAATACGCGCGCGCCGGCGAACAGGGCGACCTCAATTCTCTCAGGCTGGCGGTGTGCGGCGCCGAGCGGCTGCGCGACGAGACGCGGCAATTGCTGCGCAAGAAATATTCCATCGAGCTGCTGGAGGGCTACGGCGTGACCGAGGCCGCGCCCGTCATCGCCGCGAACCAGCCCGGCGCAAACCGCCCCGGCACGGTGGGCCGTCTGATGCAAGGCATGGAGGCGCGCACCGAGCCGGTCGAGGGCATCCCGAACGCCGGACGGATGTTCGTGAAGGGGCCGAACGTGATGCTGGGCTACATCAAGCCCGAGCGCCCCGGCTATATCGAGCCGCTGCCGGGAGGCTGGCACGACACCGGCGACGTGGTGGCCATCGACGAGGACGGGTTCATCGCCATCCGCGGCCGGGTGAAGCGCTTCGCCAAGATCGGCGGCGAGACGGTTTCGCTGGCGGTGGTGGAAAGCATCGCTTCGGCGCTGTGGCCCGATCACGCCCATGCCGCGGTGGCGGTGCCGGACGGCCGCAAGGGCGAGCAGATCGTGCTCGTCACCACCATGAAGGGCGCCAGCCGCCACGATCTGGTCGGCTGGGCGCACAATCACGGCGTCCAGGAACTCGCGGTGCCGCGCAAGATCGTCGAGGTCGACGCCGTGCCCGTGCTCGGAACCGGCAAGACCAACTACGGCGTCGTCGAGAAGATGGTGAAAATCGCGACGGCGGAAGCAGCGGCGCCACAATAGACTCCGTCACGGCCGCGACGGGTTTGTGCGGTACTCACGCCCGCTTTACCTTCGCCCCCTGCATCACCGCCTCGTGACGGTCGCAAATCTTGGGCCACAGATCCGCGACTTCGGGCACATCGAGGGCGAAGACGCTCGCGAGCGTCGTCACGAGCTCGTCCGCGCTGGCGATCTCGCGGTCTGATATGCCGTCTGGCGTCACGTCGCGCAGGACGCATCCGCGCAGGATGCGCAAGCCGCCGGGCACGAAACGCTGGACCACCAGGTTCTGCACGAAGGGCGAAGACGGCGCGGTCTGGAGGAAGACGCATTTCTCCGCCAGCAATGCCTCGTCCGCGCGATCCAGGTGGAAGTCGAAGCTCGGCGCGCCGCCCCATTTGTGATTGCGCAGCCGCCACCAGTCGGCCCGCGGCGATTCGAGGCCGAATGCGAAACCGCCCGCCTCGAACGGCCCGGGTGTAATGCGGATCGGATCCGCCGGGCCGTCGCCGAATCCGACATCGGCGAGATAGAGCCCTTCCGGAACCACGACCTTGAGGACCAGATGGTTGCCGTTCGACGCATCCCCCATGACTTCGCGCATGACCGCGCCCGTGGCGCGGGTGACGTCGAAGCCGAGCGCGCCCAGCGCCCAGCCGAAGATGCCGTTCATCTCGTAGCACCAGCCGCCGCGGCGCCGGCCCACGATCTTTTCGTAGATCGCAGGAATGGCCGTCGTCACGGTGCGGCCGAGCTGCACGTCCAGGTTCTCGTAGGGGATGGCGCGCAGATGCGCCCGATGCAGCGCAGTCAGGCCCGCCAGGTCGCGCGACACGACATCCGCAAAATCGATCCGCTTCAGATAGTCCTCGACCCGCATCAATGCCCCGCCTGCGACCGCCCTAAAGTCTAGAATCCGCCGCCGTCGCCATTCAAATGTGTTTTCGTCAGTGGCACGGAAAATCGTGCGGTTACAATATCTTCCGTTCGCAATTGACAATCATTCGCAACTTGATTATGTAAGGCCACAGTCACTTCCGGTGCTGATGGATGATCGTCTGCGTCTGCAATAGGCTCAATGAAGCGCGGGTTCGCGCGGCCTGCGAGGCTGGCCCCGCGCATGCCGCGGAGGTTTACCGTCTCTGCGGCGTGAAGAGGAACTGCGGCCGATGCCAGGAAACGATCGCCGAAATACTGGACGAAACACGCGCGGCTCTGGCGGGCCGGGAGTGGGCGGCGTAGGCCCCTCCCCCGTCGCGTCGATGGATGGCGATCCCGAAGTCCTTCGCCTCTTGAATCACGTCCTCAAGAACGAACTCACCGCCATCAACCAGTATTTCCTGCATTCGCGGATGCTGGCCGATTGGGGCCTGTCGATCCTCGCGAAGAAGGAATACGAGGAATCCCTCGACGAGATGAAGCATGCGGACCGGCTGATCCAGCGCGTGCTGTTCCTCGGCGGTCTGCCCAATCTCCAGGACCTCGGCAAGCTGATGATCGGCGAGAATCTCGGCGAAGTGATCGGCTGCGACCTCAAGCTCGAGCAGCGCTCGCATCCCGACCTGAAGACCGCCATCGCCCATTGCGAGAAGGTGCGCGACTACGTCTCGCGCGAACTGTTCGTGCATATCCTCGAAAACGAGGAGGAGCATATCGACTGGCTGCAGACCCAGCAGCGCCTCATCGAGCAGATGGGGATCGAGAATTTCGTGCAGCTTCAGACCAGGCCCAATGAAAGCGGCACCTCCTAATTTTGCATAAGCGCTGACTGTGGCATTGCGCGGAACCCGCCGGATCGGCGTGGCGCGCGAACCCGCGGCGTGCTAATTTGAATCGGGTGTCGATATTGCGAGTGTCAGGGGCCGCTCCGTGGCGGAGGGGCCGAACAGGGGCGAATACCATGCATATCCTGATCCGTGGCGCGGCCGTTGCCGCCGCGCTGTTTCTTGGCGGCTGCATCACCGTGCCGCCGGAGGTTCCGTTCGACCGCGCGACGGATGCAAACATCCATTCCGTCGGCGTGCTGACGCCCGACCTGCCCGACAAGCCCACGGTCAGGCTGGCCAGCGACATCGGCCAGAGCTTCGGCCTCATCGGCGCGCTGGTCGATGCCAGCATGGAAGCCAACCGCGACGACAAGCTCTGGGCCATGATGCAGGAGCAGAACTTCGTTCCGGTGGACGCCTTCGACCAGGATCTTGTGGGTGCTCTGAAGGCTCAAGGTTTCGACGCGAGCTTCGTATCGGTGGAGCGCGACCGCAACGGCGTCGTGAAGTCGTATCCGGCGGACCGCAAGTTCGATGCCTATCTCGACATCACCGGCATAGGCATCGCCTATGGCTACATGGCCGCGGGCGTGGGCTCGTCCAACCCGTACCGCCCCTTCGTCTATGTGCACTGCAAGCTCATCCGCGCGGGCGACGGCGCCACGCTCATGGAAGACACGATCATGTACAACGCCGTCAACGGCGCGCCCAAGGCCGTAACGCTCTCGCCCGATCCGCAATTCCAGTTCCCGGACATGGACAGCATGGATGGCGATCACAAGAAGGCGGTCGCAGGTGTCGATGCCGCCCTGCACCAGAGCGCCGACATGATCGGGACGCTGCTGAAATGAGGGCCGCGCTGCCGATGGCGCTGGCTGGCGGCCTGCTGGCGGGCTGTGTCACCACGCCGCCGCCGCCGCTCCAGGTCGATCTCACGGGCCGGGCCTGTGCGGCGTCCGCGGACCTGAGGGCGCCGAGCGTGCTCGTGTATTCCGACAAGGAACAAAGCTTCGACGTTGCGTTCACCGCCGCCGACCCGTGTGTGCAGACCGCGCAAGGACCCGCGCTCTATCATGTGTTCCAGCTTCCGGGGCCGACGCCGGAGATGACGTTCCGGATCGGCAGCGCGCCGGTGGGATTTGGCCTGTTTCCGATCCGCGTCCAGCTCCTCGATGGCAAGGGCGCGATCAAGCGCGACTTCTCGGGCGACGCGCTCACCTTTCGCGGCAACCAGCTGACGGCGCTGTTCCGCGCGCATCCGGATGAATTCTACATGGTGGTGGAAGGCGATCCCGGCATCCTCGGCCACACCGTCGCCCGCACCCAGGAAACCACACAGGTGTCAGGCGCCGCCGCGGGCCGCGTCTATTTCACGATTCACACGGGAAACGATTCCACGGCCACATACACCTTCACCCAGGCCGGCACGGTGACCGTCTTCCTTGCGCCCACCACGCCGCCGAAGAAGGAATGACGGTCGCCGAGACAGAGCGGCTCGCGCTTCGCCGGCTCGCGCGCGGCGACGAGGGGTTCATCCTGGCGCTGCTGAATTCGCCCGGCTTCATCCGCAACATCGGCGATCGCGGCGTACGGACGCTGGACGATGCGTGGGGCTATATCGCCAGAAGCGCCATCGCCAGCTACGATTCCAACGGCTTCGGTCTCTATCGCACCGCCCTGAAAGATAGCGGCGCGCCCATCGGGATCTGCGGGCTGGTGAAACGCGACGGGCTCGACGCACCCGACCTGGGCTTCGCCTTCCTGGAACCGTATTGGCGCCGGGGCTATGCGGTGGAAGCTTCGCGCGCGGTGCTTCGGCATGCGCGCGACGATCTGGGACTGACGCGCCTGCTCGCGATCACGGCACCGCGCAATGCGGGATCGATCGCGGTGCTGGAGAAGCTCGGCTTCCGCTTTGTGAACACGATCCGCCTGCCGGCGCATGACGACGACAGCCGGCTGTTCGAGATTGCATTGTAGAAATGCAAAGCGGCCCTCCCCGTTCGGGAAGGGCCGCTTCGCGGTGTGTCCTGCCTCAGCTCGACGTCTTGGCCGGCTCGGCGGGCGCCGGAGCCGTCTGCGGCGAGACCGGACCTGACGGGCTGGACGGCGTCAAATCCGTCGGTCCATCGCCGAACGAAGCGCCGGCCGGCGGCGGTGTGCCAACCGCGGCCATCGGAATGGTGGTGCTCTGCGGATAGCTGTAGTTCGCCCCGCTCGCGGCATCCACGATGATGCCGACTCCGCCACCCAGGATGACATTGCCCAGCGTCGTCGCTCCGAACTTGGAGGGGATCGTCGCGGTGGCGTCCTGGTACCCGTCCTTCTTGCAGACGGCATCGAGATCGTTCTTGGTCTTGTGGACCGTCACGCTGCCCGGCGTCGTGACATACCAGGTGCCCTCGGAACTGGTCAGCGTGCATTGCGCGCCTTCCACCGAGGCGGTGTTGACGGAAACGGACTGGGTCGTGCCCTGGATGACCGTGGCGCAACCGGAAAGCGCAACGCCCGCAAGCGCGAGCGCTGCCAGTGATGACAGCTTCATGATGATACCCCTTCGACGGCTTCCCCTTGAAACTCCACACTAATATGGATCGCGGCGCGGCGATAGTGCGGAATGCGAGCCAAATTGCACGGACTGGCGACATGCCGCGGGGAACGGCGTCCGGTCATCTTGACAACCACAGGTTAAGTTCCTATAAGACGGGGCACTGGTTCCTACGGCGGTAGAATCTTCACAGAGAGATTCCGCGGTTCAATTCCGCAAGAAAATTGCCAGATGGTTGGGGTGCACGAGCCCGAAATTGAAAAACTGAAATTCAACCGTGGCGGGAAAGCGGGAAAAATGAGCGAAGAGGCGCAAAGACCATACATCGTGACTGGTAATTCAAGGAGGGGGACCCATTTACAAGGCTGTCGCCCTGGTCCGGCCGACGCGCTAAACTTCTCCGAACCGAAATTATTTGTAAGTCCTGTACTGGGCACTCTTGCATAGTACGAACTCCATGCTAGATAGGAGTTCGTAATAGTAAGGGAGGCGGAAGATCTGCGTCGTGCCACCGGAAACCGACTACACGCGCAAATTCCGTAAGGAACTCATGGCAGGGCTGTCATCGCTCGTGCTCCTGGCCGTGCTCGCTCGCGCGGGCCGGGAGATGTATGGCTACGAAATCGCCAAAGCCGTGAAGGCGGAAGGCGAAGGCGGATTGATCTTCAAGCAGGGCGCCATCTATCCCGTCCTGCGATCCCTGAACTCGCTGGGCCTTCTCGACAGCCGGGTGGAGGCATCCGCCTTCGGCCCGCCCCGGCGCTACTACAACATCACCGACGAAGGCCGCCGCGCGCTCAACGACTGGCAGGGCGCGTGGAAGGGCATGCGTGAGTTCGTAGACGACGCGCTCGCTGCGCAGGGAGCCACGTATGAATACCGGCCGTCAGCCTGACACGGTCAAAGCCTATCTCACCGCGCTCAGTGGCGCGCTGAAGAGCCTGCGCTGTCCCGCGGGTCTGATCAGCGACGCGCTGAGCGACGCGGAAGAGCATCTCAACAACGAACTCGCCACCCATCCGGAACAGTCGGAGGCGGAGATCCTGGCGTCCGTCGTCGCGACCTATGGGACGCCAGATGAAATCGCAGAGGAGTACAAATCCATGGAAGCCACGCTTTCGGGCCCCTTCCCGAAATCCGAGGAGCCGGAGGGCCGTCACTACGGATTCTTCGGCATCGTCGCGGATCCGCGCGCTTACGGCGCGCTCATGTACATGCTCTTGTCGCTGATCACCGGCTGCGTCTACTTCACCTTTGTCGTCACCGGCATGGCCACGAGCCTCGGCCTCATCATCACCATCATCGGCATTCCGCTCGCCATCCTGGTCATCGGCGTCTCGCGCCTCTTGGGCCATGTCGAGGGCCGCATCGTCGAGGGATTGCTCGGCGTGCGCATGCCGCGCCGCCTGCCGCCGGAGACCGCCGCGGATGAAACGATCTTCACTCGCGTGAAAGACGTCCTGATCGACGTGCGCACATGGTCGACGATGTTCTACCTGCTGCTGATGCTGCCGCTGGGGATCGTCTATTTCACCATCGCCGTGGTCGGAATCACGGTTCCGATCACCATCGGCGGCGCCTCGATCGCGGCCCTGATCACCGGCCATTCGCACATCCAGATCGACGAAGTCCCCTGGCTCGAGCACCTGTTCAACACCGCGCCAGGCCTGATTCTGTCGCTCCTGATCTCGTTCGTGCTGTTTTTCATCACGCTCCACATCGCGCGGGGAATCGGCTGGCTGCACGGCCGCGTCGCCGAAGTGCTGCTGGTGAGATTGTAAAATGTTAATCGCCCTCCCCTTGCGGGAGGGCGGTTCTGTCCCTGGCCCCGATCTTGCCCCTAACCGGCCTGAACGCGCGCGCGATTCCCTGAATCGGTCAGAGCATCGTTAACGCCGCGGTAAAGGTTGACGGCTCTAATGACGATCGGGCTATATGGCGACGCGCCCCGCTTCGGCCGGGCCAATCGACGGGCTGGGCCTCGTCCCATAACAGCAACCGCAGGAGTCGATGTGGACGGCCGCTACGCCACGACCTTTGCCAAATTCCTGACCGACTGGCGCCGCTCCGCGCGTGGCGCCGCCTCGGCGCTCTCCACCACCGACGGACGCTGGGCCATCGCCTCGATGTCGGTGACCGCGCTGGTCGCCGGCTCGATCGCCTGGCTCGCCGCTGGCACCCTGCCCATCTCCAATTCGCACGGCTTCTCGACAAGCACCGACCGTTCGCTGATGCCGTACCAGCTGTTCCTGCGCCTTGCCGCGCAGACGAAGTCCGACGGCGCGAGCTATGCCAGCCTGGCGCCCGGCGCCGTCGTCGAAACCAAACTCCCCAACACCCAGCTGACCCAGCCGCTGGACGACACGCTGGCGTCGGAAAACCTGAGCGACGACGGCGCGTCGTCCATGCCGGGCGACGATGCGCACAGCATCACGCTCGAAAGCGGCGACACGCTGGCCGGCGTGCTCGTCGATGCCGGCGCCACGTCGCCCGACGCGTCGGCCGCCGTGGTCGCGTTGGCGAAGGTCTACGATCCGCGCCAGGTGCGCGCCGGCATGACCGTGAACGTGACGTTCGAGGCATCCAAGCAGGCGCCCGCGCCGATCGCGCAGATCACCTATTCGCCGCCGGCCGGCGCCAACGACGCGGACGACGACGATTCCGACGATTCCGGCGCCGTGCAGCCCGCCGCCGCCGCGCCGGTCGGCAAGCTTCTGTCGGTGAGTTTCTCCCCGACCATCGGCCAAGACGTGACGATCTCGCGCAACGCGGCCGGCGATTTCGCCGCCAACACCGAACAGCAGACTCTCGCCGCGCACTATCACCGCGCCGGCGCCAAGATCGACTCCAGCCTCTACCTCGCCGCGATGCAGGCCGGCATTCCCGCCAAGGTCGTGGTCGAGATGATCCACATGCTGTCGTACAAGATCGACTTCCAGCGCGACATTCACCCGGGCGACACGTTCCAGGTGCTCTATTCCTATTACTACACGCCCAAGGGCGAGCCCGCGAAGGAAGGCGACATCGATTACGTGACGATGAAGACCGCCGGCCGTACCGTGACGCTCTACCGCTACCAGCCCAAGGGCGACAGCGTCGACTATTTCGACGCGCGCGGCGAGAGCGCCAAGGGCATGCTGATGAAGACGCCGGTGGACGGGGCGCGCATCACCTCCGGTTTCGGCATGCGCTTTCATCCCATCCTGGGCTACACCCGCATGCACAAGGGCATCGATTTCGGCGTTCCGCTCGGCACGCCGGTGATGGCCGCGGGCTCCGGCGTCGTCGAAAGCGCCGGGTGGAAGGGCGGCTACGGCAATTTCCTGCTGATCAATCACGGCAACAGCTACGAGACGGCCTATGGCCATCTCTCCCGTTTCGCGGCGGGCATCCACGCCGGCACCCATGTGCGCCAGGGCCAGATCGTGGCATTCTCCGGCTCGACCGGAGAGTCGACGGGGCCGCACCTTCACTATGAAATCCGGATCAACAAGACCCAGGTCAATCCGCTGAGCGTGAAAGTCGCCACCGGCCGCAGGCTCGCCGGCCGCGACCTGCGCGATTTCCTGAACCAGCGCATCCATATCGATCTGGAACTGGCCTCCATGCCGCTCGAAGGCAAGGTCGCCGACAGCGCCGCGACCGACCTGCGCGCCGCCAAGGACTGATCCTCAGGGCGTGGTTGCGCCGAGCAGCGCCACCGCCAGGCGTTCGAGCTCCGGATCGATCGTGTACATGTGGCGGTACTGAAGCATCTGCTTGGCCACGAGCCTGAGCCGGCGCGCGAACGGCATCGCCGCGCGCGGCGCGATCAACGGACCGTTGAACGGCGGCACATCCAGTCTCTGGAACTCGAACGCCATGCTGACCCGCGATTCCGTGGCCCGCGGTGACGTCCGGCTGCCCCAATGCAATGTCGCCTGGTTCCAGATGAAGAAATCCCCGGGTGCGGCCGGAAGCGCGCGGATCGCGGGATATTCGAACAGCATCTTGGTGTCATTGGCCGTGCCGTAGGTGGGATCGCGATCGGCCGGGACGATGTAGATGCAGCCGTTGAGCGGCGTGGCCTCGGTGAGCGGTATCCAGGTGGTCAGCGATTTGGGCGAGCCGTCGGCGAACAGCGCGATATGGCCCTGGTCGCGATGCGGCTTCCAGCCGGCATCGTCCTTCGCGGGATCGACGTTCCACACCCAGAAATTCGGCAGCACGGCATATTTGCCGAGCAGCGATTCATAGAGGCCGTGGAGCCGCGCGAAGGGGATCCAGAATTCGTCGAACAGAAACGCGAATACCGGTGACACATTCTTGGCCGACAGCCGGCGCACAACGGCGGCCATCGCGGTCGTGTCCACGCCCCACGTCACGCCCGACTGCTGGATATAGCCCTCGCGATTCAGCAGAGCCGCGATCTCGCCATCGCGCCCGGCCGGCAGGTCGAGCGGCGCAAGCTGCTTCAGATTCTCTCCGCCGGTGATGTGCAGTTCCGGCGCGAAGGTTTGCCAGTAGTCCGCATCTGCAAAGCGCGAAGCGTCGATCATCGGGAGATATAGCCACGGGAACCGGCATTTTGCACTCACGCAACCTCCCCACAAGGGGGTTCGGACATGCGTTAGTGTATCGCCCGGCTTGGGGCTTCGAACTCCATCTCCTCGGCGGAGCCGGCAAATTCCTGGCCGTTGAGGGTCAGGCCTTTCTTGCCGGCGCTGACGTCGATCGTCGAGCCGTCGCCGATCTTGCCCTCGAGCAGCATCTGCGCCAGCGGGTCCTGGAGGCGGCGCTGGATCACGCGCTTCAGCGGGCGCGCGCCATAGACCGGATCGTAGCCGGCATTCGCGAGCCAGTCGGTCGCGCGCTTGTCGAGATGGATCGCGATCTTGCGATCGGCGACCAGCTTCTGCAGGCGGCCGATCTGGATGTCGACGATCTTGTCCATGTTGGCCCGCGTCAGGCGGTGGAACAGGATGATCTCGTCGAGCCGGTTCAGGAATTCGGGCCGGAAATGCGCCCGCACCGCGTCCATTACCTGCGCGCGGGCCGCCGGCGTCTCTTCCCCGGCGAGGAATTCCGTGCCGAGGTTCGAGGTCAGGATGATCACCGTGTTGCGGAAATCGACCGTGCGGCCCTGACCGTCCGTTAGCCGTCCATCGTCCAGAACCTGGAGCAGCACGTTGAACACGTCGTGATGCGCCTTCTCGACCTCGTCGAACAGGATCACCTGATAGGGCCGGCGGCGCACCGCTTCCGTGAGCACGCCGCCCTCCTCGTAGCCGACATAGCCCGGCGGCGCGCCGATCAGCCGCGCCACGGAATGCTTCTCCATGAATTCGCTCATGTCGACGCGCACCATGGCGGTGTCGTCGTCGAACAGGAATTCGGCCAGCGCCTTGGTGAGTTCGGTCTTGCCGACGCCGGTGGGACCCAGGAACAGAAACGAGCCGATGGGCCGGTTGGGGTCCTGAAGGCCCGCGCGCGAGCGGCGCACGGCGTTGGAGATCGCGCGCACCGCTTCGTCCTGGCCGACGACGCGCTTCTCCAGCGCGGCTTCCATCTTGAGCAGCTTGTCGCGCTCGCCCTCGAGCATCTTGTCGACCGGGATGCCGGTCCAGCGCGAGACCACCTGGGCGATGTTCTCCGGCGTCACGGCTTCCTTCACGAGGTCGCCCTGCTGCTTCTCCTCGACGTCGCGCAGCTTTTTCTCCAGTTGCGGGATCTCGCCATAGGCGATCTCACCCGCGCGGCTGAGGTCGCCCTTTCGTTGGGCGACATCGAGCGCCATGCGCGCCGCGTCGAGCTTTTCCTTCAGCCCTTGTGCGCTCTGGACGGATTTCTTCTCCTCGAGCCATTTGGCGGTCATCGAGTCCGACTTCTCCTCGACGTCGCCCAGCTCGCGGTCCAGGGCGACGAGGCGGTCCTTGGAAGCCTTGTCGGTTTCCTTCTTCAGGGCCTCGCGCTCGATCTTGAGCTGGATGAGGCGCCTGTCGAGCTCGTCGAGCTCCTCCGGTTTGGAGTCGATCTGCATGCGCAGCCGGCTCGCCGCCTCGTCCATCAGGTCGATGGCCTTGTCCGGCAGGAAGCGGTCGGAGATGTAGCGGTTGGAGAGCGTGGCCGCGGCGACGATGGCGGAATCGGTGATCCGCACGCCGTGATGGACTTCGTATTTCTCCTTCAGGCCGCGCAGGATGGAAATGGTGTCCTCCACCGTCGGCTCACTGATGAACACCGGCTGGAAGCGCCGCGCCAGGGCCGCGTCCTTCTCGACGTGCTTGCGGTATTCGTCCAGCGTAGTGGCGCCGATACAGTGCAATTCGCCGCGGGCGAGCGCGGGCTTCAGGAGATTGGACGCATCCATCGCGCCGTCGGCCTTGCCCGCGCCGACGAGAGTGTGCATCTCGTCGATGAACAAGATGACCTTGCCCTGGGCCGCGGTCACCTCGTTGAGAACCGCCTTGAGCCGCTCCTCGAACTCGCCGCGGAACTTGGCGCCCGCTATCAACGAGCCCATGTCCAGCGCCATCAGGCTCTTGTCGCGCAGGCTTTCCGGCACATCGCCATTGACGATGCGCAGCGCGAGACCCTCGGCGATGGCGGTCTTGCCAACGCCGGGTTCGCCGATCAGCACGGGATTGTTG
>JBOHKI010000060.1:0-18084 GCA_050728855.1 Rhizomicrobium sp. | reverse complement strand
CATCCCGGGCGAGCATCGCGAGACCCGGGACCCACCAAGCCGCTTGCGCCGTGGGTCCCGGCTCGGCGCGATGCTTTCGCATCGCTTGGCCGGGATGACAGGTAACTTTGGTTTGGGCCAATTGAGTACAGACCCTACACTCCTACCCACTCGCGCACCTGTTTCGCCGTCGCGCCGTGTTCGCGCAGGTGGCGCAGCGTCGTGGCGCTGTCGCGCTTGGAGAACTTCTTTCCGTCCTTGCCCAGAATGAGATCGTGATGGGCATAGGCGGGCGTGGGCAGGCCGAGCAGCGCCTGGAGGATCCTCTGCACATGCGTCGCGGCGAAAAGATCGTGGCCGCGCGTGACCAGGCTGACGCCCTGATGGGCGTCGTCGACGACCACCGCCAGGTGATAGGACGCGGGCGCGTCCTTGCGGGCGAGCACGACGTCGCCGAACTGCGCGGGATCGGCGCGGATGAGGCCGCACTCGCCGTCAGGCCCCTTGCCCTGCTCCTCGAAATCGAGCGCGCCGCATTGCGCGGCCGCCCTGGCGATGTCCAGCCGCAAGGCATAGGCCTCGCCCGTGGCAATGCGGGCATCGCATTCCGCCGCGGACAGGCGCCGGCACGTGCCGGGATAGTGCGGACCTTCCGGCCCGTGCGGCGCTTCCACCGATCGCGCGACTTCGCCCGCGATCGCGGCGCGCGTGCAGAAGCAGGGATAGAGGAGGCCCCGCGCCTCCAGCCTGCCCAGCGCCGCGCGATAGGCATCGAAGCGCTGCGACTGACGCAGCACCGGAGTCTCCCAGGCAAGCCCCAGCCAGGCGAGATCCTCGAAGATCGCCTGCTCGAATTCGCCGCGGCTGCGCGCGGTGTCGATGTCCTCGATGCGCAAGAGGAAGCGCTCGCCCGATTTCTTCGCCGTCCATGCCGCATAGGCATGCCCCAGATGCAGGAGCCCGGTTGGACTCGGCGCGAAACGCGTGACAATCATGGCCGCGAGCTAGCACGTTTGGGGCCATGCCGAAACCGCACCGCATCTCCCGCCCGTCGCATGTGGACGAGGCCGTGGCGCATCTCGTGGCCACCGATCCCCGGCTGCATCCGGTGGTCGGCCGCGCGGGCAAGCCGGCTTTCGTGCCGCGCCGGCGCCATGGTTTCGAGGCGCTGCTTTCCATCGTGGTGAGCCAGCAGCTTTCCGGCGCCGCCGCCGACACCATCTTCGCCCGGGTGAAAGCGAAGGTCGTGCCGTTCGAGCCCGCGATGCTGCTGGCGACGGACGCCGCCACGTTGCGCGCCTGCGGGCTTTCCGCGCCCAAGCAGAAGCACATGAAGACCATCGCCGCCGCGCTGCTCGACGGCTCGCTCGACCTGATGCGGGTGCGCCGCATCGACGACGAGGCGGCGCGCGCCCATCTCACCGCCGTCAAGGGCATCGGGCCGTGGACGGCGGATGTCTATCTGATGTCGTCGCTCGGCCGGGCCGACATCTGGCCGGTGGGCGACGTGTCGCTGCAAGCCGCGGTCGCGCGCGTGCTGAAGATGCGAAAGCGCCCCAACGAAAAGGCGATGGAGAAACTCTCCGCGATCTGGCGGCCGTGGCGAACCGTGGCGGCGCGGATGTTCTGGATCCACGAAGATTCGATCCGCGCCGAAGCGCGCGCGGCGCAAAAGGCAAAACCCGCGACGAAGAAGCCCGCCGTCAGGAAGGCGAGAAAGAAAGCGAAGCGCACGCCATGAGCGCCGCACTCTCCGGTCCGCGCCTGCCGCCGGCCCGCGGCAAGGCCACCCATCTGGTGGTGCTGTGCCACGGCTATGGCGCGGACGGCAACGATCTCATCGGGCTGGCGCCGATGTGGCAGCAGCTGCTGCCGACGGTGGCGTTCGCGGCTCCCAACGCGCCGGAGCCCTGCGCGGGCTCGCCCATGGGCTATCAGTGGTTTCCCATTTCCCGCCTCGATCCCGGCGAAATCCAGCGCGGCGTGGAGCAGGCCGCTCCCGTGCTGGACGCGTACCTCGACGCGGAACTGTCGCGCCACGAACTGTCCGGCGACCGGCTGGCGCTGGTGGGCTTCAGCCAGGGCACCATGCTGTCGCTCCAGGTGGGATTGCGCCGCGCCACCAAGCCCTTCGCCATCGTGGGCTATTCCGGCGCGCTGGCCGGCGCACCGCCGGAATCGGGCGCGGACACGCCGCCCATCCTGCTCGCCCATGGCGGCAGCGATCCGATGATCCCGGCCGACGCGCTGTTCGCGAGCGCGGGCGCGCTCGGCCGCGCCGGGGCCTGCGTGCAATGGCATCTGTCGCCGGGCCTGGGCCACTCCATCGACGAGGCGGGCCTTGCGCTGGGTGGAACATTCCTCGCCATGGCGCTCGCCGGAAAGCTCCGCCGGGGCGCGGAGCCGTGCGCCTGCCCCCTCTGATTCCGGGCCGTATCCCGCCGCCGCCGCGGATTTTTCCGCGCCTGTCGTCTTTGCGTCACGCCGAATCGCCTATGCTTGGCAGCGGCGGCGGATGCAATTAAAGTCCGCCCCGCCAAAGGACGGAGGTACGTCTTCACAGGAGCGGTGTCGTGTTAGCCGAGCGTGTTCCCGACCACTGCCCGGCTCTGGTGCTCAACGCGGACTATCGTCCGTTGAGCTACTTTCCGCTGTCCCTGTGGTCCTGGCAGGACGCCATCAAGGCCGTCTTCCTGGAGCGGGTGAACATCCTGGCCGAATACGAGCGCATCGTGCGCTCGCCCAGCTTCGAGATGAAGCTGCCCAGCGTGGTCTCGCTCAAGAGCTATGTCCGGCCGGCGCGCAACCCCGCCTTCACCCGGTTCAACGTGTTCCTGCGCGACCGCTTCGAGTGCCAGTATTGCGGCTCCGACGACGATCTCACCTTCGATCACCTGATCCCGCGCAGCCGCGGCGGACGCACGACCTGGGACAACGTCGTCGCGGCTTGCGCGCCGTGCAACCTGCTCAAGGGCGGGCGGCTCTCCCAGCAGGCCGGCATGTATCCCTCCAACCCGCCGCACCGCCCCACGGTGACCGAGCTGCGCAACAACGGCCGCTTGTTTCCGCCCAACTACCTGCACGAAAGCTGGGCGGACTATCTCTACTGGGACAGCGAGCTGGAGCCGTAGGAGCGCCGCGCGCTCATCGGTGTCCTGTCGGGCTTCGCGCGTCGCGCCACATCCCGATCAGCGGCGGAGCCTCCGGCGGAGATATGCGCGTGCGGGCGGCGAAGCCGGCGCGTTCGTAGAGGCGGGTGTTTTTCGGATTGGAATTCTCCAGCCAGGCGGGCGCGCCCGCGGCGTCTATGCGCGCAAGGTTCGCCTCGAGCAGGGCTGCGCCAAGCCCCATGCCCTGGAACCGCGGCGCGGTGGCGATGAAGGCGAGATAGAAATGCGGCTCGTGGGGATGATGCTTCTCCATCGCTGCCCCCATCGCCGAGCCGCGGCCCAGCCGCGCCAGGCCGCACAATCTCAGGAACATCGGCAACAGCTTGACCTGCTCGACGAAGCCGCCGGGGCTGGCCGGCGTGTCCGGCGGCAGCCACGCCGCGGCGACCGCGCCATCCCCGGCCATCCACACTTCGCCGAACGGCACGGCGCGCACGGTGAGCAGCCAGTAGAAAAAGCGCTCCAGGCCAATGGGCCGCCTGGGGCCGGGGCGCGCGATCCAGTCCATCACCGGATCGGCGAGGAAGGCGGCCGCGAACAGCCGCGCGATCACCGGCACGTCGGACTGTCTGGCGCGGCGCGGATTGGCCGCCATCAGCAGCTTGCCGTGGCGAAGATCGTCCAGCGAATCGTCGTCGCTCATATCCGTTCGGACAGCTTGATGGCGAGGCGGCAGCCGGCCTTGATGGTCTCGCTGAGGAGCTTGTAGCCCGGCGCCTCGCGCGCGCCGTGATCGATGGCCTCGTCGCGATGGGCGATCTCGTCGGCGCGGAATTCCGCGATGGTGCGCTTGAGCGCGGGATCGTGGTCCAGCCGCGCGACCTGGCCCGCATAGTGCTCGTCGATCACTTCCTCGACGGCGGCGGTGCACGCCATCGCCGCCTTCTCGCCCAATAGCGCCGTGGCCGCGCCCAGCGCGAAGCCGGCGACGCGCCACACCGGCTCGAGTGCGGTGGGACGCACGCGGCGTTCGTTGACGAGCTTGTCGAAGGCCGCCAGGTGATCCTGCTCCTGCGCCGCCATCCTGCGGATCGCGGCCGCCGTCTTGCCCGTCTTTCCCAGCACTGCGAGCTGGCCTTCGTAGATGCGGACCGCGCCGTACTCCCCGGCATGATCGACGCGGATCATCGCCTCCACATCGTCGCCTTGCGCGACGCCGGGCTGCGACGGCCGGGGCTTGCGCGCGCTCATGCCGGTTTGCGCGCCAGCGCGATGGCGCCCAGCGCGGCCGCTCCCAATGAGATGATCGCGTTGTATCCGGCGAGCGAAAGCCCCATCAGCCGCCACGCCGCGATATCGCACAGCACGACATGCTGGTTGAGATCCATCGGCCCGCTATAGGGCCCGCCGGTGCAGGCGCTGGGACCCTTCCACCATTTCCATTCCACGCCGGCGTGATAGACGGCGATGGCGCCGGAGAGCGCGACGAGGATAATCGTCAGCACGGCGAGCGGCGCGCCAAACCTCTTGTCCAGCCGCCCGGTCGCCACCAGCCCGCCGCCCACGATGCCCACGAAGGACGCCGCGATATGGGGATAGCGCTGCCACATGCACATCTCGCAGGGCGGATAATGGCCGATATACTGGAAGCCCAGCGCCCCCAGGATGAGGGCCAGCGCCAAAGTTCCCAGCGCGAAGGCGATGCGGCCGGGGGTCATCCCGGGGCTCATCTCAGGGGTCATCGGGCGAACACCATGGCGTCGTCGGCGAAGGCCTTGAATTCCAGCGCGTTGCCCGACGGGTCGAGCACGAAGAGGGTGGCCTGTTCGCCGGGCTGGCCCTGAAATCTTATGTCCGGTTCGATGAGGAACCTGACGCTTTTTTCACGCAGTTTCGCGGCCAGGGCGCGCCAATCCGCCATTTCCAAAATCACGCCAAAGTGACGCACCGGGACCGCGTCACCGTCGACCAAATTATGCGCTTTGTGCCCCGTCTCCGCCGGGCTTAAATGGGCCACGATCTGGTGTCCGAAGAAGTCGAAATCGACCCATTCGTCCGCCGATCGCCCCTCCTGGCAGCCAAGCAGATCCCCGTAGAACGACCGCGCCTCGGCAAGGTCGCGAACGGGAAAGGCAAGATGGAATCGGGGGCGGCTCATGGCCGCCATTTGAACCAAGGTGCGCGCGTAAAGGAAAGCCCATGCGTCCAGCGAAGACCCGTTTCCGCAAAGCCCGGCGCGTCCGCCGCCAGCTGGTGGAGCGGGCATTGTTGCGGCTGGACGGCGAGCCCATTCCCATCACCCTGCGCCTCAACCCGCGCGCGCGGCGGCTGATCGTCAAGGTGCATCCTTCGACCGGCGAAGTGACGGTGACCGCGCCGTCGCGCCAGGGCCTGAGCCATGCCATGGAATTCGCGCGCTCGGAGAAGGCGTGGATCGCCAAGCGCCTGGCGCATGTGCCGCCGCCCGTCGCGCTCGAGCTCGGCGCGCGCGTGCCGTATCGCGGCGAGATGGCCGTCATCCGCCGCGGCGAAGGACGGGGCGGCCCGGTATGGATTGACCGCGAGGCCGAGGAGCCGATCATCCGCGTCACTGGCGAGACCGAGCACATCCCGCGCCGCGTGCTCGACTTCCTCAAGCGCGAGGCGCGCAAGAGCCTGGACGCGCGCGTGACGTATTATTCCGAACTGCTCGGCATCAAGCCGCGCCGCATCACCGTGCGCGACACCGCGAGCCGCTGGGGCTCGTGCTCGAGCGGGCGCTCGCTGTCCTTCTCCTGGCGGCTGATCCTGGCGCCGACCTATGTGCTCGATTATGTGGTGGCGCATGAGGTGACGCATCTGCGCCAGATGAATCACGGACGGCGGTTCTGGGCGCTGCTCGCCCTCCTGACCGACGACGTCAAACCCCCGCAACGCTGGCTCGCCCAGCACGGCTCGACCCTGCACCGCTTCGCACCGAAGTAAGACTTACCTCCCCCGTGCGGGGAGGTTCGAAATCATCACTGACCCTTCGTCGGGCCTTTCCCCGACAGGCTGTCGATCAGGCGGTCGAAGAAGGTGCGGTCGTCCTGCGCGCCGGGGACGGTGGCGTCGGCGATGGGGGTTTGCGCCTGGCCGGCCAGCGGGCGCACCGGCTTTCCGCTTTCGGCGTCCTCCATGAAGGTGTGGAAGACATGCGCCGGCAATCCGCCGCCGGTCGCCTTGGTCATGGGCTTGTAGTCGTCATTGCCGATCCACACGCCGGTCACGAGGTCCGCGGTGAAGCCGACGAACCAGGCATCGTGATAATCCTGCGTCGTGCCGGTCTTGCCCGCGGTGGGGCGCTCGGCGAGCCGCGCGGCCTTGCCGGTGCCGCTGGCAACCGTCTCCATCATCACCTGCGTCATCCGCGCGTTGTTCTCCACCGACATCACACGGCCAAGCCCCGGCGCGTTGCGCGTCCACAAGACCTTGCCGGATTTGGTGCGGATACGGGTGATGCCATAGGGCACGATGGCGGTGCCGCCATTGGCGAACGGCACATAGGCTGCCGTCAGTTCCAGCGGCGTGACGTTGGATGTGCCCAGCGCCAGGGAGGCGACTTCCTCCAGCGGCGAGGCGATGCCGAGACGATAGGCGGTCTGTGCCACGGTGTGCGCGCCCACTTCCGCCGTCAGCTGGGCTGCCACGACGTTGGACGATTTCGCGAAGGCGCGCGTCAGCGTGATCGGACCTTCGAAGCGGCCTTCGTAGTCGCCGGGCTTCCAGCCATGGATGTCCACCGGTCCGTCGGTCATCACGTCGCCGGGAGAATGGCCGTGCTCGAAGGCGGCGAGATAGACGAACGGCTTGAACGCGCTGCCCGGCTGGCGCTTGGCGAGCGCGCGGTTGAACGGGCTTTCCGAGTAGGAGCGCCCGCCCACCATGGCGCGGATGGCGCCGTCCGGCGTCATGGAGACCAGCGCGGCCTCGCCCGCATGCAGGGCCTTGCCCTGGTCGGCGAGGCCGAAATGCACCGCGCGCTCGGCTTCGGTCTGCAGCGTGCGGTCGAACGTCGTCTCGATGACGATGGGCTCGCTGACATCGCCGATGTCGCCATGGGCCTCCGCGATCGCCCAGTCGACGAAATAGCCCGCGCCCGATTCCTCGCGCACCACGCGCGGCCGGGTGGATTCGGCGTCTTCGCGCTGGGCCTCGGTGATGAAGCCCGCCTCCTGCATGGCGGCGAGCACGGTCTGGGCGCGCTCGGCGGAGGCGTCGGCGTCGGAGAGCGGATTGTAGCGCGTCGGCGCCTTCACGCTGCCGGCCAGGCGCGCGGCTTCCGGAAGCGTGAGCTTCGAGGCGGGCTTGCCGAAGAAATGCTCCGCCGCCGCCTCGATGCCATAGGCGCCGGAGCCGAAATAGACGTGGTTGAGATAGAGGGTGAGGATCTGGTCCTTGGAATAGCGCGACTCCAGATACATCGCGAGCAGCGCTTCCTGGGCCTTGCGGTCGAAGGTGCGCTTGGAGCCGAGGAACAGGTTCTTGGCGAGCTGCTGGGTGAGCGTGGAGCCGCCCTGCTCGACATGCCCCGCCATCATGTCCTCGAACGCCGCGCGCGCCATGCCGATGGGATCGATGCCCCAATGGCCGCGGAAACGCCGATCCTCCACCGCGATGAAGGCGTTGGGCACGTAGTCGGGAAGCTGCGACACGTCGATCATCGCGCCCTGGTCGAGATTGCGCTGGGCGATGACGTGGCCTGAGGAATCCAGAACCGCGATCTCGCGCGACGGCCCCTTCGCCATAAGGCCCGACACGTCGGGAAGCTGGGAGATGAGGTGCGAGGTGTAGATGCCGCCGAACACGATGCCCCAGGCGAGCAGGAGCACGATGGTGTAGGGCCAGGTGCGGGCCTTCTTCGGCTTGGGCCTGGGCCGGGGCGGCGGCGTGGGCACGAAATCGCCCGCGGGCGCGGCAGCGTTGCGCCCGGCCTGCGCGGCGCGGCGCGGTCCCTGACCCGGTGGTTTCTTCCGCTTGCCCATGGCGGAGGCTATCTAGTCAACCAAGCGTTAATGGAGGTTAAACATCTCTTGCCGCGCGCGGCTTGCCCATTGGGGGAAAAACCGGATAGTGGCCGCGCTTTCGCCCACGGAATCCCTGTTCATGGCCGAGACACCCGAGCTTTCCGTGGTGGTGCCCGTCTACAACGAGGCCGGCAACATCCTGCCGCTGCTGGACGAGGTGGAGCGGGCGCTCGCCGGCGTCTGCACCTATGAAGTTCTCTTCATCGACGACGGCTCCTCCGACGGCTCGGCCGCGGAGCTCGCCCTGGCCCAGGCCAAGAGCGCGCGTGTGCGCGTGCTCAAGCACCGGACGCGCGCCGGCAAGAGCGCGGGACTGGTCACCGGTTTCTGGGCGGCACGCGCGCCGTGGATCCAGATGCTGGACGGCGACCGCCAGAACGATCCCGCCGACGTGGCGCGCATCTGGAAACTGATACAGCCGGTGCCACCCAGGCTTGGCATCGTGGCCGGCGTGCGCAACCGGCGCAACGACGGCGCCGTCAAATGGGCGTCGTCGCGCATCGCCAATTTCGTGCGCCGCGCGATGCTGCGCGACGACACCCACGACACCGGCTGCGGCTTCAAGCTCATCCGCCGCGACGTGGCGCTCAGGCTGCCCTTCTTCGACGGCATGCACCGCTTCCTGCCCGCGCTCACCCGCCGGCTGGGCTACGATATCCGCGAGGAGCGCATCGAGGATCGCGCGCGCACCGCCGGCACGTCGAAATACGGCTTCTTCGACCGGCTCGCCGCCGGCATCTTCGATCTCAGCGGCGTGTTCTGGCTGATGCGCCGCGGCACCCGCGCCGATTCCGACGAGGTGCCGCGGCCATGAGCAGCGTCACCCATCTGCAGCGGCCGCGGAAATACGCGAGCCTGTGGGACGCGCTCGGCGATCCGCAGATCGTGGCTTCGTTCCTGATCCTGTATTGCCTGCTGCACTTCCTGCTGCGGCTTCTGCTGAGCCCCAACTACACGCTCGACGAATCCGAGCAGATTCTGTTCGGCCAGAGCCTGGAATGGGGCTACCGCTTCCGCCATCCGCCGCTGATCACCTGGCTGAGCTGGGCGGTGCTCTCCTCCACCGGGGGCAGCCGCGTCGCGTTCTTCCTTTTGAAATACGTGCTGATGGCGGGCGGGCTGCTCGCTTATTTCCAGGCCGCGCGCCTGGTCATCCGCGACGACAGGCTGGCGGGGCTGGCCACTTTCGGTCTGCTCACCACCGTCAGCATGGGCTACATGCCCCATATCGACCTGATGCACACCGTGCTGCTGGCCTCGATGCTCGCGGCGTATCTGTGGGCGGATGCGCGCGTGCTCACGCGCGGCTCGTGGGGCGACTATGTGCTGCTCGGCGTCGTGGCGGGGCTCGGCATCCTGTCGAAATACATATTCGTCGTCCTGCCCATCGCCATGGCGATCGGCACTGCGTGCGTGCCGCGCCTGCGCGCCAAGCTGAAGATCGCGCCGCTTCTCGTGGCGCTCGTGATCGCGCTCGCCATCGTCGCGCCCTATGCTTGGTGGGCCAAGACGCACGAATACTCGCTGTTCGCGCTGGCCGAGACCATCACCAAGAGCCAGGGCCCGGCGCTGGACGTGATGGGCTGGCTCAAGGGCACGGGCAATCTCATCGTCGCGCTGGTGGGTTTCGTCGTGCCGCTGATCGCGATCTTCCCGCTGCTCTACTGGCGCGCCTGCAAGCCCCTGGGCGCCGCGGGCAGCGATGACGACCGCGACTGGCTCAGGATGTACGGCATCGCGATGGTGGCGGGCGCGCTCATCATGTGGGGCGCGGTGTTCTTCGTCGGCACCGAGGCGTTCAAGGAGCGCTGGATGCACCAGGTGGCGATGGCGCTGCCGATCTGGCTGTTCCTGCGGGTCAAGATGGCGGGCGCGGAGGGATGGTCCTTCGCGCGCGGCCATCGCATCTTCCTGTGGTGCGCGGCGATCTTCGCGCTGGCAGTGTTCGCCGCCCGCATCGCGATCTACGAGACCGGCGGCAACCGCTGCAAGGTCTGCCGCGAGTACTGGCCGATGCGGGCCTATGCCGCGGATTTCACCCGCGTGGGATTCTTCGGCGGCACGATCCTGAGCCCGACCTACGATCTCGCCGGCAATCTGCGCGGCGTCTTCCCAAGCGCGCGGGTGGTGACGCCGGGCTATCCGCTGGACGTGTTCGGGCCCAAGGTGCCGGGCCAATGCCTGGTGGTGTGGGAAGGCACGGCCGACATCCCCAAGACCGCGCGCGACTATCTGCAAGGCCCGATGCGCACGGTCATCGGCCGCGACGCCATCCGTGGCGACGTCACCGCCCGGCTCGTCACCACCAAGCGCATGGACACGATGAGCTACCTGCTGCTGCCGAAATGCGGGTGACATTCAACCTCCCCCTTGTGGGGAGGTCGACAAAATCGCGACGCGGAGCGGAGAGATTTTTCGGGTGAGGGGCGACGCTCGGCTGTGAGGCCATCCCCCACCCGAAAAATGCGTTCCGTATTTTTCGACCTCCCCACGCGGGGGAGGTTGGAGATTACTCCCCGCCGATCTGGACGTTGGCCATGCCTTCGGTGTCCAGCTTGCCGGTGTAGGATTTGATCTTCACGCTGCCCGAGCCCACCGCCTCGATATGGGGATCGACGGCGACGCCGCCGAAGCTGAAATTGCCCGCGCCCATGATCTCGACATGCAGCGGGTCGGCCTTGCCGTCGGCGATCTTCACCGAGCCCGAGCCCGCGATCTCGACATGCACCGGCCCGTTGACGCGCGGCGCGGAGACGTCGCCCGAGCCCGCGATGTCGAGCTTCATGCCGCCCGCGATCGGACCCAGCGTGACGTCGCCCGAGCCCGCGATGTCGGCGTCCACCTCCTGGGTGGGACCGACGGTGATCTTGCCGGAGCCGCCGACATTGAGATGCAGCGGACCGTCGACCTGCGTGACGTAGATCTTGCCCGAACCGCCGACATCGATGCGGGCGTCCTTGACGCGGCCGATATGGGCGGTGGTGGCGGCGGCGCCGAAGCGCAGCACGCCGTCGGTGTCGCCGATGGTGGCGTTGCCGACCAGATCGTCGACCCTCACCTCGCTGCCGCGCGGGATCGTCACCCGCACGAAGAGATTGTTCACCCGGCGGCGCTCGCCATCGGTGAAGTTGAACCAGTTCTTCCAGTCCCACACCGAATCTTCGTTGCTGTGACCGTCGCCGTCGACGCGCAGCACGTTGCCATCGGCATGGACGGTGATGTGCTGGAGGCGCGCCTGGCTGCCCGACACTTCCACGGTCATCGGCCCGCTGTCCTTCACATCCACGGTCAGCGTGCCGACGAGATCCTCCACCCGGAGCGCGCTGGCGTCATAGGTCTTGGCCGGCCAGCGCACCCAGCCGGGCGCCTCAGGCGCTGCAGGCGCGGCCGGCGTCGCCGGCATGGCCGGCGGCGCGGGCGGTGCGGGCGGCACGGAATGATGCGGCGTGTTCGCCGCAAGCTGGAGATCGTCGGCGCGGCCCAGCGTGGGGATGATCAGCAGCGCGGCAATGGCCGCTCCGCCCAACAGCGATTTTGCTCTCTTGTCCATCGGCATGCGCGTATCTCCAGGCAACTCCAAGTCAGTCCGGTACATAGTGGTGTTACCACTCGTGCGCATAGCGGGGCAAAAACGCAGCCCCCCTGCGCGTCACTGCACCGGGAACATACTAGCAACTTCTGGCGGCTTTCCCACTGTTTACCGGGGGAGGAGGCGCGCGTGACGCGCGCCGGAGGGGGAGTGCCGGATAGCGGACAGTCCCCCTCGCGGCCTTCGACCGCTTTCCTCGCGTAAACGGGGGGAGAAATTTCACGCCACCAGCCGGTAGCCGCCGCTTTCGGTGATGAGGATCTGGGCCTGCCCCGGGTTCTCCTCGATCTTCTGGCGCAGACGGTAGATGTGGGTCTCCAACGTGTGGGTGGTGACGGCGGGATTGTAGCCCCACACCTCGTGCAGCAGCGTCTCGCGCGCCACCGTGTCGCCGGAGCGGTAGAGGAATTTGAGGATGTTGGTTTCCTTCTCCGTCAGCCGGATCTTCTTGCCGGCGGGCTCGATCAGCATCTTGGCGGAGGGTCGGAAGGTATAGGGCCCGATGCGATAGACCGCGTCCTCGCTCTGCTCGTGACTGCGCAGATGGGCATGGATGCGCGCCATCAGCACGGCGAAGCGGAACGGCTTGGCGACGTAGTCGTTGGCGCCGGATTGCAGCCCCTCGATCATGTCGGCGTCGGAATCCTTGGCGGTCAGCAGCACGATGGGACAGGTGACGCCGTCCTCACGCAGCTCGCGGCACAGCACGCGGCCATCGCAATCGGGCAATCCCACATCCAGGATCATGAATTCGAAGAGCCCGTCGCGCGCCCGGGCGCGGGCATCCGCGCAGGTGGCGGCTTCGACGGGCAGATAATCGCCTTCCGCGGCGAGCTGCTCGGCCAGCGAGGACCTGAGCATCGTGTCGTCGTCCACCAGAAGAACCCGTTTGGCACTGGGCATGGCGTCTCCTCGAAGCAGGTTCCTCGAACCGGGGCGGACTCTACCCGCTTTCCGGACGCGGGTGTATGTGGGATCGGATGCCCCGCCGGTCAAACTCCCCGAAAGGTAAAGCCACGCGATCCTCACCCGTCGAGGCGGTCGCGCGCGCGGCGATGGCCTTGCGCCGCGGCGCGCCGGTGCGCATCACGGGCGAGGACGGAATAGTGGTCACCGCGCTGGCCGTCGAGACCGCCTCCCATCACGGCCTCGTGAAACTGCCGATGACCGTTAAGGCCACGCCGCGCCTGCTGCTCACCCATGCGCGCGCCCGCACGCTCAAGATCCGGCTCTACACACCCGGCGTCGTGGCGCTCGCGCTGGAGCGGCCGCTGTCGCGCGACGCCCTGCGCGCCATCGCCGATCCGACGCACGACCTTTCGTCGCCGCTCAAGGGTCCGTTCACGGCGTTGCGCGAGAGATTGCCCGGCGCCGATGCCGCCGCGGTCAAGCTTGCCAAGCTCGCAGGCCTCCTGCCGGCCGTCGTCGCGGTGAAGGGCGGCGCGAAAGACGCGGTCGCGGTGCACGCGAAAGACATCGCGGAGTACGAGGCCGAGACGGTGCGCTCGCTTGCCTTGGTGGCGCGCGCGCGCGTGCCGCTGGCGGGCGCGGAGGAGACCGAGCTCGTCGCGTTTCGCGCGGGCGATGCAAGTCCGGAGCACTATGCGATCCTCATCGGCCATCCGCCGCGCGGCAAGCCGGTGCTGACGCGGCTGCATTCGGAATGCTTCACCGGCGATCTTCTGTCGTCGCTGCGCTGCGATTGCGGCGCGCAGCTGCGCGGCGCCATCGATACGATCGCCAGATCGGGCGGCGGCGTGCTGCTCTACATGGCGCAGGAAGGCCGCGGCATCGGGCTCATCAACAAGCTGCGCGCCTATCGCCTCCAGGATCAGGGCTTCGACACGCTGGAGGCCAATACGCGGCTGGGCTTCGAGGAAGACGAGCGGCTCTACGGCGTCGCCGCGCGCATGCTGGAGCTTCTCGGATTCACCTCGGTGCGCCTGCTGACCAACAATCCTTCCAAACTCGCCGCGCTGAAAGCGGCCGGCATCAAGGTCGCCGCCCGAATCCCCCACAAATTTCCCTCCAACGCCCACAACGCGGACTACCTCGCCGCCAAGAAATCCAAGGCGGGACATCTTCTGTAACGCGCAGCCGTCATCCGGCTCCCGCCCGGACCAGGTCCGGCGTCGTCCGGCATGACAGGTGTGGCGATCACCCGGGCAGAAATTGCCGGTGTGGTCCGGGCGACACGCACGACTCCAGGGATTGGGCGGGTTCGGGCGTGGCACGGGGGCTGCACCGTGGGGTGCAGAGGTGAAGCAGAATGCCCGTCGCCCAATATGCCCAGAACGTGCAGACGCCGTTCTTCCCGATGGTCCGCCACGCCAATGACTGGCGCCCGGCCAAGCCCGGCGCCACGGCTGAGGCGAGCACGGCTGCGACGCCATCCACCACGCCCGCGGAGAAAACCGCCGATGCCGCGAGCGGCGACGGCAAGGGTTTCTGGCAGGACGTGCTCGACGTCGTCAATCCGCTCCAGCATCTGCCGATCGTCGGCACGATCTATCGCTCCATCACGGGCGACAAGATGGGCGATCTGGAGAAGGTGGCGGGCGATACGCTCTATGGCGGCCCCATCGGGCTCGCCTCTTCGCTCGCCGATGTCGCGTTCGAGAAGCTCACCGGCAAGGATTTCGAGGACACACTGATGGGCTGGGCCGGGCTCGGCTCCGATGAGCCCCAGACCGCGGTGGCATCGGCGCAGATGAAGCCGCTGCCGCCGCGCACCACCCAGGCCGCGACCATCACCCCCGTCATCACGCCGGTGAACGTGCCGGCCATGCTGCCCGCCGCCAAACCCGATGCCGCGAAGCAACCGTCCGTCGCCACCGCCGCGCCCGCCAATCTCAGCGACGCCAACGCGCAAGCCCTGATGTCGGCGATGAACCAGAACGGCGTCGACGCCGATCTGGGCATGCGCGCGCTCTTCGCCTACCAGAAATCCCTCGGCCTCGCCCAAACCGGCAGCGGCCCCGCGCCGTGAGATGACCCTCTCCGTGTTGAGAGGTCGGAATTTGCGTCACTCCACCCGGTACACCAGCGCCTTCAGATACGCCGTCTCCGGCAGCATGGGGTGGACGGGGTGGTCGGGACCGGCACCGGATTGGCGGATGAGGGCGGCGCGGCGACCGGCGCGTTCCAGTCCCGCGGCGCACTCCGCGGCGAAGCGCTCCGCCGGGATGTTGTGCGAGCACGATGCCAGCAGCAGATAGCCGTCCTTCGCCGTCACGCCGGCCGCCAGCCGCGCCAGCTTGCGGTAGGCCCGCGCGCCGGATTCCAGGTCCTTGCGCGATTTCACGAAGGGCGGCGGGTCGGCGATGACGAGATCGAACGTCTCGCCGCGCGCGGCCATGCGCTCCAATTCCTCGAACGCTTCGGCCTTGATGAAGCGGATGTCCGCGCCGTTGGCCTGCGCGGCTTCGGCGGCCAGCGCGAGCGCGGGCTGGGACGAATCGATGGCGGTCGCAGCCGCGGCGCCGGCGCGCGCGGCGGCGATGGCGAAGCCGCCCGTGTAGCAATAGGCGTCGAGCACGCGCCGTCCCGGCGCCAGCTTGGCCATGAAGGCGCGGTTGTCGCGCTGGTCGTAGTACCAGCCGGTCTTCTGGCCCGAGAGCGGCTCGGCGAAATAGACCGCCCCGTTCTCCTCGATCGCGATGCGCCCGGCCTCGCCCCTGGCGGCGCGCGCGTAGCTGTCGAGGCCTTCCAGCGCGCGCGACGGCGTGTCGTTGCGCAGGATCACGGTCTTGGGCGCCACGACATCGTCCAGCGCTTCCAGGAGGGGCTCGATCAGGCGCTCCATTCCCGCGGTGGTGACCTGCACCACGCAGGCGTCGCCCATCCGGTCGATGGCGAGCCCCGGCAGCCCGTCGCCCTCGGCATGGACGAGACGGTAGAACGGCGCATCGTAAAGCGCTTCGCGCAAGGCCAGCGCGCGCGCCAGCCGGCCGGCGAAAAAGGCGCGGTCTATCCCGCCGTCCGTCCCGAACAATCGTATCGCGATCAGGCTCTTGGGATTGAAGTAGCCGAAGCCGAAATCGCGGGCGTCCTTGTCATTGGGCTTGTCGCAGGAGGCCACGCGCACCAGCGTGCCCGGCGCCAGCGATTTGGTGGCGGCGTCCAGCACGATTTCGTTGGCGAAGATCCACGGCGCGCCCATGCGCGCCCGGCGGCCTTCGCGCGGCTTCAGCTTGACGAGAGGATGTACGGCCATGCGGCTTCGGTTAGCATGGCGGCGCGCAAACCATAAGGAGAATCGCATGGCCGCCAATCCGGCACTGAAGTTCGGCAGCATGCGGGGCAAGATGCCGGAGGAGGCGAAGTTCTTCTGGACCGGCGGCCCGGTGATGGCGGCGGAGCGGACCTGGTTCGCCTCGCAATTCTCCGGCTGCACCGCCTTCGAGACCGATGAGGGGCTGGTGCTCGTCGATACCGGCACGCGCCAGTTCGCGCCCGCCATTGCCGCCATGCTGCGCCAGAAGACGCAGAGCCCGGTCCACACCGCCATCTACACCCACGGCCATATCGACCACGCCTATGGGCTGGAGGCGTTCCTGATGCCGGGCCAGGCGCGGCCGCGCGTCATCGCCCACAGCGCCATGCCGGCCCGCTTCGCCCGTTATGCCGCCACCGCCCGCCACAACGCGGCGCTCAATGCGCGCCAGTTCGGCGGCACGGTCGACGCGGCCTCCCACGACGCCTATGCGAGCTTCGGCCTGCCGCCGATCCCGCCTGACACGCTCTATGACGACGAACTGCGCATCACCGTGGGCGGCACCGGCTTCGAGCTCTTTCACTGCAAGGGCGAGACGGACGACCACACCTGGGTGTGGTGCCCGCAGCGCCGCGTGCTCTGCCCGGGCGACCTCTTCATCTGGGCGGTGCCCAATGACGGCAATCCGCAGAAGGTGCAGCGCTATCCCTGGGAGCGGGCCAAGGGCCTGCGCGCCATGGCCGAGCGCGCGCCCGACGCGCTGTGCCCGGGACATGGCGGGCCGGTGATCGGCGAGCCGGCGAAGATCGCGCGCATGCTGACGGAGACCGCCGATTTCCTCGACACCATCGTTGCGCGCACGCTGGCCGCGATGGAGGCGGGCTCGCCGCCCCATGTCGACATCGTCACCGGCATCGAACTGCCGAAATCGGATTCGCCCTGGCTCCAGCCGGTCTATGACGACAGCGAATTCCTGGTGCGCAATGTCATCCGCTTCTTCGGCGGCTGGTGGAGCGGGCGGCCGAGCGAGCTGAAGCCTGCGCCGCGCGAGGCGCTGGCGAAGGAACTGGCCACGCTCGCGGGCGGGGCGGACAAGCTTGCGGCGCGCGCGCTGGCCCTGTCGCAGGCCGGCGAGCATCGCCTCGCCTGTCATCTCGCCGACTACGCGCTCGAAGCCGCGCCCGCCGACACGTCCGTGCAGTCCAGGGTCGCCGCCATCTACGACGCCCGCGCCGGCACCGAGGAGAGCCTGATGACCATCAACATCTTCAACTCCGCCGCCGCCTATGCGAGAGCGGGACGGGCGTTTCGGTAGAGCCAACCTCCCCCTTGCGGGGAGGTTGGTCTACTCCCTCTCCCCGAACACCGCCGTGCCCAGCCGCACATGGGTGGCGCCGAATTTTATGGCGGTTTCAAAGTCGGCGCTCATGCCCATGCTGAGCCAGTCGAGCCCGTGCTCGCGCGCCAGCGTCCGGAGCAGCGCGAAATGCGGCGCGGGATTTTCTCCGGCCGGCGGGATGCACATCAGGCCTTTCAGCGGCAGCGCGAGCGCGCGGGCGAGCGCGATCAGCGCGGGCGCCTCGGTGGGCGCCACGCCCGCCTTCTGCGGTTCCTCGCCGGTGTTGACCTGGACGAACAGCGCCGGCGCGCGGCCCTGCCGCTCCATCTCCGCCTTCAGCACGTGGGCAAGCCTGGGCCGGTCCAGCGTGTGGATGGCGTCGAACACTGCGATCGCCTCGCGCGCCTTGTTGGTCTGCAGGGGCCCGATGAGATGAAGTTCGATCCCGCCGAAGCGTTCGCGCAGGCCCGGCCATTTGGCTTGCGCCTCCTGCACGCGGTTCTCGCCGAAGATGCGATGGCCCTCCGCCAGCACCGGCAGGATCGCCTCGGGGGCTTGCGTCTTGCTCACTGCCACCAGCGCGGTCGCGGGCGCGGGCTTCACCGCCTGCTTCCGCGCCGCATCGATGCGGGCCAGTATGCCGGCCAAGGGAGTGCTCATGGCAGGAGACATACTCGCCCGTATCCAACTGGCAAGAGCGGCCGCGCGTTTCGGCCGCCTGGTGCTGATGACGGACGACACGCGCCTGCCCGATCCGGTGTCGGCCGCCGCCCGCCTGCCGCGCGGCAGCGTGGTCGTCGTGCGCG
>JBOHKI010000059.1:0-18104 GCA_050728855.1 Rhizomicrobium sp. | reverse complement strand
GCCCGGCACGGCGAGGATGTCCAGCTTCTGGAACGGATAAGGAAGCTGGTAATAGTTCTCCAGCGCCGTCACCACCGCGGGCGTCAGCGACAGCGCGTATTGCAGCTTGGGGCCCATGCCCTTGGCCGCGATGCCGCGCAGGTGCAGCGGGTGGTCGCGCCACTGGTTGGCGGGGATGTCGCCCATGTCGACGATGTCGAGCGGCCCCACGGCCAGCGCGATGAGATAGGTGGGCAGCGGCCTGGTGGTCTCGAAGGTCCAGCGCATCATGCCGTTGCCCGCGCCGGTGTCGCTCACGACGGGCGTGTTGCCGATCACCTTGTCGCCGTCCGGCGCGGTCACGCTGACGTCGAACGTCGCCTTGAAGCCCGGCTCGTCGAAGCCGGGGAAGGCACGGCGCGCGTCGATGGATTCGAACTGGGTGAAGGCATAGGCGTCGCCCCGCGCCACCACCTTGTAGAGGCCGGCCAGCGAGCGGTCGTAATCCGCGTCGTAAACGAAAGAGAGCGTGGCGGCGCCCACGGGCGTGGCTTTGGCGAAGGTGATCAGCGCGACACCGGATTTGTCGACTTCCTTGTATGTCGCCGCGATGTCGCCGCCCTTGGGGGTATGCAGCACCACGCTTTTCACGCGCAGGCCGAGACCGTGCATGTAAAGCGTGCGCACGGGATTTGCGAAGACGAGGTCGATATCGGCCAAGCCGGAGAAGCCGGTCTTGGCGGGATCGATGGTCAGCGCCAGGCGGTAATGGCTGGGCGCGGCCACGCGCGGCAGCGGACCGAGCGGCACGGGACCCGGATCCGGCGCCGGCTGCGCCGCGGGCGCGGACGCCTGGGCTGCCTGGGTCTTGTCCGGCGCCTTGCCGCAGGCGGCGAGCACGAGCGTGAGCGAAAGGAAAATTGCGGTGGCAAGACGCGGCATGGCTGACCCTGGCTCGGATTCGCCCGCCAGAATACGCGCTGAGAGGGGATTGCAAACCCTTGACCCCAAAGAATCACGCCGGACATGCGTTGAGAAGAAGCGAGACGATTCAGCGGCTTAGGGCACGCTTCGCCGAAGCCGGATGAATCCTGAAAAGTTGCATGGCGCGGCGTTCAGACACGGTTCAGGCTGGGGACAGGATTCTTCGTCTGGTTTCGGGAAGAGGAGATACCGCCATGCCCAAACTCACCACCCTTGCAGCGATTGGCGCCTTGGCCTTCGCGCTCGGCACCGGCGCCGCGTCGGCACAGGGATACGATTACGGCCAGGACTGCCACGACCAGAATGCCCGCACCGGCACGGTGCTGGGCGCGATCGCCGGCGGCGTCATCGGCAACCAGTTCGGACATGGCCGCGGCCGCACGGCGGCGACCGTCGGCGGCGTGGTGCTTGGCGGCATCGCGGGCAACCAGATCGCGGGCGACATGCCGTGCGAGGACCGCCGCTATGCCTTCGCCGTCTACCAGGAAGGCTTCGACGGCCCCATCGGCGAACGCTACGAATGGCGCAACCCGCACGGCAATTACGGCTACTTCACGCCGGTGCGCGAGTACGAGGACAGCGAGGGCTACATGTGCCGAGACTTCGAGGAAGGCGTGTGGCGCGGCGGCGAATGGCACGTCCGCACCGGCACCGCCTGCCGCGAACACGACGGCCGCTGGTACTTCCGCTGAGCAGTCAATTGGGCGCGCTCGCGAACGAGCGCACTTCGTCGAGCGCGCCCATGATCTGCGACTCGGAATATTTGGGCTTCAAGGCTTTAACGCGCGCGACGACGTCTCCGTCGTTGTCAAATAGCCGCCGTTCATGACGCCTGAGATAAACAATCGTCGAAACGAGCTCTAGATCCTTCGCGAGGCGTTCCCCGAATTGCTTGACAATCTCGTCGATGCGGCCGGAATTCCGCGCGATAAACGCACCTCCTTGGGCAAGCACCCAATCTTCCCCTTGGGCGATTTCAATCGCAAAGGAATTGTCTGCGGAATCGTAGCTGATCCGGATGCCGCCAAGCGCGGCGACGGCGTCGAGATCAGCCGTGAGGTCCGATGAGTATGGGCCGTAGGTATAAAACGAAAACCGATAGCCAGCATCCACGTCGCCGAGTTCTTGGACAAGATGGACAAGCTTTTGCAACGCTTTCTTGCCCACCTGACGCGAACGCTTTCCCGCAAGATAGGTTACGAGCGCGTATTGATCGAACTTGGAGATGGGCTTTTCAGGCATTTTTGTCTCCCATCACTTCCATCACGATCACCTCAGCCTTAGCTCGATTCGCCGTGGGCACATAGAGTCGGCGCTGGTTGACCGCCTTGAGGCCGCTGACAACGGGCGAGAGCGATGCCAATGGGACTACCCTGACAATTCCGCCGCTCGTGCACCGAACACGGATTTCATCCGGACCGGCCTTGTACCACGACTTCGAGGCATCGCGCAGGACGCCGCCCAACGGGGCCAGCTTCTCTGTCAGTTCGCTCACGACCTCTACGTCCTTCTGGCCCATCACTTCCGACGTATTGAATACCTTCCGATAGTGCATTCGATCTTTGAGCATCTTGCCATGCGGACCCGCATGACCTGCAGCTATCGCACCGGCAACGCGCCAGTCATCCCATTCGAGAAATTTTCCAACCGACGACGGGAGCGGAAACACGCCGCCCGACTCCTTCAGCAGGTGTTTGAGGCATTCTTCATAGTGATAGTCCAAGATAGAGCGCGTCTTGTGGAAATAGAGCTGTGTGAACATCATGTAGCGCGCGATCAGCAAGCCTTCGACGGCGTGGATACCATCCTCATCCACGCCGATATGATGGCCATGATCGCCCGGCTCTTCGCAGAGTTGAACAGCGTAGACCAGCCGATCCAGATCATAACGGCCATATTGTACTCCGGCGTGATGTGCGTCGCGAAGCAGATAGTCCATACGGTCGGCGTCCATCTGGCCCGACACGATATCCTTCCAAACCAGCGAACCCGATGTCGCTGGCAACCCGGAAAATATGCTCAGAATATCGTCGATGCCGATTCCACTGGCCTTCGCCTCGCGATGGTTGTCGATAACATCAGATACCGCGTCTCGAACTATCGCATCGGAGTAGTCTTCGTGCTGATATCGACCCGTTCCATCGTCCCTGAGCGGAAAAACGTCTTCTGCGGCATGCGAAAACGGCCCGTGTCCAACGTCATGCAATAGTGCCGCCATCCGGATGATGCGCCGCTGGCGGCTCAGCATCCCGTCGTCAAGCCCATAGTCCGCTTTCAACACATCGCCACTGCGCCTGACGACAGCGTCAAACAGGCGCGACGCGACATGCATCACGCCGAGTGAATGTTCAAACCTCGTATGCATCGCGCCCGGATAGACGAGATCGGTCCAGGCCAGTTGCCGAATCCGGTGCAACCGTTGAAACGAAGCATGATTGATGATGTCCCACTCAAGTTGATTGAGCCGGACAAATCCATGGATCGGATCTCTGATTTCGTAAGGTTCGTGACTGCCGAACACTTGCAAAGCCTTGTAGCGTTCTCTTTTCGTACGATACCGATGAGGACATTGCAATCTGGAGGGCTCAGCGTCCCTTCCACTGGGGGCTGCGCTTTTCGGCGAAGGCGCGCGGGCCTTCGACGAAGTCTTCGCTCTTGAACATCGCGGCGACGGCCGGGTAGTCGCGCTGCGCCTTGAGTGCCGAAGCGAGCGAGGGTTCGGCGAGGCCGCGCGTGACCGCCTGCTTGGAGGCGCGCACGCTCATCGGCGAGAGCTCGAGCATCTGGCCCGCCCATTTGCGCGCGGCGGCCATCAGATCGGCGGCGGCCACGACGTCGTTGACGAAGCCCAGCTCCTTGCCTTCGGCGGCGCTGACCCGCCTTCCGGTGAGGATCATGCCGAGTGCGCGCTTGTCGCCGATGGTGCGCGGCAGCCGGTGCAGGCCGCCCGCGAGCGCGGCCAGCCCCACGCGCGGTTCGGGCAGCGCGAACACGGCGCTCTCCGCCGCCACGATGATGTCGCAGGCCAGCGCGATCTCGAAGCCGCCGCCCATGGCCAGACCGTTGACCGCCGCTATGAGCGGCTTGTCGCAATCGAAGCGGTTGGACAGCCCGCCGAAGCCCGAAGGCGGCGCGCTCATCTTGCCGCCGCCGGCCTGGTACTTCAGGTCGTTGCCGGCGGAGAAAGCGCGCTCGCCCGCGCCGGTGACGATGGCCACCCACTGTTCGGGATCGGCGGCGAAATCGTCGAAGATCCGGGCCAGCTCGAAATGCGCGGGGGGATGCAGTGCGTTCATCACCTCGGGCCGGTTGAGGGTCACGATCGTGAGGCGGCCTTCGCGCGCCACGCTTGCGAATTCGTAATTCGGCATGGGAACCCCGGGATTTGCGGATTTCGCCCGGAGCTTGTCGCCATTCGCGCCGCCGCCGCAAGGCTTGGGTAACCATTTGCGCCTAGTTTCGGGGCGGAATTGCTCCGCGAAAGCCGACTATGTCCGACACCTGGTTCGTCAACGTCCAGGGCCGCGCCTACGGCCCCTATACCGAAGCCCAGATGGAGAGCTTCGTGGCCGAAGGACGGCTGGCGGCGCACTCGCTGGTCACGCGCTCGGGCGACACCGAATTCCGCACCGCAGGCGACGAGCCGGTGTTCGCCGCGCTCTTCCAGCAATCCAAAGCGAAGGCCGAAAGCATCCGCCCCGCCGATGCCGCCGCGGCAAGCTTCGGCAAGGGCGACGCCGATGCCGGCGAGCCGGAACGCTCGCACTTCGTCATCATCGCCGACATGAAATCGCGCTCGGTGCAGGGCCTGGAAGAGGAGATCTTCAATCTCGGCCCGGCGCACGCCATCCTGCCGCAGATCTGGATCCTGTCCACCGACCAGCCGATCAACGGCGTCCGCAACCTGCTGGTCCAGAAGCTGGGCAAGCTCGACGTGCTGTTCGTGGTCGACGCCTCGCACAACAAGGCGGCGTGGTTCAATTTCGGCCCCGAAGCCGACAGCCGCATCCGCCGCATCTGGGTAAAGCCACAGGACGCCCTGCGCGCGCAGGCGCAGCAGCAGGCGGGCGGGTAGAAAGCCTCAATTCCAAACCGGCGTGTCATGGCCCGCATTCTCGGGCCATGACACGGATGGGTTGGACGGGGTGATGGGGCCAATTCCGCCCTTAGACTTCTGTCAACCCCGCCCGGAATCGCTTGTAGTTGCGGACGTAGACGTCCGCCGAGATCTTCAGCATGGCGAGCTGACCTTCGCTCAACTGCTTCACGACGCGGCCCGGCGCGCCGACGATCAGGGAATTGTCGGGAAACTCCTTGCCCTCGGCGATCAGCGTGTTGGCGCCAACGATGCAGTTGCTCCCGATGCGCGAGCGGTTGAGCAGCGTCGAGCCCATGCCGATCAGCGAATTGTCGCCCACGGTGGTGGAGTGCAGGATCACCTTGTGGCCCACCGTCACGTTCGCGCCGATGGTGACCGGCTGGCCGGGATCGGTGTGGACGACGGAATTGTCCTGGATGTTGGAGTTCTCGCCCAGCTCGATCCAGTCGTTGTCGCCGCGCAGGACCGCGCCGAACCAGACGCTGGCGTTGCGCGCCAGCCGCACACGGCCGATCAGCGTGGCATTGGGCGCCACCCACCATTCGTCGCCGGGCGGGAATTCGGGCGCGATGCCCTCGAGCGCATAGATCGTCATGCCGCCAGTGTGGCAGATGCCGGCGCGCGGTTGAAGGGCGGCCGGACCGCGGCGCGCCCGATACGGCAACAAGCCGCCCTTCCAGAAAATGGAAGAGCGGCTTTCGCGCAGTGCGTCCGAGGCTAGACGCCGAAGCCGCTTGTCGAGAGCGAGCCGAGATTGGTCGCCGACACCAGCTCGATCACATAGTCCTGGCCGGCCTGATAGCCCGCCACGCCATTGGCGTCGATGATCAGGTAGGTATGGCCCGCGAAGTTTCCGGCGTCGGGGGTGAACAACAAGGCATGGTTCGCGGCGAGTTGGCCGGCGCCGACCGCGGCCGCGAGGTCGGGATCGAAATGCGTGGTGCCGCGGAGCTGGCCGTGGGTGACCGCCGCATCGATGCCCGTCACCGCGGTCGCGAGATCGAAGAAGTCCTGCGCGCCGTTGAAGGCGGTGATGATGTCGTGCGACAGGCCCGTCGAGGCGCTCGCGCCGCCATAGGCGAACGTGTCCGCGCCCGCGCCGCCATTCATCTTGTCGGCGCCGAGGCCGCCGCCGAGGCGGTCGTTGCCGCTGCCGCCGGTCAGCGTGTCGTTGCCGGCGCCGCCCACCAGGAAGAACGTGCCGTTGGTCTCATGCACGCCCGAGAAGTTCAGCGTGTTGGTACCGGTCAGCTCCGAGCCGTCGACGCGCAGGTTCTGGCCCGCGGCGACGTTGGCATCGTTGGTGACGAGCTTGTAGCTGTAGCCGTCGCCCAGCATCAGGGTCTCGACGTTGACCATGGTGGCGGCGCCGAAGGTGAAGCCGCCGGAATAGTCGCCCGTCAGGTTCACCGTGTCGTTGCCCGTGCCGCCGTCGATGCGGTCGGTGGTGCTGAGCGCCAGCGATGACGGCGTGAAGTCCGGGTTGACGCCGATGTTGATGGTGTCGTCGCCCGCGTCTCCGGTGGCCACGTCGTTGCCGCCGAACGAGATGTCGAGCGTGTCGTCGCCGTTGCCGCCGTCGAGCTTGTCATTGCCCGCGCCCCCGGTCAGCACGTCGTTGCCGTCATTGCCCTGGAAATTGTGCGCCGTCGTGCCGGCGGGCGTCAGCACCGTGACGGTATCGCCGCCCGCGCCGCCGATGAAGTTCTCGACGTCGTCGGCCAGCGACCAGACCGTGTCGAAGGAGACGAGATGGGCATCCAGCGTGTCGGTGCCCGCGCCGCCCTGGAAACTCAGCGTGCCGGGAGCGTTGTAGTAGACGATGTCGTTGCCGTCGCCGCCAAGGACGGTGTCGGTTCCGCCGTTGGTGTAGAACTTGTCGTTGCCGGCGCCGCCATCCAGCGTGTTGTCGGCGGAGCTGCCGGTAAGGATGTCGTTGTAGTCGGAACCCACCAGGCTTTCGATGCTGACGAGCGTGTCCTTGCCGTCGCCGCCGCCGACATTCTGGGCGGTGGTGATGGTCAGGTCGACCGTCACGGCGCTGGTGGCGTCGCTATAGACGGCGGTGTCGTTGCCCTCGCCGCCATCCAGGATGTCGTTGCCCGCGCCGCCGGTGAGCACGTCGTCGCCGCCCGTGCCGGGATCGGCGTCATAGACGCCCATGGGCCCGTCGCCGCCCGACACGCTGATGGCGCCGGCATAGCCCTTGTCGCCATAAAGCGTGTCATTGCCGTCACCGCCCGAAAGATTGTCGGCGCCGGAGGAGCCGTAGAGGATGTTGTTGCTGGCGTCGCCGGTCAGAGTGTCCTGGCCGTTGGTGCCCATCACGTTCTCGAAGCCCGTGGCGTTGACGAAGTCGCGGCCGGTGTCCTGCATGACCCCCTGGTTGGCGAGCGAGAAGGTCGCGCCGTCGTCGGTGGTCGCGAGCAGGCCGTTGTCGTCGAACGAGAGCGTATCGACGCCGCCGCCGCCATTGGCGGTGTCGGTGCCCAATCCGCCGCCGACCACGTCGCCGACCTGGATGACGTCGTTGCCGCCATTGCCGTTGATCGTGTCGCTGCCGCCCTCGCCCCACAGCCAGTTGGCGTTGCCGTCGCCCGTCAGCACGTCGTTGCCGACGCCGCCGGAGAGGTCCTGGATATGGTTGAGCGTGTCGTTGCCATCGCCGGTGGCCTGGGCGTGGCCCTGCTGGAGCAGGGAAACCGTGACGCCGGAGGTGTCGTCGGAATAGGTCACGCGATTCTTGCCGCCACCGCCTTCGATGAAGTCGTCGCCGCCCTTGGGCTTGAAGAAGTCGTTGCCGGCGCCGCCGATGAGCGTGTCGTTGCCCGCGCCGCTGGTGATGGCGAAGTCGCCATCGGTCTCCGCCGAGCCGTCGAAGTGGAGAAAGTCGGAGGCATGGAGCGAACTGCCGGACACGACGAGCGCCTGGCCCGCCACCATCGTCGCGTCGTTGGTGGTCAAATAATAGCTGTGGCCGGGCGTGAGAAAGATGTTCCCGACATTGACCAGCGTCGTCGCGGTGAAGGTGACGCCGGCCGAATAGTCGCCATTGAGCTGGATATAGGCGTTGCTGGTATTGGCGGGGTCGCCGCCGTTCACCTGGTCGGCGGCGGTGAACGCCGCGCCGAAATAGACGCCGTCGCCGTTGCCGTCCGGGTCGTTCTGATCGCCGCCGAGGTTGATGGTGTCGTCGCCGCCCTTCGAGGCGTCGATGAAGTCGAAGCCGTTGCCGCCGGTGATGACGTCGTTCCCGGCGCCGCCGATCACGGAGAACGTGCCGTCGGTTTCCGCCGAGCCGTTGAATGTCAGCGTGTCGCCCGCGCCCAGGGCCGAGCCGTCGACTTCCAACTGCTGGCCCGCCGCAACCGTCGCGTCGTTGGTGGTGATGTTGTAGGTGTGGCCGCCGCCCAGGACCAGGTCCTCGACGTTGAGAAGGGTGTGGGCGTTGAACGCCAGCGCGCCATAATTGCCGTTGAGCGTTACGGTGTCGAAGCCGTTGCCGCCGTCGATCTGGTCGGCGGTGTTGAGCTTGCTGCCCATGATGAAGGTGTCGTTGCCATCCAGGCCCTGGGCGACGTCGTTGCCGCCGGCGCTGAGGTCGAAGGTGTCGTCGCCGTTGGTGCCGACGAGGTTGTCGTTGCCGGACGTGCCGGGAAAACTGTCCAGCGGCGCGACCGGATGCGGCACCGCGCTCAAGCCGTCCGCGGCGAGCCAGGCGTCATTGGATTGCGCAAGGAAAGTGTCGTCGCCGCCAAAAAGCGGCGTGTGGAAAAGCTTCATGTTGGCCAACCCCCGAATTCGATGGCCGGACGCTAATTCAAAGATCGGCGACCCGCAACAGGATCGGCGACGGTTCCATCTGGAAAAAACTGACGCGTCGAGCGTCGGGTTCAGGCGTCAGATGAAGTTGTGTGTGCTGAGCTGGTCGAGGTTGGCGCCGCTGGTAACTTCGAAAACATAGTCCGCGCCTGCCTGGTAACCCGCGTGTCCGTTGGCGTCGACAACCAGAAAGGTATGTCCGGACAGGTTTCCCGACGAAGCGGTGAACAGGACCGCCTTTCCCACGCCCAGTTTTCCCGGCGTGAGGTCGACGGCGAGATCGGCGTCGAAATGCCCGCTGCGCAGGTTCCCGGACGCGACGTCCGGGGCGATGGCCTTGACCTTCACGTCGAGGTCGAACCGGTCCCCGGTCAGGGAGGCGTCGAAATCGGTGATCGTGTCGTGTGACGAGCCGGTGGAGTCCGCGACGCTTCCGTAACGGAAGATATCGCGCCCGGCCCCGCCGGAGAGTTTGTCCGCGCCGGCCCCGCCGATGAGGATGTCGTTGCCGGCGCCGCCCTGGAGGAAATCGTTGCCCGCCTCGCCCGAGAGCGTGTCCGGGCCGCCCAGCCCCGCGATCTGGTCGTTGAACGCGGTGCCCGCCAGCTGTTCGCCCAGGCTGGTGCCGGTGATCAGGTAGAGGTCGTTGGTGGCCAGCCGGAAGATGGTGATCGAGGTCGGTATGGTCTGCGTCTCGTAATTGGCAGTGTGGATGCCGATGATTTCGGTGCCATGGGAATTGAAGGCGTCGTTGTCGAACACCTGGATCGTGCCGTTGGCGTTGACCGAGAGCACGGTGGTGGTGTGCTGGCCGCCGCCCGTCCAGCCCATGCGCACGATGTCGCCCGGGTGCACCAGGGTCTGCCAGTTCGTCACCGGGTGGGGATCGGATCCGCGATAGGCCACGCGCCAGAACCCGTTGGACTCGTTTTCCGCCGGATTGATGCTGCCGGTGACGTAGTCGTCGAGTGCTGCGCCCACGGCGGCGGACAGCGCGCAGGCGATCTTGTGGCAGTCGTTGTCGTTGGCCACGCCGGAATAGGCCGCGGCGAAGCGCTCGGCGGAGTCCACGATGTCCTGCGGCGTGGGCTTGCCGTTGTCGGCATCGGGCGACTCCATCGAAGGATCGACCGCGATGATGGAGAATTGCTGGTATTCGGTGGGATTGCCGAGGCTGTCGAACGCCACGGGCATGGACACATAGGACAGGTCGCCGATGTCGTTGCCCGCCTTCAGCGAGACCGTGCCCAGGCTGGACAGGTTGATGAAGCGCTGGTTGCCGAAATCGGGGCCGATGTCGCTGCCGTTGATCAGCCATTTGGTGACCTGCGGGTTCGACAGGTTCCAATAGGAGAAGTCCCAGCCACTCAGCGTTGAGGCGCCGTAATAGGCGATCCAGAATTCGTTGTAGCCGCCATTGCCGGCGCCGGCGCCGAATGTGTCGTTGAGGATGGTGGACAGGCTGACGGTCGAACCGGCCGCGGCGAACACCGCCGTCGGCAGCGTGTTCAGGAGCCAGCCCGGCGAGGATTGCGTCGTGGCCGCGGGCGTTGCCGATTGCTGGATGATGGAGAGCGATCCCGCCATGTCGATGCGCGCGCCGTCCAGTATCGAAAGCCTGTCGTCGAGACGATCCATGATGCCACCCCAATCCATCGGCACGACAGGATTCAACCACGCCGGTTACGAGTTCGCAAATAAATCGCAAAACCGCCGGGGACGGAGCCCGGCAAACGCGTTAGGCTTTTCTTATGCCTACTGATTCGTAGGCATATAGGGGGCAGTTGGGTGCAAATCTGCACTTTGCCGGTCACGAAGGGTCAACGGCTTTCCGCCGCCCCGTGCCACTCACCCTGCCGCCACCTTCCTCCTGCATCCAATGTGTCTTTGACCAGGGAGCATCCATGGCCAAGCGTTCCGCGCGTCGTAAGCATCGCGAGCAATATGCCGAGGAGAACAACGTCCACCCCTTATTCCCGTCATCCGGCTGGTCGCCGGTAGACTCCGAGAACCGGGATCGCAAATACGTCAAGAACATCCGGGCGATGAGCCCGCAACAGCAGCACCTCATCGACGCCATAGACGAGCGCGCGGTGGTGGTGGCGCTGGGTCCCGCGGGGACCGGAAAAACCTATCTCGCCATCGCCAAGGCGGTCGAAGCGCTGGAGCAGAAGAGCGCCGGGCGCATCGTGCTGTCGCGGCCCGCGGTGGAGGCGGGCGAGAGCCTCGGCTTCCTGCCGGGCGACCTGCAGGACAAGCTGGCGCCCTATCTGCGCCCGCTCTACGACGCGCTGACCGAACGGCTGGGCACCAAGCGGCTCAAGGCGCTGCTGGCGGAAGGCGCCATCGAGATCGCGCCGGTCGCCTACATGCGCGGGCGCACGCTCAACGACTGCTACGTGGTGATCGACGAGGCGCAGAACTGCACCTACGGCCAGATCAAGATGCTGCTGACCCGGCTGGGCTGGCGCTCGACCATGGTGCTGACCGGCGACCCGGACCAGACCGACCTGTTGCCGGGCATATCCGGTCTCGGCCAGATCGCCGAACGGCTGGAGCGCGTGCCGGACATCTCGGTCGTCCGCATGGGCGAAGCCGACATCGTGCGCCACCCGCTGGTGGCCAGCATGCTGACGGTGCTGTAGGTCCAGACTCGAGTGACTGCGGTCACAGACGTCACTGTCATCCCGGCCGAGCGCAGCGAGAGCCGGGACCCATGGCGATCATGTGACCCTGGGTCCCGGCTCGGCGCGATGCAAACGCATCGCTTGGCCGGGATGACAGGTTTTATTGGCATTCAACAGGGTGCGACCTTCGCAGAACGCTCAGTGCGGGCGCAGCGACAGCGCGATCTCGAGCACGAACAGCCCGAGCGCGAAGCTCCAGTACGAGGAGACGGCGGCGGCGAGCCAGAAGGCCGTGGCCGAGCATGCCTTCTTGCGCCAGGAGCGCGCGGCGTTGTCGATCAGCACGCTTGGGCCGGCGATGACCATGACCGCGAAATAGCCGACGCGGGCCGCCATCCCGTCCGCCTTCTTGACCAGGAGACGGTAGGTGTTGGCGACGATGCCGGAAGCGGTGAAGCCAGCGGCCAACGCGAAGATCGCGACCAATGAGTCGTGCAGCACGCCCGTCTCCCAATCCGGAACCGGTTGGGGCATTGCAGGGCATGTGCCGATCATTAAGGCGCATTAACCCACGCGCTGTTCCAAATCGGGCCAGAGTCGCGCGCCGGACGGCGATGTTTCGCCGCCACGGGCCGGGTATTTCGCGCAAAGCTGGCACAGGCTTGATCGGGCGCGCCCCTTGCCCGTGCTAAACAGCGGAGCGGAGGGAATCGGTGAGTCAGAGGGGCCAGGAGAGCTTTCGGCAGAGGTCGGGATGGCTGATCCCGGCCGCGGTGTTCATCGTCACCGCGGCGCTGTCCGCGCTCATCCTGCTCTACTACCTGGTGCCGACGCCCAACTCGTTCATCGAGGAGCACCCCCAGCCCACCAGCCGCGCCGATCCGGTCTCGCTGTCGGTCAACGGGCTCAAATTCGTCATCCCCGCCAACTACATCCGCTACGCCAGCGCCCGCCAGGGCGGCGCCATGAAGGAAGTGGCGCTCCAGGCCCGGCTGCCGGATTTCGCGGGCTATTCGGACTGGCACGCCTCGGATTTCGACGACGCGGGCGCGGACTCCCCGGTCGTCTATTTCCTGATCCGCGACGATCCGCTCACCCTCACCGAGGCCGAGCGCCTCAAGCGCATCTATCTCTCCTATGTCGCCGATACGACGGGCAAGGCCGGCCCCTTCGGGCTGACGCAATACACCTTCCGCGACGATTCCGGGTATCGCGGCGAGGATCTGTTCGTGGGCCAGACGACGGGCGGGCTGGTGGTGCTGCGCTGCGTGCGGCTGAGCGCGCAGGTGCAGAACCCGACCTGCCTGCGCGACACGCGGCTCGGCCATCACGTGGCCCTGAACTACCGCTTCATGCGCAGCCATCTCTCCGACTGGCAGGACATCGCCACCGGCACGGACAAGCTGATGAAGAGCTTCATGCCGCCCGTGAAATAGTCAGCGCAGGCGGTAGCGCGCCTCGATGGTCGCGCGGCGGGGAAACAGGCCTTCGACGCTCACCGCGAAAGCGGGCGTGAATGCCAGCGCGCCGAGCGCGCCCAAGATAAGCGTCGCGAAATCGCCAAGCGCGGTCATGGGCGCGAAGGGCGCGAACGCGGCCATCGCCAGCGCGGCCGTCAGCAGCGCGCAGAGGATGGCCGGACCGAGGCGGCCCAGCACGCGGACGAACGCGGTCGCCGCGTCGTCGCCGCGGCGGACGAAATCCGCGGCGGTGCAGGCGACAAGGTAGCCGGCCATGGCGCCGATCCCCAGCGCGGCAAACGGCGCGGCGCGATGGCCCGCGATCCAGAGCGACAGCAAGGCGACCGGAACGAGCGCGAGAAGCGCCGCGACGGCGTAGCGCCAGTCCCGCATGGCGGCGAGCGCGATGAGCATCCCCACCGCCGGCAGCACCAGCCAGATCAGGGAGGCGCGCGGCCAGGGCAATTCGCTCACTCCGAAGACACCGAGCACGCTCAGCACCAGCGCGATGCCGCACAGGCTGGCCGCCCAGCGCGACTGGGTTGCGTGGTCGAGGATCGCGATCCGGCGGCGGCGGCGTTCGCCGGCGCGGTTGAAGCGGGCGACGAAGGTTTCGCCGGGCCTGCCGAGCGACGCCGCCAGCGGCGCACCGAGGATGGCGCTCAGCGCAGCGCCCGTGGATGCCAGCAGCGTCACGCGCGCCGCCACGCCCGATACGTCGAGGCTTTGGATCGCCAGCGCGAACACCAGGGCCGCGAGGAGCGGCAGGGACAATTCCGCCATGGTTGCGGTGGCCGCGGCCTTCGGCGCCTCGCCCGCCGCGACCCGCGCGGCGATGCGCGAAGCCAGGATCGCCGTGGCGGCGAATCCCGATATCCAGCCGAAGGCGATGGCGTGTGCATCGAGCGCGGCGGGGAACTGCCAGTCGCAGATGAAGACGGCCAGCAGAAGGCCCGCGAGCGGGGACAGCAGCGCGGCAGCCGACAGGCCCGCGCTACGCAGCGTCACGAGCAGTCCCGCCGCGAAGATCGCGAACAGGGCGGGGATTTCAGCGATGGCGGAGGCGGTCAATCCAATGCCCAGATTGACGCACAGCACGGCGGAGGCCGCGCCCGTCAGGCCAAGTCCGCAGAGAAGCGCGTACCGCGCGCGGAGCAGAGCGCCCGCGAACCTCATCCCGCGCGGGAGGTCGGCGCCTCGGGCAGATCCATTTCCAGGATCGCCATGTTGAAGGCGTAGGAGGTTTCGCCGTCCTCTTCGTCCTTGAAGATCACGCCGATGAACTCGCCGTTCACCTGGACCTCGACGGAGTCGGCCTGCTTGGGCCGCTCGACCACCGAGATGGTGTCGAGACGGAACAGGTTGCGCAGATACTTCTCGATCCGCCAGATTTCACTGCGTGTCATGCGAACGCTCCTTGACGGGGTGAAGTCGCACGGGCCGACTGCCCGGTCAAGATGGCCGCCGATGCCCCCGGCGCGCGCGAAAACGGCACCCGTGCGACCGGTCCGGCCGCGCCCACTTCTTGACGAAAGCGCCGGGATCGCTGTTCAATGACAATATTCACAAGAGGCATTTCATGGCTACGGTTTGGGGCGGCATCGTCTGGCTGCTGAACGATCTCATCCAGTTTCAGGCCTTCTTCAGCGTCGTCATCCTGATGATCTTCGTCATGATGACGCGGGTCCTGCAGAATCACGTGCTGGAGCGCGTCGACGACGTTCTCGACGGCTGTCCGCCGCGCATGCAGGCCACGGAAATGTTCAAGGAAGCCCGCGAGTATTTCAACCGCCGCAAGCCGCAGAAGGAATGGAAGCTGCGCCAGGTCGTGCCGTTCGCGCTGCTGTTCATGACCGTCGCGTTCTTCTCGCTGCTGGCCTATTTCGGCGCCGAGCACGCGGACTTCCTCAAGACGCCGAGCTATGTGCTGGGCGGCCAGAAGGTGTTCGGCGGCGACATGGCCGGACTCGCCGCCTATCAGTCGGCCACCGTGTTCATGATCTCGATTGCCTTCCTCGTCGCCTATATCCGCACCCTCGCCCGCCTCGTGCAGCGCATCAACAGCAACGACATGCGGCCGATCTCCTATTACTTCCTGTCGATCTACATCCTCACGGCGGTGCTCGTGACGATCGTTTCGCACCACGTGATCGAAGCCATCACGATCGTGCCGGAGGGAACGTCCAAGGACGCCCTGCTCGTCGGCGTCGCCTTCCTCGTCGGCTGGAATCCGTCGCTGTGGCTGGACGTGCTGTGGCGCAAGATCACCGACACGTTCAAGCTGGGCTTCCTCACCCAGCGCAAGCCGGACGAGAAGAACCTGCCGCAGGACATGAACCTGCTGATGATCCAGGGCCTGGTCGGCGACAAGATCGACCGGATCAACGAGCTCGGCATCGACAATCTCCAGGATCTCGGCCAGCGCAACGCGCTGGTGGTGTGGCTGCGCACGCCTTTCACGCTGGACCTCATCGTCAGCTGGATCGCGCAGGCGATGCTGTGCTCGCTCTACAACGACGAGCAGGTGGAGAAGCTGCGGGTGGCCGGGGTGCGCGACATCTTCTGCTACTTCACCGCGATCGGCGATCCGGCCAAGCAGCAGGTGATCGTCGACACGATCGGGACGACGAAGCTGGAAATCGTCCAGACCCACGTGCTGTCGATCGCCGCCGATCCCGCCTTCAAGCACCTCAAGGAATTGCGCGACGCGCTTTAGCCGTCAACGACAGCCCCGGCACACAATCCCCCCTGTCATGGCCCGCGGCTGCGGGCCATCCAGCCGGGTTCGGCACAATGCGAACGTTGGCGCTCCGATCTTGCAGTTTGGGAGTGTCCAAACGTCACCTGGATGGCCCGCAGTCGCGGGCCATGACACCTGGTGTTGGATTCGCGTGTGAATACCGGCGCTCAGATGTTGAATTCCGGGGGCACGACCATCTGGTCCATCTCCTGCGACGGGCGCTCGGGGCTGGTGCAGCCGATGTTCTTCGCCGGCACGCCCGCCACGGTGCAATGCGCCGGCACCGGCTTGAGCACCACGCTGCCGGCGCCGACGCGGGAGTATTCGCCGACTTCGATATTGCCCAGCACCTTGGCGCCGGCGGACAGCAGCACGCCGCGGCGGATCTTGGGATGGCGGTCGCCCGTCTCCTTGCCCGAGCCGCCCAGCGTCACGCCGTGGAGCATCGAGACGTCGTCCTCCACCACCGCGGTCTCGCCGATGACGATGCCGGTGGCGTGGTCGAGGAAGATGCCTCGGCCGATCCGCGCCGCGGGATGGATGTCCACCGCGAACAGCTCCGACACCCGGCTCTGGATGAAATAGGCCAGCGGCTTGCGGTTTTGGCCCCACAGCCAGTGGGCGATGCGATAGCACTGGAGCGAATGGAAGCCCTTGAAGAACAGAAAGGCCTGCGCATGCGAATGGCAGGCCGGATCGCGCTCGAAGATGGCGGAGAGATCGGCGCGCACCGCCTCGCCGATGGCGGGCTCGGCGCTCGTCGCCTCCTCGAAGATCTCGCGGGCGAGCATGGCCGGGACGTCGTCGTTCCCGATCTTGGTCGCCAGGTGATAGGACAGCGCGTCCTCCAGCCGGGCGTGCTTCAGGATCGTGGCGTGCGCGAAACTCGCCAGCGAGCGCTCGCACTGCGCAATCTCCTCGGCCTGGGCCCTGAGCGCGGACCAGATCGGATCGCAGATGGCGACTTTCTCGGCGGGATGCGGCATTGGGCGTCTCCTGTCCCCAGTGTAGCGAAGAACGCGGGAAAACCGAACAGCGCCCTTTCACCGGAGCGCCCGGGTGTTACATAGGGAGACACCGCCATCCCGCAACCGCATAAGGGCAATCGATTTCCGGCATGGTTGACGCTTTCAACAAACCCGCGCCGCAGGCGCTCAATCTGCTGCTCTCGCGCCGCTCCGGCTCGGCAAAGACCATGACTGGGCCGGGGCCAAACCCGGACGAGCTGCGCGAGATCCTCGCCGCCGGGGCGCGCGTTCCCGACCACGGCAAGCTCGCGCCCTGGCGGTTCATCCTGTTCGAGGGCGAGGCCCGCGCGCGCATGGGCGCGCTGCTGGCGGACGTCGTGCGCGAGACGGAGCCGGATGCCAACGCGGTGCGGCTCGACATCGAGCGCCAGCGATTCCTGCGCGCCCCCGTGGTGGTGGGCGTCGTCAGCCGCGTGACGGCGGGGATCAAGATTCCGGAATGGGAGCAGGAACTCTCCGCCGGCGCGGTGTGCCAGACCATGCTCATCGCCGCGCACAGCCTCGGCTATGTCGCCAACTGGATCACCGAATGGTGTGCCTACGACCGCCGGGTGCTCGACCGGTTGGGCCTCGCCGCGAACGAACGCATCGCCGGCTATCTCTATTTCGGCAAAGCCGCCGCCCTCCTCGAAGAGCGCGTGCGTCCTGAGTTGGACGGGCTGATCACACGATTCTGACCACCTCCCCCTCGAAGGGGGAGAGGGAATGGCTCTTCTCGCCATAAGTGATAGTCCCCCCCGCTGGCCCAAAATGCCGTAGTGTTGGGCTCCGCACGGGGGAGTTTGCCATGGCCAGGTTTGTTGCCGGTTCGCGGCCGTTCGACATGACGGCGTGGGATCTGACGGATTTCGGGGACGGGACGGTCACCAGCGACGGCGCGACCGTCGTGGACGTGACCGGCGCGGGCGGGCAGTTCCACTACGTGCTCACGGGCAGCGGCTTCGGCAATTTCGACGGGGCCGGCTTTCCCCAGTCGGGCACCGTCACCGGCTTCAGCATGGGCATCCCGGACCGCTCGCAGATGACCATCACCGGCATCTCGATGGATGCCGCGACCTTCATGAGCTATGTCGAAGGCAATGATTCAGCCGGGCTCGAAGCGACGCTGTTTGCGGGCGCCGACAGCTTCGTGGGCCGCGAACACGACGTGACGCTGCTGGGCTATGGCGGCGCCGACAATTTCAACATCTCCCGCGGCGGCGACGACATCATCCAGGGCGGCGACGGCAACGACATTATCAATCCGGGCGCGGCCTTCACCGCCGCCGACAGCATCGACGGCGGGGCAGGCACCGACAAGCTGCACCTCGACGGCGACTATTCGGCGGGCGTCACGTTTGGCGCGGCGACGCTGACCAATGTCGA
>JBOHKI010000058.1:0-18337 GCA_050728855.1 Rhizomicrobium sp. | reverse complement strand
ACATCAGTCGCGCGTGACGGAGGGGGTGTGTCCGCCGATGAAAGCACAAACACTATTCTTCACCACCGCCGTCCCCCCTCCACCCGCCTACGCTTCGCTTCGGCGTGGCAGGTGACACTCACTTGGCACGCCGGAGCCTTGGCGAAGGCGGCCGCCTTCGGCGGTTCCCCTCCCCCGCTCTCGCGGGGGAGGAAGCATTACGACGGCATCCGCGCGAGCGTTGCACTCGCCATTTCCGCCATGCGCTCCTTCGCGCGCAGCTTCACGCTTTCGCTCTTGAGCTGGCCGCAGGCGGCCATGATGTCGCGGCCGCGGGGGGTGCGCACGGGGCTGGCGTAGCCGGCGCGGTTGACGATCTCGGCGAATTTTTCGATCTGTTCCCAGTCGCTGCATTCGTAGGGCGCGCCGGGCCACGGATTGAAGGGGATGAGGTTGATCTTGGCGGGGATGCCGCGGATCGCCTTCACCAACTCGCGGGCGTCGGCGAGACTGTCGTTGACGCCTTTCAGCATGACGTATTCGAAGGTGATGCGGCGCGAATTGGAGACGCCGGGATAATCGCGGCAGGCCTGGAGAAGCTCGGCGATCTTGTACTTCCTGTTGAGCGGCACGATCACGTCGCGCACTTCGTCGCGCGCGGAATGCAGCGAGATGGCGAGGCTCGAGCCGATCTCTTCGCCCGCCCGCTTGATCATCGGTACGACGCCGGCAGTCGACAGCGTGACGCGGCGCTTGGACAGCGCGAGGCCGTCGCCGTCGGCGATGATGGCGATGGCGGATTTGACGTTGTCGAAATTGTAGAGCGGCTCGCCCATGCCCATCATCACCACATTGGTGAGGCGGCGGCCTGGCGGAATTTCGTTGGTCGCGCGCCCGGACGGAAAACCGGTATCCACTTTTCCCGGGCGCGCTCCGGACGCCCAGTCACCCAGCGCGTCGCGGGCGATCATCACCTGGCCGACGATCTCGCCCGGCGTCAGGTTGCGCACCAGCTTCTGAGTGCCGGTGTGGCAGAAGCGGCAATTGAGCGTGCAGCCGACCTGGCTTGAGACGCAGAGCGTGCCGCGCCCCGGCTCGGGGATGAACACGGTCTCGAATTCGATGCCGGGACCGCAGCGCAAGAGCCATTTGCGCGTGCCGTCGGACGAGACCTGCTCGTCGACGATTTCGGGGCGCGCGAGCGTGAAATGCTCCGCCAGCAACGCGCGGAAATCCTTGGCGAGGTTCGTCATCTGCGCGAATTCGCGCACGCCGTGGACGTAGACCCAGTTCCACAGCTGGCGCGCCCGCATGGATGCGGCCTTCTCCGGCACGCCGGCGGGGATGAGCGCGGCGCGGAGCTCATCCGGCGAGAGGCCGATCAGGGGAAGCGTTTCGGGCATCGGACCAATATCGTGCGGCGCACGCGCTCAGACAACCTCCCCGTCGCGGGGAGGTCGGTCAATCTGCGAACGCTCGCGCCGCCATCGTTGGCGCGATGTCACATCCCGCAGGCGGCGTGGGCCTTGTCGAGGGCGTCGGCGAGCCCGGACAGGGAGTAGGTGTCCTTGATCGAGCTGCCGCGCGAGGAGATGCCGGTGACGACGGCGCTGGAGCCGCCGCGCAGCGCGTCGACCATCGGGCGCTCGTCGGCGAGTTCCTGCACCCAGGCGGAACCCGCGTCGCCGTCGTTGCGGGTGAAGAGCTTGAACTTCTGCGCGCCCACCTGGAGCGACACGTCGCTGCCGTCCTTGTATTTGTAGCCGGGCACGATCTCGACCTCGCCCTTGGCGGCGGGATGGCGGTTCGGCCAGTCGCTGATCAGGAAGTAGATCTTGTCGCGCTTCTTCTTGGGCGCGGACGATTTGGGCTGGGCCAGCGCGTAGCACACCTTCTGGTCGCCGGACCCGGTGGAATAGGCGGACCAGTCGCGGAAGGTTCCCAGGCTCGTCGGCTGGTCGGCCAGCGCGGGGGCCGATGCGAGAAGGGCGGAGACAAGGCAAAGGGCACGGACGCGCATGGTTCATCCTTCGAAGGGCGGCGGGCGCGCCGTTTTTGCAAGAGAATTCGGGCCTTAGCAAGGCGGAATTCGCGGCATTAACCTTTGAACCCTCGTGCGTCGCTTCCCGCCGGTGCCGGGAGGAAGATGGAAACGCGTGAAACCGCTTTCCTACTTCGTCCGCGCGATCTCGGCTTCGACTTCGGGGAGGGTGTTCTTGCCGAAGTACATTTCCGTACCGACGAAGAAGGTGGGGATGCCGAACGCGCCGCGGTTCACCGCGTCCTCCGTCGCGTTCAGCAGGGCCTGCTTGACCTCATGCGTCTGCGCCGCGGCGATCAGGGCCTCGGCATCGAGGCCGGATTCGAGCAGCGCGGCGCGGATCGTGGCGGGATCGTCCATCTTCCTGGGCGCCTCCCACATGTGATGGAACGCGGCGTCGACATAGGCGGGCAGCACGCCCATCTGCCCGGCGGCCACGGCCATGCGCATCAGCGCCAGCGTGTTGACCGGGAAATGCGGGTTCATCTGGAACCTGGTCAGGGCGTGGCGCGCGATGAAGCGGCGCGTCTCCAGCATCTCGTACTCCATCTTGCCCTTGACCGGGCCGAACGCGATCATCGGCGGGCGGTTGTTGGTCAGCTTGAAGATGCCGCCGAGCAGCACCGGCACGTAGTCGAACGCAGCGCCGGTGCGCGCCTCGATGCCCGGGATCACCTTGTGGGCGAGATAGGCGTTGGGGCTGCCGAAATCGAACAGGAATTGGGGCTGCATCACCATTTCTCCGCGAAGGGACGAAGATCGAGCTCGTGCGTCCAGCCGTCGCGCGGCTGGGAATGCAGATACCAGTAGGCGTCCGCGACGGATTGCGGCTCCATCAGCGTGTCCTCGGGGAGCGTGTCGGGATCGCCGCCGCGCGCGCGGATCCGTTCGCGGACGAATTCGGTGTCGACGCCCGCATCGATGATCAGATGCGCGACGTGGATATTCTTCGGTCCGAGCTCGCGCGCCATGCTTTGCGCCACCGCGCGCAGCCCGAACTTGGCGGAGGCGAACGCCGCGTAGCCGACGCCGCCGCGCAGGCTGGCGGTGGCGCCGGTGAACAGGATGGTGCCGCGGCTATGCGGCAGCATCAGCCGCGCCGCCTCGCGCCCGGTGAGGAATCCGCCATAGCACGCCATCTCCCACACCTTGCGGAACACGCGCTCGGTGGTGTCGAGCAAGGGGAAGTTCACGTTGGCGCCGGGATTGAAGATGCACACCTCGAGCGGCGCATGCGCGTCGGCCGCGGCGAGGAAGGCGGTGATGTCCTCCTCCTTGCGGGCATCGAGCGCGCGCGCGACGCACGCGCCGTCCGCCGCCTCGATCTCACTCTTGAGCTTCTCGAGCTTCTCCGCCGTGCGCCGCCCGGCAAACACGGTATAGCCTTCCGCGGCGAAGCGCCTGGCGATGGCGGAACCGATGAAGTCGCCCGCGCCGATCACGGCGCAGGTGGCGTTGCGTGCGGGCATCGGTGTCGCGTCCTCTTCAGCGGATAAGCCGGTTCACGGTGGCGATACCGGTGTTGACCTTGTCGGCGTAGTTGCGCTCGGACCGAAAAACAGGATCAGGAAAACAAGAGCGTGCTTCGCCATTCACCCGCCGCGCGCACAGGCTTTGGATGCCACGATAGGCGTCTTATTGCCCGTCGGCCAGCGATTTGCGCCAGCGCACGAAAGCGGGCTTGGCGGGATCGGGCGCCCAGACCTTTTCCTTGGGCGCCGTGTCGAAATAGCGCTCGACGACGCCGGGATGGGCGGGATTGCGCGGCGTCGTGAAGTACCACAGCGTCTGGTCCTTCTCGCAGCGGTAGAGCGTGGCGTTGTGCAGAGCGAAGGATTTGCAGTCGTGCCGCACCAGGATGGCGGCGTAGAGATCGTGATAGCTTCGCGGCGGATCGCCAAGCGCCGCGCTCGCGGCCAGCACCACAGCAAGCGTCGCCAGCGCGATGCGCATCCGCCCCGCCTACTCCCGCAGCCCGTAGCCGATGGCGAACAGCCGCCATACCGTCACGCCCATCACGACCATCAGGCCCAGGGTCACGGCGAAGCCGATGGCGATGACGTTGTCGCCGTCGGCGAAGCCGATCATGGAGTGCCTGAGGCCGTTGACGAAGTAGAAGAACGGGTTGGCCCAGGCGATCCATTTGAGCCACGCCGGCAGCATCGCCACGGTGTTGAACACGCCGCCCACCATCGAGAGCGGGGTGATGAAGAACACGTTGAGCATGGTGAGCTGCTCGAAATTGTTCGCCCACAGGCCGACGATGATGCCGAGCAGGCCGAAGATCACCGCCACGCCCACCACCCAGAACAGGAATTCCGGGACATTGGACAGCGACGTCGCCCCGAACGCGGCGCCCAGCAGCAATATGCCGATCGCGGTGACGATCGAGCGCACGATGGTCATGGCGAGCGAGCCCACGATCATCTCGACATAGGAGAGCGGCGAAACCAGCGTCTCCTCGATGTAGCGCAGGAAGCGCTGGAAATAGATCTGCGAGGTCGACTGCAGGAACGCGGCGTTGACGACGTTGAGCATCAGCACGCCGGGCAGCACGAATTCGATGTAGCGATGGCCGCCGATGTGGCGGATGTTGCCGCCCACGACATAGCCGAAGATGAAGATGAACAGCAGCGCCGATATCCACGGCGCCAGGAACGCCTGGATCGGCACGCGCAGGACGCGCGACCATTCGCGGCGGATGATGGTCCACAGCCCCACCCAGTTGATGGTCATCGGCCGCATCGGCACCATGACGGGCAGTTCTTTGGTCTCGCCGCTCATGCCGCCCCCGCCGCCGCCAGATGTTCGGGCGTGGCGCCCGTCGCGGTGAGATAGGCCGCCTCCAGCCCCTGCCCGCCCACGAATTCGCTCTTCGGCCCCTCGCGCACGATCTTGCCGCCGGCGATGATGGCGATGGTGCGCGTCAGCCGCTCGATCTCTTCCAGATAGTGCGAGGTGAGAAGGATGGTCTTGCCCTCGCGGTTCAGCTCCTGGAGATAGCGCCACAGGTCGAGGCGCAGCTCCACATCCACGCCCGCCGTCGGCTCGTCGAGGATGACGAGCTTGGGATCGTGGACCAGCGCGCGCGCCAGGATCACGCGGCGCTTGAGGCCGCCGGAGAGCTCGCGGAACTGCTTCCTGGCGTGCGGACCGAGATCGAAGCGGTCGATCAGCATGTCGGTGCGCGCCTTGCGCTCGGCGGCGCGCAGCCCGAAATAGCCGGCCATCCATTCCACGATCTGGGTGACGGTGGCGAAGGTGTCGACGTTGAACTCCTGCGGGCTGAGGCCGATCATGCGGCGGGCCTCGCGATAGTTCTTCACCGCGTCGATGCCGAAGACCTCGATGCTGCCCGAGGTGGGCTTGGCGATGCCGGTGATGCAGTGGATCGTGGTCGACTTGCCGGCGCCGTTGGGGCCGAGAAAGCCGAAGAAATCGCCCGGCTGAATCTGCATCGACAGGTCGTCCACCGCGACGGTGCCGCCGCGATAGACCTTGCGCAGATGGGAGATGGAAATCGCTGGTGTCGTCATGGGGCGACGTGCCTATCATAGGTCCGGCAGGCAGGGAAGGATCGCAGAAAATGGTAATCCGGGTGGGGATATTGGGCGCGGCCAAGATCGCGCCGGCGGCCATGATCGTGCCAGCAAAGGACAATCCGGACTTCCTGGTGATCGCCGTGGCGGCGCGGGACAGGATGCGCGCGGAGACCTATGCGCGGGAGCACGGCATTCCCGCCGCCCTCGCGGATTACGCCACGCTGGTGAACCACCCCGGGGTCGACCTCGTCTACAACCCGCTGCCGCCCGCCCTGCATGTGCAGTGGACCGTGGCGGCGCTGGACGCCGGCAAGGCGGTGCTGTGCGAGAAGCCCTTCGCGATGAACGCGGCCGAGGCCCGCACGATGGTCGCGGCGGGCGAGCGCGCCGGCCGGCCGCTGATCGAAGCCTTCCACTATCGTTACCACGCCGTCATGCGCCGCGCGGTGGAGATCGCGCGCTCGGGAGAACTCGGCCGGCTCACCGATGTGGAAGCGATGTTCCAGTTCCCCATGCCCTATCGCGAGGACGAGCTGCGCTGGATCGCACCCGTCGGCGGCGGCGCGCTGATGGACATGGGTTGCTATCCGCTGCACGCGCTGCGCTCCGTCATCGGCAGCGAGCCGGAGGTCGTGTCGGCGTCCTGCGACATCCAGCATGGCGTGGACGCGACGGCGAAAGCGGAGCTGCGGTTTCCCGGCGGGGTGCGGGCGCGGATGTCCTGCTCCATGATTCCGGAGAGCTTCGCGGCCTCGTTGCGCCTGACGGGCGAGGAAGGGACGATGGAGATCGTCAACTTCCTCGCGCCGCAATACGGCTTCAGCTTCAAGGTGACCGTAGACGGCCAGACGCGCGAGGAAAAACCCGAAGGACCCTCGACCTACGCGGCTCAGCTCGCCGCCGTCGCCGCCGTCCTGCTGGACGGCGCCACCCCGCTCACCGGCGGCGCCGACGCCATCGCCAACATGGCGGCGATAGACGCGATCTACGCCAAGGCGGGGTATGTGCGGGCGGGAGCGTGATTGGTCGCTCTTACCTCCCCCTTGCGGGGAGGTCGAAAAACGTTCGAGCGCAGCGAGAATGTTTTTCGGGCGGGGGGGAACAACGTCACCACCGCCCCCCGCCCGAAATCGCTTCGCGATTTCGACCTCCCTGCAGGGGGGAGGTAAGGCGGTGTCGCGGGACTGAGCTCACTTCTTCCGTATAATCGGCTTGCCCCAGGTGTGCTGGGGCGGAAGGTCTACCGGCCCGCCCGGGCGGATGGGACGCGCGGGGTAGCCGCCGAGGCTGATCAGCCGGTCGTACATCACGATGGCGCCGGCCATGCCGACATTGATGGAGAACCGGGTGGGGATCTTCACGACGAACTCGCAGCGCGCCAGCGTTTCGGCGGACAGCGACATGCGCTCGGCGCCGAACACATAAGCCGCCTGCACCGGATGCTTGAAGCGCGGCAGGTCGACCGCATCGTCGGTGATCTCCACGCCGACCAGCCGGCAGCCCTGCGGCAGGCGGAACTCGTCATGGCCACGATACTGGTAGAACGGGATGCGGCCGTCGGCGTTGGAGGTGTCGGACATGGCATCGGACAGCTTGACGCGGCCGTCGACGGTGAAGAAGAAACTTGCGCCGAAGGCATGGGCGATGCGCAGGAGATTGCCGAGATTCATCGGCTTGGAAATCCCGTCCACCCCCGCCGCGAAATAGCCCCGCATCGTTCAATCTCACCTTGTCATCCCGGACGGACGCGCTAGCGTCCGATCCGGGACCCATGGCGCAACACTCCCGGTGGGTCCCGGCTCTTCGCGATGCTACCGCATCGCTTGGCCGGGATGACAGGTGAATGATGAATCCCATCCTCGTCGAGATCACCCGGGGCGAACTGGTCGAGAGCGTCCATCGCGGGGCGTTTGCCATCGCCGACGCCGGGGGCCGCATCCTGCATTCGGCGGGGGACATCGAAACGCCGGTCTATCCGCGCTCCTCGCTCAAGCCGGTGCAGGCGCTGCCGCTGGTCGAATCGGGCGCGGCGGATGCGTTCGGGCTCGGCACGGAGGAGCTGGCGCTGGCCTGCGCCTCGCACTCCGGCGAGCCGATGCACACCGACCGCGTCGCGGCGTGGCTGGCGCGCATCGGCTGCACGGCGGAGGATCTGGCCTGCGGCGCGCATCCCTCGCGCTACGAGCCCGTGATCGAGCGCATGATCCGGAGCGGCGAGAAACCGTCGCGGCTGTTCAACAATTGCTCCGGCAAGCATTCGGGCTTCCTGAGCGTGGCGCGGCATTGGGACGTGGCGACCGAAGGCTACGAACGCCACGACCATCCGGTGCAGCAGGCGGTCGAACAGGCGCTGAAGGACCTGACGGGACTACAGACGCTGCCCTGGGGCGTGGACGGATGCGCGGCGCCGAATTTCGCGCTGCCGATCGCGGCCTTCGCGCGCGCGCTTGCCAAACTGGCCGATCCCGCGGGCCTGCCCGCGCCGCGCGCCGCCGCGGCGAGGCGGCTGGTGAGCGCGATGATCGCCCATCCCGAACTCGTCGCCGGAACGGGACGCTCCGACACCGTGCTGATGCGCTCCGGAAAGGGTCGTGTGGCGACCAAGGCCGGCGCGGAGGCCTATTACGCCGCCATCGTGCCGGCCGCGGGCCCCCAGGGCGGATTGGGCATCGCGCTCAAGATCGACGACGGCGCGGGGCGCGCCGCCGAAACCGCAATCGCTGTGCTGCTCGACAAGCTCGGCCTCATCGGCGACGACGCCGCCGCGCGCGCCCTGATTCGCGCGCCCATCCACAACACCCGCGGCGCGGTGGTGGGCGAGCGCCGGCCCGCCCAGGATTTAATCAAAGCCGACATAACGGTGTTGCCGAATTGACTCTGCGGCCGCGGCGATTTCGCCGCCGGGGAACCAACCCGGGCCGATACCGATTTATTCGTGACAGGCGACGGAGAAGGGGCGCGATTTTACGGACCACGCGACCATGAACACCGCAATCAGCGCCCTGAGCGGCGAATATCTCGACAACCGCGCCTTCCGCTACGCGCGCAATCAGCGCGACGCCGGCATCGAATATCTCGAATGGGAGGAGCGGCTGAAACCGCTGCGTCCGCTCTCGATCGACATCGCGATCGGAGCCGCCGCGATCGCGGCCGGCGTGGCGGCGGTGTTGTTTGCTTGAAGCGCGATTTGCGCCACCTGCAACGTCGCTATCCAAAATATCGTCATGGCGGGGCGCTTGTCCCGGCTACCCATGACCTCGATCTCGCCAGGAGTGATTCAGACAGCGGTTATGGATCCCCGGCCCGGCGTGCTTCGCACGCCAATCGAACGAATGCGCGGCAAAGCCGCGCGGGCCCGGGGATGACGGTGAAGCGCAAGAATGCAAGTAATATCTACTGCGCCTTCGCCGCTGCGGCTGCGGCCATGTCGGCCTTTTCCATTTCCGCCGTGTACGGAACGACCGTCTTGATCGGGCACACCTGCGGACCGGTGCCGAAATTGCGGATGATCACGTCGTCGCCCGCCGAAAGGCAGCTCAGCTGCGAGAACCCGGCGACCGCCTTGAAGCCGACGCGCTCCTTGAACTTCAGGCTGGGGCACACCCCCATCAGCGCCATGCGGAAGCGGTTGTGGAACTGGTCCTCGACGACCAGGGTTTTGTCGTCCAGCACTTTCCAATTGTAGACTTGGCCGATGGACAGGCAGGTCGGGCTGGCCAGCGCCGGCGCGGAAACAAGCGCGCACAGCCCGGCTGCGAGCAATACGGTCTTTCTCATGGCTCCATTCCCTTGGGACGGACACCCCTCGCAGGGAACTATAACAAACGACGCGGCGGAAAGTTCAAAATTCGGATGAGCGCGAATTAATACAGCCAGGGAATCAGCCGGTCGGTTTGCAGCATGTAATCCACATATTCCGGGAAGGCCTTTGAGAGCACGCCCTCCTCGTAGTTCATCCGGTAGAGCTGGCAGCAGAACTGGAGCACCAGGAGCGCGATGGCCCAGGGCGAGGTGACCAGCAGCGCCACACCGACCAGCGCCAGCTGTTCGCCGAGGTAGAGCGGATGACGCACCATGGCGTAGGGCCCGCTGGTCACCAGCTTGCGGCCCTCCGGCATGATGCTGATCGAACGCCCGAGCCAGAGCAGCGAATAGAGCGCGAAGGTGGTGCCGGCGAAGATCAGCCCCGCGGAGACGCCGAACCAGTGCGAGCCGTGGACGCGCACCGGCAGGGTCAGCAGCCCGATGCCGAGATAGCAGCCGAGGAAGGCGATGGCGCGCGGCGCCCAGCCCCGCGTCGCGGCGACCGGACTGCGGCGCACGATCAGCAGCACGATCAGCACCGCGGCGAACACGAAGACCGAGGCCTTCGACAGCGCGTCGAGCAGCGCCATGACTTCGGTGCGCGGGGAATCGATGGCGGCGAACTTGTCGACGAGATGGGGAAACTGCACCGCGCAACAGTAGATGTACCAGACGATCAGCGGCGAAGCCGCGGCGATGTCGTAGCCCTTGCCGCCGCGGCGCAGAAATCCTGGCATGGCGTTCCCCATTGCGCGAAGGCGCTGCCGTTCAATATGCGGGCAAACCCTTAAGTCCCCGGAAAGCTTACTGGTTAGCGAACGGCTAACGGGCCGCCGGACGGTGCCGGCCGGACGGTTGGCGCTGGCCGCGCGCTTGGTTAAGGTCGCCGCAACCGCAATTTTCCGGAGACACGCCATGAAAGCCGCCCTCTGCACGCATTACGGCCCGCCCGAGGAGCTGGAGGTGCGCGACGTGCCCAGCCCCACCGCCGGCAAGGGCCAGGTGGTGATCTCGGTGAAGGCCTGCGGCGTGAATTTCCCCGACGTGCTGATGATCCAGGACAAGTACCAGTTCAAGCCGGCGCTGCCCTTCCCGCCTGGCGGCGAAGTGGCCGGTCTCATAAAGGAGGTCGGCGAAGGCGTCGAGGGCTTCAAGCCGGGCGACCGGGTCTGCGTCTCCACCGGCAATGGCGGCTTCGCGGAGGAGACGCTGGCGGACGCGCGCCGCGTGCTGCATGTGCCGGACGGCGTGCCGTTCGACGTCGCCTCGTCGTTTATCGTCACCTATGGCACCTCGTGGCACGCGCTGAAGGACCGCGCGGATCTCAAGCCGGGCGAGAACCTCGTCGTGCTGGGCGCGGCGGGCGGCGTCGGCATCTCGGCCTGCGAGATTGGCAAGGCGATGGGCGCGCGGGTCATTGCCGGCGCCTCGAGCCAGGAGAAAGTCGATCTTGCGAAGAAGCACGGCGCCGACGACGGCTTCGTCTATCCCCACACCCCGCTCAACCGCGACCAGCAGAAGCAATTGTCGGAAGACATCAAGCGGCTGACCGGCGGGGCCGGCGCCGACGTGCTCTACGATCCGGTGGGCGACGATTATGCCGAGCCGGGCCTGCGCGCGATGAACTGGAACGGACGGTACCTCGTGATCGGTTTCGCCGCCGGCAACATTCCCAAGGTTCCGCTCAACCTGACGCTGCTCAAGGGCTGCCAGATTGTGGGCGTGTTCTGGGGCGCCGCCACCGCGCGCGATCCCAAGCACGCGCAGGAGAGCCTGAAGGCCGTGCTCGGGATGATTGCGGACGGCAAGCTCAAGCCCCACGTCTCCGAACACATCCCGCTTGCCCTCGCGGGCCAGGCCATCCGCCTGCTCATGGACCGCAAGGCGCAGGGCAAAGTCGTGGTGACGATGGAGTAGAATCGATGCGCGGAATTCCCGATGACGGTTTGGAACTCACGGCGTGCCATGCGGGCGTGCCGGTCGCAAGGACGGCAGCCTGGACGTTGGCTCTGGCGCTCCTCACATCGCTGCTCCCCCATGCGCCCGCGACTGCCCAACCGGTACAGACGAAGACGATGTCCGACATTCACACGGTCGCCATCATCGCCGCGCTCGGGAACCAGGCCAAGTATCAGAGAGTTGGCTTGATGGTTTTCGGCAACGAAAGCGGCCCGGTTGACATCGAGAGTTGGGGCCTCGATGACGCGGTCGTGCATGAGATGACCGCGGTCCTCCAGGGTCACTATGCCGTCAGGAACGCCGACTACGATCACGCTGCATTCGCGACCGCGGACGTCAGCGGCGGCGACTGGTTGGGCTCGGAGCCCACTCTGTACAATCTCCTGGTGCAGCGAAATGATCGGGCGCTGGTCGACGCCTATATCGTGGTGGTACGCGGGGGCGTGAAGGATATCGTCGGCGGCACAAATCAACCGATGATCGGGCTTGGCATGTATCGGCACCCTTTCGGATTGTCAGGGCATGTGGTGGCCGACTACGCGATATTCGATGTGTTCGTGGTCGATTCCTATACCTGCAAGGAGATCACGACCTCGAAACTGATTCTCGGCGAAGATCAATTCGACAATCCGATTTTCCCGGTCCGCCAAACGAAAGAAAGCGATTTTCCGGAAAACTATGCGGATCTAACCAGTATGCAGATCGAGGATTTGCGCGACACCTCGCTCCAGTTGCTCGAATCGGCAACACGCCCTACCCTGACGCAGCTTAGATTCAAGGTGAACCCGCAAACATCCACCCAACAATGATCGCACAAGCGCACATCTCATGACCCGCGGTTCTCACGCCCTGCAGACCTGCGCCGTGTGCGGCCAGGGCAAGGCCGTACGTGACATGGTGCCGGCGGCGCTGGTGCGGCCCAATATTGCCGTTCTGGTGCAGGCGGCATGTCCGAACTGGACGGCGGAGAGCGCGATCTGCATCTCCTGCCTCAACCGCTTCCGCACCGAATTCGTGCGCGGCGAGATGGAGAAGGAGCGCGGCGAGCTTTCGGCGCTGGAGCGGGAGGTCGTCGACTCGATCCATGCCAACGACCTGATCGCGGACAATCTCAACGAGCAATTCGACCAGAAGCTCTCGCTCGGCCAGCGCGTCGCCGACAAGGTCGCCTCATTCGGCGGAAGCTGGGCTTTCATCGCGCTGTTCTTCGCCGTGATGGCGGTGTGGATCGTGGCCAACAGCCTCTATCTCCTGTGGAAGCCGTTCGATCCGTTTCCCTTCATCCTGTTCAACCTGGTGCTTTCGATGCTGGCCGCCATCCAGGCGCCCGTCATCATGATGAGCCAGAACCGGCAGGAAGATCGCGACCGGCTGCGCGCGGAGAACGACTACAAGGTCAACCTCAAGGCCGAGCTGGAAATCCGCGCACTGGGCGACAAGATGGACCAGCTGCTGCACAATCAATGGGTGCGCCTGCTCGAGATCCAGCAGATCCAGATGGAGATGCTGGAGGATCTGGCGGGGCGGAAAGGCAAGTGATGTCGGTACTCGGCTGGATCGTGTTCGGGCTGATCACGGGCTTCTTCGCGAGCCTCATCGTCAACGACCGCGGCGAAGGCTGCATCCTCAACATCGCGCTGGGATTCGTGGGCGCGCTGGTCGGCGGCTTCATCTATCGCCAGATCACCGGCTTCGACGCTTTCGCCTTCCACTTCAACCTGATCTCCATGCTGGTCGCCATCGTGGGCGCGGTCGTGGTGCTCGCCGCCTATCACGCGGCTACGGGACGGCGGGGGATTCGGTAAAAATATCCAAAGTGGACAGGTTGAATATTGATTGGACTTCTTGTTGCTCTTTACTTGCAGTCCTACTACGCTGCCTTTCGAATACCAGGATACCGCCATGCATCGCCACGCCGCGCTGCAAGAACCGGCCCGCGCTGCCGCGGTTTCGGTTTCGCGGCCGTTGGCGCGCCAGGCTCCGGCGCCGCGGCGCGATGTGCCCGGCAGCCAGGCGCCCGCGGCGTTGCTGGGAGACTTCAGCAGAGTCCCTGCTCGGAACCCTGCGGATCTCGGCGGCCTCAGCGATGGCGCCAGCACCGAGGAAGACATCAACGGGCGGACCGCCGGCGAGGCTCTGGGCGATTTTGGACGGCCCATCGGAACGTTTCTCGGCAATGTCGTGGGCTCGATCGCGGGCGCGCTTGGCGGCGCCAGCATTTCGTCGACTTCGACCGCGGCGCCGTTTTTCGGACCCCATGGCACATCGCGCTGGCCGGTGACGTTTCAAACTTCGGGCCGCAGCGGCTGGATCGTGCAGGAGATCACCAACACGTTTCGCGCGCAGACCACGGCCGGAGCCCCGGTGACCAGACTGCCGCCGCCGATTCCGCATTTTTTCGAGGCCTGGACCGTCAATGCCACCGGCGCCATCGCCGAGCACGACCGGGCGGGCAACAACGACGTGTGGCAACGGGCGAGCCGCGGCAACAACACCCAGGGCCACTGGTCCACGACCGGCAAATTGCACTTCACCACAACCGATCCCGCGACACAGGGATTCGTGCGGCGCAATCCGGCGACGAATGCGGGCATATTGCTTTCGTCCACCTCGGCGCCGTCCAATCTCGGCATCGCCCGCCTGCATCGCTACGCTCAGGGCACCTGGGATTCCACCGGCGCCACGCCGACGCATACCGGTTCGGCGGGGCCCTGACGGAAATCCATGGTTCCCGGGCGGCACGCCATCCTGTCGAGTCTCGCCATCTTGCCGGCGCCGGTCGAGGCCTACGATCCGCGCCCCGTCATAGCGGCCGTCAATCTTCTGCAGCCGCTCGGAAAGCATGGCGCACTGGACGCGATCGCGGATTTCCTGGATCGCGCCGATACCGCGGCCATCGGGCTGTTTTGGGTGCTGCGCGTCTTGTTCGATCCGCCGCCGGGCGGCGCGTTTCCACCGCTCGCGCTGGGCACGCCCGACATCCCGCCTCCGCCCGATCCGGCGCGCCTGCCGCGCTTTCCCGTCGTCCTGGCTTGTGACGTGCCGCTGCTTGCCGTGCGCGGATACGATCTGAACGGCTTGCCGGAAGAGCCTCGCGCGCTGCTTCCGGCACTGCGCGCCCATGGGATCATTCGCGCCGCGGCACTGGTGCCCTCGCCCCAAGACGCGGAGCCCGACTTCGTGCGGCAATGGACATTCGCTTACGGCGACGCCCAACTGGACCGCGCGCTCGAGACGATCGGGGTGCAATGCGCCAAACTCGCATCCGCAAGCACGTCGATCATCCGGTGACCGGGCGATGAGGACATTCGCCTCGCGCCCCGACGGCTGCTTCGCCGGACCGGCCATGCCGCGCCGGGGCACGGGCGCGTTTCCCGCCCATGCGCAGACGGCGGCGGCCGCAGCCGGGCACGACCTCAGCGGAATTCCCGCCCACAACGGAATTCTCGGCGGCAGCGGCAGGACAGACAGCGAAGGCGCTGGCGATTTTTTCCGGCCCATCGAGGTCGCGTTTTCCAACATCGGCGCGGGGATCGCGGGGCTGTTCGGCGTGGACATCAAGACCGAGGACACCAATGGCCCCGCCTGGGACGATCACGGCGAATTCCGCTGGGACGTGAATTTCCGGACGGATGGAAAAAACGGCTGGCTCGTCCAGGAAAACAAGCTGAGCTACAGCATTCAGAACGCGCGGGGCGCCGCGCTCGCCTTCGCGTACCCGCCCGTCTACTACGAGGCTTGGCAGGTCGATGGCGCCAGCAGGCTTCAGCCGCATCCGGGCGACACCTGGGCGCGACCCAACATGGACAAGGTCCTGGGGACGCAGACGCAGGGACATTGGTCGACGCGCAGCCGGGCGTTCTTCACCAAGACCGATCCGCGCACGCAGGGCTTCAGGCCCGGCGCCGTGAAGGAAGCCGGACCGCACCTTCCCTCATCGACCAGCGAGCCCAGGGATCTCGGCATCGCCAAGCTGCACCGCTTCGCGCAAGGGCATTGGGATCTGTCGGGCCATCACGAGGGGATGAAAGGCTGACGGCAGCGCACCGGTTGGCTTGTGGGATTTGCGGCCTTTACTTGCACAATCCACGGCCGTCCTGATATGGACTTTATCAATACTTATCGACCCGGGATTCGCGCATGAGCCAGAGGGCAGAGCTTCAGCGAAATCCGGCGACCATAGCGTCGAATCCGGCGATGCGCGGGGCGCGCGCCCATCGGTCCACGCCGCGGCGCGACTTGCAGATACAGCCAAAACTGACGCTGGGCCGGGCGAACGATGCGTTCGAACGGGAGGCCGACGGCATCGCGCAACGCGCGACGCAAATGCCAGCGCCGAAGATCGAAGGCGGGCCCACGGACGATCGGCCGGTGCCGCCGTTTCAGGTGACGCCGGCTCCGCAGACCGGCAGCGTGGCCGCCCCGCCGTCCGTTCGCACCGTGCTCGCGGCGCCGGGCCGGCCGCTGGACGACGCGACAAGATCGTACATGGAGCCGCGACTCGGTTCCGATCTCAGCCATGTGCGCGTGCACACGGGATCGGAGGCTTCGGAATCCGCTCGCGCCATGATGGCCAGGGCCTACACCGCCGGCCCCGATATCGTGTTCGCGCAGGGGCGTTACGCGCCCGGCGATGCCGAAGGCCGCAAGCTGCTCGCCCACGAATTGACCCATACGCTGCAGCAAGCTGGCGCCGCGCAGCCCGTTATCCAGCGCGCCGACGACTATGTGACGATCACCGTCAAAAAAGGCCAGACGCTATACGGTATCGCCGAGGAATACGGAACGACGGTCGCGGCTCTGGAGGCGCTGAACGGTATCACGGCGGCACAGCTCAAGGCAGGACAGACGCTCAAGGTCCCGGTGAAGAAGTCGCCGGATGCGCCCGTCCAGCCGCCAGCGCAGAAACCCGCGGATTCGTCGGCGAAACCGCCTTCCGGCGAAAACCACGCACCGGGCGACACGGCGAAAGCGCCGGACGACACGGCCGCGAAAACCGCGACACCGCCCGTCGACACCACCGGCGGCGACCCCAAGGGCGACAAGCGGTTGCTGGTCGCCTGGACGATCGACGACGGACCGCGCGGCGCCGTCACCCAGAAGATGAAGGACACCGGCCTGAACAAGATTCCGCAGGCCACTTGGTTCATCCAGTACAGCAACATCACCGCCGCCGACTGGCAGAAACTGCGCGACGTGGAAACCGCGGGCGGCGAGATCGGTATCCACTCCTTCTACAAGGACGACGACCACGTTCCGTGGTTTCCCAAAGTGCAGGGACCGGCCTATGGCAAGAAGCATGTGGCCGATCCGATGCCGGACCGCATGGATCAGCTGAAGGCATTCAACACCAAGCTGACCGGCGAAAAGCTGCATCCGCGATTCACGCGGCTTCCGGGCGGACTGATCTCGGAACTTTCGAACTATGCCGGACAGCTCGGCGCGACGGGCGCCACGAAGAACAAGGTGGCGAAAGCCGTGATCGACGGGCAGAGCACCGCGCCGTTCGGCACCGCGTTCGCCCAGGTCGAGACGGATTTCAAGTTGCTGAAATCCACATTGAACGCGCTCAACCTTGTGCTATGGGGCGGCGGCGGCACCAGCGTGGATACCGACCCCGGCAAGATCAGCTCGCAGAGCTGGACCGCGGAGACCTCCGGCGCGGGCGCGCGAGAGGATACCACGACCGATGTCGTCGACCCCAGCAGCAAAACCAAGACCACCAGCGGACTGCCGGGCGGTCACGGCCAGTTCGACAAGCTGATCGCCACGATGAAGACCGGGGACGTGAAAGGCATGGTGATCCTGGCGCACGACACCTTCACCCAGCCCGCCAGCAAGAACAACCAGGACGACATCCGCGCGGTCAAGGCCGACCGCGAATACATGGAAGCGCAATGCGCCGCGCAGAAGATACAGCTCGAATACCGCACGATGTCCTCGCTGTTCACCCAGGTGACCGGAAAGGACATCACCACTTACAAGGCAGCCTACTGAGAGAAGGCGGCGCATATGGCAGCCGCGCGGTTTCCCGCATTTGCACGACCGCCAAAGCGGGGCAAACTCTCCGTCGCGCTGCAATGGAGCAACTCGTGCGAATCCATGCGGCTGTTCTTATCTTGGGTCTCATGTTCGCGATGGCTGCCCGCGCGCAGGACTTGCCGGCGCCAGCCAGACCGACCGTGGCGATCATTTGTGGCATCGGCCATGAGCTGACCGAGATGCATATCGGCACCACTGCGTTTACGAACGACCAGCACAAGGTCTCCATCGAGGACTGGAAGCTGGACGATTTCACAATCCGGCAGGCCGGGGAAATCCTGGGTAACGAATTCACGATCGTTTCGGTGCCCTACAATTGGCACGACTTCGACACGCATGGCGGCGGATTGTTCGGCGATGATGGTTCCGCCGAAGTCCCCGGCCGCGTCCGCGCCATGGCCCCGGCAAACGGACCGGACTACTACGTCGTCATCAGCCACACGAGCGACCTGGAAGCCCTGTTCGACACCAACCAGCACTTCGACGGGGTGGGTGTCGTCCGCCGCACGATATTCGGGCTGCACAAAGCGGGTGTATTCGCCTATTTCGCGATTACGGCGGTGGACGGGCACACGTTCGAGAATCTCGGAACGCGCTATGCCGTGGCGCCAAACCGGGATGAACGGCGCCGGTAGAAGCTATCCCGTCGCGCCGATGGACGATACCGGCTGGCCGGATGAACTTTCCGACCTCAACCCCGCGCAAATGGACGACGTTCGCGCGACGCTGCAGATCCTGATCGCCAACGCGCTCGCCACGTCGCTCGTCGAAGTGCCCTTGCCCGGGCGGTCACGGATCGTGGAGTGAAGGACGTCAGCTGCCCTTGCCGACGTAAATCTCCCCGCCGCCCTGCCTGAACTCGTCGGCCTTCTTCGCCATCGCGGCGCGGATTTCGGCGGTGGAGAGGCCGTCGTTTTGCCCCCGCGCGGCGTCGCGGACTTCCTGGCTGATCTTCATGGAGCAGAATTTG
>JBOHKI010000057.1:0-19535 GCA_050728855.1 Rhizomicrobium sp. | reverse complement strand
GAATTTCGAGCGGAGCGAGAAATTCTTCGGGTGGGGGGACGGTGCGCAACGTTTCGCGCTCCGCCCCCCACCCGAAAAATGCTGCGCATTTTTCGACCTCCCCGCGAGGGGGAGGTTAAGGAAAAAAAGGAACACACCCATGTTCGACACCTGGTTCCGTCCCGCGGGAGCGCGGGCGCGCGAAACGGCGCGCGCGCCCGAGACCAAAGGCATCAGTCCCCCCCTGATTGCCCTGGCTCTCGCGGGGCGGCCCTCGTGGAGCAGGCGCGACTTCGCCACGCTGGCGCGAGAAGGCGTGATGGCCAACGCCATCGCCTATCGCTGCGTGCGGGTCATCGCCGAAGCCGCGGCCTCCGTGCCGTGGCTGCTCTACGAGGGCGACATCGAGGCGGCGGATCATCCGCTGCTGGCGCTGCTCGCCTCCCCCAATGCTGGGGAGAGCGGCAGCGCGCTGTTCGAGCGCTGGTATGCCTATCTCGAATGCGCCGGCAACGCCTATCTCCAGGCGCTCTCGGCCGGCGGCGCGGTGCGCGAGCTGCATGTGCTCCGGCCCGATCGCGTCAGCGTGGTGCAGGACGCCAATGGCTGGGCCTGCGGCTACGACTACGCGGTCAACGGCGCGGCCGCCCGTATCGTTCGTGACGCGAACGGCTTCCTGCCGGTGCTGCACGGCAAGCTGTTCCATCCGCTGTCGGATTGCTACGGCCTGTCGCCGCTCGAGCCGGCGGGCGCGGCGATCGACATCCACAATGCCGGCGCCGGCTGGACCAAGTCGCTGCTCGACAACGCCGCGCGGCCCTCCGGCGCTCTCGTCTACAAGGGTCCGGACGGCGCTCCCGGCCTGACCGACGAGCAGTTCGCCCGGCTGAAACGCGAGCTCGAAGACGCCTATCAGGGCGCCGCCAATGCCGGCCGGCCGATGGTGCTGGAAGGCGGGCTCGACTGGCGGGCGATGAGCTACGCGCCCAGCGAGATGGATTTCTCCGACATGCGCAACGCCGCGGCGCGCGAGATCGCGCTGGCCTTCGGCCTGCCGCCGATGCTGCTGGGGCTGCCGGGCGACAACACCTACGCGAACTATCGCGAGGCGAACCTCGCCTTCTGGCGCCAGACCGTTCTGCCCCTGGTCGCGCGCACCGCCAAAGACCTGACGCGCTGGCTGGCGCCACGCTTCGGCGCCGGCCTGCGCCTCGGCTACGACGCCGACGCCATCCCTGCGCTCGCCGAGGAACGCCAGGGCGTCTGGGACAAACTCAACGCGGCCGACTTCCTGTCGCGCGACGAAAAACGCGTGGCGGCCGGGTATTCGCCCGGCGCAAACCCGGATGCGCCTGCGTCCTGAAAGGTGTAGAATGTCGTGGGGAGACCTTTCATGAAATCCACCGCACTCGCGCTGGCACTCGCCGCCTTCGCCGCCGCCGCGGGCGCGACGCCCGCTTTGCCGGCGCCCTGCGCGCCGCTGACACGGGTGGCGTCGCTCGACATGACGATGCTGCCCGACGGGCGCATCACGGTACCGGTGGTGATTGCCGGAAAGAGCCGGCCCATGCTGCTCGACATCGAGCATCAGAATTCCAGCGTCACGCCGGCCCTGGCCGCGGAACTTCATCTCGCGCCGCAGGACATTCCGGACAACAAGATCGTGGTTTATGCGGGCAACGCGGTGACACAGACCGTCCTGGTGCCCAGCGTCGCGTTCGGAGGCGCGAGCGGCGGGGCGATGGAATTCTTCCTGCTTGAGTCCGGCAAGTGGCGGGATGAGAACGTGGCCGCGCCGGTCAGCATGGACGTGTTCCGCGCCGTCGACGGCACGGATCCGGATATTGCCGGTGTCATCGGCGCGGACTTGCTCGGAAATTTCGACATCGAACTGGATTTCAGGAGCCGGAAGGTGAACCTGTTCGCACAGGATCATTGTCAGGGCGCGGGCGTCACATGGGCCGACAGTGCCGCGGCCGTTCCGTTCACCGTGAACAAGCTTGGCCTCATCAAGATCCCGGCGCAGTTGGACGGTCACGACGTGATCCTCGGGTTGACCACCCTCGGCGTCCACGCCCGGATGCTGCTCGTCGATGCCGAGCGCAAGCTGGATGTCGACGACACGTCGCCCAGCCTCGTCCCCATCGGCTGGCACGGCAAGGAGGTCAGCGTCTATCGCGACACGTTCCAGTCGCTCACCTTCGGCGGGATCGCGATCGTCCATCCACAGGTCGATCTCATCGCCGAGATCAACCGCCATGACGACGATGCCACGATACATGCGCGGGCACTGGATTTCATCTGGCTCGACGGATACGAGGCCGGCCCGCCCCACAAGCTCGGGATCGGAGGGAGCGACGTGGAGCTGGGCCTGGACACGCTGGAGAAGCTGCACCTGTTCATTTCGTTTTCCGAGATGACGATCTACGCCACCGCCGCGGACGCGCACAAATGAGGACGGCGCCATGACGATCACCGACGCATTGCGGCCGCCGCCCGAGGGCGCCGCCAGATCCTTTCCGCTGCCGGCCGCCCTCGTGGCGGCTTTTTTGTTGCAGACGGCGGGCGCCTTGTTCTGGGCGGGGTCGGCGGCGGAGCGGATTTCCACGCTGGAGCGCACCGCGGCCCAGGACCAGGCCGCCATCGCCCAGGTCGCGGTGCTCGAAGAGCAGGTCGCCCAGATGAAGCAGTCGCTCGACCGCATCGAAACCAAGCTCGACCGGATGGACGTGGCGGCGAATCCGCGATGAGTCCTTCCTCCCCCGCAGTCGCGGGGGAGGGGGACCGCCGAAGGCGGCCGCCTTCGCCAAGGCTCCGGCGTGCCAAGTGAGTGTCACCTGCCACGCCGAAGCGAAGCGTAGGCGGGTGGAGGGGGACGGCGGTGGTGAAGAACCAATTCTTCAACATCAACACACCCCCTCCGTCCGCCGCGCGGAAGAGCGCGGCATCCACCTCCCCCGCTCTCGCGGGGGAGGAAGCACAGGAACACACACATGACCGAAGTACACCGCACGCGGCGGCGCCTCGTGCACAGGCAGGCGCGGGCGCGGCTGAGCGTGCTCGCGCGCGACGAGTTCGAAGGCTATGCCTCGCTGTTCGGCGTGGCGGATTCCGCGGGCGACGTCGTGGCGCCCGGCGCCTTCGCGCAATCGCTGCGGGCGCGCGGCGTGGAACGCGTGCGCCTGCTCTACCAGCACTTCGCGCATGAGCCCATCGGCGTGTGGGAAACCATCCGCGAAGACGCCACCGGCCTTTATGTGAAAGGCCGGCTGCTCACCGATGTCGAGCGGGCGCGCGACGTGCTGGCGCTGATCCGCGACGGCGCGCTCGACGGCCTGTCGATCGGCTTCCGCACGCGGCGCGCGCGGCGCGATCCCGCCACGGGCCTGCGCACGTTGCTCGAGATCGAGCTGTGGGAAATCTCCATCGTGACGTTTCCCTTGCTCCCCGGCAGCCAGGTGACCGCGGTGGGCGCGAAGTCCGGCGTCGCCGGCGAAATCCGCAAAGCCGCGGAAGCGATGCGTTCGTGAATCAACCTCCCCGCAAGGGGGAGGTGCGACTGAAGACGGCGTTTCAACAGAGAAGGAAGGACCACCACACCATGCAACTCGAAACCAAATCGCTTGAGACCAAGGACGGCGCGCAGGGGCGCGAGATCAAGGAGGCGTTCGGGGATTTCCTGCGCGCCTTCGAGGCGTTCAAGGACGCCAATGACGAGCGCCTCGCCCAGCTCGAGACCCGCTCGGCCGACACGATCACCGAGGAGAAGGTCGATCGCATCAACCACGCGCTGGACGAGCAGAAGAAGGCGCTGGACGAATTGACCCTGGCCGCGGCGCGCCCCGCGCTCGGCGAAACCAGGTCCCAGCCGTCCGACCGCGCCACGCGCGAGCGCAAGGCCGCCTTCGACCGCTACATGCGCAAGGGCGACGCCAGCGGCTTCTCCGCGCTCGAAGTGAAGGCGCTGTCGGAAGGCTCCAACCCGGACGGCGGCTATGTCGTGCCGCTGGAGATCGCCACCACCATCGACCGCGTGCTGGCCAAGGCCTCGCCCATCCGCGCGCTCGCCACCGTCCAGCAGATCGGCTCCAGCGTCTATCGCAAGCCGATCACCACGGTGGAGGCCGCGTCCGGCTGGGTCGGCGAGACCGCGGCGCGCACGCAGACGGCATCGCCCACCATCTCGGCGATCGATTTCCCGGCGATGGAGCTCTACGCCATGCCGGCCGCGACGCAGCCGCTGCTCGACGACTCCCAGGTCGACATCGAACAGTGGCTGGCCGGCGAGGTGCAGATCGTGTTCGCCGAGCAAGAGGGCGCCGCCTTCGTCAATGGCGACGGCTCGTCCAAGCCCACCGGCTTCCTGCATTACACCGCGGTCGCCGATGCGTCGTGGAGCTGGGGCAATCTCGGCTATATCGCGTCGGGCGCGGACGGCGCGTTCGCGTCCTCCGATCCGGCCGATGCGCTGATCAACCTGGCCTACGCGCCCAAGCAGGGCTACCGCGCCAACGGCAGCTGGGTGATGAACCGCAAGACCGAAAGCGTCGTGCGCAAGTTCAAGGACACGACCGACAACTACATCTGGCAGCCCGGCGGCGCCGCCGGCCAGCCGGCGAGCCTGCTCGGCTATCCGGTGGCGGAGGCGGAAGACATGCCCGACATCGCGTCTGACTCGTTCTCCATCGCGTTCGGCGATTTCGCGCGCGGCTACCTGGTGGTCGACCGCGTCGGCATCCGCACCCTGCGCGATCCGTTCTCCGCCAAGCCCTATGTGCTGTTCTACACCACCAAGCGCGTCGGCGGCGGCGTCCAGAACTTCGAAGCCATCAAGCTGATGAAGTTCGCGGCGAGCTAGGATGGATTCAACCTCCCCCTTGCGGGGAGGTCGAAAAATGCGGAATGCATTTTTCGGGTGGGGGCGGGTGCGCGGCGTCGCATTCGTTCCCCCCACCCGAAGCTTGTCTCGCTACGCTCGAAAACCTTCGACCTCCCCGCGAGGGGGAGGTTGTCCTGGCGCTTCCTCCGGAGGTACGAACATGCCCCTCGTTCTCACCGCGCCGCCCGCGCTCGAGCCCGTCACGCTCGACGAGGCCAAGGCGCATCTGAAGGTCGACGCGAGCGACGACGACGCGCTGATCGCGACGCTCATCGCCGCGGCGCGCGCCAAGGCGGAATGGCACACCGGCCGCGCCTTCGTCACCCAGGGCTGGACGCTGTGGCTCGACCGCTGGCCCTGCGCCGATGGCGTCCGGCTGGCGGCGGAGATCCCGCTGCCGCCGCTGCAAGCGGTGGCGCGCATCGCGGCCTATGGCTGCGACGATGGCGAGACCGTGCTAGATCCCTCCGCCTACCAGGTGGACGGCGCGTCGGGCCCGGCGCGCGTGGCGCTGAAGACGGGCGCCGCGATGCCGGCCGATCCGCGCCGCCTCAACGCGGTCGCGATCGATTTCACCGCCGGCTATGGCGGCGATGGAACGGACGTTCCGGCTGGGGTGCGCGCGGCGATCCTGGAGATCGTCGCCGCGCTCTACGCCAACCGCGGCGACAGCGCCGGCGAACTTCCCCTCGCCGCACTCGCCCTGCTGGCGCCGTACCGAGTGGTGAAAATTTAGAACGACCTCCCCCTTGCGGGGAGGTCGAAAAATTCGAGCGAAGCGAAGAATTTTTCGGGCGGGGTTTTCGCCGTGGCGGGCCCCCCACCCGAAAGCGCTGCGCGCTTTCGACCTCCCCGCGAGGGGGAGGTGGAGGATATTTTCCATGTTCGGATCCCTGAACCAGCGCGCCGCGATCCTGGCGCGCGACGACGTGCCGGATGGCGGCGGCGGAAGCGATGGCGGCTGGGCCACGATCGGCCACACCTGGGTCGGGCTCGCGGCGCTGTCGGGCGCGGACGTCTTCGGCCCCGATGCCGCGGAGGCGCGCGTGCGCTACCGCATCGCCTCGCGGCGCAATGGGCTGCTTGTGGCGGGCAACCGCCTCGCCTTCGCGTCACGAACGTTCCAGATCCAGGCGGTGCTGGACGACGGCGCGCCGTCGCAGCTCATCGCCCTGTTGTGCGAGGAAGTGCCATGAGCGCGAGCTTTGCCCTGCAGCAGGCGGTGTTCGCCGTGCTCGCCGCCGATGCCGGCGTCACGTCCGCGCTCGCCGATCCGCCCCGGCTCTACGACGCGGTGCCGCCCGAGGCCGCGTTCCCCTACGCCGTCCTCGGCGACGATGCCGAGACCGCATGGGACACCGCGACCGACACCGGCAGCGAGCATCGCTTCGCGCTCGACATCTGGTCGCGCGGCGGCGGCCACAAGGAGAGCAAGGCGGTCGCCGACGCCCTGCGCGCCGCGCTCGATGCCGCCACGCCCGCGCCGTCGGGCTTCACGCTGGTCACCCTGCGCTATCTCGGCGCCGATTTCGCCCGCCAGCCCGACGGCGAAACCTACCGCGCCACGCTGCACTACCGCGCGGTGATGGAAGAAAGCGAATAGAAAAAAGGAAGTGGCGAATGGCGAATAGCGAATAGCGAAGATTCGGCACACCTGCTTTCCATTCGCTATTCGCCATTCGCCACTCACCATTCGCCCATTCCCGCTTCCCACAACAAGGAGACCTCTCATGTCATCCCAGAAAGGCAAGGACCTGCTCGTCAAGATCGGCGATGGCGGGTCGCCGGAGAGTTTCACCACGGTGGCGGGATTGCGCGCCACCGCGCTCGCGTTCAACGCGCAGAGCGTCGACGTTACCAACGCGGATTCCGCCGGCCAGTGGCGCGAGCTGCTCGACGGCGGCGGCGTCGCCTCGGCCTCGATCTCCGGTTCCGGCGTGTTCAAGGACGCGGCCGCGGACGAGACCCTGCGCGCGGCGTTCTTCGCCCAGGCGCTGAAGAATTTCCAGATCGTGATCCCCGGCTTCGGCACGGTGAGTGGGCCGTTCAAGCTCACCGCGCTCCAGTACGACGGCCCCTATGACGGCGAACTCAAGCTCAGCCTGACGCTGGCGTCGGCAGGGGAGCTGAGCTTCGCGTAAGCGCTTCGCCCCGCTCTCGCGGGGGAGGAAGAACGGTATCCGGCTTCCCCATCCGGGGAGGCCTTTCACAGCAAGGAGAAAATCCATGACCAACACCACACGCGGCGACAGCATGCTCAAGGCGGGCGGCAAGTCGCTCGTCATGCGGCTGACATTGGGGGCGCTGTCGGAGATCGAGGACGGCCTCGGCAATGGCGGCGGGCTCGGCGGCATTGCCGGCCGCCTGGAATCCCTCGGCAGCAAGGACATCGCGCTCGTCGCCTCGGCGCTGCTCAAGGGCGGCGGAACGAACGTGTCGCCGCAGGAGGTGATGCACCTGGAGACCGATGTCGGCACCCTGGTGGGCGCCATCACCGGCGCGTTCCAGGCGGCGGGCGGCGCCAGGCCGGCGGCCAACGACGGCGGCAGCGCGATGGGTGCCGCGGCGGGAACCGCCACGGGGACCACCACGGGCCCTTTGCCCGCACAGCCGGCGAGCACACCGGCGAATGCTCCGGCGAGCGCGGCGCCCGCGCCATCGACTGGCCCCGCCTCCTCGAGTTCGGCCTCGGCGTGATGGGGCTTTCGCCGCGCGTCTTCTGGGAGATGTCGCTCCCGGAATGGCGCGCGGCGGTGGCGGGCTTTCTCGGGCGGCGCGGCGTGGCAACCGCGCCGCTCGCCCGCGCGGAATTGGAAGCACTCGCCCAGCGCTATCCGGATGAACGTCCATGACCACACAGACCTTCACCATCGCGGCCGATCTCTCGCCGCTCAACGACAGCCTGTCGGCGGCGGCCAAAGCCCTGGGCGATTTCGCCCACGGTCCAGTCGCCGACGCGGGCAAGAGCATCGAGAGCGCGGTCACTTCGAGCTTCGATGCCGTGGCGCGCTCCATCGCGAGCGCCGCCACCTCCGGCAAGACCTCGATGGACAAGCTGGTGGACGCGATCCTTGCCGATTTCGATCGCGTCGCCATCCGCGACTTCATCGTCAAGCCGGTGGAAGGATTGGTGTCGCAGGCGGCGAGCTCGCTGTTCCAGTCGCTCAGCGGCGCGCTCGCCACCGGTGGCCCCGTGGCGCCGGGCGGGTCCTACCTGGTGGGCGAGCAGGGGCCGGAGCTGTTCACGCCGTCGACCAATGGCACGATCGCTCCCAATTCGGCGCTCGGTCCGCCGCGCCCGCAGATCGTCGTCAACATCCAGGCGCGCGACGCGGCGAGCTTCTTCAAGTCCGAATCCCAGATCGCCGCGCTGATGACCCGCGTGCTGGCGAAGGGGCAGAAGAATTTGTGAACGGAGTTGGCGAATGGCGAGTGGCGAATAGCGAATGGCGGGAAGCACGCAGCGAGCAGCGGGCACAAACGCCGGACATACCATTCGCCACTCGCCATTCGCCACTTCCACTCCCCATCGAGGTCTCCCATGTCCTTCCACGAAATCCGCTTTCCCACCGCGATCGCGTTCCACTCGACGGGCGGGCCTGTGCGCAAGACGGAGATCGTCACGCTCGGCTCGGGCTTCGAGGAGCGCAACGCCGTGTGGGCCAATTCGCGCCGCCGCTACGACGTGGGTTACGGCGTCAAGACGCTGGACGATCTGCACGACGTCATCGCCTTCTTCGAGGCGCGGATGGCGCGGCTCCATGGCTTCCGGCTGAAGGACTTCGCCGATTTCAAATCCTGCGCCCCCACAACGGAGGTTACAGCCACCGACCAGGCGCTCGGCACAGGCGACGGCGCGACGGTCGCGTTCGCGCTGGTCAAGACCTACGCGTCGGGACCGTCGAGCTGGACGCGCGCCATCGCCAAGCCGGTCTCCGGCACGGTGCAGGTCGCGCTCGACGGCGTGGTGCAGGCGAGCGGCGTCAGCATCGACGCCACCACCGGCCTCGTCACCTTCGTGACGCCGCCCGCGCCGGGCGCCGCCATCACCGCCGGCTTCGAATTCGACGTGCCTGTCCGCTTCGACACCGACTCGCTGTCCGTCAACCTCTCCGACTTCGCCGCCGGCGACATCCCCAGCATCCCGCTGGTGGAGATCGCGGTGTGAGTCTGGGGCTACTTCCCCCTTGCGGGGAGGTCGAAAAACGCGAAGCGTTTTTCGGGTGGGGGTCCTGCTGTGCTTTCGCCACCGCGCCCCCCGCCCGAAAAATTCTCGCCGCGCAAGAATTTTTCGACCTCCCCGCGAGGGCGAGGTCTATCGGGAGTCCTCCATGAAATCTCTGCCACCCGGGATGCAGGCGCATCTCGATTCCGGCGCCACCACGCTGTGCTGGTGCTGGACGCTCACGCCCGCCGGCGCGCCCGCGCTGGGCTTTACCGATCACGACACGGACGTGACGTTCGCCGGCGTGAGCTATCGCGCGGCCTCGGGCTTCACCGCCAGCGAAGTGCAGTCCACGCTCGGCCTCGCGGTGGACAATCTCGCCGTCGCCGGCGCGCTGGCCAGCGCCGCGCTCGACGAGGCCGATCTCGCCGCCGGGCGCTATGACGGCGCCGGCGTGGAGATCTGGCGCGTCAACTGGGCGTCGCCGGACCAGCGCGTGCTGATGCGCAAGGGCACGCTGGGCGAGGTCAAGCGCGGCCACGCGGCATTCACCGCCGAGGTGCGCGGTCTCGCCGCCGCGCTCAACCAGGAACAGGGCCGCGTCTTCGGTTTCTCCTGCGACGCCGATCTCGGCGACGCGCGCTGCACCGTCGATCTCGCCGATCCCGCGTTCCACGGCGCCGGCACAGTCGCCGCCGCAGCCGATGCGCGGCGCTTCCTCGTTTCCGGCCTGGCTGCGTTCGCCGATGGCTGGTTCGCCGGCGGCAAGCTCGCCTGGACGAGCGGCGCCAACGCCGGCCGCGCCATGGACGTGAAGCGCCACGGCGTCTCCGGAACGGACGTGACGCTCGAATTGTGGCAGCCGATGAGCGAAGCGGTCGCCGCGGGCGACGCGTTCGCCGTCACCGCGGGCTGCGACAAGCAGTTCGCCACTTGCAAGGCGCGTTTCGCCAACGCCGCCAACTTCCGCGGCTTTCCCTTCATGATCGGCAACGACGCCGTGATCGCCTATCCCACGAAGCGCGCCCCGCTCGATGGAGGCAGCCGCTATGGAAACTGACATCGTGAGCGCGGCCCGCGCCTGGATCGGCACGCCCTATGTCCACCAGGCGAGCGTGCGGGGCGCGGGGTGCGACTGCCTCGGGCTGTTGCGCGGCGTGTGGCGCGAGATGGGGCGCGACGACCCGGAACCCGTGCCCAACTACGCCCCGGACTGGGGCGAGGCGGACCGCGCGGAGACATTATATACGGCGTTCGCCCGCCACCTGGCCGAGATCCCGCCGGTGGACATCGCGCCGGGCGACGTCGCGCTGTTCCGCATGGTCCCGCACGGACCCGCCAGGCATTGCGGCATCGCCGCGGAGCGCAGCGGCCGCCCGACACTGATCCACGCCCGTCAGAACAAACGCGTCAGCGAGGAACCGTTGTCCGAGTTCTGGCGAAAGAAGCTCGTCTGCGGGTTTCGAATCTGATTCAACCTCCCTCTTGTGGGGAGGTTCAATGGAGCACCCATGGCCTCTCTCATTCTTTCCGTCGCCGGGCAGGCGATCGGGGCGAGTTTCGGCACGATCGATGTGCTGGGCCTCACCCTGTCCGGCGCGCAGCTGGGCGGCGCAATCGGCGCCTTCGTCGGTTCGGAGATCGACGCGGCGCTGGCGCCGGGTCAGCGCGTCAAGGGCCCGCGGCTGAGCGACATCTCCATCCAGTCCTCGACGGAGGGCGCCGCGATCCCGCGCGTCTTCGGCCGCGTGCGCGTCGCCGGCCAACTGATCTGGGCGACGCGCTTCAAGGAAACCTCGAAGACCGCATCGAGCGGCGGCAAGGGCTTCGGCGGCCCGAAGGTGACGACGACGGACTACGCCTATTCGATCTCCTTCGCGGTGGGATTGTGCGAAGGCGAGGCGTCGCGCATCGGGCGGGTGTGGGCGGACGGCACGCTGATCGACCTGTCGCAATTCACCACCCGGTTCTACCCCGGCAGCGAGACGCAGGCCGAAGACACGCTGATCCAGGAGATCGAGGACGCAGACAACACGCCGGCCTATCGCGGCCTCTGTTACATCGTGTTCGAGGACATGGCGCTGGCGCAGTTCGGCAACCGCATCCCGCAATTGCAGTTCGAGGTGATCCGCGCGATCTCGGACTCCGATCCCGATGCGCTGGAGAACGTGCTCCCCGGCGTGGCGCTCATCCCCGGTGCGGGCGAGTTCGTCTATGCCGTGGACGTCGTCACCGCCGACGATGGCGAGGGCACGACCGTGCCGCAGAACGCGCACAATGCGTCCGGCGTCGCGGACTGGACGGCCTCGCTGGACGAATTGCAGGCGCTGGCGCCGGCGCTGGGCGCGGCCTCGCTGGTGGTGGGCTGGTTCGGCGACGACCTGCGCTGTGGCAACACGAAGATCATGCCCGGCGTGGAGATCGCCAAGAAGAAAACCTATCCCGAGACCTGGTCGGTCGACGGCGTGGCGCGCGCCGATGCGCATCTCGTCAGCCAGGCGGGCGGCGTTCCGGCCTATGGCGGCACGCCTTCGGATGCGAGCGTCGTCGCGGCGATCCAGGACCTGAAAGCGCGCGGCCTTCAGGTGACTCTCTGTCCGTTCCTGTTCCTGGACATCGCCGCCGGAAACGCGCTCGGCGATCCCTACTCCGGCGCGGGCACGCAACCCTCCTATCCTTGGCGCGGCCGCATCACCTGCGACCCGGCGCCGGGCGTTTCCGGCTCGCCGGACAAAACGGGCGCGGCCACGGCGCAGGTCGCCGCGTTCTTTGGCGCCGCCGCCGCCGGCGACTTTCTCGTCAGCGGAACGGACGTGACGTGGACGGGAAGTCCCGCCGAATGGGGCTGGCGCCGCATGGTGCTGCACTATGCGAATCTCTGCGCCGCCGCGGGCGGGGTGGACCGCTTCCTCATCGGCTCCGAACTGCGCAGCCTCAACCGCGTGCGCGACGGCGCGGCGAGCTATCCCGCGGTGGCCGCGCTCAAGACGCTGGCGGCCGACGTGCGCGCGATCTTCGCCGCGGCGGGGCAGAGCGTGAAGCTCGGCTATGCCGCGGACTGGAGCGAATACGCCAATCACCAGACCGGCGATGCGCCCGGCGCGCTGCTGTTCAATCTCGATCCGCTGTGGAGCGATGCCAACATCGATTTCATCGGCATCGACAACTACATGAAGCTGGCCGACTGGCGCGACGGCACCGCCCATCTCGACTACGATTCCAATGGCCCGACGACGGCGTGGGACGCGGCCTATCTCGCCGCCAACATCCGGGGCGGCGAGGATTACGACTGGTATTACGCGAGCGATTCCGACCGCGCGGCCCAGTTGCGCACGCCCATCACCGACGGCCTCGGCAAGCCCTTTGTGTGGCGCGCCAAGGATCTGTGGGGCTGGTGGGGCAACGCGCATTTCGACCGGCCGGACGGGGGCGAGAGCGTGAGCCCCACGCCGTGGACGGCGCAATCCAAGCCCATCGTGTTCTGCGAGCTGGGCTGCCCGGCGGTGGACAAGGGCGCCAACCAGCCCAACGTCTTCGTCGATCCCAAATCGAGCGAGAGCGCGCTGCCCTATTTTTCCAACGGCGAGCGCGACGACCTGATCCAGCGCCGCTTCCTCGAGGCGCATCTGAAGTTCTGGCGCGATCCGGCGAACAATCCGGTGTCGGCGGTTTACGGCGGCAGCATGGTCGACACGGCAGCCATCCATGCCTGGAGCTGGGACGCGCGGCCCTATCCGTTCTTCCCGGCCTATTCCAACATCTGGGGAGACGCCGCGGACTACACGCTGGGCCACTGGCTGAACGGGCGGCTGGGCGCGGTGCTGCTGCCGGACCTGGTGAGCGCACTGTGCGGCGATGCGGCGGCCATCGATGTCACGGACGTGTCCGGCCTCGTCACCGGCTATGCCGTCACCGCCACGATGAGCGCGCGCGACGCGCTGTCGCCGCTGGCGGTGGCCTACCAGTTCGACGCGGTGGAGAGCGAAGGCGCGATCAGGTTCGTCGCCCGCGGGAGGCCCAGCGCGGCGGCGCTGGCCGAAACCGATCTGGCGGTTCCGGACGACGGCGATCCCGGTTTCGGCTTCACGCTGGTGCGCGCGGAGGAAAGCGGCCTGCCGCTCGCCTCGCGCGTCGCCTATATCGACGCCGAGGCCGATTATCGCACCGCCATCGTGGAGGCGCGGCGGCTGTCCGGTAGCGCCGCGCGCGTCGCGCAGTCGAGCCTGCCCGTCGTGCTCGACCAGGGCCAGGCCATCGGCATCGGCGAGCGGCTGCTGATGGATGCCTGGACGATGCGCGAGACGGCGCAGTTCGCGCTGCCGCCATCGCACCTCGCGCTGGACGTGACCGACGAAGTGGAGCTGACGGCCGCCGGACGCAGTCATCGCCTGCGTCTGACGGCGATCGGCGACGCCGGCGCGCGGTCCATCGAAGCCGTCGCCACCGATCCCTCGCTCTACGAGGCCATCGTGGGTCCGTCGCGCGCGCCCAGCGTGGCGCAATCGCTGACGCATACCGGCCGCGCGCTGGCAGTGTTCCTCGACCTGCCGCTGCTGTCGGCGGAGCAGGACGAATGGGACCCGCTGGTGGCGGCCTTCGCCGCGCCGTGGCCCGGGGCGGTGCTGGTCATGCGTTCGGCCACGGAGTCCAACTACGCGCTCGACACGACGCTGACGCTCGCTGCCGCCATGGGCGAGACCACGGCGGATGTGTTCGGCGGTCCCGCCTGGCGCTGGGATGCGGTGAACGCGATCTCGCTCAAGCTCTATGACGGCGCGCTTGCCGGGCTCGACGATCTCTCCGTGCTGGGCGGCGCCAACGCGCTGGCGATCCAGAACGCGGATGGTGCGTGGGAGGTCGTGCAGTTCGCGGACGCCGCGCTCACCGTGCCCGGCGAATGGACCCTGTCGCGCCTGCTGCGTGGCCAGGGCGGAACGGAAGGCGCGATGGGCGCGGCATCTGGCGCGCGCGTCGTGGTGCTGAACACGGCGCTGCGGCAGTTGTCGATCCCGCGCGAGCAATACGCGCTGCCGTTCAATTTCCTCTGGGGCCCGCAGGACAAGCCGGTATCCGATCCCGCCTGGCAGGACGCGGCGGAGCAGTTTGCCGGCGCCGGCATGCGTCCCTATGCGCCATGCCAGTTGCGCGCGGTCTACGCATCCGGCGGCGCGGATCTCGCGCTCGACTGGATCCGCCGCGACCGCGCGCCGGCGGCGGATTCGTGGGACCAGACCGAAATCCCGCTCAGCGAATCCGCCGAGCTCTACGACGTGGAGATTTTGGATGGCACGGGCGCGGTGAAACGGACGCTGGCGTCGCTGCCCTCTGCCTCCACGACTTACACCGCCGCCGACATCGCCACGGACTTCCCCTCCGGCCTGCCATCACCGTTCCGCTTCACCGTGTACCAGGTCTCATCGGTGGTGGGGCGGGGACCGGGGAAAGCGGGAAGTTTCAATCTCAATTGAACGATGTGTCATGGCCCGCGACTGCGGGCCATCCAGGTGACGTTCGCACCAGTGCGCAGAACCCACCTGGGCGGCCCGCAGTCGCGGGCCGTGACACCTTTGATGAACCAACATCGAGGTACACCATGACCGACACAACGCCCCGCACGGGCGCGCCGCTGCTGGCGGCGGCGCAGGCGCAGAAGCATGTCACGCACAACGAGGCGCTCTACCAGTTCGATGCCTTCCTTTGCACGCGCTTCCTCGACCGCGACCTCACCGCGCCGCCGGTCTCTCCCGCCGACGGCGACACCTATCTGGTGCATGCCACCGCGACGGGCGCGTGGACGGGACAGGACGGCAAGATCGCGTACTGCGCCGATGGCGGCTGGCGCTTCTACGCGCCGTTCGGCGGACTCGTCGCCTTCGTCGCCGACGAGAGCAGGCTCGTCGTCTGCAACGGCGCCGCCTGGGTGGACTATGCGAGCCTGCTCGCCCTCCAGAATGTGCCGCTGCTCGGCGTCAACACCACCGCGTCCGCGCCCAACCTGTTCGCCGTGCAGTCCAACGCCGTGCTCGTCACGGACGTTCCGACGGGGAGCGGCGGGACGGGCGACGTGCGCGCCACGCTGTCCAAACAGGCGGCGGGCAACACCGCGTCGTTCCTGTTCCAGGACAATTATTCGGGGCGCGCCGAAGTGGGCCTGGCCGGCGACGACAATTTCCACTTCAAGGTCTCGCCCGACGGTTCTTCCTGGCACGACGCCATCGTGCTCACCGCCTCCAGCGGCCTGGCAAGCATCGCGTCGGCCGCCATCGCCTCGGCCGCGATCTCCGGCGGCACGATCGACGGCGCGACCGTCGGGGCAAGCGTGCCGGCGGCCGCCACCTTCACCAGCTTCCAGTCCAATGCCTTCAAGGACGCCAAGACCATCGCGGTCACCACGGTGCAGACCGATGTCAACGGCCGCCTGCTGGTCGGCCCGAACGGCGGCTTCGCCACCGCGCTCAACGTCGGCGGCAATGTCGGCGGCTTCCAGATCGCGGGCACCAACGCCTCCGCCAATATGAGCAACATCCGCTTCACGGCGTCGGCGGCGTCCGGCGGCGCGATGAACCTCGGCCATTCGCGCTCGGCTACCATCGGCGCCTTCGCCGCGCTGTCGGCGGGCGACCAGCTCGGCGTGGTCAATTTCGCGGGCGACGACGGCGTGTCCTATTCCACCATCGGCGCGCAGATCCGCGGCCTCGCCATCGCGGGCGGCACGATATCGACGGGGATCATCCCTGGCCAGATGGTGTTCGCCGCCATGAATGCGTCCGGCACGCTCACCGATCTGTGCAAGATGGACACCGCCGCCGGCCTCACGGCGATCACCCAGCTCGCCACGCCCAAGGTCACGTCCAATGCGGCCTCCGCGCTTGACCTCGCCACGTCGGGCGGCACCCAGTTCGAGATCGCGCACACCGCCGCGTCCGTGAACTACCTCCAGGCGACTGGCTCGGTGTCGGGCGCCGGCACCGCGACGCTGGCGGCGGCGGGCGCGGACGCCAATATCGACATCGCACTCACGCCCAAGGGCACCGGCGCGGTCAGGCTCGCCACCGCTGCCAACGGCGCCGTCGCCACCGCGCTCTCCTCCGTCGGCCCCACCGGCGCCCACACCACGGTGCAGGAATGGTTCGCGGTGAAGAACGCGAGCGGCGTCATCCGCTACATCCCCGCGTTCTGACGATTCCGCGGCGTAAACGTGACAAGCGGGATGTTTTGAAGCACCGTGGCGGCAGCGAAATCGACAGACGGGACGCCCCATGAAAGTCAGCGAAGCCCTCGCCACGCGCAAGACGGTTCGCGCCTTCCGCGCCGATCCGGTGCCGGCGGAAACCGTGCGGCAGATTCTGACCCAGGCGGCGCGGGCGCCGTCGGGCGGCAATCTGCAGCCGTGGAAGATGTACGCGTTGCTGGGCCCGGCGCGCGACGAGCTCGTCCGGCGCGTGGCGGAAAAGCGCAAGGCGCACCCGATGGGCGAGATGCCGGAGTATCACATCTATCCCCCCGCTCTCACCGAGCCCTACAAGACACGCCGCTTCCGCATCGGCGAGGCGATGTATGCGACGCTGGGAATCCCGCGCGAGGACAAGATGGCGCGACTGAAATTCTTCGCCGGCAATTGGGAGTTCTTCGGCGCGCCGGTGGGGCTGATCTTCACCATCGACCGGCAGATGCAGCAGGGCCAGTGGTCGGATCTCGGCATGTACCTGCAGTCGATCATGCTGCTGGCGCGCGAATACGGGCTTGACACTTGCCCGCAGGAGGCGTGGGCGGTGTGGCATTCGGTGATCCGGGACTATCTCGACGTGCCGCAGAACGAGATGATCTTCTGCGGCATGGCGCTGGGCCGCGCCGACACTTCGCATCCGGTGAACGCGCTGCAGACCGAGCGCGCGCCGCTGGAAGAATACGCGGTCTTCCGCGACAGCGCCTGAACCGTGCTAGGGTCCGGCCAGCATGGGGGGCGTGAAATGCCGCGGAAACTTCCGGTCGGCGCCATCGTGGCGCAGTCGTTTGGCTTCGCGGTCACCCGCTATCCGGCACTGCTCGGCGCGGTATGGCTGCCCGCGCTTGTGTTCGTCCCGGCCGCCTCCGTCGCCGCCCTGCTGACGCCCGCTCTGTATGGACCCACGCTGCCGCTGCTGAGCGCCGTTCTGCTGGCGACGGTCGTCGAGGGTTTTGCCATCGTGTGGATGGGCGCGGCCGCGACCAGGATTGCGCTCGGCATCGCGCCGCGCTGGCGTTTCGTCGATCTGCCCGGGATGGATGAATTGCGAGTCCTGGGCGTCTACACGATCGCATTCATCTTCCTGTCGGTTCTGTTCGCCTGCATCGGCGGCGCGGTCTTCGCCATCGACTACTCCGCGCTGCTGGCCATGGGTGAGCCCGCTCCCAGCATCTTCGCGCCCCGGACCGGCATTGCCGGAGCGATCGTCACGTTCGGCGCGCTCGCGTACCAGATCGCGTTCTTCTACCTCGCGTTCCGGCTGTCGCTCCTGATCCAGCCCGCGACCATCGCGACCGGGCGCCTCGATGTTTTCGCCGGCTGGAACCTGCTGCGCGGCAACAGCGTGCACGCGATCGGGCTCTTGATCGTTCCGGTCGTCATCCTGTTCGCCGTCTTGAGCGCTTCGGTTGCGCATCTCCTGCCGGCGTTTCCGCCATCCGCCGGATGGATCGCCGCGGGTTCGGGGGCGCACGCCATGCCGCCGGGCTGGCTGGCGCAGGCCGGCATGATGACGGCGCTGTGGCTGGCGGTTGCGCCGTTCGCGGCCGGACTTTTCTGCGCGCCGGCGGCATTGGCCTATCGTGTGCTGTCCACGCCCGCCTCTTTGCCGGCGCGCTGACTGCCGGCCGGGATTTCGTGCTAGCTTTGTATCGGGTCACGGGGAGAGTCGGACATGGCGACAAAGATTCCGGTCGGCGACACGATCAGCCGGTCCTTCGCGTTCGGATTCCGCAATTATCTCCCGCTCCTGGGAATCATCTGGCTCCCGATGGTGGCGATGCTCGCGATCGTGTGGTTCGGCTACATGCCGTATTTCGTCTCGCTCACGCATGCGATAGAGCTTCAGGCTCAAAATCCGCAGATCATGCCGATGGCGGGAATGCCCAATATGGGCGTCATGATGCTGCTCCAGCTGGCGATCCTGTTCTGCTATGTGTGGATGGGCGCGGGCGCCACGAAACTGGCGCTGGGCCTGCGCAGCGCAACGAGCTTCGTCTACCTGCCGGGCAAGGATGAGGTGACGCTGGCGATCACCTATGTCGTTCTCTTCATCATCTGGTACATCGCGATGATCGTGTTCGCGATCGTGTGCGCCATCGTCGTGGGCGCGGTGGCGATCGCGCTGGGCGTGTCGGGAGCCAATCTCGATCCCTCCACCAACATGGGCATCGCGGCGGCGGCCGTCGTGTTGGGCATCGCGTTCGTCGTCGCCTACTTTTACGGAATCATCCGCCTGATGTTCCTGATCCAGCCCGCCGTCATCATGAGCAAGAAGATCGACGTGATGGGCAGCTGGAACCTGATGAAGGGCAACGTACTGCGGGCTTTCGTCATCGTGCTCGTCATGGTGCTGCCGCTGATCGTGCTGGAGATCGTCCTGTTCGCCGTGGCGGGCGGGGCGGCGCTGTCGCAACTGCTGCACCAGGATTTTCACGCGATGAAGCCGGACCAGGCCGTGGCGATGTTCACAGGGCTCTGGCTGCATGTGCTGCCGTTCGCCGTCATCGCCGGCTTCCTGCTGGGTCCGCTCGCCATGGGCTTCATGCAGGCGCCTGCCGCTCTTGCCTATCGCGCGCTTGTGCCGCCCAAGCCGCCGGAGGGCGCTTCCGCCGCCTGATTCCGCCATCGCCGATCACAGATCCGGCCCGCCCGCGTCTTAGTGGAAGCACGCCGGAAGGAGAATTGGCGCATGTCGGGCACGGGCACCAGCCAGGTGGAACAGAACTACCAGGCATTCCAGAAGCTGCTGCCGCAGCTGATGAAGACCAATCCGGGCCAGTATGCGCTCCTGAACAACGGCCAGGTGATCCGCTTCTTCCAGAGCGCGTCGGATGCGGTCCAGGAAGGCTTCACCAAATACGGTCCGGGCAATTTCTCCGTCCAGGAAGTGACCGATCAGCCGCTCATCCAGGCGAAGGTGTGACATGCCCTGCAAGACCATTCCCGTCGCCCAGAACATCGCCATCACGCAATTGGGCGTGAAGCCGTCGGCCGCGTTGCTCGCCATCGCCCAGCAGCAGGGCATCCCGGTGCAGGTGCCGCCCACGGTGTGGGCCAATGCCGTGGTCGATACGGGATGCAGCGACACTGCCGTCACCGCGCAGGTGGCGCAGCAGGCCGGCCTGCTGCTCGTCGGCCAGGTGGTGGTGCAGACGCCCGCCGGACAGGTGGTGTCCAACATCTATTATGGCGACCTGCTGCTCACCTACAACGTCGGCAATGTCGCCATCGCGTGGACGTTCCCGAACCGCTTCATCTCGCAGATCCAGGCCGGCGGCCCCAAC
>JBOHKI010000056.1:0-20596 GCA_050728855.1 Rhizomicrobium sp. | reverse complement strand
GAATAAGGTCGAGCCATCGCTGCTGGCCTCCTGACCAGCCAGCAGCTTGAATCACGATTCGCCGTCCCAGTGAATCCCCACCGATTCAGTCAGGTCGGATTTTGCTCTAGAACGCGGTCATCGATTCCGCCTGCCATGCACGACGCCGAGAACGGTCAATGCTCGCCGCCGGGCGTCCACTTTGTAGACGATGATGTAGGGCAGCGCGCGCATTGGCCACTCCCGCGTGCCGCTCGAACGTCCCTTGCGCCCCGACAAAGGGAAGTGGATGATCTTGTCGCGCACGGCATCATGTATTCGCTTCACGACGGAGCGGGCAATCTCGGGATTGTCCTTGGCGATCCAATCGTAGATGGCTTCCAGATCGGTGTAGGCCGAAGCCCGGATGATCACCTTCACGAAATGAGTTTCTTCACGCGGTTGCTGAACTCGTCGAGCGTCATGGTCTTGGGACTCTTCTCCCGACGGCGGCGTTCGATCTCTGCCGCCTGATCGTCGCTCAACTCGAGTTCGTCATTTTGTGCGGCGAAATCCAGGAGCGCGTCGGCCGCGATCTCCTGCTTGTCCTTGGGCAGGAGCTTCACCGCTTTCCAGGCTTCATCGATCTTGTTCATGCGTAAACCCTAGCACGGATGTTGCGTTCACCCAACCGCCTCAGAGCGTCCTTCGTGCCTTGAACGCCGCCGACAGCGTGCCCTCGTCGAGATAGTCGAGTTCGCCGCCGACGGGGACGCCGTGGGCGAGACGGGTCACCTTCACGCCCAGCGGCGCCAGCGCATCCAGCAGGTAATGCGCGGTGGTCTGGCCTTCGACGGTGGCGTTCATGGCGAGGATGACTTCGTCGACGCCGTCCTTCACGCGCGACGACAGGGCCGCGAGGTTGAGCTTCTCCGGCGTCACGCCGTCGAGCGCCGACAGCGCGCCGCCCAGCACGTGATACTTGCCGCGGAACACGCCGGCGCGCTCCAGAGCCCACAGATCGGCCACGTCCTCCACCACGCAGAGCACATGGACGTCGCGGCGCGGGTCGCGGCACAACGAGCAGGGCGAGGCCGTATCGAGGTTGCCGCAGATGCCGCAGGTCCTGATCGCCGACGCCGCGTCGCGCATGGCGATGGAGAGCGGCTCCAGCAACGCCTCGCGCTTCTTCAGCAGCACCAGCGCGGCGCGGCGCGCGGAGCGGGGGCCAAGGCCGGGAAGCTTCGCAAGCAGCTGGATGAGGCGTTCGATCTCGGGGCCGACCACTCAATTGTCCTCGGACGGCTCGGGAGATGCCTCGCCCGCATCGTCGGCGAGTTCGCGCACCGCCATGATCTCGGCGCCCGGGAAGCGGTCGAGCACGGCGCGCACCAGGGGCTCCTGCGCGACGCTTTCGATCCTGGCGGCGGTGGCGGCGCGTTTGCGTTCCGCGATAGTGGGCGCACCGCCTTCGCGCGCCACCGTCACCACCCAGCGCGCGCCGGTCCATTCCTTGAGCTTTTGCGCCAGATCGCCCGACAGCGTGCGCGGCGCGCGCGGGCTGGGGCGGAATTCGATCTGCCCGGGCTCAAGGCGCAGCAGATGCACGTCGTTCTCCAGATGCACCTTCAGGACGGACGCGCCTTTCGCCGCGGCCAGCGCCGCGATGTCTTCCAGCGTTCGCAGCATGGGGGCGTCTTCCGCCGCCATCGTCGGCTGCGGCGCGCGCTGGGCCATGCCATGACCACCCTCCCCCGGAGGGAGGGTCGAAATTTGCGAAGCAAATTTCGGGGAGGAGGCCTGCTGAGATGCCGAAGATGTCCCCCTCCCCGAAAAATCCTTCGCTGCGCTCGAATTTTTCGACCCTCCCTCGAGGGGAGGGTTGTCCATCAGGTCGCGCACAAGTTTGTCCGTGGGCGGAAGATCGGCGGCGTAGGTCAGGCGGATCAGCGCCATCTCGGCGGCCTGGATGGGGCGGGTGGCGTCGCGGACCTCGAACAGGCCCTTGAGCAGCAGTTGCCAGGCGCGGCTGAGCGTGGGCACGCTGAGAGCCTTCGCCATCTCCGCCGCGCGCTTGGCCTCGGCGCTGCCGCCGTCGAAGAAGCCTTCGGCGCCGGGGGCGACCTTCACGCGGGTGAGGAAGTGCGTCGTCTCCAGCAGATCCTGCATCACGGCCAGCGGGTCGGCGCCGCGGTCGTAGAGCTCGGCCAGGTCGCCCAGGGCTGAGGCGATATCGCCGCCCATCAGCTTCTCGAAGAGATCGAGGATGCGGCCGCGGTCGGCCAGGCCCAGCATGGCGCGCACGCTTTCGCCGGCGATGGTGCCCGCCTCGCCATGGGCGATGGCCTGGTCGAGCAGCGACAGCGCGTCGCGCACGCTGCCTTCCGCGGCGCGGGCGATCAGCGCCAGGGCCGCGTCCTCGATGGCGATGCTTTCCTGGCCGGCGATGGATTTGAGATGCGCGATCAGCTCCGGCGTCTCCACCCGGCGCAGGTCGAAACGCTGGCAGCGCGACAAGACCGTCACCGGAACCTTGCGGATTTCCGTGGTGGCGAAGATGAACTTCACATGCGGCGGCGGCTCTTCCAGCGTCTTGAGCAGGCCGTTGAACGCCTGCTTGGACAGCATGTGCACTTCGTCGATGATGTAGACCTTGTAGCGCGCCGATGCAGGCGCATAGCGCACGCCCTCGATGATCTCGCGGATGTCCTCGATGCCGGTGCGCGAGGCCGCGTCCATCTCCTGGACGTCGACGTGGCGGCTCTCGGCGATGGCGATGCAGGGTTCGCAGGCGCCGCAAGGGTGGATCGTGGGCGCGGTGCGCTTGCCGTCCGCACCGATGCAGTTGAGCGCGCGCGCGATGATGCGCGCGGTGGTGGTCTTGCCCACGCCACGCACGCCGGTGAGCATGAAGGCATGCGCGATGCGGCCCGTGGCGAAGGCGTTGGACAGGGTGCGCACCAGCGCCTCCTGCCCGATCAGGCCGGTGAAGTCCTGCGGACGGTACTTGCGGGCGAGCACGCGGTAGGGCGCGTCCTCCCGCGCGCTTTTCGGCGGCGGCTCAAGTCCGGGCAGCGCGGTTTCCGTTTCGTCCATGACCCGACTATAGCAAGCCCGCGCGCGTCGTCTCGCGGATTGTGGGGATTGTTGTGGAAAGGTGAGAGACCGGCCGCGACCCGATGCGGATTCGTTACGGCTGCTTCCTTCCGGACCTGACCGGGTTGGCGAGCGCATCGTCCGCAACCGGCCTCTCGCGGGCAGATATAGGACGGGAAATTTCGGATTGCGAGTCGGGATTTCGTGACGGCGTTCGCGCCGAAAGCCCTGGCGGGCTTTCTCAAGTGGCGCGAACCCTTCCGAACCTGACTGGCCGGACCTGACCCGGTTGACGAGCGTCGAATGCCCGCCGGCATTCGACCGTCCGCAACCGGCCTCTCGGGCGGAGATATGGGACGGAGAATTTCAGCGAGTCGGGACATGATAATCCCGAAGGACAAAACCCTCCTTGTCATCCCGGCCGAGCGCAGTGAGAGCCGGGACCCATGGAGACCGCGTCGCGGCGTGTCCCGGCTCGGTGCGATGCTTCCTTATGCTGTCGCTACGGACCATCGCAGGGCCGGGAGGACAGGGAATCCGTCCAGACTCGGCAAACCGCCTCTAAGGCGCGAAGATTTCCTCGATGCGGCATTTGAACAGCCTGGCGATGGCGAAGGCGAGCGGGAGGCTGGGATCGTAGCGGCCGGTCTCGATGGCGTTGACGGTCTGGCGCGAGACGTTGAGGCGGTCGGCGAGATCGGACTGGGTGAGACCGCGGGCGGCGCGCAGGGCGGGAAGCGTGTTCTTCATCAGCGCCGCGCGACATGCAGGATGCCGCCGGTCAGCGCACACGACACCGCCAGCGTCGGCCACGCCCAGGTGATGTCGAGCCACGCGATGCCGGCGTCGGTGAGGAAGGCGAAGCTGACCAGCAGGCAGGAGCCGATGCCGAAGGACAGCGCCAGCGTTTCCAGAAAGCGCTGCTTCTCGAACTCGTCGATCCGCCGGTAGTAGCGCCACACCACGAAAAACAGCGCCCAGATCGGAAGCGACGGCACGAGCGCGGCGGCGATGGCGAGCGTGTGATCGGGCGCCTGCACGATCAGCCAGTGGCGCGACCAGGCCAGCCCCGCATAGATCAGCGAGACGATCGCGCATTCGATGATGTAGCTGCGGCCGGCATATTTGACCGACGGGATTTCGGTGGCCGACATGGGCGCCTCTCCTGTAAAGCGTACTTTACATAGGACGGGCGGCGCGCCTGTCAAGCGTCCTTTACATCCTTGGTTTTCTCGCCGCGGTACTTGCCCCGGGTCAGCGCCACCAGCATGCCGCGAATGGTCTGGGTTTCCTGATAGGTCAGCCGGGCACGATGCAACATGGCGCGGATGGCGCGGATCATGCCGTCGCGCTTGGTGGGCGGGAACAGGAAGCCGGATTCGGTGAGATCGTGCTCGAGATGAGCGAACAGCTTGAACATCTCCGCGCGCGTGGGCGCACGATGCCAGGGCGCGTGCTCGATGCGGGCGGGCGGCGTGGCGTCCGCCGCGCGCGCCCATTCATAGGCGGCGATCAGCACTGCCTGGCCCAGATTGATCGAGGCGAAACCGGATGTGGGGATGGTGATCACCGCGTCGCACAGCGAAATCTCCTCATTCTCCAGCCCGGCGCGTTCGTTGCCGAAGAGGATGGCGGTGCGCGTGTCCGCCGTGCCGCGCAGCCGTCGCGCCGCCTCGCCCGGCGTGAGCACCTCCTTGGTGACGCCCCGCTCCCGCGCCGTGGTGGCATAGACGAGATGAAGATCGCCCAGCGCCTCGGCGAGCGAGCCGAAGACGCGGGCCTCCTCCACGATCGCCTTCGCGGTGACCGCCATGGCGAGCGCGCGATCGTTGGGCCACTGGCATTGGGGATTGACCAGCCGCAATTCCGACAGCCCGAAATTCGCCATCGCGCGGGCCGCCGCCCCGATGTTCTCGCCGAGCTGGGGATGGGAGAGGACGATGACGGGCGTCACCGGTCGAGACCGGTCATCGGGATCGTCTTGCCCGTGGCGCGAAGGCGGGCATTGCCGAACTTGGGAAATACGGCGATGTCGTCCGGCCGGTTGTCGCCGATGGTCATGAACAGGCAATTTTCCCCGGTGTGATTGTAAAGATGATGACCGGCGCGCTGCCCAGCCGGGAAGGTGCAGAAGTCCCGCTCCTTCATGACATATTCGCGCGCACCCAGGATCAGCGTGGCTGCACCGCGGATAACGAAGATGTGCTCCTCATCCCTCAGGTGATAGTGGAAGCGGTTGGAATACTGCCCCGGCTTCAGCACATCGATGCCCACCCCTACCTGCACGCCGCCGCCATATCTGCCCAGCCGCTTGAACGTGCCGGGGCCGGCTTTCTGCCACGGTACGTCGTCGATCGCGAAGGGCTCGAAGAAGCCTTCCGGCGAACGGTTCGTGGTCTTTGTTGGCCCGGTTTTCCCGGCCGGCTTGCGCGCCATGCGTGCTCTCGATTCCGCGACAGCGGCCCGCTTTGACGGGCCGTAACAGCCCCGTTATACCGCGCGCGGTTATCCATTCCGAGGGCCTCCATGCAGAAGATCAAGGTCGCCAACCCCGTCGTCGAGCTCGATGGCGACGAGATGACGCGCATCATCTGGGACCTGATCAAGAAGAAGCTGATCCTGCCCTATCTGGACATCCAGCTCGACTACTTCGACCTCGGCATCGAGCATCGCGACGCCACCAACGACCAGGTGACCGTGGACGCGGCGCACGCCATCCAGAAGCACGGTGTCGGCGTGAAATGCGCTACCATCACGCCGGACGAGGCGCGGGTGAAGGAGTTCCATCTCAAGGAAATGTGGAAGTCGCCCAACGGAACCATCAGAAATATTCTTGGCGGCGTGATCTTCCGCGAGCCGATCATCTGCAAGAACGTGCCGCGCCTAGTGCCCGGCTGGACCAAGCCCATCGTGGTCGGCCGCCACGCCTTCGGCGACCAGTACCGCGCCACCGATTTCCGCTATCCGGGCAAGGGCGTGCTCACCATCAAGTTCGTGGGCGAAGAGGGCACGGTGATCGAGAAGGAAGTGTTCAAGGCGCCGGGATCGGGCGTGGCGATGGCGATGTACAACCTCGACGCCTCGATCCGCGATTTCGCGCGGGCCTCGCTGAATTACGGGCTGGCGCGCAAATACCCCGTCTATCTCTCTACCAAGAACACCATCCTCAAGGCCTATGACGGCCGCTTCAAGGATCTGTTCCAGGAGATTTACGAGGCGGAATTCGAGGCGCGGTTCAAGGAAGCCGGCATCACCTACGAACACCGCCTGATCGACGACATGGTGGCCTCCGCGCTGAAATGGGAAGGCGGCTATGTCTGGGCGTGCAAGAACTACGACGGCGACGTGCAGTCGGACACCGTGGCGCAGGGCTTCGGCTCGCTCGGGTTGATGACCAGCGTGCTGACGACGCCGGACGGCAGGATCGTGGAAGCCGAGGCCGCGCATGGCACGGTGACGCGGCACTACCGCGAGCACGAGAAGGGCAAGTCGACATCGACCAACTCCATCGCCTCGATCTTCGCCTGGACGCGCGGCCTCGCCCACCGCGCCAAGCTCGACAACAATCCCGCGCTCGACAAATTCGCGCACACGCTGGAGAAAGTCTGTGTCGATACGGTGGAGGCGGGCTTCATGACCAAGGACCTCGCACTCCTCGTCGGCCCCGAGCAGAAATGGCTGACGACCGAAGGCTTCCTCGACAAGGTGGACGAGAATTTGAAGAAGACGATGGGGTGAACCGGAGCGCGGGTCGGCCGTTTGCTCAAGGTAGTGCGGGAGGAAGACGCCGTGGCCCATTCCGCTGCTCATGTTCGCGACGCATCGCGCGGGCGCGCGCTCGGCGACTACTGGCCGCTTGCCTGCCTGATCGCGGTCTGCGCGCTGGCGGCGGCGGCCATCGCGCACGGCGCCTCCGGCGCCATCACCATGCGCAGTTTCATGCACGCTTATATGGGCGTGTTCCTGCTGATGTTCGCGACGCTGAAGCTGTTCGATCTCCAGGGATTCATGGACGGATTTGCGATGTACGATCTCGCGTCGCGGATCGACAGCCGCTGGGGCTATGTCTATCCCTTCGTCGAACTGGGTCTGGGCCTTGCCTATCTCGCCTTCATCGCGCCCGCGATCACGTATATCGTCACCATCGCGGTGTTCCTGTTCGGCGCGGCGGGGGTGGTGCTGGCGCTGCGCCGGGGGCTCGACATCGCCTGCCCTTGCATGGGCAACATCCTCAAGGTGCCGCTGTCCACTGTCACATTGACGGAAGATCTGGGCATGGCTGCGATGGCGGCTTTGCTGCTGGCGGGCGTCTGACCGCGCCGTCGCGCCCCGATTGCACGCCGTGATTGGAGAGACCCAGTCATGACCCGTACCGCGCGCTGCTGCTGCGAGGCTTGTTCCATCACGGTGGAGGGTGAACCCGTCCTCAACGCGATCTGCAACTGCTCGAGCTGCCGGCGGCGGACGGGGACGGCGTTCGGCTGGTCGGTCTATTTTCCCGATGCAGCGGTGACCGCCAAGACGGGCGAGACGCGCGCTTATCATCGCGACGGCAACGCGGGCTATGACCGCCACTTCTGCGCCCGCTGCGGCACCACGCTGTTCTGGAAGAGCTACGGCTTCCTGCCGGACGCGACGGGCATCGCGGGCGGCTGCTTCCTCGGCGCGGGCGCGACGTTGCCCGAACCCAACATGTCCGCACAGGATCGCGATCGCTGCGCGTGGATCGGGCTGCCGGATGGCTGGATGCACGCCTGATCGGGCGGCGGCCCTTCAGGCCTCGACCGGTACCATGCCCATCAGAGCCAGCGCGTTGCCGTCGGGGTCGAAGAATTCGCGCAGCTGGAGTTCGTGGGTGGCGGTCTTCTGGAGCGTGAAGGCGGGGCCGGTGAAGGCGATGCCCTTGGCTTCCAGTGCCGAGCCCAGCGCGGCCATGTCGGGCGCGTCGAAATAGATCAGCGAGCCGCCGATGGGTTTGCCGGGCTCGTGCTCCAGGCCGACCATCAGGCGCAGGCCCTCGAGCTGGAAGAACATCATGTTGCTGACTTCGAAGAGCAGCGGCAGGCCGAGCGTGTCGCGATAGAAGGCGCGCGCACGGTCGAGGTCGCGGCAGGTGAGCGCGACCTGGACGAGCCTGCGGCCGGCGAGCGTCAATTCCGTCATCGTGTCCCCCCGCCCGGCCATCCGCGCGGGCTTTCCCCAGCGCCGGCCGCGACTTACACTTAGGCCAGCACACTGTTAGGTCACCTAACTATCTTCGCGAGGACAAGTCAAGTGGCGCGTTCGACGATGCAGACCGAACAGGTCGCCGACATGCTGCACGGCGCGGCGATCCGGCTGTTGCGCTATGTGCGCAAGGAGGATGCGGCGTCCGGCGTCACCGGCGCGCAATTGTCGGTGCTGTCGGTCCTGGCCTTTGGCGGGCCGCAGACGCTGGGCGCGCTGGCCCAGGCCGAGCAGGTCAAGCCGCCGACCATGTCGCAGCTGGTGAGCGGGCTGGAGCGGCTGGGGCTGGTGATGCGCAAACCGCTGGACCGGCGCTCCAGCGAAGTCTCGGTGACGCACAAGGGCCGCCAGCTGATGGAGGCCGGCCGCCGCCGCCGGCTGGCGCGGCTGACCAAGGCCATCGGCAATCTTCCCGCCGAGCAGATCGACCGGCTGGGCCAGGCCGCTGGGCTGATCGTGGCCATCACCGATTCCACGCTGTAAGGCCATGCGCGGGGCGCAGACCCCGCCTGCGTTTATGTTCTTGCTTTGTTCGTAACGTTTGGTAGGCTCCGCGCCCGTTTGAGAGGAGCGAAATCATGATCGGCTACATCACCATCGGCGCCAGGGACAGCGATGCGTCGGGCAAGTTCTACGACGCGGTTCTGGGCGCGGTGGGCTATGCGCGCGCCTTCGCCGATGGCGGCTGGATCGGCTACGGCCCCAAGGGCTCGGACAAGCACGACGTCTATGTCTGCCCGCCCTTCAACAAGGAACCGGCCACGTCCGGCAACGGCACGATGATCGCCTTCAAGGCGAACACGAAGGCCGAGGTCGATGCCGCGCACAAGGCGGGGCTCGCCTCGGGCGGCTCCGACGAAGGCGTTCCGGGATTCCGTCCGCCCGAGAAGGAGACGTGGTACGGCGCCTATCTGCGCGACCCCACCGGCAACAAGATCGCGGTGTTCTTCACGCCGTGATGGCGGACTCGACCGCCCACGAGCGGGAGGATCAAGATAATCGTGCCCGGCGCCTCAGCGCGACCGCGTTTCTTCGTGCGCGAGGCGGGCGGCGTCGATTTCTTCCTGGCTGATGCCGCCGGCTTCCGCGAGTTCCTTGACCCGGCTCGCGGCCTGCGTGCGGATGCGCGTCTCCAGCGCGGGATGCTTCCTGAGGAGATGGTCGAAGTCCTCCGCCGACAGGGAGAGCAGCCGGGTGTGGGTGACGGCGACGATGGTGGCCGCGCGCATGGTCTCGTGCAGGAGCGCCAGCTCGCCGAAGAAATCGCCGGCGACGAAGCGCAGGCGGTGGCCGGAGATCTCGGTTTCGACGTCGCCCGAGACGACGAAATACATCGCCGCGGCGCGCTCGCCGCTGGCCGACAGGACCGCGCCCGCGCCCACGCTCTGCGCCCGCAGCAATCCCATGATCTCGCCCACGACGCGCGCGTCGAAATCCTTGAACAGCGGCACGCGCGCCAGCATGCCGAAGGTGACGACGAAATCACGGCGGTGAATGGACTGCACGAACCCCGTGGCGACGATGCCGACGGGCAGCGCGAACAGGCCCACGCCCACGATCATGGTGACGCCGGCGACCAGGCGGCCGGCGAGCGTGACCGGCACCGCGTCGCCGTAACCCACCGTGGTCAGGGTCGCGATCGCCCACCACATGGCGCCGGGAATGGTGCCGAAGACCCTGGGCTGCACCGAGCCTTCGACCGCATGCATGGCGGCGGCGGCGAAGATGGTGGCGCAGAGCATCAGCAGCAGCGTGCCGAACAGCGCGCGGCGCTCCTCGACGATCACCTGGGCCAGGGTGGAGAGCGCCGGCGAGTAGCGCGCGATCTTGAGCAGGCGCAAGAGGCGCACCAGCCTGAGCACCCGCAGGTCGAAGAACGGCACGAAAAACTGGACGATGGCCGGCGCGAAGGCGAGAAAGTCGATGATCATCATCGGCCGGGTGACGGCGCGCAGCCGGCCCTCGGCGGGACCGTAGCTCGCGGTGGCGGGATCTTCCGGCGCCGTCCACAGCCGCAAGGCGTATTCCACCGTGAAGATGGCGACGGAGACGATCTCCAGCGCCACCAGCGGGCGCCAATATGCGCGCTCGATCGCGGGCACGCTTTGCAGGATGTAGCCCACCACATTGGCCAGGATCAGGGCGATGAGCAGGAATTCGACGGCGAAACCGGCGCGGCCGTGGCCGCCTTCCAGCGCGATATAGACCCGGCGCCGCAGCGCTTCGGTTCGCGCCGGCGCGGCCGTCATGCGGGCGGGAGCTGGGCCAGACGCGCTGCGATGGCGTCGAGCGCGTCCTGGGCCCTGGACGCATCGGGGCCGCCGGCCTGGGCCAAGTCGGGCCTGCCGCCGCCGCCCTTGCCGCCCAGCGCGGCGGCGCCAAGCCGCACCAGATCGACGGCGCTGACGCGCGCGGTGAGATCGTCCGTCACGCCGACGACGAGGGAGGCGCGGCCGTCCGCCACCGCGACGAAGGCGGCGATGCCGGAGCCGATTTTCGTTTTCGCATCGTCGGCCAGGCTTTTGAGGTCCTTCGCGGCGACGCCTTCGACGACGCGCAGCACCGTCTTGATGCCCGCGATCTCCCTGGCGCCGTCGCTTTCATCGGCGCGCGCGGGTCCGGCCAGCGCCAGCGCCTTCTTCGCCTCGCTCAGCTCGCGTTCGAGCTTGCGCTGCGCCTCGGCCAGCGCGGTGACGCGGGCTGCGAGATCGGCGGGGCTGGTCTTGAGCGCGGCCGCGGCATCGCGCGCGATGCCTGCCTGGTGCTGGAGGTAGCGGCGCGCGCCTTCGCTGGTCAACGCCTCGATGCGGCGCACGCCGGAGGCGACCGCGCTCTCCGACAGGATGGTGAACAGCCCGATATCGCCCAGCCGGCGCACATGCGTGCCGCCGCAGAGTTCGACGGAGAAGGCTTTCGCAGCCGCGTTGTCGTCGCCCATGGTGAGCACGCGCACCTCGTCGCCATATTTCTCGCCGAACAGGGCTTCAGCGCCGGCCTCGATGGCTTTGTCCGTCGCCATCAGGCGCGTGGAGACGTCGGTGTTCTGGCGGACGACGATGTTGACCTGGGTTTCGACGCGCTCCAGCTCCTCCGCCGTCATCGCCTTGGGATGGGCGAAATCGAAGCGCAGCCGGTCGGGCGCGACCAGCGAGCCTTTCTGCGAGACATGATCGCCGAGCACGCGCTTGAGCGCAGCGTGGAGGAGATGGGTGGCGGAATGGTTGGCGCGGGTGGCTCTGCGGCGCTCGCCATCGACCTTCAGATGCACGCTGTCGCCCAGATCGAACTGGCCTTTGACGACCTTGACGACATGGACGTGGAGCGAACCCAGCCATTTCTCGATATCCTCGACGATGCCGCCGGCACGCGGCGTCTCGATGATGCCCTGGTCGCCGATCTGGCCGCCGGATTCGGCGTAGAACGGCGTCTGGTTGGTGAGGATGCGCACCGTTTCGCCGGCCCGCGCGCGCTGCACGCGTTCGCCGTCCTTCACGATGGCCAGGATCGTGCCTTCGGCGTCCTCGGTGTCGTAGCCGAGGAATTCGGTGGCGCCGAGTTCATCCTTGATGGCGAACCATTTGCCTTCGTCCGCCGCTTCGCCCGAGCCGGCCCAGGCCTTGCGCGCTTCCGCCTTCTGGCGCTGCATCGCCGCCTGGAAGCCCTGCACGTCGACGCCGATGCCGCGCGCCTTGAGCGCATCCTGCGTCAGGTCGAGCGGGAAACCGTAAGTGTCGTAGAGCTTGAACGCGGTCTCGCCGGAGAGATGATCGCCGCTCCTGAGCGTGCCGCTGGCTTCGTCGAGAAGCTTCAGGCCCCGCACCAGCGTTTCGCGGAACCGGATCTCTTCCAGCTTCAGCGTTTCGGTGACCAGCGGTTCGGCGCGCTTGAGCTCGGGATAGGCCGTGCCCATCTCGGCCACCAGCGCGGGGACTAGGCGGTGCATCAGCGGGTCTTTGGAGCCGATGAGGTGCGCATGGCGCATGGCGCGGCGCATGATCCGGCGCAGCACGTAGCCGCGGCCTTCGTTGGACGGCAATACGCCATCGGCGATCAGGAACGAGGTCGCGCGCAGATGATCGGCGATGACGCGGTGGGAGAACTTCGCCTCGCCTTCCGCTTTGGCGCCGCTCGCTTCGACCGAGGCCGCGATCAGGTGGCGGAACAGGTCGATGTCGTAATTGTCGGTGACGCCCTGCATGATGGCGGTGATGCGCTCCAGCCCCATGCCGGTGTCGATGGAGGGCTTGGGCAGGTCGAGGCGGGTGTTCTCGTCGACCTGCTCGAACTGCATGAAGACCAGATTCCAGAATTCGAGGAAGCGGTCGCCGTCTTCGTCCGGCGTGCCCGGCGGGCCGCCCATGACGCTCTCGCCCTGGTCGTAGAAGATCTCCGAGCAGTAGCCGCACGGCCCGATGGGACCCATCGCCCACAGATTGCTCTCATGGCCGATGATGCGGTCGTCGGGGAGGCCCGCGATCTTCTTCCACAACGCGCGCGCGACATCGTCGGTGGGATAGACGGTGACCCAGAGCCGGTCCTTCTTGAGGCCGGCGACGGCGCGGACGTAATCCCAGGCGTATTCGATGGCGGCTTCCTTGAAATAGTCGCCGAAGGAGAAATTGCCCAGCATCTCGAAGAAGGTGTGGTGGCGGGCGGTGTAGCCGACATTGTCGAGATCGTTGTGCTTGCCGCCGGCGCGCACGCATTTCTGCACCGTGGTGGCGCGCTTGTAGCCGCGCTTCTCCGCGCCGGTGAAGACGTTCTTGAACTGCACCATGCCGGCATTGGTGAAGAGCAGGCTGGGATCGTTGCGCGGGACGAGCGGGGAGGACGCCACCACCGCGTGCTGGCGGTCGCGGAAGAAGTCCAGGAACGATGCGCGGATTTCGGTCAGGCTGTGCATGGGTTGGCTTTTAGCGGTCGCGCGAGTTGAGTGTCCAGAATGGCCGATTCCTCCCCCGCCGGTGCGGGGGAGGAAGCAGAAAGGTGAAGGGGCGGCCTCTTGCGAGACCGCCCCTTCTGGAGCCGTTCCCCATGCCGAGGGAACAGGCAAGGCTTTCGCCGTATTCCCCGGCCCCGGGGGCGCTATTCGTCGCCGGCGGTCTCGGCCTCGCCGTTGCCGCCATGGGCCAGCGCCTGGGCGATCTGGCCCATCGAGGCGCGGATGGCGGCCTCGATCTTGTCGGCGACGTCCTTGTGCTGGGCGAGGAAGGTCTTGGCGGCCTCGCGGCCCTGGCCGATGCGCTCCCCGTCATGGGAGAACCACGAACCCGACTTCTCCACGATGCCGGCCTTGACGCCCAGATCGAGCAATTCGCCGGTCTTGGAGATGCCGACGCCGTACATGATGTCGAACTCGACCTGCTTGAAGGGCGGCGCGACCTTGTTCTTGACCACCTTCACGCGGGTCTGGTTGCCCACCACGTCGTCATGGTCCTTGATGGCGCCGATGCGGCGGATGTCGAGCCGGATCGAGGAATAGAATTTCAGCGCGTTGCCGCCCGTCGTCGTCTCCGGGTTGCCGAACATGATGCCGATCTTCATGCGAATCTGGTTGATGAAGATGACGATGGTGTTGGATTTGGAGATCGAGCCGGTGAGCTTGCGCAGCGCCTGGCTCATCAGCCGCGCCTGCAGGCCGGGCAGCTGGTCGCCCATCTCGCCTTCGAGCTCGGCCTTGGGCGTGAGCGCGGCCACCGAATCCACCACCACGATGTCCACGCCGCCGGAACGCACCAGCGTGTCGGTGATCTCCAGCGCCTGCTCGCCGGTGTCGGGCTGGGAGATCAGGAGTTCGTCCACGTCCACGCCCAGCTTGCGGGCATAGACCGGGTCCATGGCATGCTCGGCGTCCACATAGGCCGCGATGCCGCCCTTCTTCTGCGCCTCGGCGACGCAGTGCAGCGCCAGCGTCGTCTTGCCCGACGATTCCGGCCCGTAGATCTCGATGACCCGGCCGCGGGGCAGCCCGCCGATGCCGAGCGCGATGTCCAGACCGAGGGAGCCGGTCGACACCGTGTCGGTGTCCACCGCCATGTCCTTCTGGCCCATCTTCATCACGCTGCCCTTGCCGAAGGCGCGGTCGATCTGGGCAAGCGCGGCCTCGAGGGCGCGCTTCTTCTCGGAATTGCTGGAATTGTCGTCCTTGACCACGCGCAATTGGGCCGCCTGTGCCATGCTTTGTCTCCTTCTTGCACGCCACCCCCGGCGGCGCAATGAAGGTGAACGTACCCACTTCGTTCCGTTTGGCAAGCCGCTATATAGAGCGCTGATTCGACTTGGAAATACTGGATACTGTTCTAGGGGCGTTCACAGGAATCGAGACGGTCGCTACCCGACGATCCTGCGATGGCATTTTTCCCCGATTCCCGGAGCGCAATCCCGGTCAGGACAGCGCTTTTGAGGCCTGCCAATCTGGCGTCATGAGCAAGCCGACCGACTTCCTCGCCGATACGCTCGCCCATATCGAGGGCCATCTGTTCGCGCCGCTCTCCGTGGCGCGGCTGGCGGAAGTGGCGGGGCTGTCGCCGTGGCATTTCAGCCGCGCCTTCACCGCGCGGCTAGGCGAGAGCGTGATGGGCTATGTCCGCGGGCGCAGGCTCGATGCCGCGGCGTTCCGGCTGGCGGCGGCCAATCCGCCGGCGCTGATCGATCTGGCTTTGGATTGCGGCTTCGAGAGCCAGGAGGCGTTCACCCGCGCCTTCCGCCGGCGCTTCGAGGTGCCGCCCGGACAGTTCCAGCGCATCACACCGAAACACCATATGGGAGAGAATGCGATGAGCAATGCTTCGACCAGGCCGCTTGTGACGATGCGCGACGGACTGCACCACCGCGACGCCTTCATTGTCGCCGGCCTCAGCGCTGTTTTCGATTCCGAGAACAAGCACGGCATCTCCGCGCTGTGGCCCGGCCTTCTCAAATGCCTGCCGCTCAAGGGGCAGGTGGATGGCCGCGCCTATGGCGCGATGGCGATGCTCGATCGGACGGAGGGCAGCATCACCTACACGGCCGGTGTCGAAGTGAACGGTGCTGTGGCACTGCCCGCCGGCTTCGCGACGGTGCAGGTTCCGGCCAACGACTATGCCGTGTTCCGGCTGGACCTGGACGGGCCCAACCTGCATCCGCAGATCCAGGCGGCGATGCCCGTCATCTGGGGCGAACTGATCCCCAAATCCGGCATCAAGACCGCGCAGGCGCCGGATTTCGAGCTCTATCCCGACAATTTCGATCCCAGGCGGAGCGGCATGTGGATGGAAATGTGGATTCCCGTGGCGCGCTGAGGCGTTAGAGTGGGGCATGGTCGGCAAGCCCCATCCGCGAACCGCACTCGCCGAGGACCGCACGGTCTTCGCAACCGAACGCACCTATGCCGCGTGGATGCGCACGGGGCTGGCGGCGCTGGCGGCGGGCATCGCCGCCGTCAAGCTTCTCCCCGGCATGCTGCCGATGCTGGGCGTGAGGATCGGGGCGACGGTACTGGCGCTGTTCGCCGTGTTCTGTTTCGCCGCGGCGGTGTGGCGCGAACTCTCCGGCGGTCCGCCGTCGCTCAAGCCCGACGTACAGCGGATACCGCCATGGCTGCTCTTCGCGGTGAACACGCTGCTGGGGCTGGCGGCGCTCGCGGCGGCCGCGAGCATCTGGATCACGAAGTAGGCTCGCACGACCGCGCGAACACGCCAACGGCAATCGTGCGGTGTGCGCAGCCGCCGACCCGGCCTATGCTGAAGTGGGCGCGCGCGAATCGGGAGATTTCCATGGGGCGGAGAAGAGCCGCGATCGTCGGCGGCGCGGCGCTGGCACTGCTGCTCGCGGCCCCGCCCGCGTCGGCGGCGGAGGATGCGGGCCTTGCGCGTCTGGCGCTGTGCAGGGATTCCTGGCTCGACTGGAAGACCGATCCGGCGCGGATCAAGACCTTCGGCGACCGCTTCCACGGCGCGTTCACACGCAACGGCAACGATCCCTACTTCGTCCCCAAATCCGATGTCTCCGTCGCGGGGCTTCGCGTCTTGGAGGCGTTTCCGGACAGCGTCGGAATGGGTGTGGGATTTTCCCTCCTCGTCGACGCGCCGTTCGGCAAGGCGCGCGCGATCGTGGAACACGAACTCGGCAAGCCGCTGGGCAAATGCGACGCCAGCGACGGCATGCACGCCTGCGAACTCGACATCGCGGACAAGCGCACCGTCACGCTGATGGCGCAGGACAACATGCCCGGCAAGACGCTGGTCGGCTGCTACTACTATTACGAAAAGTGAAGCGGCGTCGCGCGGACGATCACGCGCATGTTGGTTGCGGGCGGCGGGCGTGAGCGGTTTGCTCGGCCGATGACCAGAGCGATGCTTGCCACCGCCGCCCTGCTCGGCGCCCTGATGGGTGCGGGAGCGGCGCTGGAGCAGGCGGTTGCGCCGTTCACCCTCACCACGCCGCTCACCGGCAATGCCGAGATGATGCGCAGGCTCTATTCGCCGCTGCGCGCCCGGCAGATCGCGGACCAGCTGGCGGCCGCGCATCAGGCGCTGGGCGGCCAGGCGATCGATCCGGCGCAGGAGCAGTTCGTGGTGACGGTGCCGCCGGTGAAGCCGGCCAATGGCTATGGCCTGATCGTGTTCGTGGCGCCGTGGAACACCGCCATCGTGCCCGCGGGCTGGCAAAGCGTGCTCGATGCGCGCGGCTACATCTTTGTCACCGCCGGCCATTCCGGCAACAACCAGGACGTCGCCGCGCGGCGCGAGCCATTGGCGCTGGTGGCCGAGCAGAACATCGCGGCGCGCTACGCGCTCGATCCCGCGCGCATCTTCGTATCCGGACTGTCCGGCGGCGCGCGCGTGGCGCTCAGGCTGGCGCTGGGCTATCCCGACGTGTTCCGCGGCGCGCTGCTCAACGCGGGCAGCGATCCCATCGGCTCGGCGGAGATCCCGCTGCCGCCGCGCGAGCTGTTCCAGCGCTTCCAGCGCGACAGCCGCCTGGTTTATCTCACCGGCTCACTCGACGCGCTGCACCGCGAGATGGACCGCAAGAGCCAGGCCTCGATGGCGCAGTGGTGCGTGGGCCATGTTGCGACCGTGACGGCCCAGGGCCTGGGCCACGAGGCGGCCGATCCGGAGTCTCTCGGTCAGGCGCTCGATGCGCTGGAAAATCCCGCGCCGCCCGATCCCGCCCTCGACGCCTGCCGCGCAGCACTCGACCGCACGCTGGCATCGAAGCTGGACGAAGTACGCGCCCTCGAATCCGCCGGCCGCAAGGACGAAGCCCGGTCATTGCTCACCGACATCGACGCGAAATTCGGTGGCCTCGCGGCGCCGGAGAGCGTGGCGCTCGCGGCCACGCCCTAGCTATTCCGCGTCGTTATAAGCGTCGAAGCGTTCGCGCACGGCTTCGGCGTCTGTGATGAGGACCGCGTCGTTGGCATCCTGCCGGCCGTCGGTGTTGCGGCTCAGGATCTCGATCATGTCGCCGTAGATTTTGGTCTCCGGTCCGAAGTCGCGGCAGAGCGGCTGCAGCGTCCCATGATTGTCGGCATTCACCGCGTCGTCGAGATCGGGACGGCGCAGCATGATGGTGCGATAGGCGGTCGGTATCAGGAGCAGACCTTCCGACAGCCGCAGGCGGACGGCGGCGAAAGCCCGCGCCGCCGGGCGGAAGCGGCGCAGCATCAGCACTTCCGTCGAAGCGCCGTCGCCGCCGACGCCTTGCGTCACCATCGCGGTGATGCAGTGCTCCGTCGGAATGGCCGGGCCGTGGTGGCGTTCGTTGAAGCCGGCGCGGAAGATCCGGCAGCCCATCAGGTTCGCGCCCGGGCGCGCGCCGAAGGCGACGATGTCGCGGCTCACCTGGTTGCGCGTGGCGTGGCGGCGATAGGCGCAGAACGCGCCGACATACTTGCCGAGGACCCGTTCCATGCGCTCCGCCGGAATCGAAAGCGCGAAATCGTAACGCGAGGAACCGCGGTTGCCGTCGGACGGGCGCAGGCCGAGTTTCCGCGTCAATCCTTCGAAGGTCAGCAACAGCCAGTTCGGATCGATGGTCTTGCCGCGTTTCTCCGCGACGGTCGCGATGGCCGCGCCGAGCAGGGCGAGGTTTTCGCGCTCGGGCCGCGCTTTTCCGGCAAACCAGTTCTGGATGGAATGGCCGGCGGGATATTTGCGCACGGCGATGTGGCCCGGCGCCCCGGCCGTTTCCCAGCCGTCCAGAACGTCCTGCACTTCCGCGCAGAGATGGTTGAAGCCGCCGCGGGTGACCGGCCCATCCATCTCGAGCCAGACGGCGATCTGGTCCAGATGTTGTTTCAATGAAGCCATGTTTCCGCGACTTTCAATTAAGCGTCACAAGCTTCAATAGATTTCCGCCACACTGCAATGGAAATATGCGGAAATCCCGGACTGACGGCCGGACGCGGTAAGACGGGGCGCGCCGTCGGAAGATTTCCGCGGCCGTCACAAAGCACACTGATCCTGCCGGACGATGCCGATGACGGCACCAGATTTCCGCCGAATTCCTTGTAACCATTTGAAATATAAAGATTTTTCCGGCAATTGTCTTGGCTTTGTCGCGTCCCATGGGCACATTGGGGGCGCGAGGCAATCGCGCCTCACACTCCTAAAGGGGGACTTTGATGTTGCGAGATACCGATATCCACAGCACCGCGCGCGCCCAGACGCCGGCTGGGCTGCGCGGCGAAGAAGCCGGCGTCGTTTCCATGTGTTGCTGCTGCTGCCATCTCAAGCAGGCAGGCGCGGGCGGTTCCGGCAACGGGCCAAACGACGCACGGGGCGAGGAGCCCGTCCGCTTCTACGACCGCGACCATGCAACCGATGCCGCCAAGATGTTTTACGCCAAGGCGCGGGAACGCTTCATCGCGCCCGCGCAATCATTGGTGACGGGCGCGCGCCGCGCGCTGGGCGTCGCGGCGCTGGCGGTCTGCGCGGCGGCCGCCGCGACGGGCGCGCTGGCCCTGGCGCCGGGGATCGCGCTGCGCTTCGGTCTCCTGCCCTTCGCGCCGGCGGCCGCGCTCGGCGCGTTCACCGGCCTTTACTGGTTTGTGCTCGCCGTCCGTCGTTACGACACCATGCGCGAAGCCCGCCATCAGAAGCGCTGGATCTATCAGCACGAGCTGGTCGCGAAATCGCAGAACGCGGTGGAGCAGTTCCGCACATTCGATCCCGACGACACGACGAGCGCGTTGTGGGGCCTGGGCCAGATGGCGTTGATCGCGCGTGTGCACGAGCACCTCGACCACAATCTGCATATCGAGAACATCATGACCGGCGTGCGCTGGCAGAATACGCGGCGCGCGACGGTGCAGCTGGCAGTCATCGCCGCGCTGGGCGCGCTAGCCGTGATCGCGCTGCGGCTGCGCGCGGAGCTTCGCCTGGACCCGGAGAGCATCGCGGCCTGCGCGGCGCTCGCCGCCACGGGCACGGTGTTCGCCGCGTCGCTGCTTCTGGGCAACGCATTCGTGTCGCGGATCCGGACGTTCCTCGAACCGCCGCGGGATGCGACTGCCTACAGCACCGATCCGTTCACGGACATCGCGCGCTGGCATCACCACTTGCTGGCCCTGCTCTCCCGCGCCCAATCCTTTTTCCGGCGCTGGAACTGAATCTCCCGTTGCGGGCTCGCAAACGACAGCCGCCGTTGGTCTTGCGCAATGCAAGCACCAGCGCGGCAGGCGCGCGGCCACTTGGCCGGCGGCTCCCGCATGGAACGGACGTGGACGCCTAACCCGGCTTCTTCGCCTGTGGGGCTTGGCTCAGGACGTCCTTCACCTTGGCGGCGAGTTGCTTGAGGCCGAAGGGTTTGGGGAGGAAGTGGAGGTCTTCGGCCTTCTCGTCGTTGCGGCGGAAGGTTTCCTCGGCGTAGCCGGACATGAAGATGACCTGGATGCCCGGGCGCAGGCGCTTGACGGCGCGCACCAGGGTGGGGCCGTCCATGTTGGGCATCATCACGTCGGTGATGAGGAGGTGGATCTTGTCCTCGTTCTTCCTGACGATCTCCAGCGCCTCTTCGCCGCCGGATGCCTCGAACACCTGATAGCCGCGCAGCTTCAGCGCGCGCGCGGCGAAGCTTCTGACCGCGTCCTCGTCCTCCACCAGCAGGATGGTGTCCTGGCCGGTGATGTCGCGCGCGGGCAGGGGCTCGGCTTCCGGCGCCACGGCCTCGCCCTTGTGGCGCGGCAGGTAGATGCGGAAGGTCGTGCCCTGGCCCTTCTCGCTGTCCACCGCGATGTAGCCGCCGGTCTGCTTGACGATGCCGTAGACGGTAGCGAGGCCCAGGCCCGTGCCCTGGCCCACATCCTTGGTGGTGAAGAACGGATAGAAGA
>JBOHKI010000055.1:0-21464 GCA_050728855.1 Rhizomicrobium sp. | reverse complement strand
CCCAGGAGGAACGCGAGCATGCCGACTATGGGAAGCGCGGTGACGCCGGTTTCCTCGATCTGATGGATAAAGGCGGGCCACGGCAGTTCGCGCCGGGGCGACAGGATCGCCTCATAGGTCTCCACCGTGACGCGGCCGAGGAAGCCCAGCAGGTCGTAGCCCTGGCGCAGCGCCTGGGTCGTGCCCTTGCCGGTGCGCTCGAGCAGGCCCAGCAGCCCGCCATGCGGCGGATGCTCCACGGGCGGCGCCTTGTGGCCGCTCTCCATGGTCTCGAACAGCGGCTTGTAGCGATCGGGCATGGCGATGGCGCCGATTTTCACATGGGCCGCTTCCAGCTCGCGCTTGGAGCGCAGCAGCAGCCAGGCTCCGGCGCTGTCGAGCAAGGTCACGCCCGAGGCGTCGATCTCCGCCTCACTTGCGTCGCCGAAATCGAGCCTGTGCAATTCGACGTCGAGGCGCGGAATCTCCGGCATGGTCCAGTCGCCCGACGCGATCAGGCGGACCTTGCCGCCCCGCTTTTCGAGGCGCACCACCGCCGGGTTCTCCACCGGCAGGTGGACCTGGAAATTCCTCACCATGGACGGAGTCTTAGCATGAAGCGGGGCCCCCTCCCCGTCCTCTAAACGCAGAATGCAACGATTCGCTTCGTACGCGTCAGGCGCCGCGCCGGATCAGGCGAGCAGCCGCTGCAACGCGGCGCGGTAGCGCGCCTCCGCCGCCTCGCGCCGGTGGTGGCGCCCGCAGCTCACCACTTTCTGTCCGCCGCGCCAGACGCAATCGATTCGGGCGCCGGCGAAGATCCAGCTGTCCAGGATGGCGTCGCCGCCGCGTCCGGCCAGCGAAACCTCGGCCGGGTCGAGACTCACCAGATCGGCCGCACCACCCGCCCGCAGGCCGGCGCCGTCCTGCCCCAGCGCGCGGGCACCGCCCTCCAGCGCGGAGTCGAACAGCGCGCGCCCGGTCGAGCGGCCCGCCTCGCGCGGAATCAGATTGCGGGCGCGATGGGCGAGCCGCTGGGCATATTCCAGCGCGCGCAATTCGCCCGCGGCGTCGATCAGCACGTTGGAATCGGTGCCGATGCCGAAATGCCCGCCGGAGGAAAGAAATCCATCCGCCGGAAACACGCCATCGCCGAGATTGGCCTCGGTGATGGGGCACAGCCCGGCCGTTGCGCCGGACCGGGCGAGATGCTCCGTCTCGGTCGCCGTCATGTGCGTGGCGTGGACGAGGCACCAGCGTGCATCGAGGCTTGCATTGTCGAGCAGCCACTCCACCGGACGGGCGCCGGACCAGGCGAGCGAATCCTCGACTTCCTTGGTCTGCTCGGCGGCATGGATGTGCACCGGGCCGCCCTTCGCCAGCGGCACGATCGCCGCCAGCTCGTCCGCCGTCACCGCGCGCAGGCTGTGCGGCGCCACGCCCATGTTCGCGCCGTCGAGCGAGGCGGCGATCTTCGCGCACGCCTCGGTCAGCCGCGCGAAGCCATCCACGCCATTGATGAAGCGGCGCTGGCCCGGCACCGGCGCCGCGCCGCCGAAATTGGAATGCGCGTAGAACACCGGCAGCAGCGTGAGGCCGATGCCGGTCTCGCGCGCCGCCGCGGCGATGCGCTCCGCCAGCTCGGCGATGTCGGCGTAAGGCGCGCCGGAAGGATCATGATGCAGGTAGTGGAATTCGCCCACCCGGGTGAAGCCCCGCTCCAGCATCTCGGCATAGGCGAGCACCGCGATGGCCTCGACATCCTCGGGCGAAAGCCGGTCGAGGAAGCGGTACATCACCTCGCGCCAGGTCCAGAAATTGTCGTTTTCGGGACCGCGCGTCTCCGCCAGTCCGGCCATGCCGCGCTGGAAGGCGTGGGAGTGGAGATTGGCGAGACCCGGAAGGCCGATGGCGTGGCGCTCGTCGCCCGCGCCCGCCGCCACGCCCGCTTCGGCGCGCGCGATGCGGCCGGCCGCGACGTCGATCCGCACATCGGCGGCCCAGCCGCCGGGCAACAGCGCGGTTCCGAACCAGAGAGACATGGACTACATAAGAGACGCTTGAGAGCCCAAGGGCAAGAATGCGCGTCTGGCACCATGCACGCCTCTACACCGCGCGCCCCGATGAGGCGCCCGTCAACAACGGCGTGTTGGCGGCCGATGGGGACCGCATCGTCTATGCCGGGCCGGCGCTTTCGGCGCCCGCCTTCCCCAAGGCCGAACAGATCGATTGCCAAGGCCGCTGGATCACGCCGGGCCTGATCGATTGCCACACCCACCTCGTCCACGCCGGCGATCGCGCGCGCGAGTTCGAGATGCGGCTCGGTGGCGCGACCTATGAGGAAATCGCGCGCGCCGGCGGCGGCATCCTCTCCACCGTGCGCGCCACCCGCGATGCGAGCCAGGACGAGCTGGTCGAGCAATCCCTGCCCCGCCTGGACGCGCTTCTTGCCGGAGGCGTGACCACCGTGGAGATCAAGTCCGGCTACGGCCTCTCGCTGGACGACGAGATGAACCAGCTACATGCCGCGCGCGCGCTGGGCGACGCGCGCAAGGTCAACATCGTCACCACCTTCCTCGGCGCCCACGCCCTGCCGCCGGAAGCGAACGGCGACAAGGACGCCTATATCGACACGGTCTGCCGCGAGATGATCCCCGCCATCGCGCGCGCGCGGCTCGCGGATGCGGTGGACGGCTTCGCCGAAACCATCGCCTTCTCGCCCGAGCAGATCGCGCGCGTGTTCGAAGCGGCGAAAGCGCACGGCCTGGCGGTGAAACTCCACGCCGACCAGCTCACCGATGGCGGCGGCGCGGCGCTCGCCGCGCGCTTCGGCGCGCTCTCGGCCGATCATCTGGAGCACACCGGCGAAGCCGGGATCGCCGCGATGGCGGAGGCCGGCACCGTGGCCGTGCTGCTGCCCGGCGCGTTCTATTTCCTGCGCGAGACGAAAGCGCCGCCCGTGGAGCTCTCGCGCAGGCACCGCGTGCCCATCGCCATCGCGACCGACTGCAATCCCGGCACCTCGCCGCTCACATCGCTGCTGCTGGCGATGAACATGGCCGCGACCTGCTTCCGCCTCACCGTCGCCGAATGCCTGGCCGCGGTCACATCCAGCGCCGCCCGCGCGCTCGGCCGCGACGATATCGGCATGCTCGAAGCGGGCAAGCGCTGCGATCTCGCCATCTGGAACATCGCGCAGCCGGCCGAGCTGGTCTATCGCATGGGGTTCAACCCGCTTTACCGGCGCGTCTTCGGAGGCGAGGATGCCTGACTGGCTCAGCGTCGCGCGCGGCGATGCGCCCCTCATCGTCTGCATGCCGCACACCGGCACGGACATTCCGCGCGGCATCGAGGCCGCCCTCGTCTCGCCCTGGCTCGGCCGCAAGGATGCCGACTGGCATGTCGAGACGCTCTACGGTTTCGCACCCGGCCTCGGCGCCACGCTTGTCCGCACCGCGCTGTCGCGCACGGTGATCGACTGCAACCGCGATCCCTCCGGCCGCTCGCTCTACCCCGGACAGGCGACGACCGGGCTGTGCCCCACCACGACGTTCGAAGGCGAGCCGCTCTATCGCTGCGGCACGCCGGACGCAGCGGAGATCGCCACGCGCCGCAAGGCCTGGTTCGATCCCTATCACGTCGCCATCGAAGGCGAGATCGCGCGGCTGCGCGCGCGGCACAAGAGAGTCGTGCTGTTCGACGCCCATTCCATCCGCTCGCGCATCCCGCGCCTGTTCGACGGCGAGCTGCCGCATCTCAACATCGGCACGAATTCCGGCGCGAGCTGCGACCCCGCGCTGGCGCTGGCCGTGGAATCCGCCTGCTTCGCCGGAAAGTTCAGCCGCGTCACCGACGGCCGCTTCAAGGGCGGCTGGACCACGCGCAACTACGGCAAGCCCGAAAGCGGCATCCACGCCATCCAGCTCGAACTCGCCGCCCGCGGCTACATGGACGAGCCGGATCCGGTGACGCCCGAAAACTGGCCCACGCCCTACAGCGACGAACGCTCCGCATCATTGCGCGCAGTGCTGGAGCGAGTGCTGAAAGCGTGTTTGGAGTTTGCCGAACATGCGTGAAGCACACAACCCACCCGATTGTGTCATGGCCCGCGACTGCGGACCATCCAGGTGGTGTTGCTACCTCTCTTACCAAAACAAACTCGTCATGGCCGGTCTTGACCCGGCCATCCATCCAGCGCACGCCCGCGCGCGCCAAGAGGTCTTGTGCGACCGCAGACGCGGTCGCGATGGGTGGCCGGATTGAATCCGGCCATGACGAAACTTGGTGAAGTGTGCAGAACCCAACTGGATGGCCCGCAGTCGCGGGCCATGACACGGAAAAGTGGAATCAAGCCATGACCCGTCTCGACAACTCCCGCCACATCCGGTCGCCGCGTGGGCCGGACATCACCTGCAAGTCGTGGCTCAGCGAGGCGCCGATGCGGATGCTGATGAACAATCTCGATGCCGATGTGGCGGAGCGGCCGGAGGAACTCGTCGTCTATGGCGGCATCGGGCGGGCGGCGCGCGACTGGGAGAGCTTCGACCGCATCGTGGCGGCGCTGAAGCGGCTGGAGGACGACCAGTCGCTGCTCATCCAGTCCGGCAAGCCGGTCGGCATTTTCCGCACCCATGCGGATGCGCCGCGCGTGCTGATCGCGAACTCCAACCTCGTGCCGCATTGGGCGACATGGGACAAATTTCACGAGCTCGATAAGAAAGGCTTGATGATGTACGGCCAGATGACGGCCGGCTCGTGGATCTATATCGGCAGCCAGGGCATCGTGCAGGGCACGTATGAGACCTTCGCCGAGATGGGCCGCAAGCACTATGGCGGCGATCTCTCGGGACGCTGGATATTGACCGCGGGTTTGGGCGGCATGGGCGGCGCCCAACCGCTGGCCGCGGTGATGGCCGGCGCCTCGATGCTCGCCATCGAATGCCAGCCCTCGCGCATCGAGATGCGGCTCAAGACGCGTTACCTCGACGTGCAGGCGAAGACGCTGGACGAAGCGCTGGAGATCATCCAGCGCTCCTGTCGCGACAAGAAACCGATCTCGGTTGGCCTTCTCGGCAACGCCGCGGAGATTCTGCCGGAGATGGTGAAGCGTGGCATCCGCCCCGACGCCGTCACCGACCAGACATCCGCGCACGATCCCGTCAACGGCTATCTGCCGAAGAGCTGGACGCTAGCGGAATGGGAAAGCAAACGCGCGAGCGATCCGAAAGCGGTCGAGCGCGCGGCGAAGCGCTCGATGACCGAGCATGTCCGCGCGATGCTCGACTTCCACAAGATGGGAATCCCCGTCGTCGACTACGGCAACAACATCCGCCAGATGGCGCTGGAGGAAGGCGAAAGCCACGCCTTCGACTTCCCCGGCTTCGTGCCCGCCTATATCCGTCCGCTGTTCTGCCGCGGCATCGGCCCGTTCCGCTGGGCGGCGCTCTCCGGCGATCCGCAAGACATCTACAAGACCGACGCCAGGATGAAAGATCTGATGCCGCACGACAAGCATCTGCACAACTGGCTCGACATGGCGCGCGAACGTATCGCGTTCCAGGGGTTGCCCGCGCGCATCTGCTGGATCGGGCTGGGCGACCGCCATCGCGCGGGCCTCGCCTTCAACGAGATGGTGGCGCGCGGCGAACTCTCCGCGCCCGTCGTCATCGGCCGCGATCATCTGGACTCGGGCTCCGTCGCCTCGCCCAACCGCGAGACCGAGGCGATGCAGGACGGCTCCGATGCGATCTCCGACTGGCCGCTGCTCAACGCGCTGCTCAACTGCGCGTCGGGCGCCACTTGGGTCTCGATCCATCACGGCGGCGGCGTCGGCATCGGCTATTCGCAGCACGCGGGCCAGGTGATCGTCGCCGACGGCACCGAGGCCGCCGCCCGCCGCCTCGCCCGCGTGTTGTGGAACGACCCCGCCTCCGGCGTCATGCGCCACGCCGACGCCGGCTATGACATCGCGCTGGACAGCGCTCGCTCACACGGACTTGATCTGCCGTCGCTGGGATAGTCCTCCTCGCTACCCCATCATCGTCATGGCCGGGCTTGTCCCGGCCACTCATAACCGCGATCTTTCCGAATGTTCTCAGACTGCGGTTATGGGTGGCCGGGACGAGCCCGGGGATGACGATCGGTTTGGAGGGGGAAATCCAATGCGTTCTGTAACGCTCGTTACACTGGCAGCTCTTCTGGCCGCCACGCCTGCTTTCGCGGAGGATCGCGCCCTCATCACGCAACAGGAACAGGAGATGGTCGACGCCATCGCCTCGGGCGATGTCGCGGTGTGGGACAAATATCTCGATGCCGGCGTGATCTATGCCGAGGAGGACGCCAGCTACAAAGGCAAGGCGGAGATGCTGAAGGAAATCCGCCCGCTGCCCAAGGGGCTCTCGGGCGAGATCAAGATCGTGCTGCTTTCCTACCAAGAGGATGGCGACACCGCGGTCGCGCTGTTCCGCCAGGTCGAGACCGAGCATTATTACGGCCAGACCATCCACGCGAACTATCTGACCAACACCGTGTGGAAGAAGCGCGCCGACGGCTGGAAGCAGATCGAAGGCCAGGTGCTGGCCGAGCGCACCGACCCGCCGGCGATGACAGCCGCGCCCGCGCAACTCACGCAATATGAAGGCAGCTACAAACTCAAAGACTCCGACCCCGTCACTACGCTCGCCGTCACCAGCGGAAAACTGATGGGCACGCGCGGCACCCGCAAACCCGCGGAGTGGAAACAGGAAGCACCCGACGTCTTCTTCATCCCCGGCGACAACCGCATCCGCAAGATCTTCCAGCGCGACGCCGCCGGCCACATCACCGGCTTCATCGAACGCCGCGAGAGCTGGGATATCGTGTGGGTGAAGCAGTAGCGGCGATTGATTCCACCCTCAGTGTCACGGCCCGCGGATGCGGGCCGCCCAGGTGATACGCCTACCCTTGTGCAGAACCCAACTGGGTGGCCCGCATTCGCGGGCCATGACAAAGGTGTTAGTTCAGCGCCTGCTCCAGGTCCGCTATCAAATCGTCCGCGTCTTCCACGCCGCAGGACAATCTCACCAGCGAGTCCGAGATCCCCAGCGCGGCGCGCTTGTCGGGCGGGATGGAGGCGTGGGTCATGATGGCGGGGTGCTCGATGAGGGACTCCACGCCGCCGAGCGACTCCGCCAGCGTGAACAGGCGGCAGCGTTCGAGGAAGCGCTTGATGCCGGCGAGGTCGCGTTTGGGGAACATGGTGATGACGCCGCCGAACGCGGCCATCTGCGACTTCGCCAGCGCGTGCTGCGGATGGCTGTCGAGGCCGGGATAGATCACGCGCACGATATCCTTCCGCGCTTCGAGCCAGCGCGCGATCTTGAGCGCGTTGGCGCAATGCCGCTCCATGCGCAGCGCCAAGGTCTTCAGCCCGCGCAGCGCGAGGAAGGAGTCGAACGGCCCCTGGATCGCGCCGACCGCGTTCTGCAGGAAGCGCAGGCGCTCGGCGAGCTCCTTGTTCTCGCCGACCACGGCGCATCCGCCGACGATGTCGGAATGGCCGTTCAGGTATTTCGTCGTGGAATGGACGACGATGTCGATGCCCAGCTCCAGCGGACGCTGCACATAGGGCGAAGCGAACGTGTTGTCGGCGCAGGTGAGGATGCCGCGCGCCCTGGCGAGTTTCGCGATGGCCGCGAGGTCGGCGAGCTTGAGCAGCGGGTTGGTCGGCGTCTCCACCCAGATCAGTTTCGTCCTGGACGTGATAGCGCGCTCGACCTGGGCGATATCGGCCATGTCGACGAAATCGAAGGCCAGCCCCGCGCTCTTCCTGCGCACCTTGTCGAACAGGCGGAACGAGCCGCCATAGAGATCGTCGCTGCCGATGACGTGGTCGCCCGTGTCCAGCAGATCGAGCACGGTGGCGATGCCGGCCAGGCCCGAGGCGAAGGCGTAACCTTCGTTCCCGCTCTCCAGGTCCGCGATGCAGCGCTCGAAGGCCTGGCGCGTGGGGTTCTGCGAGCGCGAATATTCGTAGCCCTTGTGCTGGCCGGGGCTTTCCTGCGCGTAGGTCGAGGTCGCGTAGATCGGCACCATCACCGCGCCGGTGGTGGGATCGGGATGCTGGCCGGCATGGATCGTGCGGGTGGAGAATGCGAGGCGGTTGCGGCCCTCGCCCTTGTGAGCGCTCACGGGTTCAGCCTCAGATGATTGATCAGGTCGATGCGCGTGATCAGGCCGACGAACCTGTCGCGATCCACCACGATGGCGACCTCGTTGCGCTCGAAGATCGGCGCCAGCACGTCCATCTTGTCGCCGACCTGCACGGTCTTGAGCCGCGCCGTCATCGCCGTGCGCACGGGATCCTTGAACTGCTGGGCGCGGAATTCGTCATGGCCCTCCACATGGGTGAGGATGTCGCTCTCGTCCAGGATGCCGACGATGCGGCCGTCCTTCAGCACCGGCAATTGCGACACGTCCGACGCGCGCATGCGGTTGTAGGCGACCATCAGCGAATCGTCCGGTCCCACCGTCACCGTGCCGCCGGAATCGTAGGTGCGCGTGATGAGGTCGGAAAGGTTGCCGGAGAGCTTGCGGTCGGCCAGCCCCTGCTCGATCACCCAGTAGTCGTTGTAGACCTTGGAGAGATATTTGTTGCCGCTGTCGGGCACCAGCGTGACGACGCGCTTGGCCGTGGTCTGGTCGCGGCAATAGCGCAGCGCGCCCGCGAGCAAGGTGCCGGTCGATGAGCCGCTGAGAATGCCTTCCTTGGCGAGCAGCGCCCGCGCCGTCTCCACGCTCTCCTTGTCGGAGATCGCATAGGCCGTCCTGATCAGCGACACGTCGCAATTGGGCGGCACGAAATCCTCGCCGATGCCCTCGATGGTCCACGATCCCGCCTCGACCATCTTCCCGGTCTTCACCAAGGGCGCCATGATCGAGCCCACCGGATCGGCCAGCACCATCTCGGTTTGCGGCGACACACGTTTGAAGAAGCGCCCGATGCCCGTCATCGTGCCGCCGGAGCCCACGCCCGCCACCACCGCGTCGACCTTGTGCTCCATCTGCTCCCAGATTTCCGGCGCCGTACCGGTCTCGTGCGCCAGCGGATTGGCGGGGTTGGAGAACTGGTTGACATAGAACGCGCCCGTCTCGTCGGCGATGCGCTGCGCCATCTCCTGGTAATATTCCGGATGGCCCTTGCCCACGTCCGAGCGCGTGATGCGCACGTCCACGCCCATCGCGCGCAGATGCTGGATCTTCTCCCGCGCCATCTTGTCCGGCACGATGAGGATCAGCTTGTAACCCTTGACCATGCCGACCTGGGCGAGGCCGAGGCCGGTATTGCCGGCGGTCGCCTCGATGATCGTGCCGCCGGGCTTGAGCTGGCCCGCCGTCTCCGCCGCCTCGATCATCGACTTGCCGATGCGGTCCTTGATCGAGCCGCCGGGGTTCTGGTTCTCCAGCTTGACGAACAGCCGGCAAGGCCCGGTGTCGAACTTGGTCAGCTCCACCATCGGCGTGTTGCCGATCAGATCGAGCGCGGATTTGACGGGCGGCCGCAGGTTTTCCGTCATGGGGATCGGGGGCTGTGATTGCGCGGGCAAGATAGCCGGGCGAGCGGTGCAAAAGCCACGGGCAGCGCTCAACCTCCCCCTTGCGGGGAGGTCGAAAATGCGAAGCGTTTTCGGGCGGGGGCCATCTGTCGCAGCGCCCCCACCCGAAAAATCCTTCGGATTTTTCGACCTCCCCGCAAGGGGGAGGTGAAATCCCGCTGCGGAACGCTCTAAGCTGCCCGGAGAAATATCTGGGGAGACTCCATATGAAACGTCTGGAAGGCCGGGGCACGATCGTGACGGGGGCGGCGAGCGGGATTGGGCGGGCGAGCGCCAGGCTCTTCGCATCCGAAGGCGCGAGCGTTCTGTGTTTCGACCGCGCGGACGCCGTCGAAGAGACGGCAAGGATGATCAAGGACGCCGGCGGCCGCGCCATCGCCATGAATGCGGATGCCTCCAGCGAGGCCGACGTGGCCAAGGCCGTCGACACCGCGGTGAGGGAGTTCGGCCATCTCGACGCGATCTACGCCAATGCCGGAATCTCCGGCGGCCTCGGGCCGAGCTTCTTCGAGGCCACGGCCGAGGACTGGATGAAGATTCTGAGCGTGAACCTGATCGGCGTGTTCCTCGCCATCAAGCATGCGAGCCGCGTGATGGTGCCGGCGAAGAAGGGCTCCATCGTCTGCACCGCCTCGGTCGCCGGCCTGCGCTCCGGCGCCGGCCCCGGGCCTTACAGCGCCAGCAAGGCAGGCGTCATCAACCTCGTCTCGACAGCGGCGAATTTCCTCTACGGCACGAACGTGCGGGTGAACGCGATCTGCCCCGGCCTGATCGAGACCGGCATGACCAAGCCGATCTTCGACCGCGCCCGCGAGAAGGGCACCGACGGCAAGATCGGCCAGCTCAACCCGCTCAGGCGTTACGGCCACCCCGAGGAGATCGCCGCGACCGCGCTCTTCCTCGCCAGCGACGACGCCTCCTACGTCAACGGCCAGGCCATCGCGGTGGACGGCGGCCTGTCGAGCTCTCTGCCGGTGACGGGGCGGGACGCGCGCTAACGCCATAACATTCGTCATGGGCGGGCTTGACCCGCCCACCCATCTCGCGAGTGTCCACGAGCGACAGAGTCTTTAACGGCGCGCCGACGCGCGCCGGATGGGTGGCCGGGACAGGCCCGGCCATGACGAAGTTTGGAGCAAGGAGAATACGATGCGAACAAAGCTATTGATCGCGACTCTGATGGCGCTCGCCTGCGGGTCCGCCTTGGCGGCCAACTCACCCGCACCCGTCACCACGCCGGTCGCGAAAACCACGACCACCGTCACGGGCCAGACGATCGTCGTGCCGCCCAATCCGGAGGTCCGCGTGGTGACGGTGACGTTCCCGCCGGGCGCGCGGCTGCCGGTGCACAAGCATCTCTTCCCGCACTACGTCTATGTGCTGAAGGGCACGCTGACCGTCGTCAATGTCGAGACCGGCAAGTCGATGCAGATGAGAGAGGGCAGCTTCTTCGCCGAGATGATCGACACCTGGCACTACGGCATCAACAACACCGCCGCCCCCATCGATCTGCTGGTGATCGACCAGGTGCCCATGGGCACGAAGTCGAACGTGGTGGTGAAGCCATAAAACCGACCTCCCCCTTGCGGGGAGGTCGAAAATCCGAAGGATTTTCGGGTGGGGCTCTCTCCGCCCGCCGTGACCCCCACCCGAAAAATGCGAAGTGCATTTTTCGACCTCCCCGCAAGGGGGAGGTCGGGGTTACACCGCCGTTCCTTCGATCTCCGGATCGCGGTAGGCCGGCACTTCGTCGCCCAGGAACTTGTTGTTCTCCAGCCGGACGCGCGCCGCGTCGTCGTCGTAGAGGAACGGCAGGAAGGCGAAGCGCCGGCCCTTCGTCACGGGCGACACCGCGTGCAAGAGCGAGCAGGAGAAGATCACCGCGGCCCCCGCCGGCATCTTGAAGCTGCGCGGCCCGTATTCCGGGAACGACAATTCGCCGCCCTCGAAATCCGCGTTGAGGTTGATCGACACCGCGAAGCGGCGGTGCGCGGTGCCCTTGGTGGTGTTGTCGCGATGCTGGCGGAAATGCCCGCCCGCCTCGGCGGTGTAGCAGGAGACTATGTAGCGCTCCATGCGCGTGACCCTGAACTGATGCACCTTGTGGACCTCGGGCAGGATGCGCCGCTGCACGCGCTTCTGCGCCTCGCGGATCACCGCCTCGTCCTCGATGAGAAAATCGCTGCGGCTCTTGTGCGTGCGGTCCAGGATGTGGACGGTCTTGCCGTCGATCTCGCGCATGAAGCCGGATTCGGTGCCGCCATGGGCCTCGTAAAGCCCGATCAGCGATTTGCAGAATTCGGGCTCGAACACGTCGCGCAGGAAGATCACCGGCGCCTGGAGGGGTACTCCCGCATAGAGGTCCGCCCTGGGCAGGCCCTCGAGGTAGGCGAAGACCTCGGCGACATCGCCGCTGTCGGCGCGGAACGGAAACACCTTCAGCACCCGCAAGGTCGGATCGAGCACGATCCAGAAGCGCCGCGCCGGCACGTTGGGCTCTTTGGCGACATCGGTGTCGACCGGCAGCGCGCCGTAGAGCTTGCCCACCGTGCCGTCGAAATCCCAGATAAAGCGGATGCCGGGCAAGGCTTCCTTCACCCGGCCTTCCTTCTCGTCGCCGGGATCCAGGCTCACGCCGAAGAAGGCGACGCGCTCGTCGTCGAACAGCGCGCGATGATCGGCCACCGCCTTCAGCGCCGCGCGCGACTGGCTGTCGCGCACCGTCAGGTAGAAGCACATCACGATGAAGCGCCCGGCCGCCGTGTCGAAGGCGTAGCGCGGATTGCCGCTGGAACGCTGGTGGAACCAGGGCGCGGGATCGCCCGGCGTCAGCGAGACATAGGCGCAGTTGTTCTCGGTCATGGCGGAAAAATCATAGTCCCCGCCCCGGTTTTACGACAGCCCACCGGTAAACGCGCGTAAATATTTTGCCACGCCGCGCCCGCAAGCGCCTGCTCAGGGGCGGCCGCCTTCACCCATCCTTAAGGGCTCCTCTTAATACTAACGCCCTCTGGCCGGAGTTCCGGCTGCTCGGGGTTGGCTGCTTCATGCTCCAGATCGGCGGCATCGTTTTCCTCTTCGCGATGGTGTTCGGCGGGTTCCTCATCTCCGGGGGATCCATCGGCGTCATCATCGAATCCCTGCCGCACGAGATGATGACCATCGGCGGGGCGGCCGTGGCCGCGCTCCTGATCGGCGGCTCGATGTATTCGCTCAAGAAGATCGCGGCCGACGTCGGCAAGGTGGTCTCCGGCCCGAAATGGAAGCCCACCGACTACACCGACCTGCTCTGCCTCCTGTTCCTGCTGACCAAGACGATGAAGTCCAAGGGCCTGATCGCGCTGGAAGCCCATATCGAGAAGCCCGAGGAGTCCTCGATCTTCAAGCGCTTCCCGCGCATCGTGAAGGATCACTTCGCGCTCACCTTCATCTGCGACACGCTGCGCATGATGACGATGAGCCTGGAAGACCCCCACCAGGTCGAATCCGCGATGGAGAAGCAGCTCGACAAGCACCATGCCGAGGCGCTCGGCCCCGCCACCGCCATGCAGACCATGGCCGACGGCCTGCCGGCGCTGGGCATCGTCGCGGCCGTGCTGGGCGTCATCAAGACCATGGGCGCGATCAGCGAGCCGCCCGAAGTGCTGGGCCGCATGATCGGCTCCGCGCTGGTCGGCACCTTCATGGGCGTGTTCCTGGCTTACGGGATCGTCGGCCCGATGGCGACGCGGCTGAAGGCGATCGTCGACGACGAGGCGCAGTTCTATCACGTCATCCGCGACATCCTGGTCGCCCACCTGCACGGCAACGCCGCCCAGGTCTCCGTCGAGATCGGCCGCGGCAGCGTCCCCACCGAGGCCCAGCCGACCTTCCAGCAGCTCGAAGAAGCCCTCAACACCATCCCGCCGGATCCGGGATAAATCGCAACGCAAGTTAAAAATGACCGTTCAAAGTCAGCCTGTTAGGCCCACGAGCATCCAATTCGTAGATATCCGATGTGCGAAATACGAAATTTGGTATTGACCTGCATACGGCGATAACTAGATAGTCTCGTCTTGATAGCCCCCCGTCGGACTTGGCCGGAAACGGTCCCCGGCGGGGTTTTTATTTGGATGATAGATGATCGAAGCTCGCCACAAATATGCGATGGCATTTTTCGACGGTCAGAATTTGTTTCAGCACGCGAAAGATGCTTTTGGCCACTACTTCCCCAACTATGATCCCAAGAAGCTTCACGAATGGGTTTGTGCCAGCAGAGGCTGGAAGTCCAATCTGGTGAGATTCTATACTGGCGTGCCCGATCAGCTTCATTCCCCAATGTGGACAGCATATTGGTCAAATAGAGTCCTTGCCATGAAGCGGGCCGGGATCGCTGTAACCACGCGACCGCTTCGCTACCGAGACAAGGAAGTCGAGGTAAACGGCGAGAAGGAAATAGTTTCCACCCCGCAAGAAAAGGGCATCGACGTTCGCATTGCGCTCGATTTAGTTTCATGTGCGCTTTCAGAGCAATTCGACGTCGCTGTAATTTACAGTCAAGACCAAGACCTTTGCGAAGCGGTTGACGAGGTCAAGGCAATTGCCAAGAAAGCCAATAGAGAGATAGAGGTAGCTTGCGCGTTCCCCTATGGAGTGAACGCAACCAGCAAACGTGGCATCGACAGAACTACTTGGATAAAGATCGAAGAAGCAGACTACAACGCCTGCCTTGATCCTCATGACTACCGGCCAAAGCAACGTTAAGCCGCATGTTCAAACTAGAAAATGTCCCCGCAGCGACGCGACCGGCATGGCGGGGTCGTCCTGCCACATCTCGGCGTGGACGTTGAGGACGCGTCGGCCGTGCTTGGCGATGCGGGCGCGGGCGAAGCTTCGCAGCGCGCGGCCGGTGCGCAGATAATCGATGGCGATGTCCACCGGCCTGGGCATTTTCGCGGCCCCGGTCTCCCACAGGATCTGCGCCAGCGCGGCGGTCTCGAGCAGCGAGCCGATCACGCCGCCATGCAGCGCCGGCAGCATGGTGTTGCCGACCAGCATCTGCGCATAGGGCATGACCAGCGTCAGCGTATCGTCCGTGACATCGGCGGCGATGCCCAGATGCGCGCAATACGGAATGCCGGCCAGGAGCGAGGCGGGATCCCTGGCGATCATGGCACGCCCGGCGACACGCCGCCGCGGATGAGGATGAACGTGCCGGTGCACAGCGCGATCGCATCGGCCGGATCGGCGTGATAGGCCGCGCCGCGCACGAAGGCGATGTCGTGCGTGACCTTCAGGCAGGTGGCTTCGGCGATGATCGCCTCGCCCGGCGTGGCCGGCTTCATGTAGTCGATGCGCAGGTCGAGCGTGGCGATGGGCATGGGCTGGCGCAGCTTGCCGAACACCGCCATGCCCGAGGTGTGGTCGAGGATGCCGGTGACCACGCCGCCATGGACGATCCCGGTTTCGGGATCGCCCACCAGGTGCGGGCCATAGGGCAGCCGCACCCGCGCCCGCGCCGCCGACAGCTCGATCATCTCGCCCCCGATCCCCGCCAGGTAGGGCGTCAGGTTCATGTGCTGCAGGGCAATCGCGTGGAAATCGGGGCTGCTCATATCCGGGATCGACACCAAGCCTGACTTTCTGTCAACTTTCGAAAATTGACGGCGCGTCACGGACGGCTACACTCCCGCGCCCTTCTTCGAGAGCCGCCGATGGATGCGCCGATTCCCCGGTCCGCTTCGCCCAAGCCGCCGCCCAAGCCCGCCGGCAAGCGCGAGCAGACCAAGGTCCAGAACCGCCAGGTGATCCTGGAGGCGGCGCGGCGCGTCTTCGCCGAGATGGGCTATGGTGCGGCCACGGTGCGCGACATCATCCGCGCAACGCCCTTGGCCTCGGGCACCTTCTACAACTACTTCAAGTCGAAGGAGGAAGTGTACGAGGCCATCCAGAACGAGGTGGCGCTGGTCATCCGCCCGCGCCTGCGCGAGGAGCGCAACAAGGCCGCCACGGTGGAGGAGTTCATCTCCGGCACCTTCCGCACCTTCTTCGAGTTCGTCACCCGCGACGAGATGAACTTCCGCAACATGCGCCACTCCGCCGACACCACGCGGGTGCGCATGGACACGCCGGAGGTGATCGCGGGCTTCGAGGAATTGCGCGAGGATCTGGAGCGCGCCATCGCCCGCGGCGTCTTCCCGCCGGTGGACGCGGACTTCCTGATGGCGTCCATCGTCGGCGTCGCCTTCGAGATCACCGAGCGCCTGCTGCGCCGCGAGCGCCGCGACCCCGCCAGCGCCGCCGCCTTCGCCACCGCCCTCTTCATGGGCGGCATCCGCGCCCTCCCCCACTCCGCCAACGGCCACGCTTCTGCGTAATACGCATGCAATCTCACTATCTCAACCGTCATGGCCGGGCCTGTCCCGGCCATCCATAACCTCGGTCTCGACGCGCTCTGAAGGACCGCGGTCATGGGTCCCCGGCACAAGGCCGGGGATGACGGTGTTGGGTTGATTCAACACCGTCCGACAAGGTGCCACCGCATGAAAGCCTTCGTCTGCCGCGCCAACGCCGAGGACATCGGCACGCTGTCCTTCGAGGACGTGACCCTGCCGCCGCCCGCGCCCGGCGAGGCGCGCGTGCGCGTGCGCGCGGCGAGCGTGAACTTCCCCGACATCCTGATGGTGCAGGGCAAATACCAGCACAAGCCGGAGCTGCCCTTCGCCGTGGGCGGCGAATTCGCGGGCGATGTGATCGCCGTGGGCGACGCCGTCACGAACGTGACGGTGGGCGACCGCGTGGTGGGCGGCGGCTTCCAGGGCGCCTTCGCCGAGGAGCGCCAGCTGCCGGCCGCGCTGCTGCGCAGGATCCCCGGCGATGCGGGCTACGCCGAAGCCGCGAGCTACACCACCGCCTATCTCACCGCCCATGTCGCGCTGGTGCGCCGCGGCGCGCTGGCCGAGGGCGAGACGCTGCTGGTGCATGGCGCGGCCGGCGGCATGGGCCTCGCCGCCGTCGATCTCGGCCGCACGCTCGGCGCGCGCGTCATCGCCACGGCCTCGACGGACGCGAAACGTTCGTTCCTCAAAGACTATGGCGCCAGCCTGGTGCTGCCGCCGTCGGGCTTCCGCGACGCAGTGAAGGAATTCACCGCAGGCGCCGGCGCCGACGTCATCTACGATCCGGTCGGCGGCGACGTGTTCGACGAGAGCGTGCGCTGCATCGCCTTCAACGGCCGCCTGCTGGTGATCGGGTTCACCTCGGGCCGCATCCCCACCATCGCCGCCAACATGCCGCTGATCAAAGGCTTCTCGGTGGTGGGCGTGCGCGCCGGCGAATACGGCCGCAAGGATCCCGCCAAAGGCCGCGAGAACATCGCCGCCATCGACCGCCTCCTCGCCGAAAAGAAGATCCGCCCCCACATCGGCGCGCGCTTCCCGCTGGCGCGCGCCATCGATGCCATGCGCGCCCTGCAGTCCCGCGCCATCATCGGCAAGGCAATCGTCGAGCCGTGACCCTTCCTTTTCCTCCCCGGTTTACGGGGGAGGTGGATGGCGCGCGCCTCGCGCGCCAGACGGGGGGGACGCTCTATCCGCCTGCCCAAAGCCTGCCGCGCGAGACAATGTTAGCTTGGGCGGAATGTACCTGAGACCATGGCGGCTCCAATGACTCAATGGACAATACCCGTCGGCCTAGAGGGTTGTTGGGCGAAAATTCGGAGATCCGACGAAAGCATCCGTAATCTCAAGACGGAAATCGATGCTTTCCTCAATGGCAATCCAAAGCCATATGAAGTCCTTCGCAAATTCAGTCCAGACGGCCTCGAATATCTCTTTATCGTGAAAGGTGATCCGCTATCACCATTGAGATTTTCGGTGCTTGCCGGTGAGATTGTCCATCACCTTCGATCCAGCTTGGATCATTTGATTACAGCGCTTGTGATCAGGAACGGCAGCACACCAACTAAGAACCATCACTTCCCGATTTGCCGCACAGCAAAATCGTGGTCTGTCTCATGTAAGGACGGAAGCACAAACCGCATTACTGCGACGGCTAAGAAAATCATCGACGAAAACCAACCCGACAAAAGCGTCCCAGACGATGATGCCCATCCCTTGTCTGTGATCCACGCCATGGACATTGAGGACAAACACCGACTTTTGACTGTCGTAACTCAGGCCGCCCAACTAGGGGATAGGATCACGCTCGGGACTAACGAAGAGATCGCAAGGACGCTTGATGTCGTTCCTGGGCGAACCATCGTTGGCTTCGGCGATCCCCGACCCAAACGAATGACTAGAGAAGGCGTGGAAGTTTTCAAAATCGTTCTCGGAAGCCCAGACCCCACATTTCAGGCGGAAGCCGATATCGTCCCTCAGGTAGCATTTGAAAAATGCGGGAGGGCCGAACTTGTGCCGGTCATAGATGCGCTTCTGTTCATGCAGAACAGTGTGGCGACCACTCTCGATCAATTCAAAACCGAGTTCTGAAGTGCGCTCAGTCATTCAGCACCAGCCTGGCGAGCACGCGCGAAAATCTATTGATTTGTTCCTGATAAGTTCCTATGCTCGCTCTCTTTTACCGAGAGGGATTTGCCGTGCGGTTTCAGGGGCATCGCGAGGGGGAGGGAGGGGGTCCGGGATTCGTGAAAACGAATGCCGCGGCCCGCCCCGGCCCACAAGATGTGGGGCGGCGGGGCCCGCCCCCTCCCCCCTCTGCATTTTGGCGGTTCGAATACCGCCCGGCCTGCCCCGCCTGGGGGGAGGGGGGTGGCGTGGCGCGGGCAAACAAAGATCAAGCGCGGGTGTCGCGCGCGGCCGGGCCCACCAGATGTGGCCGGCGGGCGGCGCGGGCAAATTTCTCCAAGTCGGCCGGCGGAGCGGTGGATAGGGTGCGCGCGATGAGGGCAACCGCATGACCACGACCGACCGCACGCCGGGGGCCAGCCGCCTCGCCCTCGTGTTCATCTTCACCACCATGTTCATCGACACGGTGGGGCTGGGCATCGTCATCCCCGTGGCGCCCAAGATCATCGCCCAGCTCACCGGCCCTTATTCCAGCGCGGCCGCCGCCATGAGCGCGTCGGCGTGGTGGGGCGGGCTGCTGCAGACCTCCTTCGCGGCGATGCTGTTCCTGTTCTCGCCGCTGATCGGCAACCTGTCGGACCGCTTCGGCCGCAAGCCGGTGCTGATCGTCTCGCTGCTGATGCTGGGCGTGGACTATTTCATCACCGGCATCGCGCCGACCATCGCCTGGCTGTTCATCGGCCGCATCCTTTCCGGCGTCGCGGGCGCGGCCTACACCACGGCCAACGCCTACATCGCCGACGTCTCGCCGCCGGAAAAGCGCGCGGCGAATTTCGGGCTCACGGGTGCGGCCTTCGGCATCGGCTTCGTGGTCGGCCCCGCCATCGGCGGGCTGCTGGGGCAGTACGGCATCCGCCTGCCGTTTTTCGCCGCGGCCGCACTCGCCGTCGCCAACGCGCTGTTCGGCCTGCTGGTGATGAATGAATCGCTGCCGCCCGCCAGGCGGCGCAAGTTCGAGCTGTGGCGCGCAAATCCGGTGGGCTCGCTGATCGCCATCCGCCGCCATCCCGCGGTGCTCGGCTTCGTCGGCATCTTCATCCTGATGCGCCTGGCGCACGACGCCAATCCGGTGATCTGGAGCTACTACGTCTATCTCAAATTCAACTGGACCACCGCGCAGCTCGGCGCCGCGATGGCGTTCCTCGGCCTGGTGATGGCGGGCGTGTTCGGTTTCCTCACCCGTATCCTCATCCCCAGGCTGGGCGAGGCGCGCGCGGCCTATATCGGCCTCATGGCGGGCGCCGCGGGCTTCGCGGGCTATGCCTTCGCCAGCCAGGGCTGGCAGATGTATCCATGGATGCTGGTTTGGGCGCTGATGGGGCTCGCCATGCCGTCGATCAACGGCATCATCTCAAAGCAGGTGCCGTTGAACGAGCAGGGCGAGGTCCAGGGCGCGCTGGCCAGCGTCGGCGGGGTGACGTCGATCGTGGCGCCGGTGGTCCTGACAAACGTGTTCGCCTATTTCACGGCGGCGGACGCGCCGGTCTATTTCCCGGGCGCGGCCTTCCTGGCGGCCGGCGCCATGCTGGCGCTGGCGGCGGCGCTGCTGACGCGCGTGCGGCATCACTTCGCGATGCAGCCGGCGGAGTAGGCGCGGAAAGGGAATTCAGTGTACCGAAGTTCGAAGCCGTTCGAGCTCGTCCTTGATACGGAGCTTTTCTTTTTTCAGCGCGGAGACCCGCGTTTCGTCCCAATCGGGATGAGCCATTTCCGACTCGATGAGGTCTTCAAGTTTCTTATGCTTATCCGAGAGTTCCTGGATATGCCCTTGCAGTGCCATACCGCACCTCGTTCTTGAAAGGACTGGAATTAGACCACCAAAGCCGCCCCCTGTCACCCACCCCTTTCGCGCAAAGCTGACAGACTGTAAACGGGTTCCATGGCGCAGCGGCCGGGAAAAGCTGGAAAAAAGCTGGTGGTGGGGATCAGCGGCGCCTCCGGCGTCGCCTACGGCATCCGCCTGCTCGAGGCGCTGCGCGAACTCGGAATCGAATCGCATCTGGTGGTCAGCAAGCCCGGCCAGATGACCATCGGCTACGAGACCGCGCTGTCGCCGAAAGCCGTAGCGGCGAAGGCGGACTGCAGCTACGCCATCGACGACATTGCAGCGCCCATCGCCTCCGGATCGTTCCGCACGGCCGGCATGATCGTGGCGCCGTGCTCGGTGCGCAGCTGGTCGGAGATCGCAAGCGGCGTGACGACGAACCTGCTCACCCGCGCCGCCGACGTGACGCTGAAGGAGAAGCGCCCGCTGGTGCTGCTGGTGCGCGAGTCGCCGCTGCATCTGGGCCATCTGCGCGCGCTGGCGCAGCTCGCCGAGATGGGCGCCACCATCCTGCCGCCGATGCCGGCCTTCTACGCCGAGCCCCGGTCGATCGCCGACATCGTCGACCAGCAGGTCGGCCGCGTGCTCGACCTCTTCGGCTGCGACTGGCCGGATACCAAGCGCTGGGGCGAGGATCTCGCGAAGGGGCGCCGCAAGGGCCGCACATGACCGAAGCCGAAGAACACGCCCTGCGCGCCAGGCTCGCGGAGCTGTCGCAGGAACACCGCGACCTCGACGCCGCCATCGCCGCGATGACCGAGCAAGGGGTGCTCGACCAGATCCAGCTCACGCGCCTGAAGAAGCGCAAGCTGCAATTGAGGGACCTGATCGCGCGCATCGAGGACGCGCTGCTGCCGGATATTATCGCCTGATGCGGCTAGCGCCCGCGCTTGTGCGCGTACATCGCCTCGTCGGCGCGGGCCATGGCGTTGTCGGCGTTCTCGCCGCCGATGAGCTCGAAGGCGCCGTAGGAGAACGCGACCTGGAGCGCCTTGCCGCGCCACATCGGCGGGCTGGCCTGGAGCGTCGCCGCCAACGCGGCCGCCTTGGCATGGGCCTGGGTGCTGTCGGCGTGGGACAGGATGATGCCGAATTCGTCGCCGCCCAGCCGGCCCACCACGTCACTGTCGCGGACATGGGCCAGCAGCGTGTCGGCGAAATGTGAGAGCACGGCATCGCCGGCGGCGTGGCCATGGGTGTCGTTGATCGCCTTGAAGTCGTCGAGGTCGAAATAGACGAGACTTGCCGGCGTGGCGTAGCGCGAGGCGAAGTTGATGTAGCGATTGAGCTCACGCACGAAGGCGCGGCGGTTGAGCAGCGGCAAGAGCTGGTCCTGGTCGGCGGCATGCTCGACTTCCTGGAGCCGCGAGCGGGTCTGCTGAAGCTCGCGGCGCAATCCGTCGACCTCGCTCATCAGGGTCATGATGGCGTCGCGCACCCGCGGCGTGAACTCGGCCTCCGGGATACCCAGCACGCTGGCGGCAGCCGCCACCGGCTCCGCAG
>JBOHKI010000054.1:0-22013 GCA_050728855.1 Rhizomicrobium sp. | reverse complement strand
CACGACGACAGTCGTGCGAGACGGAGGGGGTGTGTTGGTGTGGAAGAGCAAGTTCTTCGCCACCGCCGTCCCCCCTCCACCGGCTTCGCCGGTCCCCCTCCCCCGCTCTCGCGGGGGAGGAAGAATATGTGCGTCACCCATCGACCGCCTCCGTGCAGCGGTTGCAGAGGTGGGGGTCCTTGTTGTGGCCGACTTCGGGCAGGATCATCCAGCAGCGGGCGCATTTGTCGCCCTCGGCATGATGGAACGTCACCGCGGCGCCGGGAACCTCCGCCAGGCGGAACGCATCGGCGGGCGCCTCATGCGTCGACACTTTCGCGCCGGAGGTGATGGCGATCTCGCCGAGATCGAGGCCGTCGAACAGCGCCGCATCCTCGCCGCCGGTATAGAGCACGGGCCGCGCTTCCAGGCTGGCGCCGATCACCTTGTCGCGCCGCGCGATCTCGAGCGCGCCGGTGACGACGCGGCGCAATTCGCGGATCCGCGACCATTTCGCGACCAGCCTGTCGTCATGCCAGTTCTTCGGGACATGCGGGAAGGTATGCAGATGCACGCTTTCGTGCTCGCCGGGAAAGCGCAGCAGCCACGCTTCTTCCATGGTGAAGCACAGGATCGGCGCGAGCCACGTCACGACATGGCGGAAGGCCTGGTCGGTGACGGTGCGCGCGGCGCGGCGGCGGGCGGCGGATTTGGCGTCGCAGTAGAGCGAATCCTTGCGGATGTCGAAATAGAACGCCGACAGCTCGTTGGTGCAGAAGGAAAACACGGTGTTGTAGACGCGGTTGAAGTCGTAGACCGTGTAGCTTTCGCGCACGACGGCATCGATCTCGGCCAGCCGCGCCAGGATGTAGCGCTCCAGCTCCGGCATCGCGTCGTGGCCGATGCGCTCGGCCTCGTCGAAGCCGGAAAGATTGGCCAGCATGAAGCGGATGGTGTTGCGCAGGCGGCGATAGGCGTCGGTGTTGGCCTGGATGATGTCGTTGCCCATGCGCAGGTCCTGGGTGAAGTCCGACGAGGCGACCCAGAGGCGGAAGATGTCGGCGCCGTTCTTGTCGGCGACGGTCTGCGGCAGGATCACGTTGCCCACCGATTTGGACATCTTGTCGCCCTCGCGGTCGAGCACGAAGCCCGCCGTCAGCACCTGGTCGTAGGGCGCGCGCCCGCGCGTGGCGCAGCTTTCCAAGAGCGAGGACTGGAACCAGCCGCGATGCTGGTCGGAGCCTTCGAGATAGAGATCGGCGTGGTCCTTTTGCGGCCACTCGGGCTCCAGCGGCTGCTCGACGGTGAAGACATGGGTCGAGCCGGAATCGAACCAGACGTCGAGGATGTCGCGCACCTGCTCGTAGTCCTCGGCGTCGTATGCGTTTCCGAGGAAGCGCGCGGCGGAGCCCGCCTTGAACCAGGCATCCGCGCCTTCGACCTTGAACGCATCGGTGATGCGCGCGTTCACGCCGGGGTCGTCGAGGATGACGTCGGTCTTCCTGTTCACGAAGATCGCCAGCGGCACGCCCCAGGCGCGCTGGCGCGACAGCACCCAGTCGGGGCGGTCCTTCACCATGCCTGCCATGCGGTTCTCGCCGGACGGCGGAAACCATTTCGTGTCGGCGATGGCCTTCATCGAGCGTTGGCGCAACGTGCCGCCGCCGGAGATGTCCCTGTCCATCGCCGCGAACCATTGCGGCGTCGCGCGGAAGATCACCGGCGCCCTGGAGCGCCAGGAATGCGGATAGGAATGGCGCAGCGTGCCCTTGGCCAGCAGCGCGCCGGCGGCGATCAACTCGCGGATCACCGCGCCATTGGCGTCGCCGTCCTTGCCGGCGTCGGTGAGGATGCGCTTGCCCGCGAAGAGCGGCACATGGGCGGCGAAGGAACCGTCTTCCGTCACGATGTTGAACGCGTCGGGGTTCTCGCGCGTGTAATTCCGGTCGCGCCCCGTCATCAGCGCGAAGTCTTCCTCGCCATGGCCCGGCGCGGTGTGGACGAAACCCGTGCCGGTATCGGCGGTGACGTGATCGCCGGGAAGCAACGGCACATCGAACTCGAAGCCTTTGCCGCGCAACGGATGCGCTGCGACCTTGCCCGAGGGATCGAAGTCTCCGTAGCGCTTCAATTTGATTTTGGCATGCTTGGCGGTCTGGTCTGCCAACGCATCGGCGAGAGCGATACTCTCACCTTTCCCCGCCAGAGCGCCCTCGTCCGCTTCGATTACCTCATAGAGGCCATACTGCATAGTCGGTGAGAACGCGATTGCCCGATTTCCCGGAATCGTCCAAGGCGTTGTCGTCCAGATGATGACGCTGAGCCGCGGTATCAACGTGTGAAGGAGCGGAAACTTCACATAGATCGTCGGGCTCTGCTTCTCGTGATACTCGACCTCGGCTTCGGCGAGCGCGGTCTTTTCCACGGGCGACCACATCACCGGGCGGAAGCCGCGATAGAGCAATCCATTGCCGACGAACTTGTGCAGCTCGCCCGCGATCACCGCTTCGGCGCGGTAGTCCATGGTGGTGTAGGGCTTGTCCCACAGCCCGATGCAGCCCAGCCGCTTGAACTGCGCGCGCTGCACGCCGATCCAGTGATTGGCGAATTCGCGGCAGTCGCGGCGCAGCTGGTCGATCGGCACGTCGTCCTTCGACTTGCCTTCCTTGCGGTATTTCTCCTCGATCTTCCATTCGATCGGCAGGCCGTGACAGTCCCAGCCCGGGATATACGGCGCGTCGAAACCGAGGAAGCCGCGGCTGCGCACCACGATATCCTTCAGCACCTTGTTCAGACCGGTGCCGGAATGGATCTCGCCATTGGCATAGGGCGGCCCGTCATGCAGCACGAAGAGCGGAAAATTCCTGGCCCTGGCCTGCTTGCGGATGCGGCCATAGAGGTCCATCGCCTCCCAGCGCGCCAGCCATTTGGGCTCGGCCGCGGGAAGCCCCGCCTTCATGGGGAATTCCGTCGCGGGCAGGAACAGCGTGGCGCGATAGTCGCGCCCAGCCTCGGTCGTCGTATCGTCGGTCTTGGCGTCTGGCATCGTCTCTGTCTCTGGTCGGGGATGGGGCTTGCTTCCCGGCATCCGTGACCATGGGGCGCGCGTTCAGGCACCCGGCCAGGGAGCCGGGCAAGGAATTCGCGAATATCCCCCAGGGCGAAGCATCAGTTCAGCCTGCAAATCAGCGCACATGCCCTAAGTACCAGCGGCGCGGCCAATGGTCCAGCGCTGTTCCCGCGCGCGCCGGAAATGCTAAATTGGCATGTGCCGTCAGGGGTTTCGACAGATGTTCCGAATCATATTCGCCGCCGCATTCCTCGTGCTGCTTTCGTCCTGCGCGCCGGAGAGCGGCGCGATGACCGCGGGCCCCGGACAACCCGCAGCCGGTTCGCCGCTGGCCAACGCGATCGCGGTCGGCGCCGTCGTGGGCGGCGCGAGCAACAATTCCTTCGTCTACGCCGACGTCAGCAACGAAGACCTGCGCGCGGCACTCCAGCAGTCGCTGGAAGGCAGAGGCCTCTTCACGCCGGCGGACGCGCGTTACGCGCTCAGCCTGACGCTCGCGATGGAGCGTGAGACCACGGGCACGAATTCCACCGTGCATGTTCGGATCCGCTACACGCTCGTGGAGTACAAGAGTGGGCGCACGCTTGTCGACGAGACCCTGGATACGACGTCCGACGTGGCGCTGAGCGCCAGCGCCGGCCTGCCCTACAAATCCGCGCAGGAAGACGCCATCAAGCGCAACATCACGCAGATGATGGACAAGCTGGATCGCTGGGGCGGCTGATGCGCATCGCGTCCATCGATCATGTCCAGCTTGCCATGCCGCCGGGCGGAGAAGAGGCCGCGCGGCGCTTCTACCGCGACACGCTGGGCATCCCCGAACTGCCCAAGCCGCCGCATCTGGCCAGGCGCGGCGGCTGCTGGTTCGAGCGCGGGGCGCTGAAGCTGCATCTCGGCGTCGAGCAGGACTTCCGCCCGGCGAAGAAAGCCCACCCGGCCCTGCTGGTGGAAGACCTCCCCGCCTTGCGCGCCGCCCTCGCCGCCGGCGGCTACACGCTGAAAGACGATGAGCCGCTCGAAGGCTACGACCGCATCTACGCCGACGACCCTTTCGGCAACCGCATCGAGCTGATGGAGAAGAAGTAACCCTCGCCCGAAAAATGCGCAGTGCATTTTTCGACCTCCCCGCAAGGGGGAGGTCAGATGATGGCCTACGGCTTCACTTCACTTCAACCTCCCCCTTGCGGGGAGGTCGACAAAATCAGCGAGCGGAGCGAGGTGATTTTTCGGGTGGGGCGCGCGCGGCGCGAAGGATGGCTTCCACGACCCCGTCGCAATTCCGAAGCACGTCGCGATTCCAGAACCGAAGGACCAGATAGCCGCGTCCATTCAGGAATGCCGTGCGCCGGCCGTCATGCGCCGCCTGACCGGCATCGCCGTGCTGGGAGCCATCAAGCTCCACGATCAGGCTCGCCCGATGGCAGACGAAATCGGCGACATAGTTGTCGAACGGCGCCTGCCTGCGGAAATTGTAACCCTGGGATCTGAGCAGGCGCAGCGCGCGCCAAAGTTTGCGTTCCGCCGGCGTGGCGTGTTGGCGCAAATGGCGCGCGCGTTCCACAGGCGTCAAGGACGGCGCATAACCCCCACCCGAAATCGCTTCGCGATTTCGACCTCCCCGCGAGGGGGAGGTTGAAGATTCGGCGAAGGGCGTCTTGCAGATTCTGCGGTTGATGGGTGGCGATGCCATTCGACCGTCCCCCCTGACGGGCGGAGAAAGCATCACTCAGATTTGTCGCAGGACTTTCCTGGCATTGTCGCTGTCTATCGCGATCTGTGCCTTGAGCGCGTCGAGGCTATCGAACTTTTCCTCGCCGCGGAGATAGTCCACCAGCTCCACCGCCAGATGTTTGCCGTAGAGGTCGGCGTCGAAGTCGAAGAGCCAGGTTTCCAGCAGCGGCACCTTGGTCTGGAACATCGGGCGGATGCCGAAATTGGCGACGGCGTCGCGGGTGAGCACCGCGCGGTCGTCTTCATAGAGCGTGGCGCGCGCGGCGTATACGCCGAAGGCGGGATGGAGGCAATCGGCGAGGCGCATGTTGGCGGTGGGCACGCCGATGGTGCGGCCGCGCTTGTCGCCATGCTCGACCCTGCCCTCCACCGCCCAGAAATGCCCGAGCAGCTTGGCCGCCTCGCGCGGCCTGCCGGCCCGGAGCGCGGCGCGGATGTGGGTGGCGGAGATCTTCTCGCCGCCCGCCAGAACCGGATCGAACACCGCGACATGGAAGCCTTCCATCTCGCCCATGTAGGACAGCACCGTCACGTCGCCGGCGCGGTCCTTGCCGAAACGGAAATCCGCGCCCGCCACCACGCAGCCCACGCCGAGGCCCGCGACCAGCACGTCGAGCACGAAATCCTGCGCGCTCATCGTGGCCATGGCGGCGTCGAAATGCAGGGCGAACAGCGCGTCCGCGCCCTGCTCCGCGATCAGCCGCGCCTTGACGCGGAAGGGAGTCAGCCGCGCGCTTTCGGCCGCGGGGCGGAAATACTCCTGCGGATCCGGCTCGAAGACGACGACGCCGAGCGGCGCGCCGCGCTCCTCCGCAAGCGCGCGGGCGTGGCCGATCAGGGCCTGGTGGCCGCGATGCACGCCGTCGAAATTTCCGAGCGCCACCACCGCGCCGCGGACGCCGTCAGGAACATCGCGGGTGTGGCGGAAGATTCGCATGCGTCTGGTTTTAGGCCTTCGGCCGGGCCGGCGCCATGACCAGGGCCTCGCCCTCGACGACGACCGTGTCGCCGACCTTGCAGACGCAGTCGAAGGTGACGCGGCGCTTCTCCGGCACGATCTCGCGCACCGTGCAGGTGGCGGTCACGGTATCGCCGATGCGCACCGGCGCCTTGAAGCGGGTGAGCAGCTGCATGAAGATCGTGCCCGGCCCCGGCATCTTCATGCCGAGCACGGTGGAGATGTAGCTCGCGCTCAGCACCCCATGCGCGATGCGGCCCTTGAACGGCGTGGTCCTGGCCCATTCCTCGTCGAAATGCACCGGGTTCACGTCGCCGGAGACTTCGCCGAATTTCTGGATGTCGCCTTCGGTCACGGTATGGGTGTAGCTCTCGCTCATGCCGGGCTTGAGGTCGTCGATATAGTAGGTCATGGGGAGTCCTTTTGATTTTCCGCAGTGGTTTTGGCGATATTTCGACCGCAAATCAAACTGTCATCCCGGCCAAGCGATGCGTCAGCATCGCGCGGAGCCGGGACCCATGGTGACACCGTCTCGATGGGTCCCGGGTCTCGCTGCGCTCGCCCGGGATGACAACGACGCGCTCACCACACCAGCGTGCGCATGGCGGCTTTGGCGTGGATGCCCGGGACGGCGAAGAACTGGGCAATGCCGTCGGCGGTGAAATCGCCGATCTGGGCGGCGTGCACGCCGTTGGCGATGAACAGCGCGTCGATGCCGCGCGCATTGGCGCCCTTGATGTCGGTGTCGGCGCCGTCGCCGATGGCGAGGGGACGCGCGGGCTTGCGGCCGGAAATCTTCTCCGCCAGCGCCAGCACGGTGTCGTAGATCGGCCCGTGCGGCTTGCCATAATAGGTGACCGTGCCGCCGAGATTCGCGTAATCGCGGGCCAGCGCGCCGGCGCACCAGATGAGCTTGTCGCCCCGCTCCACCACGATGTCGGGATTGGCGCAGAGCATGGGCAGACCGCGCACCTTCATACGGGCGAAGAGCGGCGCGTAGTCCTCCGGCGTCTCGGTTTCGTCGTCGTAGAGGCCGGTGTTGAGGACGATTTCGGCCTTTTCCACATCGACGCTTTCGATCGGAAGCCCCGCGAACACGCCGCGATCCCGCTCCGGTCCCAGATGCAGCATGGTGCGCGGCCCACGCCGCGCCAGATCGTCCCGCGCGGCGACGCCGGACGTCACGATCGCGTCGTAGCAGTCCAGCGGCACGCCGATCCTGTTGAAGATGACTTCCAGATCGCCGACGGGGCGCGGCGCATTGGTCAGCAGGATGACGGGACCGTGCGCCGCGCGGAACCGGCGCAACGCATCCGCGGCTTCGGGATAGGCCACCCGTCCGTTATGCAGCACGCCCCACACGTCGCAGATCAGCGCGTCGTGCTGGACCGCGATGTCGCGGAAATTGGTGAGGAGCGCGGGGAGGGACATGCCACACACCTACCGTTCGCGCCGCCGGCAGGCAAGGTTATGCTCCCGGAGCCGTGCGGTCGCGCGGGCCGGATCGTTTCAGCCGGCGGGACAGCCGGGGATGGGTGTTTGGTAGGTATACGTTTCGCCGCTGTATTGCACGGAAAGTTCGCCTTTGGTGCAGGCGCTCGTATTGCCGCCTTCGAACACCAACCAGTGAATGCCCTGCCCCATTGAACCGAGCGCGCCGCGCAGCACGCCTTCCAGCGTGGTGAGCATGCCGGCCACCACCGGCGGCTGGGAATTGACCGGCAGTTCCGTCAGCGTGGTCCCCGCCCCGTCCTTCACGGTGACGGTGGAATCGGGGTCGAACTCCATCGTTCCGCCGGGCGTCACATTCGCATGCACGACACCGATGATCACATAGCGGTCGAGCACTTTCTGCGCGTCCGGATACTGGGGCATGACGGGCGAGGAAATCCACCAGATCATGACGAGTTCGCCCTTGCCGCGATTGTCGAGGATCTGGGAATAATCCTGCGCCAGATCCTGCGGCGTGGATTTCCAGTTTCGCGCGGCGGCGGGCCCGAATGCGAGCACAACGGCCAGCGCGAAACCGGCCACGATTGCAAATGCGGATTTCATGTCGTCCCCCTGGATGCGGGAGACTCTAGGCGCGGCCAGGTGCGGCGGCAAGCCTGTCGCGACGGCCGGCGTGTCAGGCGCTGCGCTTGAAGGGGATCACGGGCGCGGGGATGGTGCTTTCGACGGGCTTGACGGAATCCTCGCGCACCGCGCGGGGTTCGCCGAAGAGGTAGCCTTGCGCGAAATCGACGCCGTAATCGAGCAGCTGCACCACGGTCTTCTCGTCTTCGACGCGCTCGGCGATGAGGTTGAGGCCGTGACGCGCCAGGAGGGTCTTCAGGTCTTCCGCGGCGACGGAGGCGCCGATGCCGCTCAACCCGCCGTTCAGCGCGACCGCCCGTACCTTGATGTGGCGGAAGCCCACCGTCTTCAGCCGCGCGAAATCGGTGGCGAGCGTTTCGACATGGTCGAGCGACAGCGCGAAGCCGAGACTGGACAGATAGGCGAGATTCTCCTCGCCCCGCGCGCCGGCCGCGATCACCGCGTCCTGCGCGAACTCGAACACGATATGGGGCGCAAGGTCGCGGTTGTGGTGCATGTATTCCAGGAATTGCGGGAAGAACTCCGCGTCCGTCAGCGTATCGCCGGAGATGTTGCAGAACACGCCGATCTCGCGATGCTTGCCGATCAGGCGGCGCACGATCTGCACGCAGCGGAACAGCAGCAAATTGTCCACCACGCTCATCAGTCCGGCGGGCGCGGCGATCTTCATGTATTGCGCCGGCATGATGACGGTGCCGTCCTCGGCGCGCAGCCGCGACAGCGCCTCGTAGAAGCGCAGCTTGCGCTGCGGCAGGCTGACGATGGGCTGGAGGTAGAGGTCGACGCGGTTCTCCTCGAGCGAGGCGCGGATGGTCTCAAGCAGTTCGGGCTCGCCCAGCGTCTCGAGATAGGAGCGCGCGCTCGCCTTGGCGTGGCGCTCGATCTGCGCCGGCGGCAGGGCGGGCCTGGATTTGTCGGTGATGCGGGTGGCGAACTCGCGCATCAGGCTTTCCAGCACCTGAAGCTCGGAGACAATCTTGCGGCTCTGCGCCGTGGACTTGGCCTCGACGGCGGCCTTGACGTCCTCGATGCGGGCGTGGGTCTCCTGCACCGCGGCGGCGAGCGCCTTGGTACTCTGCTTCAGCTTGGCGAGTTCGTGGCGCTGGGCGCGGGCCTGCTTGCGGCGGCCAAAGCCGGCCTGGATCTGGGCCAGCACCAGGAAAACCGTGAAGCCGGCAAGCCCGGATTCCAGCGGCGTCGCCAGCCCGAGCATGTTCAGGATCAGCGCCGCGCAGGCCGACAGCAGCGCGTAGATAACGAGCAGGATCGCATGGGTCATGGCGCCCATTTTGGCGAGGCCCCGTTGCCAATTCGTTAACCGTATTCGGCTTCCTCCCCCGCCGTTGCCGGGGAGGAAGCGCGAGGAGGAAGTCAAAGCGAATAGCTGGCGATGAATTTCAGGGCGTAGGGGGCGATGAGCTGGTTGCCGTTGACGTGCTGCCAGACCGGCAGCTCGACATCGGCGTAGAGCTTCCACTTGTCGACGCTGAGCGCGAGGCCCGGCGAGACCAGCACGCGCTGGTAGCCGGTGCTGTCCGCGTCGCCCAGCGGGCCGCCGTCGCGCCCGCGCTCCGACATCAGGACCTGCACCACCGGCGACAGCTCCACATTCGGCGCCAGCTTCCAGCTGCGGTAGGACGCGCCGACCGCGCCGTTCAGCTCGAAGCCAGGGTGATAGCCGCCCTGCGTCGCCAGCGGCTTCTGCCAGATGGCCTGCGCGAACCAGGTCCAGCTCTGCGCCACGTCGAAGGCGCCGCCGGTGAAGCCGCCCAGCAGCAAATCGGTCGAGCCGGAGCTGATCTCGACGTCGGAATCGAAATTGGCGTAGGTGTGGTCGCCGGTCGGCAGCTTGACCCCGAAGATCAGCCCGCTCGACATGTCCTTGGAGAAGCCGGAATAGACGCCCATCAGCCGGATATCGCCCAGCGCGGAATGCTGGAAAGTCTCCGGCGTCCCGGAATCGGCGGTGGTGAAGGTACGATCCGTGTACGGAATCTCGACCATCACGCCCCAATCGTCGTTGAACATCGCCTGTCCGCCGGCCACGAAGAAGTTGGAGCGGATGTGCTTGTCGTCATTGTTGGCGGCGGGGGCGGAGTGCGTGCCGGACCAGTTCCGCGTCTGGTCGAGAAAGTCGTATTCCGAGAACAGCGTGGTGCCGGGGCCCGATGGCAGCAGCGTCGAGGTGCCCACGTCGAACACCGCGCAGCCGCAGGCGCATGCCAGCGCCGCGCCGGGAACCAGAAGTATTCCAACCAATGCCGCGCCAACTGCACGCATATACGCCCTCGCTAAGCCCCGACCCTGACTCTGCGCCTTCACCTTGGCAAGAACGCATACTCTGGTAGGGTGTAGTGAAATGACGCACAAAGATCCGAAATTGCTGGCGCGGCTGGCGCGCATCGAGGGCCAGGTACGCGGCATCGCGCGCATGATCGAGGAAGAACGCTACTGCATCGACGTTCTCAACCAGGTCCAGGCCGTCAAATCCGCCATCCGCAAGGTCGAGGAAGATCTTCTGAAAAGCCACGCCTCGCACTGCGTCGCCCACGCCATCAAGAGCGGCGACGCCGAGGACCAGCGGCGCAAATTCGACGAGCTGGTCGAGCTGTTCGGCCGCTACGGACACTAGCTTTCACGGAGTTTCCCATGACCACCGCCTACGACTTCAGCTTCAAATCCATCGACGGCGGCGCGATGCCGATGTCGCAGTTCAAGGGCAAGGCCGTCCTCGTCGTCAACGTGGCGAGCCAGTGCGGGCTGACGCCGCAATATTCCGGCCTCGAGGCGCTGTGGAAGGCCAAGAAGGACGCCGGCCTCGTCGTGCTGGGCGTGCCGGCCAACGATTTCGGCGCCCAGGAGCCGGGCAGCGAAGACCAGATCAAGACCTTCTGCGAAACCCGCTTCGGCGTCGACTTCCCGATGACCGCCAAGGAGCACGTCATCGGCGCCGAGGCGCATCCGCTCTACAAATGGATAGCGGGCGAACTCGGCGAAGGCGCCGCGCCCAAATGGAACTTCCACAAATACCTGATCGCCAAGGACGGCACCCTCGCCGGCACCTTCGGCTCCCGCACCGAACCCGGCGACGCCGAAATGAACAAGGCGATCGACGAAGCGCTGAAATGACAACCACCTCCCCCGTCGGGGGTAAACTCAACCTCCCCCTTGTGGGGGTTGGTAGCGACAGCGTGCCAACGAAAAAATGCCCTTCGCATTTTTCGGGCGGGGGCGACGGCGCGGTGTGTCCCCCACCCGAAATCGCGTCCCGCGATTTCGACCTCCCCGCAAGGGGGAGGTTGACTGCTATCCGACCGGCGCGGCCGTGATGCGGATTTCGATGCGGCGGTTCCTGGGTTCGTTGACGTTGTCGCCGGTCTTGATGCGGGGGTTGTCTTCGCCGTAGCCGGCGGCGGAGAGGCGCGCGGGGGCGACGCCGTCCGACGCCAGCGCCGCGGCCACCGCCTTGGCCCGCTTGTCCGAAATCTCCGCGTTCTGCCCGGCACCGCCGGTGGTGTCGGTGTAGCCCGCGATCTGGAGCGCGGTGCGGTCGAAGCGGCGCAGGTCGAGCGCCATGGCGCGCAGCAACTCGACGCCGTGACCAGAGAGATCCGCGGCGCCCTCGAACAGGGCGGAATCGAACACGATCAGCGTGATGCCGTCGCCGCGGCGCGCCACGATCACGCCCTCGCGGCGCAGCCGCGCGCGCAGCGCGTTCTCCTCGCCGTCCATATAGGCCGACACCGCGGCCGTCCGGAGCGGCCCGGCGCTCTGGACCGGCGGCGGGACAAAGGTGCCTCGCGGCTCCATCGGCGGCGGCGGATGCGAGCCGGGCGGGTTGTAGGACTGGGGGTAGCCATAATGCGAGCGCGGCGGCGCGCCCGCGCAGGCCGCGAGCGCCAGCGTGGCAAGTGCGAGCGCGGCCAGCGAAATCAGGGACTTCTTCATGCCAACTCCATTGCCCCCGCCCGCTCGAGCAAACCTTAGCCGGACGGCGGATTTGTGACCACCGCCGCCACCCCTTAAGAATGACGCCAGCGACTATGAGGAGAGCTCCATGAATCTGTTCGACCTGTCCGGCAAGGTGGCGCTGGTCACCGGCTCGACCAAGGGCATCGGCGAGGCCATCGTGCACCGCATGGCCGAGCACGGCGCCAAGGTCGTGGTCTCCAGCCGCAAGGCCGACGCCTGCCAGAAGGTGGCCGGTGACATCAACCGCGCGCGCGGCGCCGAGGTGGCGATCCCGATCCCGTGCAACATCAATTACAAGGAGCAGATTCACGCCCTGGTGGCGCAGACCCGCGCCCATTGGGGCCGGATCGACATCCTGGTCTGCAACGCCGCGCTCAATCCCTATTATGGCCCGCAGATGGACATCCCGGACGAGGCTTTCGACAAGATCATGGGCGCCAACGTGAAATCCAATCACTGGCTCTGCCAGCAGGTGCTGCCGGAGATGAAGGAGCGCAAGGACGGCGCCATCGTCATCGTCTCCTCCATCGGCGGCCTGCGCGGTTCGCCGGTGATCGGCGCCTATTGCATCTCCAAGGCGGCGGACTTCCAGCTCGCGCGCAACATCGCGGTGGAGTACGGCCCCTATAACGTTCGCGCCAACTGCATCGCGCCCGGCCTGATCAAGACCGATTTCGCCCGCGCGCTGTGGGAGAACCCCGATACGCTGAAGCGCTCCACCGCCGGGGCACCCTTGCGCCGCATCGGCGAGCCGGACGAGATCGCGGGCGCCGCGGTGTTCCTCGCTTCGCCCGCCGGTTCGTTCATGACCGGCCAGTCGATCGTGATCGACGGCGGCGCGACGATCTGAGGCGCGCCATGCGGGGGATCGCGTTCCTGATCGTGGCGGCGGCCTGCGTGGGGCCCGTGCTCGCCCAGCAGCCGGCCGCGCCCACCGCGCCGCTCGTCGTGCCCGCGCCCACGGCGGCGCCATTCGTGGACTGCAAGCAGGCGCTCACGCAGTCAGAGATGAACGTCTGCGCCGATCTCGATTTCAAGGCGGCCGACGCGCGCCTCAACGCGCTCTACCAGCAGCTCATGGCGAAGTACGACGTGCCCAACCAGGCGCTGCTGCGCGCGGCGGAGGAGAAGTGGATCGGCTGGCGCGATTCCGAATGCGCCTACGAGACCGCGCTCACCGTGGGCGGCACGATCCATCCGATGATGGAGCTGATGTGCGACACCCAGAAGACCCAGGCGCACATCCGGGAACTGGAACGCGAGCTCGCCTGCCAGGAAGGCGACATCACCTGCAACCCGCCGGGGTGAGGCTCGCTTCCGATCCGGCTATTTTGGAGCGATGTGCAGCGTGTAGGGGATGTAGAGCGCCAGATCGAGCGGGCCCTGCTGCGACCACGTCACGGGATGTTCCAATCCCTCGATGGTGATGCCGTAGCCCGCGCCGAAGAGATCGGCGGTGTGGCGCGCGTCGGCGACGATCTGGGTGACGAGGCGGTCGCGATATTGCTCGGGGCCGATCACGGTCAGGTCCCAGCGGTTCTGGCGGATGATTTCGCTGCGGCAGGTCCGGGTTGCCCTGGCGATGAAATCCTTGATGCGCGCGGTGGCCGAATTGAAGGTGTCGTCTTTCGCCACCGCCGTCTTGACCACCACCGAGGCGCGGCTGGAGTCGGGGCGGCTGTCGGGCTCGATGATCTCGTCGAAATCGGCCTCGTTGAGGTCGCCCAGCACGGAATCGCCGACGCCGAGCGAGATGGTCTTCGTGGAGGCCGCCGCGCGGATCAGGTCGCGCAGGGTGGTTTTCAGCTCGTCCATCCGCTGCTTGGCATCGCGCGTGTCGCAGGTCACCGTGACGGTGGCGATGAGATGGTCGGCGCGCTTGACCACGAAGATGTGCGGCGGCCCGCTTTCGTCGCGACGCTCCGCGGTGACGACGACTTCCTCGACGTCCGCATAGGCCGCGCCCGTCATGACGACGACGGACGCCAGAGCGGCCGCCACCAGGATTGTTCGCATGATGTCTCTCCCCCCATTGCGCCGGACTGACCGGCAGGGAGAAACGCTATCGCCCCGCTGTGGCGGGAAAAGGGCGAAACACGCGCTTCGAAACTGACAATCGGTCAGACGAAGTCCGCCACGCCGAAGCTCGCGATGTTCGCGGGATGATCGAGCATCACGACGAGGTCCTGTCCCGCCTGGTAGCCGGCGACCTTGTTCATGTCGACGATGAGGAAGGTGTCGCCCGCGAAGTCTCCGGTGGAGGCCGTGAACAGCACCGCGTGATGCGTGCCGAGCTGACCGTGCCCGATGGCCGCGGCAAGATCCGCGTCGAAGGTGGCGGCGGACAGCGCGCCCACCGTGACCGCCGTGTTGATATGCGCGACCTTGAAGGGCAGATCGACGAGGTCGGAAGCCGCGTCGAAATCCGAGAGCGTGTCGAAGCCCGTGCCCGTCGACTCAGCGGCGGATTTGTAGACGAAGCGGTCGGCGCCGCCGCTGCCCGCCAGATGGTCGGCGCCCAGGCCGCCGATGATGATGTCGTTGTGGGCGCCGCCGGTGAGCACGTCGTTGCCCTGCCCGCCCTTGAGGATGAAGGCGCCGGATTTCGCGGCGGACCCGTCGAACGTCTCGGTATCCGCAGCACCCAGCGCGGTTCCGTCCACGGTCAGCGAAGTCCCGCCGGCCACGTTGTAGAAATTGGTGGTGAAATCGTAGGAGTGGCCCGTTGTCAGCCGCATCACCTCGACATTGGCGAGCGTCAGGTTGCGGAACGCGACGCCGCCGGAATAGTCGCCGTCGAGGACGAGCGTGTCCTTGCCGGCGCCGCCGTCGATGGCGTCGTTCGCGTCGAACGTGCCGCCCAGACTGATGACGTCGTCGCCCGCGCCGCCCGCGACCGTGTCGTTGCCGCCATGCGTGACGGTGAAGACGTCGGCCTGCGCGCCGCCCTTCAGCGTGTCGTTGCCGGCGCCGTCGCTGAAGCTGAAGCGGCCGTCGGTTTCGGCCGAGCCGTCGAAGACGAAATGGTTTGCCGCGCCCAGGGCCGACGCATCCACATTCAGCACGCGGCCTGTGGCGACGAGCGAATCGGCGGTGGTGAGATTGTAGTTGAAGGCGCCCAGGGCCTTGATCGACTCCACCCCGGCCAGCATCGTGCCGGTGAGCGTGAGCCCGGCGGAATAGTTGCCGTTCAACGCGACGGTGTCGTTGCCGGCGCCGCCGTTGATCTTGTCCATGGCATCCAGATCGGCGGCCACATTGATCGTGTCGTCGCCGTCGCCGCCGTTGATCGTGTCGCTGCCGAGCGCGCCGTTGATGGTGTCGTTGCCGGAATTGCCATTGATGGTGTCGTTGCCCTTGCCGCCCCTGAGCACGTCGTTGCCCGCGCCGCCGTTGACGGTGAACGAACCGTCGGTCTCGTGGCTGCCATCGAAGGTCAGCACGTCGCCCGCGCCCAGCGCACTCCCGTCGACGCCCAGATTCGCGCCCGCGGCCACGGTCGCATCGTCGGTGGTGAGGCCGTAGCTGTTGCCGGCGGCGAGCTTCAGCGTCTCGACGTTCACCATGGTGGTGGCGGCGAAGGTGAAGGCGGCGTATGCGTCGCCGCCGATGGTGACGGTATCGTTGCCCGCGCCGCCATCGATCTTGTCGCCGGCATCGAGGTCGTTGCCCGCGATGATCGTGTCGTTGCCCAAGCCGCCCAACACGGTGTCCTCGCCGGTGCCGGGAGGGCCGAACGGATTGTTGCCGGTCTTCTGGCTGATGTCGAGCGTGTCGTTGCCCTTGCCGCCATCCAGCGTGTTGTCGAATTCATTGCCGGTCAGCCTGTCGGCGTAGTCGCTGCCCGTCAGATTCTGGATGTATTGCAGCGTGTCAGTGCCCATGCCGCCGCCGACATCGGCGGTGAGCTTGTAGTAGGCATCTTCCTGGCTCAGGTTGACCGTCACGCCGCCGGTCGCGTCCTGGTAGGTGACGGTGTTCTGGCCGTCGCCGCCAACTATGGTGTCGTCGCCGGTGCCGCCGTCGAAGATGTCGTCGCCGCCGCTCGAGCCGTTGAACTGGTTGGAATAGAGGTGGTCGTCGCCGGCGCCGCCATAGATGACGTCGTTGCCGTTGCCGTTCGCGCCGCGCGTGGTGCCGTAGATCGTGTCGTTGCCGTCGTCGCCGTAGAACGTCGAGCCGGGCGTGCCGTCGAAACCGTAGGCGCCCGAAATCGTGTCGTCGCCGCCGCCGCCATGGATGACGACGGAGGTGTGCCCGGCTTCCAGATTGTCCGTGTAGTTCGAGCCCACGAGCGTCTCGATCGAGACGAAGGACGTCGACATGCCGCCGCCATCGCCGAGGTTGACGTTCACGCCCGTTGTCGCGCCCTGAAAGCTCAGCGTGTCGTTGCCGGCGCCGCCGTCCAGATAGATGTTGCCGGGATCGATCAGGTTGAAGGTGTCGGCGCCGTTGCTGCCGACGATCTCGGACATGTCGGTGAGGGTGTCGGTGCCCTGGCCGCCGCCGGTGGCGACGAATGTGGTCGAGAGATAGGTCGTGTAGACGACGCTGGTCTCGGTGATGACCATGCCGCCGCTGGCGTGACTGTAATCCGTCACGTCGGGCACGCCGTTGTGCCCGCCGCCGATGAAATGGTTGTTGCTGGAATCGCCGATGAACGTATCGCCGTAGGGCGTGCCGATGATGTTGGCGACGCCGCTGATCGTGTCGCCGCCGACATTCTGCGGCGAACTGCGCAGATCGAAGGTGAGGCCGGCCGACTGGTTCTGGAACGACACCGTGTCGCTGCCGCCGCCGCCGACGATGGTGTCGTGGCCGCCGCTGGCGAAGAAGATGTTGTCGCCCGAATTGCCGGTGAGCGTGTCGTTGTACTGCGAACCGGTGATGTTCTCGACATTCCTGAGCGTGTCGGTGCCCTCGCCACCGCCCACGCTCTGGCCGGTGGTGATGGAGAGGTTCACGGTGACGCCGCCGGTGGCGCGGCTGTAGTCGATGGTGTCGCTGCCGGCGCCGCCGTCGAAGACGTCGTTGCCCTTGCCGCCGACAAGCGTGTCGTTGCCGGCGCCGCCCAGAAGCGTGACCGCTCCGCTGTTGATGAACAGGGTGTCTTCCACGACGCTGAAGCCGGCGTTCAGCGCCGTGGCGTCGATGGTCTGGTTGGCGATGGGGTGGGCGCCGAGATTGTAGAAATGCCCGTCCGCCAGCTTCACGGTTTCGATGCTGGTCATGTAGCCCAGCGTGACGTAGCCGTAATCGCCGTCGAGATTGACGACGTCGTTGCCGCTACCACCGTCGACCTGGGAGGCGTCGTTGTAGGACGCGCCGAAATTGAAGGTGTCGTTGCCCGCGCCGCCGGAGAGGAAATCGGGGCCGGTGTCGCCCTGCAGGTTGAACACGTCGTCGCCGCCGAAAAACAGCGAATTGAAACTGGCGGTGTCGCCGGTGCTGATCGCGTGCCACAGCGTCGAGGCCGAGACGCTGAAATTCGTCCAGGTCGCGGTGCCCGTGCCCATTTGCAGCGTCAGGCTGGTGATGGTTCCGGCCGTGGGATGGTTTCCGCTATAGGAGAAGCCCGTGCCGGTGCCGGTGAGGACGATCTGGCCCGGGATCGTCAGCGTGAACGCCGTGGCGTTGTGCGTGCCCAACGCCGCCGACGTCAGCGCCATCAGGTCGGAAGACGAAAAATCGTTGTCGATGCCGCCTCCGCTGCCCGTGACCGTGGCCATGCCCCACTCCCCTCCTGGCACGCGTCCGCGTGGACGCGCCGCCTGCGCCGTCGTCAAGCTGATGCGAGATTGCGCCACAATTGCGGCGCGCGCCCGGTCATCGACTGCCCCGACGGGGTTGTAACGGATTCCGGGACAGTCCGCGACCGTGACCGGGCGGTTAACCGGAAAAATTCCCGATGCCCTGCATCAAAAAGCAAATGGGCAGAGCGCCCCCCGAACCGCCCATTGCTTATGGAATTGGGAAATCCCTTAGCCCCCCAGCACCTTCTCCGCGCTCTCGTGGGGCAGCTTCTGCGCCTCCGCGACCGCGGCGTAGGTCAGCGTGCCCTTATAGACGTTGAGGCCGTCGCGCAGGTGCTTGTTCTTCTTCATCGCTGCATCGGGGCCCTGGTCGGCCAGGGCGATGGTGAAGGGCAGCGTGGCGTTGTTGAGGGCGAAGGTGGAGGTGCGGGCCACGGCGCCCGGCATGTTGGCCACGGCGTAATGCACCACGCCGTCCACCATGTAGGTAGGATCGGCGTGGGTGGTGGCGTGGCTGGTCTCGGCGCAGCCGCCCTGGTCGATGGCGACGTCCACGATCACCGAGCCTTTCTTCATCTGGCTCACCATCTTGCGGGTGATGAGCTTGGGCGCCTCGGCACCCGGCAGCAGCACGCCGCCGATGACGAGGTCGGCGGCCAGCACCTGCTCCTCGATGGCGTCGATGGTGGAATAGAGCGTGTGCATGCGCGAGCCGAACTGCTCGTCGAGTTCCTTCAGGCGGCCCAGCGACACGTCGAGGATGATGACATGGGCTTCCATGCCCATCGCCATGCGCGCGGCATTGGTGCCGACGACGCCGCCGCCCAGCACGACGACCTTCGCGGCCGGCACGCCCGGCACGCCGCCCAGCAGCATGCCGCGTCCGCCCTGCGCGATCTCGAGAGAATGCGCGCCCGCCTGGATGGACATGCGCCCCGCCACTTCGCTCATCGGCGCCAGCAGCGGCAGCCCGCCGCGCGAATCCGTCACGGTCTCGTAGGCGATGCAGACCGCGCCGCTTTCGAGCAGGCCCTTGGTCTGCGCCGGATCGGGCGCGAGATGCAGGTAGGTGAAGAGCGTCTGGCCCTTGCGCAGGCGCTTGATCTCGACCGGCTGCGGCTCCTTTACCTTCACGATCATGTCGGCGGTGGCGAAGACCTCGTCGGCATTGGGCAGCATCCTGGCGCCGGCGCGGGTGTACATCGCGTCGTGCAGCCCGATGCCCTCGCCCGCGTTGGTTTCCACGAACACTTCGTGGCCGCGCGCGGTCAGCTCGCGCACGGCGGCCGGCGTCATGCCGACGCGGTATTCGTGATTCTTGATTTCCTTCGGGACGCCGATGCGCATGGAAGTTCCTTCTGGGCTACCACCGCTCTCTCGCGTCCGCGATCGCCACCACCACGAGGAGTGCGTAGGCGCCGACGGAGATCCAGTGGAAAGTTTGAGGGTCGATTACCCGATTTGTCGCGTGGAGCAAAGCCACGCTGCCCGCATAGAGCAAACCTGTGATGATGGCCGGTACAACAAGCACTAAAATGACGATAAGCACCCGCTTCAACGCAACCATCGTGCCTCCCCCTCCCCCGTGGCCCTAGCGCAGGCGCCGCAGAACCCGCTCCACCCCGCCGACCATACGCGAGATTTCGTCCGCCGTCGCGATCAGGGGCGGCGACAGCGCGATGGTGTCGCCGCCGGCGCGGATGACGAGATTCTCTTCCGCGAACGCCAATCGAATCGCATCGAACCCGCGCCGGCCCGGCGCCGCGGTATCGGGTTCCAGTTCGATCCCCGCGGCCAGACCGACATTGCGGATATCCGCGACGAACGGCGCGCCCTTCAGCGCGTGCACGGCGTCCGCCAGGACGGGTTCCATCGCGGCAGCGCGCACGAACAGGTCCTCGTCGCGGCAGAGATCGAGCGTCGCCAGCGCGGCGGCGCAGGCCAGCGGATGGGCCGAATAGGTATGGCCGTGGAACAATTCGATCCGGTGGCCGGGTCCCGACATGAATGCGTCGTGGATGGCGTTGGAGACGATGGCGCCGCCCATCGGCACCGCGCCGTTGGTGACGCCTTTTGCAAACGTGATGATGTCCGGCGTGACGCCGTAGCGCTCCGCGGCGAAGGCGCGGCCCAGGCGGCCGAAACCGGTGATCACTTCGTCGAAGACCAGCAGGATGCCGTGGCGGTCGCAGATCGCGCGCAGGCGCGGCAGGTAATCCTTCGGCGGCGCGAAGACGCCGGCCGATCCCGCGAATGGCTCCACGATCACCGCGGCGATCGTCTCCGCGCCGTGTCGCGCCACGATCGTCTCCAGCGCATCGGCGAATTCCGCGCCCGCCGCGGGCTCGCCGCGGGTGAACCGCATCGCGGCGTCATAAGGCAGCGGCAGGTGATCGTCCGTACCCGGAAGAAGCGGGCCGTAGGGATCGCGGTTGCTGGCGAGGCCGCCCACCGAAATGCCGGCGAAGGTGGTGCCGTGATAGCCCTTGTCGCGGCCGATCAGCCGGAAGCGCCCGCCCTGCCCCGTCTTCTGGAACCAGGCGCGCGCGATCTTCAGCGCCGTGTCGCACGCCTCCGATCCCGAATTGACGAAGAAGACATGGTCCATCCCCTCCGGCGCCATGGCCGCGATGCGCTGCGCCAGCACGAAGGCCGAGGGATGGGAGAACTGGAAGCTGGGCGCGTAGTCGAGTTCATGGGCCGCTTTGGCGATGGCGTCCGAGATGGGTTTGCGGCCGTGCCCGGCGTTGACGCACCACAGCCCGGCGCAGCAATCCAGCAGCGCCCGGCCGGTGTCGTCGTAATAGTACATGCCCTGCGCGCGGGCGAGCATCCGCGGGTTCGCCTTGAAGGCGCGGTTGGCCGTGAACGGCAGCCAGAAAGCGGACAGGTCGTTGGGCTGGCGCATGGCGGCGACGCTAGCAGCCGCGGGAGATTCGCTCCACCCCATCCCCTTCATGCAAAGCAAAACCCCCGGCGATCGCTCGCCGGGGGTTTCGCGCAGGCGCGGTGCGGACGGTCAGTGACCGTGGCCGTTGTCGCCAGTGTCGTGGTCGTGGTGATGATGCTTGTCATCGCCCGAGCCGTTGTTGCCGTTTCCGCTATTGCCGTTGTTGCTTCCGCTGCTGTTGCCATTGCCATGATCGTGCTGGCCATTGCCGCCGTGATCATTTCCGCCGTGATCATTGCCGCCCTGGCCGTTCCCGCCATGGTCGTTGCCGCCGTGATCGTTCCCGCCATGGTCATTGCCGCCATGGTCGTGATCGCCGCCATTGTCGTGATCGTGATGGTCGCCGCCACGCCATTGCTGGTCCCACGTGCCGCCGCCATGAACGTCGTGGCGGCCGTGGTCGCGATCGTTGTCATGGCCGTGGTGCTGCCACCAGGAATGATCCCAATCGCGGCCCGGACGCCAGTCATTGCCGCGCCAGTAGCGGTCGCGATCATGATGGAAGCCGTGGCCGAGATAGAACGAATAACCGAGCGCGGGACCGTAGCGGTAGTTGTTGCGCCACCAGCCGGGACGCGGTCCGCGCCAGCCGTCGCGGTGCCAGCCGCCATGCACCCAGAACCAGCGCGAGCCGCCGAAGTCGCGATAGTAGACCGGTCCGTTGAACCAGCGGCCGTCGTAGAACACGGGGCCGTAGAACACCGGGTAGTCCCAGTACTGGTCGGGGCAGCCCCATTCGTCGCAATAGCCGCCGCTGTCGTAGTCGAGGCCGACGCCGCCGGGCGCCCCGATGGTGACCCCGAAACTGACCTGCGCGTTGGCCGCGCTCGAACCGCATAGCGCGGCGCCGGTGATGGCGGCGGCGGCAACGGTCGTCTTCCAGAATGCTTTCATTTCGCTCTGCTCCTAAAGCGTGAACCCCCGACCTAGTGACAGGTTCGCAAGCCATGCCTGAACCTTGGATGAACCGATTTTTCCCGGGACAGAGCCAAAAAACACAGGCCCCGGCGATCGCTCGCCGGGGCCGCGCCAAGCCTTCGACCCGCCTAACTCGAGGCAGGCGGAGGGGGCTTAGTGATGCCAGTGACCCCCATTGTGGCCGTGGCCACCACCGTTCCAGTTGCCGTGGCCGTTGCCGCCATGGCCGTTCCAGTTGCCGCCGCCATGCCAGTTGTTTCCACCGCCATGCCAGTTGCCGCCGCCATTGCCGTTCCAGCGGCCGCCGCCCCAGCGTGCGCCACCGCGGAAATCGCTATGCCAGCCCCCGCGATACCAGACCCAGGGGCGTCCGCCGTAATAGCGATAGTAGTGCGGGCCGTTGTACCAGGAGCCGCCGATCCACACCGGATCGTAATAGGCGGGATACCCGCAATTGCCCTGGTAGTAGTAATTGTAGCCGTAGCAGGGGCCAGGCGGGTAATAGCCCGGACCGTAGTAACCGCCCGGCACGCCGATACCGACGCCGACCACGACGCGGGCATCCGCAGCCGTCGTCGTCGCGGC
>JBOHKI010000053.1:0-22113 GCA_050728855.1 Rhizomicrobium sp. | reverse complement strand
GCTCTGGCGCAAGCCCGAGCGAAGCCGGGCCGATCCAGCCCAATACAGACTACGAAAAGGCCCGGTGGAAACACCGGGCTTTTCTTCTTCTTGCGCGCCGGCCAGTCCACTTGCCCGCACCTAACGGAGCCTCAGGCGCAAGCCGCCGAATATCTCGAGCGGTGCGCCAAGAACGACGGACGACAGGGGCTCCGAATAGCCTACCGCGTGATAACGGCGGCCGAGCAGGTTCTGCGCTTCCGCGTAGAGATCGACATTGGGAGTGACCGGGTATGAACCGTAAACGTCGACGACAATATTCGATCCCGCAAACGATCTGTTGGGATTGTCGCTGTCGTTCTGGACTGTCGCGAACCACGACGTCTTGCTGATGTGATGGGCGTCGACGGAAATCCGCGCGCCTTGCGGCGACACGTAAGAAAGCCCGGCCGTCTCCGTGTGGCGCGGCACGTCCATGATCTGCTGCCCCGCCGTTATCGGGTCGAGCGGGTTTCGCTTCAGGATCGAATTGGCGAGTGTGTAGTCGAAGCCTGCCGAGAACCCCGCGCCGATGTCCCAATCGACTTCGGCCTCGATCCCCTGGGCTTGCATCGCGGCGGCGTTTTGATTTTGGGTCATGAACCAGCCGTGCAACGAATATGCCCGGTTCGAGCCCCTTCCGACGACGATGTAGTTGTTGATGGCCGCGCGGTAGAGCGTGATCTGGGAATGGAAGCCCGATCGCGCAAAGTCGAGGCCGAGCTCCTCGCCGTCCAACCGTTCCGGCTTCAGGAACGGATTCGGCAACTGGACGAACAGTCCCGAGGCCTGCGTGTAATACTGGTCGCTCAGGTTCGGGGCTCTGTATGACCGATAGTATGCGCCGCGCAGGGCAAATCCCGCGGGCAAGGAATAGCGCAAGTCCACCCTCGGCTCGAAATACGTGTATTCGCGCGCTGCCACCTCTCCCTGGCCGCCAAAACTGCCGATATATCCGTTCGAATTTCGCAAATATTGGATTCTCCCGCCGGCCGTGAGTTCCAGGTTCTCGACCGGCGCCATCGTTGCCTGAACAAATCCCGCGGCGAAAAGCTGGTCGCCGCCGTTTCGCGTCGCGGGAAAGCCGCTCGAGTTGTCCGGCCGGAAAAAATTGTTCATGCGGTCGTCGCCCGAGATGGTGTGCCAATCCGCCCCCGCCAGCCAGGTCTTCAAGACGCCGCCCGATTGCCGCGACCAGACGAGCGAGCCGCCCGTGTCCTGCGCCCGCACATGGTGGATATCGTTCAATTTCTCGATCAGGGGAGCCAATGGGGGCGAGTCCAGGGAATAGATCGAGTTCCTGAAATCGAAAATGCTGTCGCCGTGGAACAAAGTAAGCGCCAGGACACCGCCATTGGCGAACCGTTTTTCAATATCGCCGGAAAAGGTCAGGTTCTGCTGGTCGGACGTGTCGAGCGGCGTCTCAAATCGCTGATGGTCGTCATGATAGAAGAGCGACAGATGCGCCGTCAGGCCCGGCGCGGGCGTGAAAGTGTCCTTCAGATGCGCGTTTGCGGCGTTCGATGCCGTCGGCCCGATGAACGGGACTTTCCTGGATAGCGAGACCTGCCGATGGCCGCTTGTGCCGTTCGCTTCGACAAACGCCTGCAGGATATCGTCGCCATCGATACGATATGCGCCGGAGGCGCTGGCGCCGTAGGTGCCATAGGATCCGCCGCCGCCGTCCAGAGCGGCCTCATTCTGCATATCCGTCCGCGTCGTGAAATTGACGACGCCGCCTTCGGCGTAGTTCCCCCAAAGCGTGCTCCCTCCGCCGCGAGAGATTTGGATGCGTTCGATATCGTCGAGCGGCACGCGGCTCCATTGGATATAACCGAAGAAGGGATCGTTGAGCGGCACACCATCCACGGTCACCAGCGCGCGGCTGATGCCGCCTTCCCGCGCCCCAGCCCCAAGCCCGCGCATTGAGATGCTGTTGGAGGTTGCCGGCTGGGAATCCGCGGAATAGCCGAGCTCGTTGACATTGGGCACGCTGCTCAACGCGCTTTCGGCATCCTCGCCGGCGCTGTCGGCAATTTGTGCTCCCGAAAGGACAGTCACGCTCCCGGGAGTCTCGGGCGGCGAGAGCTCGAGTCCGTTTTCCGGCGCGGCCGGATTTTGCCGGTCAGGTGCGGCCGGTGCCGCCGCTGAAAACGCTGGCGATGCGAGAACCAGAATCAGCGCGAGCGGCGCACGCGCGCGCGGATGAGGCGAGCCGAACATGGTATGGAGCCCCGCTGTTTTCGTACCCCTCGCAAGGACTATTTCACAGCCACCGCAGTTACGCGTAAAGAGCCATCTCGCATCTGAACCGGCATTCCGCCGGCCTGTCATTTTCTGTCTGCGGCCCCGTCTTCCGCATCCAGCCTCCACGCCACGCTCCCCGCCGGCGGGGTGTCGACGAGATCCCCGTCCTTGATCCCCGGCCGGTAGTGCCGTTGTCTCGCACAATGCGCCGCGGCGTCGTCGAGGCGTCCAAAAATCCGTCAGTCCCGGGCTTGTCCCGGGAATCTGTATTCCGGAGTCTATCCGGTCGGGACTCTGGAATATGGATGGCCGCCACGGCTCTAGCGACAGTGTAGGGCGGCCATGACGATCCAGGTGGGGCGTGGGCACGCCGCATGCCGCACACCGCTATTTGCCGCCGCCTTTCTCGATATACTGCGGCGCTGGATGTTGGGGGACGTGGTGAAGCTTCTGCGAATTTCGCCCGGTCCGTTGACGCGCACCATCCTTCTCTGGGCCCTCGTCCTCGCCGTCGGCGCGTTCGTGTTGCAGTGGCTGCAGTACCAGTACTTCATCCGGATGTTCTCGACGCAGATCTATATCGGGATCGTCGGCACGGCGTTTGCCGCGGGCGGGGTCTGGGTGGGGTGGAAGCTGTCGGCGCGGCCCGCAGCTCCCGGCTTCGTGCGCAACGCGGCGGCGCAGGCGGCGCTCGGGCTCACGGGGCAGGAGATGAAGGTGCTGGAGCGGCTGGCGGCCGGGCAGTCCAACAAGGAGATCGCGGCGGGCATGGGGCTGTCGCCGAATACCGTGAAGACCCATGCCGCCAACCTCTTCGCCAAGCTCGAGGCCGGGCGGCGGAGCCAGGCGGTGGCCAAGGCGCGGGAATTGCGGCTGATCCCTTAAGCCGCCACCCCCAACTCCGGCCCGAAAAACGGGCGATTTGTGCGAATTCACCCGTTTGGGCGATACACTCGGGCGGGGTGCTTGCGCCAGAACGGGGCGCAATCGCAAAGGAGCACGGGGCGCATGACACGCATCATCGTCATCTACGGATTGATCTCGGGCGCCGCCGTGGCGCTGGGGATCACGGCCACCATCGTCTTTTCCGGCGGGCAGCCGCCGCATTCCAGCGTCTTCCTCGGCTATCTCATCATGCTGGTGGCGCTGTCCTCCATCCTGGTCGGCGTCAGGCAATACCGCGACGGCGTACAGGGCGGCGTGATCGGATTCTGGAAGGCGCTGGGCATCGGGCTCGGCATCGCCGCCGTGGCGGGGGTCGCCTATGTCGCGGTGTGGGAGGCCTATGTGGCGCTCGCCCATTACGACTTCGCCGCCGACTATGCGCGCGCGACGCTGGCCGCCAAGCGCGCGGCGGGCGTGAGCGGCGCGGACTACCGGAAGGCGGTGGCGGAGATGGACACGTTCCGCGCGCAATACGCCAATCCGCTCTACCGCTGGCCGATGACCTTCATCGAGATCTTCCCGGTGGGCGTGCTGATCTCGCTGGTCAGCGCCGCGCTGCTGCGCAACCCGCGATTCCTGCCGGCAAGGGCGCGGGCCTGAGCGGCAAGGCGAGGGCGCCCGGAGCCGTCATTGGGCGGCGTTACTTGGCGCCCGCGTCCGCGCCGTCCTGGTCCAGCTTCCACGCCACGCTCACCTTCAAGGGCGTGTCGACCAGCTGGCCGTCCTTGATGCCCGGGCGGTAGTGCCACTGCTTCACGCAGTCGGCGGCCGCGTCGTCCAGGCGGCCGGAGCCGCTGGATTTGGAGACCGTCACCCCGCTCACCGTGCCGTCCGCCAGCACCTGGAAGGAAAGCTCGGTGGTGCCCTCGTCGCCCATCAGCCGCGACCACAGCGGATAGTCGTCGCGGCAGTTCTCGGGCTTGGACAGCGCGGGCGGGCGCGAGACCTTCTCGATCACCGGCACGCGCACGATCTGCTTGACGACCTTGACCGGCGCCTCGGCGTGGCCGGTCAGCTTCATCCCCACGTCGTAGACGAACAGCAGCGAGGAACCCACGGCGATCGCGCCCGCCGCGATCACGGCCCATAGCCGGTGGCGGAAGCGCTCATTGAAGAACAGGCCGGACGAGGCGACGAAGACCACGAACTCGATGATGAACACGCCCAACTCTCCCGATACGCCGGCGATGCGTGCCTGCTGGCACGCCCTGCGGATGCGCCCCGCCCGTCATATTGTCCCGATCGCCATGGCCCTCGCAACCGGATGTCCCGCCGGGCCGGCGCGCTATTTCAGCCGCGTGAACGGCAGCGCGATCTCGACCACCTTCTCCACCGGTTCGGCGAATTCGGATTCGATCCAGCGTTTGCCGATGTCCACGATGCCGCCGATGATGCCTGCGACCATCAGCGGATGATCCGCCTTGAGCCCGAATGCCTTGCCGAACTTGGCGGTGCCATCGAAGCTCGCGATGCGCATCGCTCCGGCATGATCGTCGAGGTCGATGAGGAACACGCGCGCCAGGCCGGGATTGGATTGCAGCGCGGTGAAAAATCCCCGCAGGGCGCCCCTGGCCGGATCCTTGCGGTCCCGTGCTTCCGCCATCCGCGCCAGCGCTTCTTCCTGCGCGGCGCGATAGGCTTCCACGAAGATCGCCTCGCGGTTGGGGAAGGATTCGTAGAAATAGCGCGCGGTCAGGCCGGCCTGCGCGCATATGGCTGCGACCGAGGCGCCCTCCAGCCCCAGCCGCCCCGCCACATGGAGCGCGCCGCGGACCAGCCGGGTGCGGCGGTCGGCCTGGCGGTCGGCGAAGCTTTGCCCGGAATAGCGGCGTTTTTCCTTTTTCATGCCGGCATTCTGGAACGGCCCCTTGACAAAGTCCACGCATCTGACAATCTGACAATCTAGATTATCAGATATGAGGCGGCCATGGCAGCGGCACTGACGGCAAACGGCAACGGCGATCGCAAGGACTGGCGAACGGCCTTCCGCGCGATGCGCAAGCTCCTCGCCGATCCGAACGATACGGTGCAGGTGTTCCGCGTGATGAAGGCGCTGAACGGCGGCACCAGCCAGCGCAACTACCGCCGCCTGCTGCAGAGTCCCCAAGGCGGGCGCATTGCCTATCGGCGCATGGAGCTCGTCGGCAAGCTGACCGATCCGGCCTATCTCGCGCAATACGCATCCGGCACCGTGGGTGCTGCCTATCGCGCCTTTCTGCAGGACACCGGCTTTTCGGCCGACGGTCTGGCGAGCGTGAACGATGAGGTCGAACCCGATCGCGAGAGCGAAGCACACCCCTATGCCTGGTTCGGCCGCCGCGAGCGCGACATCCACGACATCTGGCACGTGCTGACGGGCTATCGCGCGAACGATCCGCTCGGCGAATTGTGCCTTGTCGCGTTCTCCTATGCGCAAAGCAAAGGGCTCGGCTGGGCCTTCATCGCGGTTTCGGGTGCGCTGAAGAGCCTCGGCGAACCGCACGGCCGCCTCGTCCTGCGCGCGGTGTGGGAAGGCTACACCCATGGCCGCGCCGCATCGTGGCTGCACGCCGAGGATATCGAAACGCTGTTCGCCGAGCCGCTCGATTCGGCCCGCGCGCGGCTCAATATCGCGCGCCCGGCCGCCTATGCGCGCGCGCGCCAGAAACTCGGCGCCGACACCGCGAATTCCTGGCTCGTCGAAACGGCGTAGGGTCTGTACTCGATTGGCCTAAGCCAAAGTTACCTGTCATCCCGGGCGAGCATCGCGAGACCCGGGACCCACCAAGCCGCTTGCGCCGTGGGTCCCGGCTCGGCGCGATGCTTTCGCATCGCTTGGCCGGGATGACAGCCATATTTTGATCAAGAATCCCATGGATTGGACAAAGCCAATTGAGTCCGGACCCTAGCCCGGCACGAAAGTTATCGGGATTTGCCGCGCGGCGCGCCCTGTCTCAGGCGAACCGCCGCTTCAGCCAGTCGACCATCGCGGCGCTGGTTTCCCCGGGATGTTCCTGCTGGGTCCAGTGGCCGCAGCGGCGGATCAGGACCTTCTCCAGATCCGGAACGAACAGTTCCATATTGTCCGCCATGGCGGGGGAGAGCACCACGTCGTCCTCCGCCATGATCATCAGCCCGGGGCAGTGCACCCTGTATTCATAGGGTCCCACGATCTCCCAGTTGCGGGTGAAGTTGCGATACCAGTTGATGCCGCCGGTGAAGCCGGTGCGCGTGAAGGTGTCGACGAACACCTTCAGCTCGTCCGGCCGCATCACCACTTCGCCGGGCCATTTGCTCTCGTCGGATTGCAGCGCGGCGACGAGTTCGAGGTTGCGTTCGGATTGCGGGCGCTTGGCGTATTCCGCCGCCGTCATGCCGCCCTTGCGCATGAAGAAGCGGAACGTCTTGCCCACGTCCTGCGCCAGGATGCGGTCGGCCTCGCCGGGCTTCTGGAAATAGACGATGTACATGTTCTCGCCATACATCGCCCGCATCGCCATGATCGGGTCGATGGGCGCGCGCGGCAGGAACGGCGTGTTGACGCCGATGATCCCCTTGCAGCGATCGGGATGGAGCAGCGGCATCATCCACACCACGAGTCCGCCCCAGTCGTGGCCCGCGAACACCGCCTTCTCGATCCCCATCGCGTCGAGCAATCCGGCAAGATCGCCGGTCAGGTGCGTGATGTCGTAATCGGCGACATTCGCCGGCCGCGAGGTGCCGCCATAGCCGCGCTGGTCGGGCGCGATGGCGCGGAAGCCGGCGGCGGCCAGCGCCGGAAGCTGGTAGCGCCAGGAATAAGCGAGCTCGGGAAAGCCGTGGCAGAGCACGACGGGCAATCCGTCCTTCGGCCCCATCTCGTACACGGCCATGTCGATGCCGTTGGTCTTGATCATGGTGGGCGCGGGGAAGCCGGTCATGAATGTCTCCGTCACGAGGTGGCGAGGCCGAGCCGCGCGAACATCGCCGCGCGCTCGGGCCCGAATTTCGGGGGATAGAAATCGCGCGCCGACTTCGCCGCGCGCGGCATCGCCCAGATGCGCAGGATGCGGGCGATCAGCGCCGGGCGGCGCAGCATGGTCTGCGGCTCGTCCAGCATGTGGAAGATGCGGCTGAGCGCGCGCGCCACTTCCACGTCGCCGCGCTGGGCCGGCATCAAGCCGTCCTCGGCGAAGCTCTTCGCCAGCTTCGCGCGCCAGCCGGGCACATAGTGCGGATTGCGCTCATGCTCGGCGCGACGGATGGCCTGGAGGTCGAGCTTCACCATGGAGTCGAAATAGGGCCGGATCACGCGCTTGACCGAGGCCTCGTACGCCTGCAGCCGCGCCCGCGGATCGGGCGAAGCATCCAGCGCCTCGCGCAGCAGGTGCGCCTCCACCACGCCGGAGGAGCAGCCGCGGCCGTAGAGCGGATTGGTGCGCACCGCGGCGTCGCCCAGCGGAAAGAAGTTCAGCACCTCGCCATAATGCCGCCAGACGTTCTGGAGGTTGCCCATCGAATAGACCGCGCTCACCGGCTCGGCGCGCGCCGGATCCATCCAGCGCGCCGCGCCCGGCAGCGCCATGCAGATGGCGTCGAAATTCTCCGGCTTGACGACCGCCATGCGCATCTCGGTCTCGATCTCGGGCGTCGCCAGCGTGACGGAGAAGTGCCGGTTGTCGGCGATGAAGACGCCGAACTTGATGTAGCCCAGATCGCCGCCGCCCGGCGTGCCGTCGCGCGCGGGCTCGTCCTGGCCGTCGCGCAGCCGGTAGTGGCGCGTGAAATAGAGGATGCCGCAGGGGCTCGATTCCTCGCGGACGGTGACGCCCTCGGCGCGGAGCCAGTCCGGGAACACGGTGTTGCGCCCGGTGGCGTCGACCACGATATCGGCGCGCATGTCCTCGATAGCCCCGCCGCGCTCGACCTTCAGCCCTTCGACGGTGAGCGCGCCGCCGTCCCGCCGTGCGAGCAATCCGCGCACCGCCGCGTTCGTCACGAAGGTGACGCCGGGCAGGCGCGCGGCATGGCGCCGGATGGTGAGCTCCAGCGTCGTGCGGCGGCTGAACAGCAGGTACATGTCGTCGTCGCCGGGCGCCTTTTCGTAACGCTGCTCCAGCGCCGGCGGCAGCGTGTCGGGAAAACCGAACAGCCGCGTGCCTTCGCCGAGCAGCTCCTGGAGCAGGTCGGGATAGCGGTCGCGGATCAGCGCCGTCAGCCGGCCGAGGAAGGCGTGGCTGTGGCGCAGCTGGGTCGCGCCCTTGCGCTCCCATTTGTAGAAGGCTTCGTCCGGCGAAAGGTCGGGCGGCGGCGGATCGCGGTCGAGGATCACGACCTGGCGCGCCCCGCCGGCGAGCGCGAGCGCCGCGCCAAGCCCGGCGATGCCCGCGCCCGCGACCAATACGCGCTCGTTCAAGCGAATTTCGTTGCTGCCCATGCCAGCGCCATCCAGCCGACGAGGAGGGAAAGTCCTCCGAACGGCGTCACCAAACCTAGCGTGCGCGTGCCGGTGAGGGCCAGCAGATAAAGCGAGCCCGAAAACAATACGATGCCGGCGAGAAAAAAGGCTGACGCTACGTTAGCCGCGGCCGCCGCGCCTGCGTTGCGCGCCGCCAGCGCGGCCAGCCCGATGGCGAGCGCGTGATACATCTGATAGCGCGCGCCGGTCTCGAACACGCCCATCGCATGCGCATCCAGGCGGCCCTGCAGGCCGTGCGCCCCGAACGCGCCGGCGGCGACGGCGATGAAACCGTTGATCGCGGCGATGAGCAGCCAGTTCATCGCCGGTCTCAGGCGCAGCCGCAGCCGCCATGCCCATGGCCGTGCCCCTGACCGTGATCGTGGCCATGATGATGGCCGGGATGGGCGGCCTTGAGCTTGGCGAGCGCGGCCTTGGAGATGTCGGCGGTCGCGGCGAAATCGGCCCTGGCGGTTTCGAGCAGGCGGGCGTCTTCCATCAACTCCAGCGCGGTCAGCGCCAGCGCCTTGGCGCCGTCGAGCACGGCGGCGTCGCCCTTGGGCGAAGCGGCCCAGGTGGCGAATTCCGCGTTGTGGATGATCACGCCCGCCGGCGCCACCGCCAGCATCGGATGGATCGAGGGCACGCGGTGGCTGACATTGCCCATGTCGGTCGAGCCCGCGAAGCCCGGCGGGATCTCCTTCACCGGGAAGAAGTCGCGGCCCAGCGCCTTGGCGTGCTTCTGGAAGGAATCCGCCATCGGCCAGTTGGTCTTCAGGTCGAGATAGTCGGTGTTGCCCCACTTGATCTCGGCCCTGGTGCCGGTCGCCAGCGCCGCGCCCTCGAAGCAGCCGTGCACGCGCTGCTTGAGTTCGCCGAGTTCATGGATGTCGGCGGCGCGGACGTAGAAGCGGCAGGCCGCGCGCTCCGGCACGATGTTGGCCGCCAGCCCGCCCTCGGTGATGATGCCGTGCAGGCGCTCGCTCTGCTTGATGTGCTGGCGCAGCTGCGCGATCGACTGATAGGCGGTGACCACGGCGTCCAGCGCGTTGAGCCCGCGATAGGGCATGGCGGCGGCGTGGGCGGCGCGGCCGTGATAGGTGACCTCGACCTCGGAGATCGCGATGCAGGGCATGGTGGCGAGATTGAGGTTGGAGGGATGGATCATCATCGCCGCGTCCGCGCCCTCGAACGCGCCTTCCTCGGCGATCATCTCCTTGCCGCCGAAGCGTTCCTCCGCCGGCGTGCCGAGATAGCGCACGCGTCCCGGCAGCTTCGCGCCCAGCCGCGCCAGCGCCAGCGCGGCGCCCAATCCCGTCGTTGCGATGATGTTGTGGCCGCAGGCGTGGCCGACGCCGGGCAAAGCATCGTATTCCGACAGGATGGCGATGGTGGGACCGCCCGCCTTGCCGAATTCCGAAACGTAGGCCGTCTTCAGTCCGAAGGCCTCGCGCTGGACGGGCAGGTCGTGCTCCTCCACCGCGCGGCTGAGCCGCTCCGCCGCCTTGAATTCCTCGAGCGCCAGTTCGGGCTCCTGGTGGATGGCGTGGCTCAGCGCCAGGAGCTCGTCCTTCATGGAATCGACGATCTGCGCGACGTCTTTCGCAAGCGGCATGGCGGTGACCTTGAATGGCGGCGCGCCATCATAGACAGGTGCGCGGCGCTTTGCGAAGGTGGGCCATGCCGCTCTACGCCACGGCGCCCGACGGGGTGCGCATCGCCTATGAGATCGCCGGAGACGGCGCCAGAACCATCGTGCTGGTGCACGGCTTCGCCTCGGACCGGGTGCAGAACTGGAAAGCGCCCGGCTGGTACGGCGTGCTCAACGGCGCGGGCTACAGGGTCGTGGCGCTGGACAATCGCGGCCATGGCGAGAGCGGCAAGCCCCACGACCCGCAAATGTACGGCCACATGAAGATGGCGGACGACGTGATCGCCGTGATGGACGCGGCCGGCGCCGGCGCGGCCGCGCTGATGGGCTATTCCATGGGCGGCTACATCGCCATGTCGCTGCTGCTGCGCCACCCCGAACGCTTCACCAGGGTCATCATCGGTGGCGTCGGCGCGAGCTATCTCGACATGGCGGCCGCCGCGCATTCCACCGCCAGCGCCGCGCGCCGCGCCATGATCGCCGACGGGCTCGAGGCCGAGGATCCCTCCGCCATCACGGACCGCACGGTGCGCGAATTCCGCGCATTCGCCGACCAGGGCGGCAAGGACCGCATCGCGCTGGCCGCCTGCATGCGCGGCAACCGCGATTCCTTCACTGCCGTGGAACTCGCCAAATCCACGAGGCCCGTCCTCGTCGTCTGCGGCGAGACCGACGCGCTCACCGGCCCGCCCGGCCCGCTCGCCGCCGCCTTCGCCGATGGCCGCGCCGTGGTGGTGGCCAAACGCGACCACATGCTGACGGTGGGCGACAAGGTGTATAAGGAGGCGGTGCTCGACTTCCTGTCGTCCTGAGAACAAATTTCGCGATCAAGTACCAGGAAGGAAGCTGGCGCAGCACCAGAACACGGCGCTCGTGAAGGCCAGCAAGAACGTCTAGTATATCTCCATCTATGGCGACGACCACTATCTGAACCTCGCCGCCACCTGAATCCGGGTATTGCGGGAAATCGAAAAATTCCTCGCCGCCAATATCGGCAATTAGTATAAGGCGGCCATGAGCGCTGCCGAGACGACCCACGCCCCCGCCCGCCTGGAGTCCAACCCGTTCGACTGGGCCGATCCGCTGCTGCTGGCGGAGGAGCTGGGCGAGGAGGAGCGCCAGGTGCGCGATTCCGCGCGCGGCTATTGCCAGGACCGCCTGATGCCCCGGGTGCGCGACGGCTTCCGGCATGAGACCTTCGACCGCGCCATCATGACCGAGATGGGCGAGATGGGCTTTCTCGGCTGCACCTTGCCCGATGCCTATGGCGGCGCCGGGCTCAACTACACCTGCTATGGCCTGGTCGCGCGCGAGGTCGAGCGGGTGGATTCCGGCTACCGCTCGGCGATGAGCGTGCAGAACAGCCTCGTCATGCATCCGATCTTCGCCTATGGCTCGGAGGAGCAGCGCCGGCGCTACCTGCCCAAGCTCGCCACCGGCGAATTCGTCGGCTGCTTCGGGCTGACGGAGCCCGATTTCGGTTCCGATCCCGGCGGCATGAAGACGCGCGCCGACCGCGTCTCCGGCGGCTTCGTGCTCAACGGCGCCAAGATGTGGATCACCAATTCGCCCATCGCCGATCTCGCTGTGGTGTGGGCCAAGCTCGACGGCGCCATCCGCGGCTTCGTGGTGGAGCGCGGCGCGAATGGCTTCTCCACGCCCAGGATCGAAGGCAAGTTCAGCCTGCGCGCCAGCGTCACCGGCGAGATCGTGCTGGAGGATTGCAAGGTGGGCGAGGGCGCGCTGCTGCCCGACGTCCAGGGCCTGTCCGGTCCCTTCGGCTGCCTCAACCGCGCGCGCTACGGCATCGCCTGGGGCGCGATGGGGGCGGCGGAATTCTGCTGGCATGCCGCGCGGCAATACACGCTCGACCGCAAGCAGTTCGGCCGCCCGCTCGCCGCCAACCAGCTGATCCAGAAGAAGCTGGCCGACATGCAGACGGAGGTCGCGCTGGGGCTGTCGGCTGCCGCGCGCCTCGGCCGGCTGATGGACGAAGGCCGCGCCGCGCCGCCCGCCATCTCGCTGCTCAAGCGCAACAATTGCGGCAAGGCGCTCGCCATCGCGCGCGAGGCCCGCGACATGCATGGCGGCAACGGCGTCTCCGACGAGTACCACGTCATCCGCCACGTCCTGAACCTGGAAGCCGTCAACACCTACGAAGGCACCCACGACGTCCACGCCCTGATCATGGGCCGCGCCATGACGGGGATACAGGCGTTCAGCTGAATTGTCAGATTCCGCGCGAAGCCGGCAACCCGAGCAGCTTGCCGGCGCGGAGCAACTTTTCGTCCAGCGTGTAAAAGGTCTTCGCGCCACTGCTTTCGGCGGTGGCCAGGTGCAGCGCGTCGGCCGCGCGCAGACCGGAGTCGAAGCGCTGAAGAAAAGTGCGCGCTTTGTCGAAGTCGGCGCCGGCCGGAGTGATGAGCACAAATCCACTGGACAGGATGGCGTCGAACTCGGCATTGGCGCGCACGGCATCCGCGGCAGCCAGAATGCGCATGCGCACGTCGCGGGCCATCGCTGAAGCGAACTCGACGCGAGTCCAGTGACTGGTGCTCAACTCGCCGGCGGGCAGGCGGCGCATGAACGCAGCCACGTCGCGGCTCGTCTTCTCCTTGCGGATGAGCGGAGCGAGAAAGCTCGTGTCGAAATAGTGGCTCAATAGCCCTCGTCGCGCATCTTGCGCAGCAATGTCGCGCTTGAGCCGCGCCATGGCGGCATTGAATCGCGGAATTTCTCGAGCGCCTTGAAGTCGATTGCCTTTTTGGGCGTTGCGACGGCCGTCACCCGCGCGATCGGCTTGCCGTGACGGGTAATCACAATGTCCTCGCCCGCCTCGACCCTGTCGAGGAGCTTGCTGAGCTGGGCCTTCGCCTCGACCAGGGTGACGGAGTCCACGGAACGCCTCGCTGACCATAATTCTGGTCAGAATAGGCGATTCTCAAGGTTGCCGCAAGACGGGCGGCGAGCGGATGCCAGGCGTCCCCACAGGCGGGCTTGACGGAGTGATGGTACCATATTACCAAGTGACCATGAAAGAGATCGTCCGCACGCAGACCGGCGTCCGGCTGGAGAGCCGGCTGCTCAAGGTGCTGAAGGCGCTGGCCACCGAACTCGACATGAGCCTGGGCGACCTGATCGAGGGCATCGTGCTGCATGCTTTCGAGGGCAAGGCGCCGTTCGGCGCGGCGACGCTGAAGAAGATCAAGGCGCTCAAGGGTGTCTACGGCCTCGAGCTGTCGGCCAGGGACTCCCACCGCCTGACGGAGCGCGGCGATGACTGAGCTGCCGCCCGGCCTTGCCGCCTTCGCGCGCGGCGAGGCCGATCCATCCGCCTTTCCGCACCGCGAGCACGTCCGCATGGGATACGAGATGCTGCGCCGGCACGATTTCGCGCAGACCGCGCATCTCTACTCTCGGGCGCTGCGATCCATGGCGGCGCGGGCCGGCAAGCCGGAGGCGTTCCACCAGACCGTTACCCTCGCATTCCTGTCGCTGATCGCCGAGCGCATGCCGGACGCGGAAGATTCCGCTGGCGATTTCGCGGGCTTCGCGAACGCCAATCCGGATCTGTTCGAAAAGACCGTTCTCGCGCGCTGGTACCGGCCCGGGTGGCTGGCATCGGATGCGGCGCGGCGCACCTTCCTGCTGCCGGAACCGTGGCGATGATGGCGCGCCGTATCCTGACGCTCTATGCCGCCGCATTCGCGGCGCTGCTCGTCGCCGCCAGCGTGCAGACGCTGCTTTCGGCGGAAGGCATCGCCGGGCACGGCCATGTCGCGATGCTGGCAGCGGCCGAGGTCGCGGCCGCGCTCGTGCTGGCGTGGCCGCCAACCAGGTACGCGGGCGGGATCGTGCTGCTCGCCATCCTGCTGTTGGCCCAGATCCTGACGATCGCCGCCGGCCGGCGGTCCACGCACCTTCTTCAATATGCAATCAGCGTGGTCCTGATCCTCGCGCTCGATCGCGTCTTGCCGCGCGCGCCGCGAATGCCTGTCTAGAAAACTCGACAGGCTGGTGTTTCCGGAGAGGCGCGCGGCACACAATTTTCACCACTCGGAGTCTTTGGAAAATTCTTGCGCCTCCGCGCAAACCAACGCAGCGAACAACGTACGCTTCCGTACGCAAATAGCGATAGGTAATTGGGGCATAGGGTCTAGATTGCCTCAGCGCTCGTGGGCGGATTCGGTGTTCGGGCGCGCGGGAGGCCTTCCCTGGCTCTCGCCATCTCGTACGAGAACGGCATCAGTTTTCGATGATTCAACATCGCAACCGTCTGTTGACGGCGCTTTGCGCCGACGACCGCGTGTTGCTTGAACCGATGCTGGAGCACGTCGACCTCAAGCGGCGGGCGGTGCTGGAGACTCCGAACAAGGCGGTCGAAAACGTCTATTTCGTCGAGACGGGCGTTGCCTCGGTCGTCGCGGTCAACCGCGGCGAGCGCATCGAGGTGGCCCTGATCGGCTGCGAGGGCATGTCGGGCGTGACGGTCGTCATGGGCAACCATCGTTCGCCCAACTCCATCTATATGCAGATCGAGGGCGAGGCCTATGCGCTCGATGCCGGCGCGCTGCGCAAGGCGCTCGACCGGAGCGCGAGCCTGCGCGCGGTCTTGCTCCGCTATGCCCAGGTCTTCATGACTCAAGCGTCGCAGACCGCCATCGCCAACGGCCGCGCCAAGCTCGGCGAGCGCCTGGCGCGCTGGCTGCTCATGGCGCACGACCGCATGTCGGGCGACGACGTGCCGCTGACGCATGAGTTTCTCTCGGTGATGCTGGGCGTGCGCCGCGCCAGCGTTACGGTTGCGCTCGACGTGTTCAGGAAGGATGGCCTGATCGAGGTGCGCCGCGGTGGCATCACCATGCTGGATCGCAAGGCGATCGAACGGACCGCGGGCGGATTTTATGGAACTCCCGAAGCCGAGTTCCGCCGCCTGATCGGATGATTTTCGGTACGGGTTCGTACCCAACATCCGCTTGACCGCCAGTGGCCGCGGATTAGCCTTTTCGCGGGCATGTGGTGGTGGAAGGCGGTGTCATGGAGACATACGAGATTCGATTCCTCGACCGGCAGGGTGCGCTGGTGCTGGTGTATTTCGCGCAATGCGCGAGCGACGGCGACGCGCGCAGCCGCGTGCCGCGCATGACGGAAGTCCACTACGACCATTACGAACTCTGGAACGGCACAGGCCTGGTGGCCGAAGGGCCGCGGCCCCAGGCGGCCTGATCCGCCGGCGCATCGCGGCGCCTCAACGCCTTTGCGCCAGCACGATCCAGTCCCATGGCCGGTTGGCCCGGCGCGATCCGGTTTCTCGCATGCCTTCGATCGACCAGGGATAGCGCGCGCGGCCGGCATGGCGCGGCGTGAAGCCCACGCGTTCCAGGTCGGCGCGCAATTCGGCTTGCGCGAAATGCTTCTGCCAGGCGTCGCTGCGCCACACCAGGCCCTGGGCGCGGCGGGCGGTCTTGCGCGGCGCACGGCCCTTTTCCTCTTCCTCCACCATGTCGTCGGATTCGATGGAGGGGACGACGACGAGCGCATGGCCCCCCGTCTTCGTCACCGCGGCAAGCGCCTTCCACAGCGCCGTGCGCGTCGCGGCGTTGGAGGAGGTGATCACGTTCATGCACACCGCGAGATCGGCGCGGCGGCCGATGCGCCCGGCGGCCTGCACGATGCCGCAATTGTGCCAGGCGATGCCATCGAATTCCGCGCAGCGCGCCTTCGCCCGCGCGATGATGCCGGGTGCGTACTCCACGCCCACGATCGTCTCGAAGCGCTGCCCGAACCGGGCGATGAACGTGCCGACGCCGCACCCCAGATCGACCAGCACCGCGCCCGTCCGGGGGATGCGCGCCCGCGCCACGAACCGTTTCACCGCCGCGCCGGATTCCTCGCGCGCGATATCGCAGGCTTCGCTCTCGAAGGCGCGCGCCAGCGTGTTCCAGTGCTTGCGGTTCATCGCCGGTCAATAGCCCACGATTCGCCGCGCAGCCGCAAATCCCCGAACTCCGGCGCCCGCGCGGAATCGAAAAGCTCCGGCGCGTGTCCGGAGCTTTTCCATTGCCGCAAAAGCGGCCTTTGAATGCGGGACTCTCGCCCGCCAAAACGTTCAGATTGTGGGGCGGCGGCCGGCCTTGCGCCTCAGCCGGACGTGACTCCGCGCATGGCGGAGTCCCGGTGCTATGCCCGGTGGGGTATCTTCCATGCGGAATCTCCCTTCTGTGGGCCCTTGCATGGGCCGTTCGGCGGATTCCACGGGAACTCCGGCATCGTGCCGGAGAATCGCTCGCGCCTTCGCGGGGCCATCCGTCTCAACGACCGTCGCCCAAATCCTCCGCCCGCGGGAGTGCGGTGTCAATGCGCAGAAGTTATAATCCGTGTACGGAATAGTCGGCGCGCCTCACACCGCGCGCTGCGCCTTGTCCTTTTCGTTGGCGGATTTCACCTCGCCGCGGATGCGCTCCCAGTCGGCGTCGCCCAGCGCGGCCAGCGCGGAGAAGTTTCCGCCCGAGGCCAGGTGCATCGCGCCGTCGATTGCGATGGTCTGGCCGGTGAGGTAGTCGCAGCCGTCCGCCATCAGGAACACCGCGAGGTTGGCGAGCTCGGCCATCTCGCCGTTGCGGCCCATGGGAATGGGATTGCGCGCGCCGTCGCGATTGGCCGATTGCGGCGACAGCCGTTCCCACGCGCCTTTCGTCGGAAATGGCCCCGGCGCGATGGCGTTGAGCCGGATGCCGTGCGGCCCCCATTCGCTGGCGAGCGATTTGCTCATGATGTTGAGCCCGGCCTTCGACATGGCGGACGGCACGGTGAACGGTCCGCCGTTCCAGATCCACGTCGTCAGGATCGAGATCACGCTGGCCTTGTGTCCGCCGTCGATCCAGCGCTTGCCGCAGGACAGCGTCACGTAGAACGAGCCGCGGAACACGATGTCGGCGATGGCGTTGAAGCCGCGCGGGCTGAGGTCTTTCGTGCGGCTGATGAAATTGCCGGCGGCGTTGTTGACCAGCCCGGTCAGCGCCCCGCCATCGGCCCAGATTTGCGCCACCATGTCGTCCACCGCCTCGGCGACGCGGATGTCGCAGGCGATGCCCTTTACCTTCGATCCGGTCGCGCCGGAGATCCTCTTCGCCGTCTCCTCCAGCACCGCCGCGCGCCGCCCGCAGATATAGACGTCCGCGCCCAGCTGCGCATACGCCTCCGCCATCACTTCGCCGAGCCCCGTGCCGCCGCCGGTGACGAGGATGCGCTTGTTCTTGAGGAGGCCGTCTTTGAACATCAATTCCATGGCATGCTCCTGTTCTATCTTCCTTCGTCATGGCCCGGCTTGTCCGGGCCACCCATATTCCAGAGTCTAGGCGGTGAGACCGCGGTTATGGGTGGCCCGGACAAGCCGGGCCATGACGGGTGGGTTGGTGTTGGTCAGCGGCTCCACATGCGCTGCAAATTCGCGGCGACGAATTGCAGCCGCGTGCGGTTTTCCCATTTCATCGTCAGGCCTTCCAGCGCGTGCACCTCGTTGAGCTGGTAGAGCAGCTCGCGGTGCATCTGGTCGGGGATGTTGCTTTCGATGAAGGTGAACATCGCCAGCCGCTCGCCGCGCGTCACCGGCGTCACCTCGTGCAGCGTGGTCGACGGGTACACGATCATGGACCCCGGCACGGGATCGACCTCCACGCGCTCGCTGCCCTGGTGGATCACCAGCCGCCCGCCGTCATAGCCTGCCGGATCGCCGAGGAAGAGCGTAGCCGACACGTCGGAGCGCATCGGCCCGCCCGGCAGCGGCAGGAACGCGGAATCGGTGTGCACGCCATAGGTCATCCCCGGCTCGTAGCGCGACAGCAGGGGCGTCGCGATGCGCCGGGGGAACGCGAAGTTCATCAGCTCTTCGCTGCGCCCGATGGCTGCGCCCGCGATCTGCGAGCAGCGCTGCGCCTCCGGCTGGCTCATGTCGGCCTGGAGATTGTGCTTGGCCGTGTTGTGCGGGTTCGACGCCCGCCCGTCCACGAAGCGCACCGCCTTCGCCGTCTGGCGGATCTGGTCGAGTTCGGCCGGGCCGAGCATGTCTTTGATGACGAGAAACATGGTGTCCTTAATTACCTCCCCCTTGAGGGGGTCGGTAGCGGCAGCGTACCGACGAAAAAGCGAAGCTTTTTCGGGCGGGGGCTCACTCCGGAATTTGTCCGTGTTGCGGCTAAGCGGAGGGATTTCGGAGTGAGCCCCTTCCCGAAAAATGCGAAGTGCATTTTTCGACCCTCCCTCAAGGGGAGGGTAGTTTCAATATGATTTGTACAAAACAGGAACCAGGCTGCTAATCTCTCTCCATGCTGGCTCTCGATCTCCAGGATGACGCCACGTTCCCCCACGTCTTCGCGGACTGGTTCGCCGCGCGCGGGTGGGCACCGCGGGCGCATCAGCTGGCGCTGATCGCGGCGGCGCAGCGGGGCGAGTCGGTGCTGCTGGTCGCGCCCACCGGCGGCGGCAAGACGCTGGCGGGCTTCCTGCCGAGCCTGATCGATCTCGCTGCCACGCCGAAGCGGGCGCGCGCGCAGCGCCTGCACACGCTTTACATCTCCCCGCTCAAGGCGCTGGCGGTGGATGTGGCGCGCAACCTCGAGACGCCCGTTGCCGAGATGGGTTTGCCCGTCCGGGTCGAGACGCGCACCGGCGACACCCCGCCCGCGCGCCGCGCCCGCCAGCGCCATTCCCCACCCGACATCCTGCTCACCACGCCGGAGCAGTTCTCGTTGATGATGTCCTCGCCCGAGGCGCCGCGCCTGTTCGCCGGCGTGCGCGCGGTGGTGCTGGACGAGCTGCACGCCATCCACAATTCCAAGCGCGGCGACCTGATGGCGCTGGCGCTGGCGCGGCTGCAGACGCTCGCGCCCAGCCATCGCCGCATCGGATTGTCCGCCACCGTCGCCGATCCCGCGCCGCTGCGGCGCTATCTCGTGCCCCAGCCGCGGGCGGGCGAGGCGCTGTCGTCGCTGGTGCGCGGCGCCCCCGGCGCCAGGCCGCGCATCGCGATCAGCGCGTCCGACGCCTACGTGCCATGGGCCGGCCATCTCGCCCACCACGCGATGCCCGACATCATGGCCGCGATCAAGGCGTCCAGGACGGCGCTGGTCTTCGTCAACACCCGCAGCCAGGCGGAACGGACGTTCCAGAACTTGTGGCGCATCAACGACGAGAACCTCGCCATCGCGCTGCATCACGGCAGCCTCGCGCCCGAGCAGCGCCGCAAGGTCGAGCGCGCGATGACGCAAGGCAGGCTCCGCGCGGTCGTGTGCACCTCCACCCTCGATCTTGGCATCGACTGGGGCGACGTCGACCGCGTGATCTGCATCGGCGCGCCCAAGGGCGCCGCCCGCCTCGTCCAGCGCATCGGCCGCGCCAACCACCGGCTGGACGAGCCGTCGCAGGCGCTGCTGGTGCCGTCCAACCGCTTCGAGGTGCTGGAATGCGAAGCCGCGCGCGACGCGGTGATGGCGGGCGAGCTCGATGGCGAGCGGCTGAAGACCGGCGGGCTCGACGTGCTGGCGCAGCACGTGCTGTGCGTGGCGTGCTCCGCGCCCTTCGACGCGGATGCGCTCCATGCCGAGGTGACGTCCGCCTCGCCCTATGCCCATCTGCCGCGCGCCGATTTCGACCGCGTCGTCGATTTCGTCGCCACCGGCGGCTACGCGCTCAAGAGTTACGACCGTTACGCGCGCCTCAGGAAGAACCCGGACGGCAGATGGCGCATCGCCCATCCCCGCGTGGCCACGCAATACCGCCTCAATGCCGGCGTCATCGTCGAGGACCCGATGCTCGACATCCGCCTGCAGGCCAGGGGCAAGCCGGTGGGCGCGGGCGGGCGCGTGCTCGGCCGGGTCGAGGAATATTTCGCCGAGGGCCTGACGCCCGGCGACACCTTCATCTTCTCCGGCGAGGTGCTGCGCTTCGAGGGCATCCGCGAGAACGCCGCCTTCGTCACCCGCACCCACGATCCCGAGGCGCAGATCCCGTCCTACAATGGCGGCAAGTTTCCGCTCTCCACCTTCCTCGCCGCGCGGGTGCGCGAGATGATCGCGGATCCCAAGCAATGGGGCGCGCTGCCCGATCCCGTGGGCGAATGGCTGCGCATCCAGGAATACCGCTCGCTGGTGCCGCAGCCGGGCCAGCTCCTGGTCGAGTTCTTCCCGCGCGGCACGCGGCACTATCTCGTCTGCTATCCCTTCGAGGGCCGCCTGGCGCACCAGACCTTGGGCATGCTGCTGACCCGGCGGCTGGAGCGCGCGCGGATGCGTCCGCTGGGCTTCCTCGCCAACGAATACGCGCTCGCCATCTGGGGCCTGCGCGATGCGAGCGGCCTCGACATGGCGCGATTGTTCGACGAGGACATGCTGGGCGACGATCTCGATGCCTGGCTCGCGGAATCCGCGCTCTACAAGCGCACGTTCCGCAACTGCGCGATCATCTCCGGCCTGATCGAGCGGCGGAATCTGAACGCGGAGAAATCCGGCCGCCAGGTCACGTTCTCGTCGGACCTGATCTACGACGTGCTGCGCGAGCACGAGCCCGATCACATCCTGTTGCGCGCCACCTATGAGGATGCGGCGACCGGCCTCCTGGACATCGCCCGGCTGTCGGACATGCTCAAGCGCATCCGGGGACGGATCGTGACGCGGACGCTGGAGCGCGTTTCGCCGCTGGCGGTGCCGGCGCTGCTCGAAATCTCCAAGGAAATGGTCGCGGGCGAGGCGCATGAGGATATCCTGCGCGAATCCGAAGAGGCCCTGATCGAAGAGGCGATGCGGATTTGAAGACGATCGCGGTCAACGGCGAGGAACTGGTGCTGGACGCGGCGGGCGCGCTGTGGTGGCCGGCTGAGCGCACGCTGGTTTTCGCCGACCTGCATTTCGAGAAGGGCTCGTCCTATGCGCGCAAGGGCCAGATGCTGCCGCCCTACGACACGCGCACGACCTTGAAGCGCATGGCGCGGCTGGTCGCGGCGCACGAACCCGCGCGCGTGATCGCGCTGGGCGATTCCTTCCACGACCGCGATGCCGCGGACCGTCTTGATGCCGAGGAGCGCGCGATGCTGGCCCGGCTCGCCGGCCTCGCGGAATGGATATGGATCGCCGGCAATCACGATCCCGAACCGCCGGCCTGGCTCGGCGGCCGTATCGCCGAAGAGATCGCCATCGGCGCGCTGATCTTCCGGCATGAGCCCTTGCCCGGTTCTTCGCCCGGCGAGATCGCGGGCCATCTGCATCCGTGCGCCCGCGTCACGCGTCACGGACGTTCCCTGCGCCTGCGCTGCTTCGCGTCGGACGGCGCGCGCATGGTGCTGCCGGCGTTCGGCGCCTACACCGGCGGCCTCGACATCCGCGACCGCGCCCTGCGCTCCCTCTTCGCCGACGCCCTGCGCGCCTACGTCCTCGGCAAAGCGCGCGTTTACGCCGTAGCCGCCTGACGCGCCCTACTTCCTCCCTCGCGAGAGCGGCCACCGGAGCTTCAGCGCAGGTGGCCGCTCTCGCGGGGGAGGAAAGGGAAAGGGCAGAAAGCCGCCACAAACTTTCCTGTTCGCACCCCTTGTGTTCTACTTTAGGGTGCACTATATCTCCTTCCGAGGACACGCAGGAGTTTCATTGGGTGAAGTAGCCACAGCGCAAGGCCATACAGGCAAGGGCCTCCACTTGCGGAGGACCCGCGCGGAATGGGCGGATCGACAGGCCAGGGACGCCGGAACGGTGTCCCCGATCGGCAGTCCCCTCCGGGGAGCGAGGCTGGGAGATGCACCCAAGGTGGTCCCGGCATCACAGCTCCCCGGCCAAGGACGCCGGGGCGAAGA
>JBOHKI010000052.1:0-22247 GCA_050728855.1 Rhizomicrobium sp. | reverse complement strand
CATCCATGACCCGTCTCGACCTCCGCTAGCCGCCCCGGCGGCGCCAGGATTCACCACCGCGAAAAAATACCGCTCCCGATGGGGACTCGAATTGCGTCTTGTGACGAACGTTTTCGATTGCGCGGGGGGGAGAAATATTTACGCCGCCCGGGGATGGGCCTTGCGGTAGATCTCCAGGAGCTTCGTCGCCTCGACTTCGGTGTAGATCTGGGTGGTGGAGAGCGAGGCGTGGCCCAGCAATTCCTGGACGCTGCGCAGATCGCCGCCGCCGGCCAGAACATGGGTGGCGAAGGAATGGCGCAGCGCATGCGGCGTCGCCCGCTCCGAAAGACCCAGCGCGCCGCGCAGCCGCTGCATCAGGCTTTGCGCCTCGCGCGCGCTCATCGCATTGCCCCGGCGCGACAGGAACAGCGGCGCCTTGGGCGCAAGCTGGAACGGACAGACCGCGGCATAGGCGTCCACCGCGTCGCGGATCACCGGCAACAGCGGCACACTGCGCTCCTTGCGGCCCTTGCCGACAACGCTGAGCGTTTCGCCGAGCGGCGCGTCGCCCCGCCGGAGGCTGAGCGCCTCGGAGATGCGCAAGCCGGCGCCATAGAGAAGCGTGAGCAGCGCCACGTCGCGCGCGCCCAGCCATTCAACGTCGTGCGCCCCGGCGGTTTCGAGCAGACGGGCCGCGTCTTTCACGCTCAGGGGACGGGGCAGGGTTTTGGGCGCACGCGGGCTGCGCAGCGCGGCAGGCGCGGGATTGTCGAGGATGTCCTGCCGCGCCAAGTAGCGGAAGAAACCGCGGATCGCGGCCAGCGCCCGCTGCACGCCGCGCGCGCCCAGCCCGTCATTGCGCCGGTCGGTGATGAAGGCGCGAATGTCGGCGGGCTTGAGTGCCGCCAGCGCGCGGCTGTCGATCTCGCCGCCGATGTGGTGTTCGAGAAAAGCGAGGAAGCGTGAGACATCGTCGCCATAGGCGCGCACGGTGTGCGGGCTGGCGCGGCGCTCATGGGCGAGCGCGTCCAGCCAGTCCGCCTTCAGAGTTTCGGCAGATCGAGCCATGCACGGATGGCGCGTTCGAGAGCGCGTGCGAAGAAGGACAGATCGCTGGTGGTGTCCGCGCCTTCGAAGCGGCCGGTCTCGCGCGCGCCCAGCGCATAGAGCGCCGCCGGCGTGTCGCGGCCGATGCGCAGGCGGAACACGGCGAGGCTCCTGAACTCCGCGCCGGCGTGACCGAACAGGATCTCGCCGCCGCCGCCCAATATGGCGCCGAGCCCGTCGCCGCCCAGGATCGCGGCCGCGGTGCCCGGCGCGATCAGGCGCACGCCGTCGCTGCCAACGGGGGGCGCGCCCGGAACGGCTTCGACGCAGAGTGCGGCGCGGTCGGCGCCGAAGGCCTGGGCCGCGTCGGTCGCCGCCTCGATGGCTTCCTCGAAGCGCCGCGCGTCGAGAAGCTCGAGCACGGCGCGCTTGACGCCGTCCGACAGGCGGGTGGCCTGGTCGCGGGTGGCGCGCAGCGCGTCGCGCTCACGCCTGAGATCGGCATTGGCGTCCTTGAGCCTCTCGATGACGAAGCGCTGGAGGTCACGCACCTCGCCCGCCTCGAACCGCTCGGGCACAAGCAGCGCCAGAAGCTCGCCGTCCTCGGCCAGCCGCCCGCGATTGAGCCGGATATACGCCTTGACGGCCTCGGCGGCGGCCAGGGCGGGTTCACGGACAGGTGCGGTTTCGCTCAAAGCGGTTGACCGGAAAAAGAATCGCCTTTGAAAGTGTATCCATGAATGGCCCTTCCTTGAAGTCGGTGCTGCTGCCGCTGGTGGTGGGACCGTACGACTATCGCGTCGCGGACGACCTTCCGCGCGGCACGCTGGTCACCGCACCCCTGGGCCCGCGCGAAAGCCTGGGCGTGGTGTGGGGTGCGGGCGAAGGCGGCGTGCCGGAAGCAAAGCTCAAGGCGGCGGTGGCGCTGGAGGGCAAGCCCGCCCTGCCCGCCTCGCTGTGCGACTTCGTCGACTGGATGGCGCGCTACACGCTGACGCCGCCCGGGCTGATCCTGGCCATGACGCTCAGGAGCCGCGGCGCCTTCGAACCGGAAGGCCATCGCACCGCCTATATGCGCGGGTCCGAAACGCCCAAACGGATGACACCGGCGCGCGCGCGTGTGCTGGCCGTGGCAGAAGACGGGCTCGCCCGCAGCGTGCCCTCCTTCGCGGAGGACGCCAATGTCACGCCGGCGGTCGTGCGCGGGCTGATCGGCGCGGGCGCGCTGATCGAAGTCGCGCTGCCGGAGTTTCCGCCCTTCGCGGCGCCCGATCCGGCGTTCGATGCGCCGTCGCTGAGCCTGGAGCAGGAGGCCGCGGCGCGCACGCTGTCGGGCATGGTGGCCTCGGCGCGGTTCTCGGCCGCCCTGCTCGACGGCATCACCGGCTCGGGCAAGACCGAGACCTATTTCGAAGCGGTCGCGGAGTGCCTGCGCCGCGGCAGGCAGGCGCTGGTGCTGCTGCCGGAGATCGCACTCGGCGTCCAGTTCCTCGACCGCTTCGCCAGCCGTTTTGGCACGCGCCCCGCGGAGTGGCACTCCGACCTGTCGCAGAAGGAACGCCGGCGCGCCTATCGCGCGGTGTTCACGGGCGAGGCGCGCGTCGTGGTGGGCGCGCGCTCGGCGCTGTTCCTGCCGTTTCGGGACCTCGGCCTCATCGTCGTCGATGAGGAACACGAGCAGGCCTACAAGCAGGAAGACGGCGTGCTCTATCACGCGCGCGACATGGCAGTGGTGCGGGCGCGGCTCGCGGGCTGCGCGGTCGTGCTGGCGAGCGCCACCCCGTCTCTGGAAAGCTGGGTCAACGCCAGGAGCGGACGCTACCGGCATCTCCTACTCGCCCGCCGCCATGGCGGCGCGGCGTTGCCCCGGGTTCGGCTGATCGATCTGAGACAGGACCGTGGCGAGACCGGCACGTTCCTGTCGCCGCCCTTGCGCGAGGCGCTGGCAGTGACACTGGCCTCTGGCGAACAGGCGATGCTGTTTCTGAACCGTCGAGGCTACGCACCGCTCACATTGTGCGCGGCGTGCGGTCACAAGATGATGTGTCGTGACTGTTCGACCTGGCTGGTCGAGCATCGCTATCACAAGCGGCTCACCTGCCATCATTGTGGCTATTCGACCGCGACGCCGCCCGCCTGCCCGCAATGCGGCGAGAGCGGCACCTTCGTCGCCTGCGGCCCGGGCGTGGAGCGCGTGGCGGAGGAATTCGCGCAAGTCTTTCCCGATGCGCGCATGGCCATCGCGTCGTCGGACACGATGCACGGTCCGGCTGAAACGCAGGCTGCCATCCGCGCCATGGCGAAACACGAGCTCGATGCCGTGATCGGCACCCAGATCATGGCCAAGGGGCACCATTTTCCCCAGCTCACGCTGGTCGGCGTAATCGACGCCGATCTCGGCGGCTCGGACGGCGACCTCAGGGCGCGGGAACGGACGTTCCAGCTGTTGCACCAGGTTTCCGGCCGGGCGGGCCGCGCCGAGAAGCCGGGGCTCGTGCTGGTCCAGACCCGCAACCCCGAGGACTCCGTGATGAAGGCGCTCGCCTCCGGCGACCGCGACGCGTTCTACGAACAGGAGCGCGGCTTCCGGGAGCGCGCCGCCGCGCCGCCCTTCGGACGGCTGGCCGCGATCATCCTGTCGGGCGCCGATGGCGAGGCGGTGCGCGGCGCCGGCAGGGCGCTTGCGAAATCCGCGCCCTCGGCGCGCGGCGTGAAGGTGTGGGGGCCGACGCCGGCCTTCTATCACCTGCTGCGCGGACAGACCCGCGAGCGCCTGCTGGTGCAGGCCGACCGCCATGTCGACGTGCAAGCCTATTTGCGCGACTGGCTGCCACGCGCCGGCGTGGCCAAATCCGTTCGCGTCTCGGTCGACGTCGATCCGATGAGCTTCTTCTGACTCTACTTGACGAAGATCGCCCAGAGTAGCGGAAACAGGAACATCGGCACCAGCGTGACAAGCACCGAGAACCCGGTCCCGAGCCAGAAGATGCGGCCGCGGTGGAGCTCGGTGCGCGTGGTGTCGCCGCCGCTCCACAGCATTTCGGTGACCCAGCCCAGCGTGTAGCAGACGTTGGCCGCGACGGCGTAGGCGAGCACGGCCGCGACGAAGAGCGGCGAGGCCATGATCTCCGGGCCGACGCCGGCCAGCCGGGCGCCGACGATCTCGATGGCGAACAAGGTCACCACGCCGGCGACCAGGACGATGAGGTTGAACGGGACGCGGCGGATTTCCCACCACGCGAAGGCATCCCAGGGACGTGTCATGGCCGGTCTCGCTTCAATGTGGGCTGGTGGCGTAGAGCACCAGCAGGATTATTGCGATGGCAATGGCCTGGGCCACCACGCGATAGCGCATCAGCCGGTTGGACCATTTGCCGGCGGTCTCCCCGCCGATCCACATGGTGGCAATTCCGGCGAACAGAATTATGGCAACGGCGGCCAATGCGACGATGACGATGATTTTTCCGGTCATGCTTTCATCTCCGGCGCCGGCATCGGCGGCCGCGCGATCCAGCCTGCCGCTTTTTGGCCCAATTCCCGGAACTGGCGCGAGGCGGAATCGAGGCGTTCGATCCATTCCGGGTCCGGCGTCTGGCCCTCGATGGTCTTGAAGTAGACCTGCATCAGCGAGGCGATTGCCAGCGGCTCGAGCAGCGCCTTCTTCAGCGCCACCGCGAAGATGAGCGCGAAGCCCACGACGTACCAGCCGCTGTCGCCGGGCATCAGCCAGGCAAGCCCGGCGGCGGGCGCCAGCAGGAACAGGAAGATGACGAAGGTGGTGAGCCACATGAAGACCGACAGCCACACCGCGTTCTTGAGCAGATGCTTGTAGTTCTGCGCGTAGAGAACCAGCGCGGCCTTGGCGCCTTCCCACGGGTTGGCGGTGCGGGTACGGATCAGATAGGCCAGGATGATCTCGTCGACATAGGTGAGCGAGGCCCGCACGATCGCCTCGGTGATGCGCAGCGCGGTCTGCAATGCCGGGATCGGCAGGAACGCGGCGAAGAAATTGAGCGTGCGGGTGATGGTGCGCAGTACCCCTTTCACGATCTGGTCGACACCGAACAGCACGGAGGATTCGGCAAAATGCGTCTTGACGAATTGGCTGCCGAAGCCGAGCTGGCTCTGCCCCATGGGGATGGGCTTGTTGTCCAGCACCTCCACCAGCACCGCGATATGGGCGGCCTTGACGAGATAGAGGAGATATTCACGCGCCAGATAGAGGACGGCACTGACAAGCCCGAAGCCGATGAGGCCGCCCCAGAGGGCACCGCCCGCCGGCGCGCCTTCGGAATGGCCCAGGTGACCGAAGCCGAATCCGATCGCGGCCCCCAGCCCGACCGAGACGACATAGGCGATGGCGATGGCAAGGTAGACCGCCAGCCGGAGCACGATGAACGGCAGGGTGCGGAAAATCGCGCCCACCGAACGGCTGAAGCTGAAATCCCACATGGCAATCTTCCGGGAGGACGGCCCTATATCCTCCGGCGGCATGGGAAGTGGCAAGGGCGGCGGCGCGGATGTTAGTGTTTGCCGATGGACAGGGCTCCCGATCTGGAACGACAGGCCGCCACCGGCGACATCGCCGCGCAGATCGAACTCGGCCATCGCCTCGCCGCCGAGGGTCAGGTCCAGACCGCGCGCGGCTGGTACGCGCGCGCGGCACAAGGCGGAAGCCGCGACGGATTGCGCGAGCTCGGCGCGAGCCTGCTCGAAAGGCCGCCGTTCGCGCTTCAGGATGGGATACGGTTCATCCATGATGCCGCGGGGCAGGGCGATGCCGCGGCATTGCGGATGTGCGCGGCGCTGACGGCGCAGGACGCGAGCCTCGACCGGCGCTGGGAACTGGCGCTGGACTTCCTAGCCCGCGCGGCGGAACACGGATCGGAGCAGGCCCGCACCGAGCTTCGGCTGTTGGCACACGATACGAACGCAAGCGGAGACAGTGCAGTCGAGGATTGGGCGGCACTGCGCGACCGTGTGGACATCGAAGGCTGGCTTGCTGAACGCACCGTCGCGGCGATCAGCGAAGATCCCGGTGTCTTCGTGATCGAGAACTTCGCCAGCAAGCCGGTGTGCGACTGGCTCATCGCCGAATCGGGGGGACGATTGACGCGCACCAAGATCTATTCGCGGGAAATCGGGCCCAACACGGTCAACGACGTGCGCACCAGCACCGAGGCCGGCTTCGACATCACGCGCTGGGGGCTGCCGGTATCATTCCTGCGCGCGCGCATCGCCAGGCTGACGCAAGCCTCGATCAACAGCCTCGAGAACCCGATGGTGCTCTGCTACGATCCGGGGCAGCAATACCAGCCGCATTTCGATTTCCTCGACCCCACGGCACCCGGCCGCCAGCACGAGATCGCGACCGCGGGCCAGCGGGTCGCCACGTTCCTTGTCTATCTCAACGAAACGTTCGAAGGCGGCGAGACGGAATTCGTGAGGCTCGGATTTCGCGTCCGCGGCAAAACCGGAGACGCCGTGATGTGGCGCAATCTCAATCCCGACGGATCTCCCGACCGGCGTACGCTGCATGCCGGCCGCCCGCCCGTTTCGGGGCGCAAATGGCTGCTGTCGCAATGGGTGCGCGAAGACTATCCCGGAGCAGCCCAGGGCCGCTCGCCATGACAACCAGGACCCAAGACGCATGAACACGCCCGCCACACTCGAGCAGCGCGCCGCCGCGGGCGACCCGGACTCGCAGATCGCCCTCGCCCGCGAGCTCGAGGCCCAGGAGAAATACGTGCCGGCGCGCGGCTGGTACGCCCGCGCAGCGCAGAGCGGCAACGCGGCGGCGCTCACGGGGTTGGCGGCGAGCCTGATGTCGCATGAGCCGTTCGAGATCCAGAACGGGATGCGCTTCATGCGCACCGCCGCCGAGCAGGGTGACGCGGATGCTCTCCACGTTTGCGCCGCGCTTGCCGCCCAGGACGATGTGTTGCCGGGCAACTGGGACGTGGCGCTCGATTTTCTCACCACCTCCGCGGCGAGCGGCTCGCGACTGGCGCAGGACGAGTTGCGGCTTCTCGCCGGACAGACGGGCGATGACTGGCTCGACCTGCGTGGCGCCATCGAAGTGCCGCGCTGGCTGGCGTCGCCCGTGGGGAAGGACATCAGCGAAAGCCCCCGCATCCGCACGATCGCGAATTTCGCGCCGCCCGAAGTGTGCGATTGGCTGGTTGCGCGGGCGCAGGGCCGCGCCAAACGCGCGCGCGTCTACGATCCCGTCACCGGCGGAGCGACGGTGGAGGAACATCGCACCAACAGCGCGGCGAATTTCGACATCGTGGACTGGGATTTGCCGCTGGTGTTCCTGCGCCACCGCATCGCGCGCGAAGTGAGCCTGCCGACGCATTGCCTCGAGCACCCCATGGTCCTGCACTATCTCGTCGGCCAGGCGTTCGAGCCGCATTACGATTTTCTCGATCCGGCGATGCCGGGGCCGGCGCGGGAGATCGCGGAGAAGGGCCAGCGCGTGGCCACGTTCCTGCTTTACCTCAATGAGGATTACGAAGGCGCGGAGACGGAATTCCTGGAACTCGGAATCCACCATCGCGGCCGCAAGGGCGATGCGCTCCTTTTCTGGAACCTGGATGCGAACGGTGCGCCCGACTTCCGCACCCGTCACGCCGGACGCACACCGTCGCAAGGCGAGAAATGGATCCTCTCGCAATGGATCCGCCAGCCGAAGGGTCAGTAGCCCGGGCACCAGGAGCCGCGGCGCTCGCCATGATAGGGCCGCACCAAGCCGGCCTTCAGCATGGCGACGGCCACGTCGCCGGCGCTGTCGCGGACATGGGCGTCGACGCGCCCGCCATACTTGTCGTCGCGCACATCGCTCAATTCAACGTCGGCGCCTTCGATGCGCCGGGCGAGAAAGGCACGCGCGGCTTCGGCGCGCACCCGCTCGCTGTCGCAACGGGCATGCAGCTCCGGCGCGTCGATGCCCAGGATGCGCACGTGAATGGAGACGGTCTGGTTCACCCAGATCCGCGCTTGGGCCTCGAACGTGTCGCCATCGATGACGCGGACGACCGTCGCCCGGACCGTGCCGTCGAAGCCCGCAGCGCCGGCCTGCGGCGCTGGCAGGCCGGCCGCAAGAAGGGCTGAAACGAGGAGAAGAAGGCGCCGCATGCCCGGACTCTACCTGAGGTAGAGTTGAACATATAACGAACGTTACGGCCTGTCGAGCCTACCAGCTGCCGGTGTTGGGCATGGAGGCCCAGGGTTCGGCGGGGGGCAGGCTGCCGCCTTCCTGGAGCAGCTCGACGGAAATCCCGTCGGGCGAGCGGACGAACGCCATATGCCCGTCGCGCGGCGGGCGGTTGATGGTGACGCCGCCCTCCATCAGCCGCCGGCAGGTGTCGTAGATGTTGTCCACGCGATAGGCGAGATGGCCGAAATTGCGGCCGCCCGTGTAGTCCTCGCTGTCCCAATTGTGGGTGAGCTCGACCAGCGGCGCCTGATCCTTCGCCGCGCGTTCGACGTCGGCGGGAGCGGAGAGAAAGACCAGCGTGAAGCGGCCTTTGTCGTTGTCGATGCGGCGCACCTCCTTGAGGCCGAGCTTGTTGCAGTAGAAATCGAGCGAAGCGTCGAGGTCCTTCACGCGGACCATGGTGTGGAGATAGCGCATCGTTGTCGTCCTTACGCCAGCGCGTCGATGTCGGCGTCTGTGAGGTTGCCCGGCACGATGGTGACGGGAATGGGATAGTGGCCGGTGCCCGCCACCATGGCGACAAGCGGGCCCGGCCCCTCCTTCGCGGTGGAGGCGGCGAGCACGAGAATAGAGATGTCGCGATCGCTCTTGAGCAACGCCAGCAGGCAATCGCTGCCGCGGCCTTCGGAGATCACGACTTCGCAGACGATGCCGGACAATTCGTTGACGGTCTTCGCAGCCTCGTAGATCAGGCTTTCGGCGTCCTGGCGCGCCTCGTCCTGCATGATCTCCTCGACGCCGCGCCACTGCTGGAAGTCGGCCGGCTGGATGGTGCAGAGCAGCGTCACCCGGCCGCCGGTTGCCTGGGCACGGCGAGTCGCGAAGCGCACGGCGACCCGGCACTCCGGCGTCTTGTCGACGACGACCAGGAACTTCCTCGGCCGTTCCCGGCCGCGGGGCTGAGAGGAGGTCATGGACGGCATATTCGCATCTCGCGGGGCGCGGCGGAAGATTGTCAGTCCGTCAATTTGGCCTTTAACGCATAGAGAAGCTCCAAAGCTTCGCGCGGGCTGAGCGCGTCCGGCGACAGCGCACGCAACCGGTCCTCGACGGCGCTCGCGCGCGGTGCGGATTGCGCGAGCGGCGAAGCGGCGAAGAGCGGCAGATCGTCGATGCGGGCGAGCGGCTTGTGGCCTTCGCGACCCTCGTCGAGCGCGCGCAGCACCGCTTCCGCCCGGGCGATGACGGCCGCAGGCAAGCCCGCGAGCTTGGCGACATGGATGCCGTAGGAACGGTCGGCCGCGCCGGGCACCACTTCATGGAGAAAGACGATGGTGTCCTTCCATTCGCTCACCCGCATGGTGACGCAGGCGAGCGATGCCAGCCGCCCGGCCAGCGCGGTCATCTCGTGATAGTGCGTGGCAAAGAGCGCGCGCGATTTGTTCGCCTCATGCAGGTGCTCGACCGCAGCCCAGGCGATGGCGAGCCCGTCGAACGTGGCCGTGCCGCGGCCGATCTCGTCCAGGATGACGAGGCTGCGCCCAGTGGCCTGGTTCAGGATCGCGGCGGTCTCCACCATCTCGACCATGAAGGTCGAACGGCCGCGGGCGAGATCGTCCGCCGCGCCGACGCGGGAAAACAGCTTGTCGACGATGCCGATATGGGCCGCATCCGCCGGCACGAACGCACCCATTTGCGCCATGATGGCGATCACCGCGTTCTGGCGCAGGAAGGTCGACTTGCCGGCCATGTTCGGTCCGGTGACCAGCCAGATGCGCGCCGCGGCTGCAAGTTCGCAATCGTTAGGGACGAACGGGTTGGCATGATCGGCGGCAAGGGCTGCTTCCACCACGGGATGGCGGCCGCGCACGATCGTGAACGCCAGGCTTTCGTCTACTTTCGGGCGCACATGGCGGCAGGCGACGGCCAGTTCGCCAAGCGCCGAGGCCACGTCAAGCCGGGCAAGCGCATCGGCGATGCGCGCCAGCGCCGGGCTCGCCGCCATGACCGCGGCCACCATGGCGTCGAACAGCTCGCGCTCCAGCGCCAGAGCCTGGTCGGCCGCCTGGCTGATGCGGTTGGCGAGGCCGGCCAGCTCGTCGGTCGAAAAGCGCACGGCGCTGCCGATGGTCTGGCGGTGACGGAAAACCTGGCGGTTGGCGCCCTCGAGCAGCTTGTCGCCATGCTGCGGCGTGACTTCGATGAAATAACCGAGGATTCCGTTGTGCTTGATCTTGAGCGCGGCCACGCCGCTTTCGCCGCGATAGCGCGCCTCCAACGTGGCGATCACGCGGCGGCTTTCGTCGCGCAGGCTTCGCACATCGTCCAGCGGCGCATGCGCGCCGGCGCGGATGTAACCGCCATCGCGCGCATAAAATGGAGGCTCGGCGACGAGATGATGGTCGAGCAGATCCAGCGCCGCGGCCACGGCCGCGATTGCTTCGACGAGGGTGTCGCGCGCGCCCGCGATTTCGCCCAGCGTGGGCGCGAGCGGATCGTCGAGCCGGATCAATTGGTCGCGCAAGGCGCGCGCCGCCCTGGCGCCGTCGCGGATGGCGGCGAGGTCCCGCGGTCCGCCACGGTCGAGGGAAATGCGCGCCAGAGCGCGGGCGATGTCTGGCGCGCGGCGCAGGTCCTCGCGGATGCGCCGGCGCGTCTCGCTTGCGCCGGCGAAGTACGCGACCGCATCGTGGCGCATGGCGATGGCGGCCGCGTCCGTCAGCGGCGAGGCGAGGCGGTTGGCGAGTTCGCGCGCGCCCGCGGCCGTCACTGTCCGGTCGATGGTGGCCAGCAGGCTGCCGTTGCGCGCGCCGGAGAGCGTTTCGGTGAGTTCCAGATTGCGCCGTGTGGCGGGATCGATGGCCATGAAGGCGCGTGCCGGCAGCTGCGCCAGCGGCTTGAGCGCGGGAAGCTTTCCCTTCTGGGTGAGTTCCAAATAGCCGACCAACGCGCCGGCGGCGGAAAGTTCGGCGCGGCCGAACTGTCCGAAGCCGTCCAGTGCTGCGACTCTGTAGAGCGATTTGAGCGCGCGTTCGCCCGCGGCGGAATCGAACTTGATCGACGGCAGCGGCGTGAGCGCCGGGCCTAGGGCTTTCAGGACTGGTGCCAGAGTCTCGTCGGTCAGGAGCGCGTCGGGCGCCAGCACTTCGCGCGGTGCAAGCCGGGCAAGTTCGGCGGCCACATCGGCCGCCTCCACTTGCGCGACATGGAAATCGCCCGCCGACATGTCGGCCGCGGCCAGCGCGAAATCGGCGCCGGCGCGCCCCAGGCTCGCCAGCACGTTGGAGGCACGCGCCTCGAGCAGGGAATCCTCCGTCAGCGTGCCGGGGGTGACCAGCCGGATGACCTCGCGGCGGACAACGGATTTCGAGCCACGCTTCTTGGCTTCGGCCGGGTCTTCGGTCTGCTCGCAAACCGCCACGCGGAAGCCCTTGCGGATCAGCTTTTCCAGGTAGGCCTCGGCGGCATGGACCGGAACGCCGCACATGGGAATGTCCTCTCCCAGATGCTTGCCGCGCTTGGTCAGCGCGATGTCCAGCGCCTCGGCAGCCTTGGCGGCATCGTCGAAGAACAGCTCGTAGAAATCGCCCATCCGGTAGAACAGGAGGTAATCCACATGCGCGGCCTTGATCTCGAGGAATTGCGCCATCAGGGGCGTCGCCTCGAAGGGGGCCTGGGCGTCTGGCGGGGGCGCGTGCTCGTTCATGGCGGCAAAGTAGCAGATTGCCCCACGGCGATCTTCGGCGTTTCACAAGGGCCGGGGTGGGTTATTCTGTGGATGTTCAGAGGATCCCCCATGGATACGATTCACAAGCCCAGTTTCACCGACGAAGAGGCGCTCGCCTTCCATGCCCAAGGCAAGCCCGGGAAGATCGCCATCGCGCCCACCAAGCCCATGGCGACACAGCGCGACCTGAGCCTGGCCTATTCGCCGGGGGTGGCAGTGCCGGTCCGCGCCATCGCGGACAATCCGGACGCCGTCTACGACTACACCGCCAAGGGCAATTTCGTGGCCGTGATCTCCAACGGCACCGCGATCCTGGGCCTGGGCGACCTCGGCCCGCTCGCCGCCAAGCCGGTGATGGAGGGCAAGGCCGTCCTCTTCAAGCGCTTCGCCGACGTCGACGCCATCGACATCGAGGTCGACACTACCGACGTGGAGGCTTTCATCAATTGCGTGCGCTACCTGGGACCCAGCTTCGGCGGGATCAACCTGGAGGACATCAAGGCGCCGGACTGTTTCGTGATCGAGGAGCGGTTGCGCGAGCTGATGGACATTCCGGTGTTCCATGACGACCAGCACGGCACCGCCATCATCTCCGCCGCCGGCATCGTCAACGCGCTGCACCTGACCGGACGCAAGATGAGCGACATCAAGGTCGTGGTGAACGGCGCGGGCGCGGCCGGCATCGCCTGCCTGGAGTTGCTCAAGGCGATGGGATTAGCCAACGCCAACGCGATCCTGTGCGACACCAAGGGCGTGATCTATCGCGGCCGCGCCAATGGCATGAACCAGTGGAAGAGCGCGCACGCGGTGGAGACCAAGGCGCGCACGCTGGAAGAGGCGCTCGTGGGCGCGGATGTGTTCCTCGGCCTTTCCGTCAAGGGCGCGGTGACGCAGCGGATGGTGAAGTCCATGGCCAAGGCGCCGATCATCTTCGCCATGGCCAACCCCGACCCCGAGATCACGCCGGAGGACGTGAAGGCCGTGCGTCCGGATGCCATCGTGGCGACGGGGCGCAGCGACTATCCCAACCAGGTCAACAATGTGCTGGGCTTTCCCTACATCTTCCGCGGCGCGCTGGACGTGCGCGCGCGCACCATCAACGAAGCGATGAAGATCGCGGCCGCCGAGGCGCTGGCGGAACTGGCGCGCGAGGACGTGCCGGACGAAGTGGCGATGGCTTATCGCGGCCAGCGCCCGGCCTACGGGCCGGACTACATCATTCCCGTCCCCTTCGATCCCCGCCTGATCAGCCGGGTGTCGGCCGCGGTGGCGCAGGCCGCCATCAAGACCGGCGTGGCCCGGCGGGCCTTGAAGGACAGCGAGGGCTATCAGAACCAACTTTCCGCGCGCCTCGATCCGTCGGCGCTCCTGATCCAGAACGTGACCGCCAGCGTGCGCGCCAACCCCAAGCGCGTCGTCTTCGCGGAAGGCGAGGAAGAATCGGTGATTCGCGCGGCGAGCGCGTTCCAGAATTCGGGACTCGGCAAAGCGCTGCTGGTTGGGCGCGAAGAGGTCATCAAGGCGGGCCTGCGGCGCGCCGGCATCGACGAGCACAGCCTGGAGATCCGGGTGCCCCATTCGGCCCAGGATGCGGCGCCCTATATCGAGGCGCTCTATCGCCGCCTGCAGCGTCGCGGCCTGCTCTATCGCGATTGCGCGCGCATGGTGACCAACGACCGCAACGTCTATGCCGCGTCGATGCTGGCGGCGGGCGACGCCGATTCGATGGTGACCGGCGTGACGCGGGCCTACCAGGCAGCGCTCAACGACGTGCGGCTGGTGCTGGATTCCCCCAAGGGCCAACGGCCTGTTGGCGTCGTTCTGGTGTTCGCCAAGGGACGCTTCGTGTTTGTCGGCGACACCTCGGTGCACGAGATGCCGACCAGCGAGGAACTGGCCGATATCGCTGTGCAGACCGCCGGCGTGGTGCGCCATTTCGGGTTCACGCCGCGCGTGGCCCTGCTCGCCTCCTCGACATTCGGCTTTCCGCGCAGCGAGCGCAGCGAGCGGATCGTGGAAGCCGTGCACATCCTCGACAAGCGCCGCGTCGATTTCGAGTATGACGGCGAAATCGCGGCCGACGTGGCGCTCGATCCGGAGAAGCTGGCGCTCTATCCCTTCTGCCGTCTCACCGATACGGCCAACGCCCTGATCATGCCGGCGATTCATTCGGCCTCGATCTCGACCAAGCTGCTGGGCCAGCTGGGCGGTGCCACCGTGCTGGGACCTCTGCTGGTGGGGCTCGAAAAGCCCATCCAGATCGCGCCCCTCGGCGCCAAGATGAGCGAGATCTACAACGCCGCGATCATTTCGGCGCTGTAGGTTCCGGGCGGCGCCCCGTCCTATACTGGACGTTGGGCAACGGAGGGGACGATGGCGCGCAAACGCAAAGGCGAAGGACAAACGGCGCTGGTGACGGGCGCCTCGGGTGGCATCGGCGTCGATCTGGCCGAATGTTTCGCCAAAGATGGCTACGACCTGATCCTGGCCGCGCGATCGCTGGCCGCCCTCCAGGAGGTCGCCGCGAAACTCGCGGCCAAGTACAAGGTGAAGGCCACGGCCATCGCGATCGATCTGGGCTCCATTGGCGCGGGACGAACGCTCGCGGACGAGATCGCCTCGCGCGGGCTTTCCGTCGACGCGCTGGTGAACAATGCCGGCTATGGCACGGCGGGCGCCTTCGACGGTTCGAGCGAAGCCGACCAGCTCGGCATGATCGATCTCAACGTGCGCGCGCTGGTCGAACTCACCCACATTTATTGGCCGGGGATGCTGGCGAAAAAGCGCGGCGGCGTCCTCAATGTGGCCTCCACCGCGGCGTTCCAGCCGGGGCCGCTGATGGCGATCTACTATGCGACGAAGGCATTCGTGCTGTCGTTCTCCGAGGCGCTGTGGAAGGAAGCGCAAGGCACGGGCGTGCATGTGAGCTGCCTTTGCCCGGGACCGACGGCCAGCAAATTCCGCGAGCGCGCCGGCACGGGCAAGACGCGGCTGTCGCGCGTCGGCGTACCGATGAGTTCGGCGAGCGTGGCGAGGATGGGCTACCGCGCTTTCCAGAGGAACCGGCGCGTCATCGTGACGGGTGCGCGCAACCGGGTTCTTGCGGGACTCGCGCCATTCCTGCCGCGCGGAATGCTCCTGTCGATGGTGCACAACCTCCAAAGTCCGGCATAGCGCATGCGCGAATTGATGCCGCTGGCGGAGCGTGTCGGTGCTGTGCTCAAGGCGCGCGGCGAAACTGTCGCCGTGGCGGAGTCGTCGTCGGGCGGCTTGATCTCGGCCGCGCTGCTCGGCGTCGCCGGGGCGTCGTCCTACTATCTGGGCGGCGGCGTCATCTACACGCCCAAGGCGCGCGCGGTGCTCATGGACATTCCTCGCGCGGCCGTCACAGGCATGCGCTCGGCCAGCGAGCCCTATGCCCAGTTGCTGTCGCGCAAGGCGCGCGAGCGGTTGGGCGCGACTTGGGGCGTGTCGGAGACTGGCGCGGCCGGACCGACGGGCAATCCCTATGGCGACGTGCCGGGACACACTTGCGTCGCCATTGCGGGACCCATCGAGTCCGCACTGACGGTCGAAACCGGCGATGCGGACCGGATCGCCAACATGCTCGTCTTTGCCCGCGAAGCGCTGCGGCTTCTTCTGAAGGCCCTGGAGACATGACAGAAATCCGCATCGGCGAGTTCGTCTCCATCCGGCGCGACGGCGCCGTGGCCGTCGTAACCATGGATCGCGGCGACGGGCGCAATGCGCTGTCGCGGCAGCTGATCCTGGAACTGACTGACGCGGCGCGGAGTTTCACGGACGATCTGGAAACCCAGGCCGTCATTCTCACCGGTGCGGGTGCCTTCACGGCGGGGGCGGACCTTAAGGATCCCGGCATGGACCGGCGCAAGGCAAACGGTCTGCTCGAACGCCGCCACATGGTGCGCATCGGCCCCGAATTGTGCGACGCATGGGAGAAGGTCGAACAGGTCACCATCACGGCGATTGAAAAATACTGCATCGGCGGCGGTGCGGCGCTGGCGGCGGCCTGCGATTTCCGGATCATGGCGAGAAGCGCGCATATGCGCCTGCCGGAGATACCCCTGGGCATGAACATGAGCTGGCATGCGGTCCCGCGGCTGGTCTCGCTGATCGGGCCGTCGCGCGCCAAGCAGTTCGTGATCTTCGGCGAAAAAATCGAGGCCGCACAGGCGCTCGCCTGGGGCCTGGCCGATGAGGTCGTTGGTGACGGCACAGCGCTCGCCGCCGCGCGGAACTGGGCCGGCCGGATCGCCGCGCTGCCGCCCAATGCCGTGCGCATGTCCAAGCGATCGGTCAACGCCGCGGCCAATGCCCTGCATCAGGCCACGACCTTCATGGATCTCGACCAGTATGCGCTGGCCACGACGTCGGAGGACTATCGCGAAGCCATCAAGGCGTTCCTGGAAAAGCGCGAACCGAAATTTACCGGCCGCTAGGGCGCATCTCCGCCACCATCCTGGTACGCGTCGACCGGAGATTGCGGTCTTGTCGAATTTTACCATGACGAAAATATCCGCCCCGCCGGACAGGCGTCTCGGCGGGAAAATCCTGTATGACGGCAACAAGGCGGAATAGAGTGGCGGGCATATGAGTGACGCGGCCATCCTTCCACCAAAGGGTTCCCATCTGGGGCTCGGCAGTGCTTCGCGCGAGGCGGGCGCGTTTTGGGCCTGCGTGCTGAAGCCGCCGGCTTTTCCCCTCGACGTGCCCCGCGGCGACGGTCATACCGTGCTCGTGATCCCGGGATTTCTCGCCGCGGACTGGACGACGGCGCGGCTGCGCGCCTATCTGCGCGCCATCGGCTACCGGACCGAGACCGCGCGGATCGCCTTCAATGCCGGCCCCACGCCCAAAATGCTGTCGCGTCTGAACGAGACGCTGCTCGCATTGGCGCAAGACGGGCCGGTCTCGCTCGTCGGCCAGAGCCTGGGCGGCGTGCTGGCCCGCGGCCTCGCCATGCGGCATGGGAACAAGATTCGCGCGCTGGTCACTTTGGGAAGCCCGATCCATTTTCCGGTGACGACGCCGCTTCAGCCTTTCGCGTCGCTGCTCACGCCGCTCCAGGACAAGACCTGGCTCGCAGGCTTGCACCGGCTGAGCGACTCGCCCGGCATGCCGGTGACGGCGATCTATTCCGAGGACGATGGAATCGTCGACTGGCGGCAATGTCTCCAGGACGAAAGCGATCTCTGCCGCAACGTGCGCGTCTCGGGCGCGCACGCGACCATGGGCTCAAATCCGGAAGTCCAGCGTACGATCGCGCTGGCGCTCAGCGCGTCACGCGGATAGCGACCTGGGCCAGCAGCACGCGCGCGCCGGTCTTGTGCAGCGCGCGATCCGTCACGCGCTGGAGGCGGGCGGCGATCTGTGTCACGTCGGGCTGGCGCCACGGGCGAACCGAGGTGGCGGCGTAGCTCAGCAGGCTGCGGACATAGTCGTCGCGCAGCAGCGGCATCGCGTGGTCGGCCTGGCCGCGCAGCCAGGGATCGGGAATGTCCAAGCCGATCGCCACCATCAGCAGCCCGCTCGGTTTGCCCGCATCCATGATGGTCGCGTACATCGGCGCCAGCATCGTATAGCTCTCGGCCTGGGTGACCTTGTGTTCGGGCGCGGACTGCTCGCCCGCCTGGGCGGCAGTCACGAATGTGAGAACGACAAGGGCAACAAGGGCGGATCGCATGGCTTTGCTCGCGCGTTTGGGATGGATTAGCGCAATTGGGTAAATCCACGGTTGACGGAGGTCGGGTATGGCTGGGCGCATTTCTGTTAAGGTATTGCTTCTATTTGGTTTTGGCGCGACCGCGGTATTTGCGGCGGACGTGCCGGGTACCCATTTCAACGTTTCCCCGGACAGCCTGCCGGCTCCCTATGCGACACCTGCCATCGACAATTCCTCCCATGTCGTGGCCCGGCCGGCGGGCACCATGCCCAGCGCGCCGGATGGCTTCACCGTCAGCGTCTATGCCAGCGGCCTGTCCAATCCGCGCTGGATGGCCGTGGCGCCGAACGGCGATGTGTTCCTCGCCGAGCCGAATGCGGGAAAGATCACGCTGCTGCGCGGCGTTGACAGCGCCCGCACCGTGACGACGTTCGCCACAGGATTCGACAAGCCGCATGGCCTGGCCTTCCATGACGGCGCCCTCTATGTCGGCGACGTCAAGGCGGTGTGGCGCATCGCCTACAAGGTTGGCGACACGAAAGGCGGCGCGCGCACGCGCGTCACCAGTCAGGCCGATCTGGGAATTGGCGGCCATTTCACACGCGACCTCGCCTTCGGACCCGACGGCAAGCTCTATATCGGCATCGGCAGCAACGAGAATATCGACGATCAGGAGCCGGCATTCCGCGCCGCCGTCGATACGGTGAACGCCGACGGCTCGCTGGCAGTCTTCGCCTCCGGCATTCGCAACGCCGTGGGCCTCGCCTTCTATCCCGGCACCGGCGATCTGTGGGTGACGGTCAACGAGCGCGACGGGTTGGGCGACGGCCTGGTGCCCGACTATCTCACCCGCGTCCGCCAAGGCGCGTTCTATGGCTGGCCCTATGCCTATACCGGCAGGAATCCCGATCCCGTCTATGGCAAGAAGCGCCCGGACATGGTGGCCAAAAGCGTGACGCCGGATTTGCTGTTCCAGTCGCATTCCGCGCCGACGGGGCTGGTGTTCTACGACGCGAACCAATTCCCCGCCGGCTACAAAGGCGACGCCTTCATTTCGCTGCACGGCTCATGGAATTCCGGCAAGCCGACCGGCTACAAAGTGGTGCGCGTGCATTTCGCCAATGGCAGGCCCGCGGGTGGCTACGACAATTTCCTCACCGGATTCCACGTCGACGACACCAACCCGGCTGAGGTCTGGGGCCGCCCGGCGGGATTGGCGATCGCCAGGGACGGCAGCCTGCTCGTGGCGGACGACGCCGGAAAGACCGTCTGGTGCGTCAGCTACAAAGGTAAATGACGAACGTTACGAAGCGGCGGCCTCCACCCTTCCCCAGTCGTTCACGCGGCGCATGAAGAGGCCGCAGCCGTAGAGCACGACGCCCGTCAGCAGCAGGCAGAAAATCCGCACCACCGTGGGCGCGTTGGCGGCATCGTAGAGCAGCGCCTTGCCGGCCGCGAAGCCCAGGACGAACAGCGCGGATTGTGCCATTACCTTGTCGCGCCGCACATAGGCCAGGACGAGCACGGCGACCGCATAGGCGAGCCATGACGCCGACACCGCCAGCGAACTGATCGCGTGCGTCAGATGATAGGAACCCAGCACCGCCAAAACATGCGCGGCGCCGAGCAGGATGTGCCCGTTGGCGGTTCGCTGGCGCAGTCTCGGCGCCGCCGCGAGCGCGATCCACAAGGCGGCGAAGCCCAGGATGCCGGCGGCCAGCGAGGCATCGCGGTCGCCGGCCAGATCGAAGACGATCGTCAAATAGGAAATCGCAGTGATCAGCAGCAGCGCCACGACCGGAAACGTCTCCATGCGCCGCGCCGTGCTCCAATGCACCTCGACCGGAAGGAACGCGCCGCCGAGCACGATGGGTGCGAGCAGATGGGGTTTGAACCAGTCCGGCAGCAGCACGAGATAGCCGGCATGGAAAACCACCATGGTGGCGAGCAGCAGTAGCATGGACTGGCTCGCCGCGCCGTCCGGCGCGAGACGTTCCGCCACGAGATCGAGGCCGACCAGCAGCGCGGCGAAGCCGAGCGCGATCCAGGGTGCGGCGCCAGGCGCGATGCGGTCGAGCAGGTAGTATTCCAGCGCGTAGAACAGGAGCAGCACCGGCAGCGCGCCCCAGGCTTCGGCTTCGCGCAACGGCGTGCGGTGCAAGGCCGTGTAGGCGACCGTGCCCGCGGTGAAGATCGCGAACTGGAACGCGAGAAGGCCGGAGAGCAGCCGATCCTGTCCGGAATCGATCCCGATGGCGCCGCTCATGAACAGCGCCAGATAGGCCGAGACCAGCGTCAGCACGCGCGAGCGCAGCCAGATCGAGATGGTGGCGAAAGCCAGCGAACACAGCACGAAATAGTAGAGCGAGAACATCTCGTCCGTGCCGAAGCCGAGGACGGCGGGCGCGATGTAGGCGCCGGCCGCGGCCGTCACCGCGTACGCTTCGTGCCGGATCTCGGTGTAGAGAAACACGCAGATCACCGATACGCCGGCGGTGAGCGTAAGCGCGGTTTCAAATGAGACCAGATGATAGAGAATGTGTGCCGCGAATGCGGCGAGGTAGAGCACGATCACGCCGGCGCCCGGCAAGAGACTCGCATAGGCACGGTCCGATTTGAGCAGCGCGAGCCCCGCGCCGATCAGGCAGAACCCGAGGAGGCCGGCCAACCCGATCTGGCGCGGCGGCGTCAGCCATCCCGATTCGATCGACAGCTTGATGATGAAACCCGCCGCCAGCACGAAACAGATCACCGCGATGATGCCGAGCCAGTTGGCAGGCTTGAACTCCCGCCTGGCGACTGAATCCGCTGCTGTTGCTGGTTGCGGCGCGACGGGAACAGCCGCCGGCGGTGGAAGCTTCAACGCCTCTTCAATGCGGGCGAGACGCGCTTCGATGGCGGAGAGCCGCGCCGCGCTTGTGTCGGATTCCATGTGCCGTGCCCCGGATCGACGCTGGGTCACCCTAGGGTGATTTGGCGGCGGGAAGAAGGCAGGGCGGCGGCGACTGGCCTGCCCATCTGAAGCTCGCACTTCGAGCGAAGACTTGGTGGAGCTGAGCGGAATCGAACCGCTGGCCTCCTCATTGCGAACGAGGCGCTCTCCCAACTGAGCTACAGCCCCAAGGCCAAGGCCTGGTCCCGCGCCCAAGGCATTAGGGGGCGGGGCGCGTATGTAGGAAACGCGCAAACAGGCTGTCAAGCGACGGTCTTGCGGGGGCGGAAACCGGGCCGTATGAAGGCCGCGCCCCGGGGAGACCGCATGACCTATCCCATCGTCAATGCCTTCATCATGCTCTTCGACACGGTCCTGGACCTCTATTTCTGGGTCGTGATCCTGTCGGTGGTGGCGAGCTGGCTGCTGGCGTTCGGCATCCTCAACCTGCGCAACGACCTCGCCCGCTCGCTGGTCAATATCCTCGACCGGCTGACCGATCCGGTTTACCGGCGCATCCGCAAAGTGATCCCGCCCATCGGCGGCCTCGACCTGTCGCCGCTGATTGTGGTGATCGTGATCCAGATCGTCCAGTATCTGGGCGACAGCTATCTGATCATGCTGCGCAACTGGACGCTGACGTGACGGCGGAGAAGCGCCAATGACCGCGCGGATCATCGACGGCAAGGCTTACGCCGCGGATTTGCGTGCACATATCGCGGCGGAAGCGTTACGGCTCAAATCGGCGCACAATCTGGTGCCGGGACTGGCCACCGTGCTGGTGGGCGACGATCCGGCGAGCGAGGTCTATGTCCGCAACAAGGGCAAGGTCGCCGAAGCGATCGGGTTCAACTCCTTTCATTATTCTCTGCCGAAGGATGCCAGCGAAGCGGAAGTCCTGGCCCGCGTGGCGGCGCTCAACGCCGATCCGGCGGTGCACGGGATCCTCGTGCAGCTTCCGCTGCCCAGGCAGATCCGCGAGGCTGCGGTGCTGGAGCTGCTCGATCCTGCCAAGGACGTCGACGCGCTGACGGCGACCAATGCAGGATTGCTCGTCGGCGGGCGCGCCAAGCTCGTTTCCTGCACGCCGGCCGGCATGATGATGCTGCTCAAGCATTATGTGGGCGACATCACCGGGCTGGACGCCGTGGTCATCGGCCGCTCGCTGCTGTTCGGCAAGCCCGCCGCGCAACTGCTGCTCGCAGCCAACGCCACGGTGACCATGGCGCATTCCAGGACCCGCAACCTGCCCGAGGTGACGCGCCGCGCCGACATTCTGGTGGCCGCCATCGGCAAGCCGCAGTTCGTCAAGGGCGACTGGATCAAGCCGGGCGCCACGGTGATCGATGTCGGCATCAATCGCGTCGAGGCCGGCCCGGGCAAGACCAGGCTGGTGGGCGACGTGGACTATGAAGCGGCCCGCGAGATCGCCGGCGCCATCACGCCGGTGCCGGGCGGCGTCGGCGCCATGACCATCGTCTGCCTGATGCGCAACACGATGATCGCCGCCATGACCCAGGCCGGCCTGCCCAACACCGCGCCCTAGCGCACTTGCCAAGCCATTGGCCCGGTTCGTCAAAAATTTTTGCGCCCCGCGCAATCGAAAACGTTCGTCACAAGACGCAATTCGAGTCCCCATCGGGAGCGGTATTTTTTCGCGGTGGTGAATCCTGGCGCCGCCGGGGCGGCTAGCGGAGGTCGAGACGGGTCATGGATG
>JBOHKI010000051.1:0-22630 GCA_050728855.1 Rhizomicrobium sp. | reverse complement strand
GGTGAACTTCACTTCGCCCACGCCCAGCGCGCGGCCCTTGCCCAGCCCGCCCATCCAGCCGAGGAAGAAGCCCACCATCTGCCACAGCGCATCCAGCCCCAGGCAGCCGGGCATGACCGGATCGCCCTGGAAATGGCATTTGAAGAACCACAGGTCGGGATCGATATCGAGTTCGGCCTCGATCTCGCCCTTGTCGGCGCTGCCGCCCTTTTCGGAGATGCGGGTGATGCGGTCGAACATCAGCATCGGCGGCAGCGGCAGCTTGGCGTTGCCCTCGCCGAACAGTTCGCCCCGCGCGCAGGCGAGCAGGCCCTGGAGATCGAAACTGGATTTGCGTCCCAACATGAATTGCCGTCCTTCGCGTTTTCCCTGAACCCCGCTGGCGGAGCCCTTATTTTTTAGAAGCGTTCTAACCAGATATGGGTTAGATTATACCGTAGCAAACTTGCCCGGCCCGGGGTAACCCGTTGCGGGCGCTATAAAACTGTGTGTCAGGCGCATGGCAAGCAAGAAAACATCACGGCAAATCGAAGAGGCGGCGCAGCGGCTGAAAATCGCCGGAATGCGCCCCACGCGTCAGCGCGTGGCGCTGGCGAGCCTGCTGTTTCGCGGCGGCGACCGTCACCTCACTGCCGAATCGCTGCATGGCGAAGCCGCGCGCGCCGGCCACAGCCTGTCGCTCGCCACCGTCTACAACACGCTCAACCAGTTCACCCAGGCCGGGTTGCTGCGCCAGGTGACGGTGGACGGCAGCCGCGCGTATTTCGATACCAACACCGGCGACCACCAGCACTTCTATTGCGAGGATGACGGCAGCCTGATCGACATCCCCGGCGAGACAATCCGCGTGGCCGGACTGCCCGCCCCGCCCAAGGGCATGTCGTTGGACCGCGTCGACGTCGTGGTGCGGGTGCGGCGGAACTGACCGGCACGCGGGAACCGGCGAAAATCCAGTTTTGAATGATTCTAAACTGTTGACAGGCCCCCGGGGGCGGGCCATGTTCGTGGCGGTTCCTCTTCTTCAAGGAGACACGCACATGGCACACCTCAAAGGTTCCAAGACGGCCCAGAACCTGAAGGACGCGTTCGCCGGCGAAAGCCAGGCCAACCGCCGCTACCTCTATTTCGCGCAGAAGGCCGACGTCGAAGGCTTCAACGACGTCTCCGCCGTGTTCCGCTCCACCGCGGAAGGCGAGACCGGCCACGCCCATGGCCATCTCGAATTCCTGGAAGCCGTGGGCGACCCGGCCACCGGCGAGCCCATTGGCGGCACCGACCTGAACCTCAAGGCCGCCATCGCGGGTGAGACCCACGAATACACCGACATGTATCCCGGCATGGCCAAGACCGCGCGCGGCGAAGGCTTCGACGAGATCGCCGCCTGGTTCGAGACGCTGGCCAAGGCCGAGAAGAGCCACGCCGGACGTTTCCAGAAGGCGCTGGATACGCTGGGCAAGTGATCGCGCATCCTTCGGGGCGCGCTGGTGCGCGCACCTCAGGATGACGCCGGTCGCGCACAAACGTTCGTCACCCTGAGGCGCCGCGTCCGCGACAGCGGACGTGGCCCCGAAGGGCATTGGTTGATATTCACATGTCCCAACGCGAAGGCAGTCTCGCCGCGCCCACGCGGCATCCCATCGACTGGCAGGATCCGGATTTCACCGATCCGGCCACGCTCGACGCGGAGATGCGCCGGGTGTTCGACATCTGTCACGGCTGCCGGCGCTGCTTCAATCTGTGCGATTCCTTCCCGCGGCTGTTCGACCTCATCGATGCCAGCCCCGACGAGGTCCATGGCGTGAAGAGCGGGGATTTCGCCGCGGTCAGCCAAGCCTGCACGCTGTGCGACATGTGCTTCATGACCAAGTGCCCCTATGTGCCGCCGCACGAATTCAATCTCGACTTTCCGCACCTGATGCTGCGCCACCGCGTCGCCGAGGCGAAGGCCGGCAAGAAGGATTTCACCGCGCGCCAACTGGCCGAGATGGACCGCAACGGCCGCATGGCCGTGCCGCTGGCGCCGCTGGTGAACTGGGCGAGCGCCAAGGACAATGCGCTGACGCGCCCGGCGATGGACACGCTCGCCCATATCGACCGCAAGGCGAGCCTGCCGGCATTCGCCGCGCAGACCTTCATGCGTGCCGCCGCCAAGACGCCGCTGGCGCCCAACACGGACGCGCCGGCTTACGGCAAGCGCAAGGCCGCGCTCTTCGCCACCTGCTTCGTCAACTACAACAAGCCCGACACCGGCATGGCCGCGCGCGCCGTGCTCAACCATCTGGGCGTGGAGACCAGGCCCGCCTATCCCGGCTGCTGCGGCATGCCGTTCCTCGAGCAGGGCGAGTTGGCGAAAGTGGCGGCGCAGGCGCGCAAGGTGTCCGCCGCGCTCGTCGCGCTGATCGACGAAGGCTACGACATCGTCGCGCCCACCGCGTCCTGCGGGCTGATGCTGAAATTCGAATGGGCGCTGATCGTGCCGGACGACGAAAACGTCAAGCGCGTGGCGGCGCGCACCTTCGACATCGACCAGTACGTCGTCGACATCGCCAAGAAGGAAGGCCTGCCGGAAGGCCTCACCCCGCTGCCCGAAGGCATCACCGTGCATCTTGCCTGCCATGCACGTGCCCAGAACATGGGACCCAAGGCGGCCGAGATGCTGCGGCTGATCCCCGATACCGCCGTGGACGTGATCGAGCGCTGCTCGGGCCATGGCGGAACCTTCGGCGTGGTCCGGCCGACGCACGACGTGGCGGTGAAAGTGGGCCGGCCGGTGTTCCGCGCCGCGGCCCAGCAGGCTAAGGGCCACATCGCCAGCGACTGCCCGCTGGCAGCGCAGCACATCGTCTCCCACGTGCGCGCGCAGCTGGAAAGGGACGGCAAGCCCGCGCCGGTGAAGGAGCCGGAACATCCCATTCAGATTTTCGCCCGCGCCTATGGGCTGATGGAGCATGCAGGATGAGCGCAAAAGAACGGCGCATCGCCCCCACCGATATTCTGCCCTATGCCGATTACGCCGCCAGCCGCACCGAGCGCCGCCGCGCACTGATGGCGGTGAAGAAGGACCGCCGCATCGAGGTCGGCCCCTTCGCCACCTTCCACTTCGAGAATTTCGACACCATGTGGCTCCAGGTCCACGAGATGCTGCACATCGAGAAGGGCGGCGAGGCGCAGATCGCGGGCGAACTCGAGGCCTACAATCCGCTGGTCCCGCAAGGCGGTGAACTCATCGCCACCCTGCTCCTGGAGATCGAGGACGCTGCGCGCCGCGAGGCCACGCTGCGCACGCTGGGTGGCATCGAGGACGCTGTCGCCATCGTGCTCGATGGCGAAACCATCAAGGGCGCGCCCACCGAATACGAGGATCGCACCACGGCCGACGGCAAGACTTCGTCGGTGCACTGGATCCGCTTCCGCTTCACGCCCGATCAGATCGCGAAGTTCAAGAGCGGCGAGGGCCGCGCCGTCCTGGAGATCGCCCATCCCAATTACGGCCACATGGCCGTGATCCCCGCCGCCACCCGCGCGGAACTGGGGAAGGATTTTGGGTAGCAGCGAAACGCCGGGTTCTTCCACCTCTCCGCAAGAGGGAGGTAACGGTGCGCCTATCGCGCCGCGGCAGCAGCCGCGCTCATTCGCCAATCCTGTTGGGCGGAGTAGTAGCCGAAGGCGAGCACAAAGCGCGCGCTTCCGTCGTCTCCCGCGAGCGGAAGGTAGAGGGCCTCGCTGGCGAGAAAATCCTTGTCCCTCGCCAGAACCCGGCCGACGAACCGCAGCGGCGCTCCCGCCAGCAGCGTGAGATCGCAATTGGCGCCGGCCCGCGCGATCAGCCGCGGCGAGGCATCCTCGTCGGCGAGCTTGCCCGTGCGTTCGCCGATGACCTGCGCCACCCGCGTCCCCATCAGCCGCCAGCGATAGCGCGATGGCTCGCACTGGACGCGCTCCTTGATCGCGATGTTGGGCAGGTACCCCTTGAGCACCCGCGCCGTCATGTCGGCGCGGACGGGAAGCGCGCGGCCCGCGGCCTGCGCCCGCCACAGCGCGATGAGGGCATGATAATCGGGATGCGTGAATGCCAGCGCCGGATCGCAGACCTGTTCCCAGCCTTCGGCGGCGGATCGCGCATTGAACGCGTCGATGGCGGAACGGTTGTCCATGGCCGCACGATCATGCGGTTTGTACGGTCAACGCCGCGTTAAGCCTTTCCACGCGCGACGGTTGTATCGCGCTACGACAACCGCATGCCGGTTGCCTGCTCGAGTTCGGCGATCGCCTGCGCGGCGCTTTCGACCTTGATGGTGGTCATGCCCAGCGCGCGGGCCGGCTTCAGGTTCACGCCCAGATCGTCGAGATAGACGCAGGCCTCGGGACCGACGCGCAGCGCCTCGCACATCATCTGGTAGATGCGCGGATCGGGCTTGCGGATTCCGGTCTTGGCGGATTCGATCACATGATCGAACAGCTCCATCACGTCGCGGGCATAGAGCGAGCGCCCCTCCGCCGAGCCGGTCTGGTTCGCCGGAACATTGTTGGTGATGCAGCCGGTCTTGAACTTCGCCTTGATGCGCCTGAGCGCCTCGATCATCTCCGGGCGGAAATCGCCCGCCAGCAATCCGATGATGTCGCGCCCAGGCACGCGATGGCCGAGCGCGGCCGCTTCCGCCGCGAAGGCCTTGTCGAAACCCTCGAGATCGAGCTCGGCGCGCTCGAAGCGGGCCCAGGCGTTCTCCAGATGGTTGGCGCCGTTGATGCGGCGGATGAGGTCCGCCGGCAGGCCCTTCTCGCGCTCGTAGCGGGCGAAGGCCTCGAAGGGCGAGGTCGTGAACACCCCGCCGAAATCCCAGATCACCGCTTCGATCACGCCGTTTCCCGCAATTGAGGCCCTTGCGAAGAACAAGCAGCCGCGCCCAAATAGGTCAAGGGGTGCCAGGCCATGGCCGAGAAGACGATCCATTTGCCTCAGGAATCCAGGGGCGAGGCGCCGCCGCGGGGACGGCTCGCCGGCCGGCGCGTGATCGTGCTGGGCGGCGGGCAGATGGACATCGGCGAGGACGACACGCCCATCGGCAACGGGCGCGCCATCGCGGTGCTCTTCGCCCGCGAAGGCGGGCAGGTCTCAGCCGCCGACCGCGACGCGGCGAGCGCTGAGGCGACCGCGGCCATGATCGCGCGCGAAGGCGGCACGGCCTTCGCCATCACCGCCGACGCCGCGAAGGAGGCCGACATCGTGCGCCTCATCGACACCGCGGTGTCGGAGATGGGCGGGCTGATCGACGGACTGGTGCTCAATGTCGGCATCGGCGCGGGCGGGGCCTGGCTCGACGGCACCACGGCGGAGAGCTGGGACAAGGTTTTCGCCGTCAACCTCAGAAGCCACATGCTGACGGTCAAGCATGCGTTGCCGAAAATGGCGGACGCATCCTCCATCGTCTTCATCGCCTCCATCGCCGGGCTCACCGCGGGCAGCCGCCTGCCCGCTTACGATGCCTCCAAGGCCGGGCTGCTCGGCCTGTCGCGCCATGTCGCCTTCGAGGGCGCGCGCCGCGCCATCCGCGCCAATGTCATCGCGCCGGGATTGATGGACACTTCCATCGGAAGGCTGGCGTCGCGCGGCCGCCCCAACCGCGCCACCACGCCGGTGCCGCTCGGCCGCCAGGGCACGGGATGGGAGACGGCCTATGCCGCGCTGTTCCTGGTCAGCGACGAGAGCGCCTACATCACGGGCCAGGTGCTGGCAGTGGACGGAGGATTGTCGGGGCTATGAGTCTGTCCTTTCCCAAAGCGCGCTATAGCGCCGGCGTCGCCGGCTTCGGCAACGGGTCGTTCGCCTATCTCCAGCCCGATGGCGGCTGGGGCCTGTCCAATTCCGGCCTCGTCACCAGCGATGGCGAGGCGCTGCTGATCGACACCATGTTCGACTACGCCCATACGCGCGCGATGCTGGAAGGCTTCGCCAGGGCCAGCCCGGCGAAAATCCGCACGCTCTTCAATACGCACCACAATGGCGATCACTGCTACGGCAACGCGCTGGTGGAAGGTGCGGAGATCGTGTCCACCGAGGCCGCGAAGATCGCGATGGGCCATGAAACCCCGGCCACGCTGGCCCGGCTGATGAAGTCCGCAGGCCAGATGGGACTGGCCGGCGAATATTTCACCCATTGCTTCGGGCGCTTTGAGTTCGACGGCGTCGATGCGAAGCTTCCCGGCACCACCTTCACCGGCCGCCACACCCGCCAGGTCGGCGCCAAGACGGTGGAGCTGATCGAGGTCGGCCCCGCCCATACGGGAGGCGACGCCATCGCCCACGTGCCGGCGGACCGCGCCGTTTTCACCGGCGACATTCTCTTCATCGAGGGCCATCCCATCATCTGGGTGGGACCCGTCGGCAACTGGATCGCGGCCTGCGAGACCATCGAGGCCATGGACGTCGACACCATCGTGCCGGGCCACGGCCCGCTGACCGACAAGGCCGGCGTGGCGCGGCTGCGCGCCTATCTCGCCTATATCCGCGACGAAGCGCGCAGGCGATTCGATGCCGGGATGGGCGCGTTCGAAGCCGCACGCTCCATCGCGCTGGACGCGTATTCCGGCTGGGGCGACAGCGAGCGCATCGCCGTCAACACCGCCGCGCTCTATCGCGAGTTCGGCGCGAAGGACACGCCATCCGACGCCGCCACCCTGTTCGGCTGGATGGCGCAGATCTGGAAGGACAAGCCATGACCGTGATCGTCTATGAGCATCCGCTCTCGCCCTATGCCCAGAAGGTCAAGATCGCGCTCGACGAGAAGGCCGTGCCCTACGAGGCCCGGATGCCGGCGGCCATCGGCTCGGGACAGCCGGACAGGGACTTCCTCAAATCCAATCCGCGCGGCGAGGTGCCGTCGCTGATCGACGGCGAGCACGCGATCTTCGATTCCACCATCATCCTGGAATATATCGAGGACCGCTGGCCCAGCCCTCCCATGCTGCCCAAGGCGGCCATCGAGCGCGCCCGCGCCCGCACCATCGAGGAGGTGATGGACACCGCCTTCGAGCCGATCAACTGGGGCCTGGGCGAGATCAAATGGTTCAAGCGCGCGCAAGGCGAACGCGCCCGCACGCTGGAGGCGCGCGCTTCCGCCCAGGCGCGCGGCATCTATGAATGGCTGACGCGCCAGCTGGCCGGCCGCGAATGGTTCAACGGCGAAGTGTTCGGCTGGGCCGACCTGTCCGTCGTGCCCTATCTCAATGGCGCGCGCGGCAACGGCATCGGGCCGGCGGAGGATTCCGAACTCGGCCAATGGATGATCCGCGCCAATGCGCGGCCCAGCGTGTCCAAATCCGCGCGCGCGGCCGCGTCCGTCGTCACCTCGATGACCAATGTGCACGCGGCTATCGAGAGCGGCCTGTTCAAGCGCGAATACCGCGACCACCGGTTGGAATGGATGATCCGCTCCGGCGGGCTGGACGTGGTGCTCGAAGGCATCGAGAAGGGCAACATCCGCTTCTCCAACGAATTGCGCTGACCATGACCCATGAGATCGTCCTGCATCATTATCCGTCTTCGCCGTTCTCCGAGAAGGTGCGCGTGGCGCTGGGCATCAAGGGGCTTTCCTGGCGCGCCGTCGAGCAGCCGGTGATCATGCCCAAGCCCGACCTCGTCCCCCTCACCGGCGGCTATCGCAAGATCCCGGTGATGCAGATCGGCGCCGATATCCATTGCGACACCCAGATCATCCTGCGCGAATTGGAGCGGCGTTATCCCGCGCCTTCGATCTTCCCCGTCAGGAACGGGCTGGCCTACGGCATCGGCTTCTGGGCGGATCGCCTGTTCTTCATGGCGAGCGTGGGCGTGGTGTTCGGCGCCATCGGCCATCTGGTGCCCGACGCGTTCAAGCAGGACCGCGCCAAAATGTCGGGCAGCACCTTCTCGACGGAGGCGATGCAGGCCGCCGCTCCCTTCGCGCGCGACCAGTGGCGCGCCCATGCCGACTTCCTGGCCGAGACGCTGGAGGACGGACGACCCTTCATGGGCGGCCCCAAGCCCGGTGCCGCCGACATCCATGCCTGGATGAATGTGTGGTGGGTCAAGGCCGCTGTGCCGGCCGTGGCGGAGAACCTGCTGGCGGAGTTTCCGAAGATCCAGGCCTGGGCCGAACGCATCGCCGCACTCGGCCATGGCTCGCCCGCGCCGATGGCTCCCGCCGAAGCGCTCGCCATCGCAAAAGCGGCGACATCGGATGCACGGGAATCCGCCGATCCGGACGAGCCCCGCGGCCTCAAGCCCGGCGACGCGGTGACGGTGGCGGCGGACGATTACGGGCGCGATCCGGTCGCCGGCACGATCGTGTTCACGACGCGCCACGAGATCGCCATCCGCCGCGGCGATCCGCTGGTGGGCGACGTGGTGGTGCACTTCCCGCGCGCGGGGTTCACCGTGGTCCCTGCGGCGCATGGATCGTAACACCGCACCGCAATCGATCTCCATCGAAGCCGCGTGCGGCAGGCTGAGCGGGATCGCGCGCGACGGCGTGTGCGTCTTCCGCGGTATTCCCTACGCGAAGCCGCCGGTGGGACGCTTGCGCTGGCGCATGCCGGAACGCCTCGAACCCTGGGCCGGCACGCGCGACGCCATCCGGCTCGGCAACGCGGCACCGCAGGCGCCGTCGCGGCTGGACCGGCTGGCCGGCGGCTCCATCGGCACGCAGTCCGAGGACTGTCTCTATCTCAACATCTGGACGCCCGGCAGCGACGGCGCGCGGCGGCCGGTGATGGTGTGGCTGCATGGCGGCGCCTTCATCTTCGGCGCCGGCCACCAGGGCATCTATGACGGCACGCATCTGGCCGCGCGCGGCTGCGTGGTGGTGACGGTCAACTACCGGCTCGGCGCGCTGGGCTTCCTCGCGCTCGCCGATGTCACGGACGTGCCAGCGACGGGCGCCGAGGGCCTCGCCGACCAGGCGCTGGCGCTTGCCTGGGTGCGCGACAACATCGCGAGCTTCGGCGGCGATCCCGGCAACGTGACGCTGTTCGGCGAGTCGGCCGGCGGCATGAGCGTGGCGGCGCTGCTTTCGAGCCCTGCCGCGAAAGGCCTGTTTCACAAGGCCATCGCGCAATCCGGCGCCGCCCATATCGGCCACGACCGCGAACGCGCCGCGCGGGTGGCCCATGCCTTCGTGGCCAAGACCGGCGCGCGCGACGCGGCCGCGCTGCAAGCGCTTGCCGCCCCCACGATCCTGAAGGCCCAGATGGCGCTGCTGCTGGACACGCGGCTGGGAAAGCTCCGCGTCGGCGGCCTGCCGTTCCAGCCGGCGGCGGAAAATCCCGTGCTGCCGGCGCGTCCCATCGACGCGATAGGCAATGGCGCGGCGAAAGACATTCCGCTCCTCACCGGCACGACGAAGGAAGAGTGGAAGCTCTTCACCGCGATCGATCCCGGCCTGCGCTTCATGTCGAGCGCCAACTTCGCCGCGCGCATCGGCCGCCTCGCGGGTGAGCACGCGCCCGTCATGCTCGCGGTCTATAGCGAAGGCTCGCCCTTCGCGCGCTTCAACGCGATGATGACCGACAAGGCGTTCTTCGTGCCCGCCACCCGCCTCCTGGAGGCGCAGGGCGCGCACGCACCCGCCTTCGCCTATCGCTTCGACTGGCGCTCGCGATTCCTGGGCGGCGTGCTGGGCGCCTGCCATGCACTGGAACTGGGCTTCGTCTTCGGCACCCACGATCAGGGCCGCGCCGGCACCTTCTTCGGCAAGGGCCCGGCAGCGGACGCACTCTCCATCGCGATGATCGACGCCTGGACGAAATTCGCCCGCACCGGCGATCCCGGCTGGGCGCGCTACGACGCCGCGGCGCGCCAGACGATGCTCTTCGGCGACGGCGAACCGCACCTCAGCGATGCGCCGAACGAAGCGCGGCGGAAAGCCTGGGACGCAATGCCGGAAAAGCGGCTGGGGCCGTGACGGTGCTGCGCGAACAACATCAACGTGTCATGGCCCGCAGTCGCGGGCCATGACACAGAGTATCGGTCGCAGCCACTGATCAATTCTCCAGCATCACCTTGCACTGGTGGCTGGGCTGGCGCAGGGCCTCGAAGGCGCCGGGCAATCCATCGAGGGTCACGATGTCGGTGACCATGTGGGCCACGTCGACGCGGTCGGATGCGATCATGGCGATGACATAGTCGAAATCGGCGGGACGGTAGCCGAGGACGAATTGCAGCTCGACCTCCTTCATGATGCCGACCAGCGGCATGATGGTGTCGGGCTGCTGGCAGACGCCGGCGACGACGATGCGGCAGCCGCGCGGCGCCTCCATCATCGCCGACCCGATCAGCCCCGGCGCGCCGACGCATTCGAAGATCACGTCCGGGCCGCAGCCCGCGATCTTCTCGACCTGCGGCGTCAGCGGCTGGGACGGATCGATGGCGCCGGTGGCGCCGAAGCGCGCGGCCATCTTCTGGCGGACCTCGGCGCGCTCGCTGACGATGACATGCCGCGCGCCCAGGAAGTTCGCCCACAGCATCACGGCCAGGCCCACCGGCCCCGCGCCGATCACCAGCACCGTCGCGCCGCGCGACAGTTTCGCCATGTCGACGGCATGCAGGCCCACCGCCAGCGGCTCCACCATCGCGCCCTCGCGGAACGAGACGCTGTCGGGCAGGTGGAATCCGCTCATCGCCCCGATGCGCACATACTCCGCATAGGCGCCGTGGCTCTGGCCCAGGCCCACCGCCGTGCCCTTGCCGCACAGGCCGCGGCCCAGACCGAAATTGAGGCAGGGCGAATGCTCGCCGCAGCAGATGAAGGGAAAGCCCACGACCCGGTCGCCGCTCTTCCATCGGGACGCGGCGGATTTGCCCACGGCCACCACTTCGCCGGCGAATTCGTGGCCCATCACCGAGCCCAGCGCGAGCGGCATGATCGAGGTGGGCTCGGTCATGTGCAGGTCGGAGCCGCAGATGCCGCAATTCCTGACCTTCAGGACGATGTCCGTGGGTCCGGGCTCGGGATCGGCCAGCATCTCCACCACCAGGGGCTTGGACATTTCCCGGAAAACTGCGGCGCGCATGGGAGACTCCCCTTGACGGTCTGCCTGCAAGCTTATGACATCCAATCCGCGGCGCAACCGGCGCCCGGCAACGAGGATTGGCATGACCGACCTTTACGCAACGGCACGGCAGATGCTGGCCGATCTCGCGGCAAAAAAAGTTTCCGCGCGCGAGCTGCTCGACCGTCACGTCGCGCGCAACGACGCGCTGCACGGCAAGCTCAACGCCGTGGTGGCGCGCGATTTGGAACACGCGCAGGCCGCCGCCAAGTCCATCGACGACGCGCGCGCCCATGGCGCGGAACTGGGCGCGCTGGCCGGCCTGCCGATGACCGTCAAGGACGGCTTCGACGTGACCGGCATGCCCGCCACCTGCGGCAATCCCGCCTTCGCCGGGCGCGCCAAGGATTGCGTCGACGCCGACATGGTCAACGCCGTGCGCAAGGCCGGCGCGGTAATCTGGGGCAAGACCAACGTGCCGTTCATGCTGAGCGACTTCCAGACCTACAATGCGATCTACGGCACCACCAACAATCCTTACGACACGACGCGCACGCCGGGCGGCTCGTCGGGCGGCGCCGCGGCGGCGCTGGCCTCTGCCATCACGCCGCTGGAGATCGGCTCGGACATCGGCGGCTCGCTCAGGCATCCGGCGAATTTCTGCGGCGTCTGCGCGCTCAAGCCGACCTGGGGCGCGCTGTCCCAGCGCGGTCACATCCCGCCCCCGCCCGGCGCCTATTACGAAGTCGATCTCGGCGTGATGGGGCCGATGGCGCGCAACATCGGCGACCTGCGCCTGCTGTGGGACGTGCTGCACGGCAAGCCGGCCACCGGGCCGAAACCCATCGCGGGCCTGCGCGTCGCGGTGTGGGATGAGGAACCGGGCTGGCATCTCGACAGCGAAGTCCGCGAGGCCGTGGATCGCGCGAGCGCCGCGCTGGAGAAGGCCGGCGCGCGGGTGCGCCCCTCCAAGCCCGACATCAATGGCGCGCATCTGATGAATTTCTACCGCGTGCTCCTGATGGCGATCATCGGTTCGGATCTGCCGGAAGCCTTCACCCGGCCGCTCGAAGGCATGCGCGACAGCGACCGCGCATTGGTGCGGGCGGGCGGCGACGGCGCGGCCGAAGCCTCCACGCGGCTGGGCATGGTCGCGACCTATCGCGACGTCGCCTGGGCGCAGATCGAGCGGCAGGCCTGTAAGGACCGCATGGAGGATTTCTTCGCCCGCCACGACGCCATCGTGATGCCCATCGCCATGGTGCCCGCCTTCCCGCACCAGCAGGAGCCCGCCTTCACCGACCGCGTGCTGCGCGTGGACAACGCCCAGGTGCCCTATCCCGCGATGCTCGACTGGATCGCGCCCGCGACCGTGCTGCACCTCCCGGCCGTGGCGGTGCCCGCGGGGCGCACGCGCGGCGGCCTGCCCGTCGGCGTGCAGCTTGTGGGGCCGTGGGGCGGCGAGGCGCGGCTGCTCGACCTTGCCGCAGCGTTAGAGCGGGAGACCGGCGGTTTCGCGCCGCCCCCTCTGTAGGACTCCCGCCGCCCGATATGGCATAAAACGCCTTCGCTATTTCGAGGGCCGCCATGACCATCAAGCTTCGCAACGGAATCTTCCTCGCGCCGTTTCATCCCGTCGATGAGGACCCCACGCTCTGCATCCACCGCGATCTGGAACTGATCGAGCATCTCGACCGGCTGGGCTACGACGAAGCCTGGGTGGGCGAGCACCATTCCGCGGGCTTCGAGATCATCTCCTCGCCGGAGCTTTTCATCGCCGCCGCCGCGGAGCGCACGCGCCGCATCAGGCTCGGCACCGGCGTGGTGTCGCTGCCCTATCACAACCCGCTGATGGCGGCCAACCGCATCATCCAGCTCGACCATCAGACGCGCGGCCGCGTGATGTTCGGCGTCGGCCCGGGCCTGCTGCCCTCCGACGCGTTCTCGATGGGCATCGATCCCTCCACCCAGCGCGACCGCATGGTGCAGGCCATCGAAGTGATCCTGCGGCTGTTCGCCGGCGAGCGCGTGACGGAGAAGACCGACTGGTTCACGCTGGTGGACGCGACCTGCCAGGTGCGGCCCTTCACCTGGCCGCATCCGGAAATCTGCGTCGCCTCCAGCGTGACGCCGTCGGGCGGCAAGCTCGCGGGGCGCCACGGCTTCGGCATGCTGTGCGTGGCCGCGACCCAGGCCGGCGGCTACGACGCGCTGGCCGTCAACTGGGAGGTCGCCAACAAGACGGCCTCCGAGAACGGCCGCAAGATGGATCCCGAGAAGCTGCGCCTCGTCGGCCCCGTCCACATCGCGGAGACCCGCGAGCAGGCCTTCGCCAACTGCAAGTACGGCTTCGACAAGTGGCGGGACTATTTCTCCGGCATCTCCGCCGTGGCGGGGCGCGAGACCACGGAGAACCGCCCCATCGAGACCCTGGTCGAGGAAGGCGTGGCCGTGGTCGGCACGCCGGACGACGCCATCGCCCAGATCCAGCGCCTGCAGAAGAAGCAGGGCGCGTTCGGCTGCTTCCTGCAGCTGGCGCACAATTGGGCGAATTTCGAGAACACTAAGAAGTCCTACGAGCTGTGGCAGCGCCATGTGACGCCGGCCATCAACGGCGCCAATGCCGCGCGCGTGACCGCGCTCGCCTGGGCCAAGGACAACAAGGAGCGCTTCATCGGCGCCGCCATGACCGCCGCCATGCAGACCATCCAGAAGCACTACGAAGACGAAGCCAGGAAGACCGACACCAAGGCCGCTGAGTAGGCGGCCACGCGCAAGGGGCATGTGCGTTTCGCAATACCGCCGCGCGCGCGAATTCCCTAACCTGCGGGCATGGAACGCGGCGCGCATGTCTTCGAGGGCGGCTGCCATTGCGGCAATCTCGCCTATGTGTTCGAGGCCTCGGCGCCGCTGGAAACACTGGGGCTGCGCGCGGACATGTGCGGCTTCTGCCGGGCGCATGGGGCGCGCAACACCTCCGATCCTCATGGCGCGATGCGCATCCGGGGGCGCGAGCCGGCGAAATTGGTGCGCTACCGCTTCGCGCTGCGCACGGCGGATTTCCTCCTCTGCGCTGCTTGCGGCGTCTATATCGGCGCGCTGCTGACGGACGGCGGCAAGGCGTGGTTCACGGTCAATGCCAACAGTTTCCGCACGCCGCCGCCGCCCGGCTTTCCCGCCGCGCCGCAGGATTTCGACGCCGAGGACGTGCCCACCCGCATCGCGCGGCGCAAGGCGCGCTGGACGCCGGTGACGGAGTTCCTCGCATGAAGACGGCGCTGGTCGTCATCGATGTCCAGAAAGGCATGTTCGCCGATCCCGCGAACCTGCCGTTCGACGGCGAAGCGGTGGTCGAGCGCATCGCCGGGCTGATCGCGAAGGCGCGCGCGCGGAACGTCCCCATCTTCTTTGTCCAGCATGACGGCGGGCCGGACGACGATTTCCATCCGGGCAAGCCTGGCTTCGCCTTCCACGACAGTCTCGCGCCGCAAGCGGGCGACGACGTGACGGTGAAGACGAGATCCAGCGCCTTCCACGGCACCGATCTCGACGCCAGATTGAAGCGTGCCGGCATCGATCGTCTTGTCGTCACCGGCATGCAGTCCGAGTATTGCGTGACCTCGGCCATCCGCGGCGCCTATGAGCGCGGCTACAAACTCACGCTGGTATCCGACGCGCATTCGACCTTCGACACGAAATTCGCCAGCGGCAAACTTATCGCCGCCATCATCAACGACACGACGCGCGGCAGCTTCGCGGAATTGAAGAGCGCGGCCGAAATCGCGTTCTAATGTCATTCCCGGATTGTGCTCACTCACGGGCCATGACACGAAATGGACAATCTCGACTCGCGAAGTCTCTAAAGCTTCAACCGGCCCGACACGATGTCGCCATGGAGCGCGGCATCGAGCGGCTCGTAGCGCGCCGTCGCGGGATCGAGCCAGTACAGCGGCTCGGCGATGGCGGCGGGGTCGAAGCCTTCCTTCACCAGATCGCCCTTCTTCTGCTTGAAGGTGCCGGTGATGTCGATCTCCGGCTGCAGACGCAGGAACAGCGGCCGGGCATAGGCGGGCAGGCTTGCCGAGAGCGCGGCCGCCAGCGCCGTCACGTCGAAGCCGGGGCCGGTGACCAGCGCGGCCATGCCGGCGCGCCCGTCCTGCCCCGGCACGGAAACGCCGTAGACATTGGCTTCCTTGACACCGGGGACCACGCCCAGCGCCTCGGACACTTCGCTGGTGGCGACGTTCTCCCCCTTCCAGCGGAAGGTGTCGCCGATCCGGTCGACGAAATAGAAATAGTCCTGCGCGTCGCGGCGCATGAGATCGCCGGTGCGGAACCAAGCGTCGCCCTTGGCGAACACGTCGCGCAGCACCTTCTTCTCGGTATCGGCGGCTTTGGTGTAGCCGTCGAAGGTCTTGCCGGGCTCCGCCGTGATCTGGCCGATGGCCTCCCCCGTCTCGCCGGCGCCGCATTCGATGCAGAAGCCGTCGACCCCGCGCACCGGCATTTCATGCTCGATGTCGAAGTGCACGATGCGGGTGGTGACGAGCCGGCGCATGTACCACGGCACGCGGCCGACCGCGCCGACCTTGCCGTCGTAGTTCAGCATCGAGACGTTGCCTTCGGTGGCGCCGTAGAATTCGATGATGCGCGGGATCGCGAAGCGCGCCTGGAAGGCCGGCCAGATTTCCGGGCGCAGGCCGTTGCCGATGATGGCGCGCAACCCGTGATCGCGCTCGTGCGGGCCGGGCGCGGCATTCAGGAGATAGCGGCAGAGCTCGCCGATATACTGGAAGAATTGCGGCCGGTAGCGGTGGCAATCGCTCCAGAATTCGTGCACCGAGAATTTGCGCCGCAGCACCAGCGCGCCCCCCGCCGTGAGCGCCACGCCCACCGCGCAGATCCCGCCCGCCGAATGATAGAGCGGCAGCACGTTGTACATCCGGTCGCCCGGCCCGGAATCGAGCGCGCCGGCGAAGCCGTACATCATGTAGAGCATGCGCAGATGCGTGATGTTGGCGGCCTTGGGCAATCCCGTGGTGCCCGAGGTGAAGATGTAGAGCGCGCGATCGCGGCAGGTGACGCCCGCGCGCCAGGCCGGATCGGGCGGCGTCGCCGGCGCGGCCATCAGCGCGAGATCGAGAGTGTCTCCGGCGATGCCGGTGGTCCACACCGAGGGCCGGGGCTGCATCAGCGGCTCGGCCTCGGCATAGGTCTGCGCGAATTCCGCGCCCAGGATGACATGGCGGCATCCGGCCACGGTTATGGAATGGGCGAGCGGGGCGCCGCGCAGATTGGTGTTGATCAGGGCCGCGATCGCGCCGGCCTTGAGCAGGCCGAGCCAGGCGGCGATGTATTCGGGCCGGTTGTCCATCAGCAGCGCCACCGCCTCGCCCGGCGCGACGCCTTGCGCGCGCGCCCAATGGGCATAGCGGTTGGCGAGCGCCACCAGCCCGCCATAGCCGAGCTCGCGATCCTCGAAGAGGATGGCCGGCGCATCCGGATTGGACGCGGCGAAACCGTCGACGATGTCCACGATGGTCTCCGCGGAGTCCGGCTTCACATGGCGCATGCGCCACAATGTCCGCCCGATGCTGCGGCAATAGACGGCTTCGCGGCCGACGACTTCGAACAAAACTTCCCCTGCCCGAATCTCCCGGCCGAGGATATGGTCGGGCCGGAACCGGAGCATCAGGCGAAATGGCGCAAGAGCCGGAGGGAACCGAAGAGACGCTCGACCTGCGGGGCCTCAAATGCCCCTTGCCGGCGCTGTTCGCCCGCCGCGCGCTGGAAAAAGCCCCGCCCGGCGCGCGTCTGGCGGTGCTGACCGACGACCCCATGGCCAGTATCGACGTGCCGCATATGTGCCGCCAGGAAGGCTATGAGGTGGTGAGCCTCGACAAGGATGCGGCTTGCGCCCGCATGGTGCTGGCGCGGCCCGCCTATCTTGACCGCCGATCTTGACTGCCAGTCTTGACCGCCGATCTGGCACTGTTACAGTTTGAAGTTAGCGGGCCTCGATAGGCACTAGCGCGATCCGAAAGGCGCGGTAGCGTTTTCTCAGTGCCATGCCAACCACCACGAAAAACCATGGGATGCTGAATAGGTATCCCAGAATAGCGCCCCACATCGGACCCATTTCGCTGTGGCCCGTGGCCGCAGCGACAATGCCAGCAATGATGCCGCCGATAATACCTAGCACGGCTCCGCCTGCGGCGCCCCGCCATATGAGCAGCCAATACACACTCAAAATGCGAACCTGCGTGACTTCCAACTCAGACATTTGCCCTCCCGTTTGCGCCCGCAACATGCGATGATAGCCTCATGCCCAAGACCCCAACAGGTGCAAAACGCCCCGCCGATGTCATCGGCAACGCCGTCCATGTCATGCGGATCGCGACGGGGGAGATCGAGGAAACCAAGCCCGATCCTGGAACCGAAGCCAATCGCAAGGGGGGGCTAAAAGGCGGAAAGGCGCGGGCGAAGATGTTGTCGCCAAAAAGGCGCTCAGAAATCGCTAAAAAGGCTGCAGCTACGCGCTGGGGGAAGGCTTAGCGTCCGGAGCCAGAACAAAATTTAGTGCCGCTAAAATGTGCTCTTCTCCTGCAATGTTTGCGGTCACAACTAAGCGACCAAGAGTCACTCTTAGTCCCGTAAGAATCGCGCGAGAAATAACGGTCGCGATGGGGCCGCCTTGCGCTTTTGTCTCGCGAACCGCCTTGTCGATTACGTCCTGCTCGACGTTTCCAATCTCTGCTGATTCCCCGTCTGGAAATGTCATCACGATCTTAAACGGTGGGAGGGGTGTCTCAGTCGGGAACGAAAAACGGAAATAACCACAAATCTTTGGAGCTATTCCAACTTCGAAGCCGATCTCGACATTGTCTTGAAACAGCCCAACAAGAGTAAACATGTCGTTTTTTTCTTCGCGAATGTCTTCGCAAAATAATCCCATCATGTTTAGCTTAGTCATTTCACGCACTCGCACGGTCAAGAAGCGTGAAGCGTTGCCCCCGCTGCGTTTCTGGCGCATCCGGAATCACGCGCAGGTTTGATGTGCCACTACCACTTGCGGCTTTGTTCGGCGTTGGCGTAGGCACACTCTTGACCACGCGAGCAATTAGTGGATGCACATAGTTTGATGCGCGGCGGTCTCTAAAGCGCACTATCTCAGGAGGTTCTGACTCAGCGTCCAGCGCCAGTAGCAAATCGCTAATCGTATCAAGAGTGAGATTGCTTGGATGACTTAGCAGTCGTGATAGCTGCCCGGGGTCTTTCCCCAATCTCTCTGCCATGTCTTTCTTTGTAATTTTGTCACGCTGCGCTTCTTCGTTGATAAAAGCGACGAGTTTTGTGAAGACGCGATTCTGGTGACGCTGCCGGTAATAGGCCACATCACGCACAGACTTAGGTGCGTTCTTTGTAGAAGATTTCATCGGAAACCCCTGAGCAGACATCCTTTGCATCCGTTGTAACGATGGCTTGATATGTAACGAAGAGGACCCGCCAAATGGCGAGGGTAGCGCGCTTCACATTTTTCCATTCTCGCGATTGCCACCCCCCCAGAACCTCGCGACGGGCGAAGTTGGTCGCAACCAAGACGTCCGGTAACGGGAAGCGTCCAAGAACTCGCAATGAAGGCTGATCTTTGGCGCTTCGAATCTCCCATACTGCGTCTGCTGCTCGATAGAGCAGGAATAGGTATTTCGGCGTGATCTCCCGTTCCGACACGAACATTTCTAGGTCCGCGCGCAGCTTGCCGATCCGCTCGTCCCATTCATCGTCTCCCTCGGGGGAATCCAAGGCGTTCCATAGGCCCTCAGCCACAAAGAGTGCCCGTCGAATCGGGGTTCCCGCAGCTTTTGGAACCAGCGGGAACAGCATTCCCCGGGTGGTCCGATCAGCTATCTCATCTTCGATTGACATATATGTCAATCATCCATAACAGCAAGTTGCAGAGGATCAGAAATCGCCAAAAAAGTGGAGTCACACCGCACCTGAAATAAACAATATGCTTGACACTCAAGCAAAAAGTCCACATATTGGGACCATGAACAAATTGCTCTTCGAAAAGCGCCGCCAAATTCTCCACCTTCTGGTCGAGGGCAATTCCATCCGGGGCATCGCCCGGCTTGTGGACGTGTCCCCCGTGACGGTCCTGCGCTAGCTTGAACTGGCTGGGCTCGCTTGCGCCCGCTTCCACGATGAGAACGTGCGGGGCGTGAAGGCCAAGCGTGTCGAGTGCGATGAAATCTGGTCGTTCAACTACTGCAAGCGGGTCAACGTCGCGACGGCAAAGGCCGCACCCGCTGATGCTGGCGACTGCTGGACGTGGACCGCATTGGACCGCGACTCAAAGCTCATCATCTCGTACCTCGTCGGCGGACGTGACGCAGGCTATGCGGCGGAGTTCATGCAGGACGTGGCGGATCGGGTTGCCAACCGCATCCAGCTTACGACAGACGGTCACAAGCCCTATCTGGAGGCCGTGGAAGGCGCATTCGGAGCCGGTATTGATTACGCCATGCTGATAAAGACCTACGGCGAGACCCCCGACGTGGGCGGCCCTGAGCGGAAGTATTCGCCGGGCGTCTGCACGGGCGTGAAGGGCCGCAAGATCGAAGGCCGTCCCGATGCTCGCTATGTCTCAACCAGCTACGTCGAGAAGCACAACCAGTCCATGCGCCAGAACATGCGCCGTTTTACCCGCCTGACGGCGGCTCACTCCAAGAAGTTCATCAACCACGTCCACATGGTCGCGCTCTACACGGTCTGGTATAACTACGCGCGGATCAATTCGGCAGTTCGGATGGCCCCGGCTATGGCCGCAGGCATTTCGGACCGCCTTTGGGATGTGGCCGATCTGGTCCGGCTGGTCGAAGCCTACGAAGCCAAGCCGGTCAAACTGTAACAGTGCCGCCGATCTTGACCGCTTGACCTGCGCCCGCGCGTTCCGCAATTTCGCCCCATGGCCGACGTCAATCCCGACCTCAAGCCGATCCTGGAGATGTTCGCCCTCCAGCTGCGCCATCCCAATGTGTCCTCCACGCTGAAGGACTGGCGCAGCACGCTGGCCAAGGGGATGCTGCATTTCGGCCGCCGCGAGAACCTCGACAAGGGGTTGGACTTCAACATCCTCATCTATACCGAACTCAATCCCACCCCCTCCAAGACCGGGCGCCGGCTGACTCTGGAGCCGAAGCTGGATCTCATCGGCGTAGTCTCGGACAATTCGCTGACGCATCGCCAGTTCCATTATCTCAAGAACGAGCTCGTCATCGTGCGCGCCCGCGGCCGCTGGGACTATGCCCGCAACGAAGGGCCCTACGATCTGAAGATCGCGGGCGACGTGACGGTTCGCCTGCCCGAGGACTCCAAAGCCGGCCGCGCCGCATCGGAGAAGGTGCTCAAGGAGGTCGGCCGCCTGTGCTTCTCCTGGCTCGTCGTCAACAAGATGACCGGCGCGGGCAACGCCTGAGTGTCACCTCCCCGTTGAGCGGAATTGTAAGACGTCACTCCGACGGATAGCCCTGCCGCTCCAGCGACGGCTTCAGGATCGCCGCGGCTTCGTCGAGATATTTGCGGTAGTGGCGGTAGCGGAACAGCGAGCTGTCGTAGAGCTTCTCGGTGACCTGGGCGTAGCTCGCGGTGCGGGCATAGCGCTGGTTTTCGTGGAACGACAGCGTGCGCGAGTCGAACGCGACGCCCGCGAAGTCCAGCAGCTTGCGCACGTTGGGTTCCTGGTCCTCGACCAGATCCTCGTAGCGGATCTCCATGTAGTTGAGATCGAGCTGCTGCTTGTAGTGCTCCACCAGATCGTCGGTCAGCATGTAGTGCCGCGCGATGGTCGCGACCGCGAAGGCCTGGTGGAAGCCGTGAGTCAGGAAGTTCGAGAAGTTCGACACCAGGATGTCCAGCGGATGGCGCCGCACATGGATGATCGGCGCATCGGGGAACACCAGGTGGATCAGGCCCAGATGCGTCTCGTTGAGTGGCATCTTGTCGGTGAAGAATTTCGCGCCTTCCGCGAACAGGCCGAGCTGTTCGGCGCGCTTGAGGAAGTAGTCGCGGAACTGGTCCAGCACCAGCCGGTTGTCGCCCATCCACAGATCGGCCAGGCATTCGGGATATTGCAGCGGGCTTCCCAGCCAGCGCGAGCCGATGCGGGCCAGATCGTTGATGAACACCAGTTCGTCGCCCGCCGCGATCTCGGGATGCGCCGTCAGCGTCTGCTCCACCATCGTGGTGCCGGAACGCGGGAAGCCGACGATGAAGACCGGCTGCGGCATGGTCTCGTTCCTGGCGGCGCGCGGCAGAAGGCTCATCTTCTGGCGGGTGAAGAAGCGCTTCAGCCGTTCGGCCTGGTTGCGCGCCATCTGTTCGTTGTAGCGCCGGCCCTGCACCTCGCGGCACAGCCGCTTGCCTTCGACGAAATCCGCCCAGGCTTCGTCGAAGCGTTCCATCTTGTCGTAGAGCCGGCCGCGCTCGAGCAGCGGCATGGCCTGCATCTGCTGCGTCTTGCCTTCCTCCTGGCTTTTGGAGAGCTCGGCCACGGCTTCCGCGTTCTTCTTCTCGCGGCCATAGAGCAGCGCGCGGGTGACGCTGAGATCGGCGTTCTCGGGCGCGACCTTCTCGGCCTCGGCGAGCAGCTCCCAGGCGCGGGCGACGTTGCGGCGGACTTCCTCAAGCCGGCACCAGCCGATCCAGGCATTGACGTTCTGCGGCTCAAGTTCCGTCGCCTTGCGGAACCAGGTCTCGGCCTCCTCCACCTTGCCCTGGCTGCGCAGGCAATTGGCGAGGTTGGTATCGACGCGGCTGTTCTCGCCGGCAAGCTCGATGGCGCGGCGGAAGTGATACTCGCCGGCGATGGCGCGGTTGGTCTCCGTCAGGATCAGGCCCATCACGCCATGGGCCTGGGCGTTGCGCGGCGCCAGCCGGATGGCGTTGCGGGCATGGCCTTCGCACTCCACCCGTTCGCCGCGGGCGAAGAGCATGAAGGCGAGTTCGGTGGTGGCCCACAGGATGTTGGGATCGCGGCGCACGATCCGGCGCAGGATGTTCTCCAGCTGCGGGCCGCCCTGGTTGCTGCGGCGGCGCACCTGGTAGAGCAGGACAAGACCTTCGAGATGATCGGGCACGATCTGGAGCGCCTGCATGGCGCGCAGCTCGGCCAGCGTCAGGTCGCCCTTCTCCAGCGCCGCCTTGCCCTCATTGACCTGAGGATCGACGGCGCGGGGATCAACCTGCTGCTGCATCGGCCGCCCGCCCTGGCCCACGCCGGGGCCCTGTCCCTGGCCCTGTCCCTGGCCTTGGCGCATGGGACGGCCGCCCGGGCCGCGCATCATGCGCTGCTGGCCGGGGCGGCCCTGGGGCGCCTGCGTGGGGCTGCCCTGCGGGGCGGCTGGCGCGGGCCGGGATTCAGAGGCGTTGCCGGGCTCGGCGTCATCGGTCGTTTCGTCGATGGTCATGCGGGTCTGTCCTTGCGGCCAACCTGGAGCCAATTCGGCTGGAGATTATCCGTATGTGTCATGGCTCGCGAATGCGGGCCATCCCGGTGTCGCTCGCACCAAGGTGCAGAACCCGACTGGGCGGCCCGCAGTCGCGG
>JBOHKI010000050.1:0-23300 GCA_050728855.1 Rhizomicrobium sp. | reverse complement strand
CGCCTGTCTCGCCGACGGCGAAAGCGGCTCCTTCGAGCATCCGCACTGGACGGTGCGCACGAAATTCTGGTGGCGCCAGACCTTCCCCGCGCATCGCACGGTAGTCATGGCGCACGAATACCAGCCGGTGACGGGCCAGTCCTTCTTCACCCATTACGAGCTGACCGGCGGCAAGGATTCGAACGCCGCCTTCTACGCCAGGACCTATTGCCTGGACGCCGGCACGCGCGAGGCCATCGCCGCGCGGGTCGGCGGCAAGGATGCGGGCGACGGGGATGGCCGCATGATGCAGGCCTATTCGACCGACTACATCCTGGTCTCGGGCAACAACTGGAAGGGCCCGATCGGCCATTTCCACCTGACGCTCGACAAGCTGAAGCCGGACAACATCCTGTCGGTGTGCTGGAACGGCGGCCTGCAGAAGACGGGCGCCACCACCTTCGAGGCGAGCCGGGAAAAATTCGCCCCGAAGAGCGATATCAAGCTGCTGGTGCTGGAGACTATCGCCAAACAATAGCCGGGCGCCCTCTCCCCCCGGAAGGAGGGAGAGGGGGAAAACTCATCTCCCGAACAGCGCGCGCAGGATGCGGCGCAGCAGGCCGGGGCGGTGCAGGCTCGGGTCGACGTACGTCTCGTACGACTCCCGCTTGGTGACAAGGCTTCCCATCATCGACGTATCCTCCGATGCGAGCGTGAACCGACGCTGGAATCCATATACGCACAGCGTGCGCCGGGCGCAAGAGGTGCGCCTCGACTTTTTTTTTGCGTTTTGTCCGGCGCGGGCGTTCACAGCCGCGAGCGCGGGAAATTCCGCCGCCGGCCGGCGCCTCCAGGAGTTCGGGAAACACCGGTAAAACGGGCCTCGGATGAATCGCGCGCCCTCGAAATGGGGATGGCGCGCGAAGACGATCGCCGGCCGCGCAGGACGCGACGCCGGGTCGTGGCGGGGAGAAACGCCCTAGCGCTTGCGGGCGAACAAGGCCATCAGGACGCGGCGCATCCAGCCGGGGGCCTGAGGCGCCCGGTAGCCGTCGTCCGTGGCATGGCTGACAACAAGGTGACCCAACATCGACACTCACTCCGATGCACGCCAATCCAACCGTACACGGATGATAGGCTCAAATTGCGCGAAAGTCCAAATGCGCGCAATTCCGCGTACGGATTAACTATCGCAAACGAAGCTTAATGCGGGATTAACGCTGCGTCAGTCCTTCGCCAGCCAGGCGGACACGAGCTCGCGAGCGCACTGGCCGCTGGATTTCTGGCTGGTCTCGATGCGCGTCCAGTGCTCGATCGCGCCGGCCACGGGAAGGCCGTGGGCGGCATGGCGGGCGCGCTCCACCGCCAGCGCCCGGCACGGCTCGACCTCGCCATAGGTCCGGAACATGCCCACGGCGCCGAACAGCAGCGCCACGGTCACCAGCCCCAGGGCGAAGCGGATCATTGGTGGCCCGGGCTCACATCCGGCAGCGGCGCGCTGGCCGGCTCGTTGGCATGCACGCCAGGGGTGAGTGTGCTGCGGCAGGTCTGGAAGCCGTTGCCCCAGCCGGTGCGGTAGACATGGTCGCTGCGGAACTGCTCGTTGTCGGTATACGGCCCCTTGCGCAGGTTCGAATAGGCCGCGGTCGCTGCCGCGCAACCGTCCTGGTAGCCCTCGCGGTAGGACGGCGTCCGGCGCAGCGCCTTGTCGGCTGGGCCGCCGAAGATGGTGCAGCCGGCCAGGCTCAGCGCGAGCGCCGCGGCGAGTGTCGGGGTCAGGCGAAAGCTCATGTCGGGCCGCTGCGTCCGGTTGGGAAGGCGGGCCAGACTAGCAGAGCCGGGCGGCCGGCGCGAAGGTTTAACCGCGATTTAATGGGCCTTGGCGATCATTCCCCGTGCGCCGGATTTCGCCCATGATCGACTACAGATCCCTTTCCGTCCTCGTCATCACGGCCAAGCCGCATGTGGCCCAGGTGATGCGCCAGGTGCTGGGCATCTGCGGCATCACCCGCATCGCCATCGCGCCGGACGGGCGTGCCGCGATCGATCTTCTGCGCATCCAGGTGTTCGATGCCGCGTTCTGCGACGACGCCTCATCGCGCGACACCGGCGGACATTTCGCCCAGGCCGCGCGCGGCGCCGAGGGCGTGCTCGATACCATGCTGCCGGTCTTCCTGGTCTGCGCCGGTCCGCGCCGCCGCGACGTCGAGGTCGCGCGCGACCAAGGCTATACCGACGTGCTGACGCGTCCGGTCAGCGCCGCCACGGTGCTGCGAAAGCTCACCCAGGCGTTGGAGCGGCCGCGGCCCTTCATCGTCGCGCCGGAATTCTTCGGGCCCGACCGCCGCTCCCAGGCGCGGGACAAATTCAAGGGTTCCGACCGGCGCACGCGCCAGCCCCGCAAGATCAGGATCGCCGCGCCCAACGAAACGCTGATCGACTAAGTCCCCGCGCCCAAGGCGAATTTTCTACTTGTGCGTTTATATTTCAATTCAACTTGACATTGTGGGCGGGGCGTCCTAAACAGCGGAAGGAACAAAACGGGCACAAATCCATGGAGCAGGACGAAGCGCGCATGCCGGAAGCCACGATCGAGGCGCTGGCGATGGAGATCCTGGCGGCGCTGGAAGACGGCGGCCATCTCGTGACGGTCAACCACAAGAGCTACGGCATGATCGGCGGCGCGACGCCCGACTATGTGCGCGCCGACAACCGGCTGGTTGGCGAGATGCGCATGCGCGACTGGCTGAAGCCGCGCGGCACCGAGCCCGAGACCTTCACGATCTCCGAGGCCGGGCTCTTCCGGCTCCGCCGCTCGCGCGCCGCGCGGGATGAATTCGGCGCCCAGCACCGCATCGAAGCGCAACGCGTCGTGCAGCTCGAGGACGGCTCGGAAGAAACCGTCACGGTCAACGAAGGCGAGTCGCCGCTGGGCTGGCTGTGGAAGCGCGGCAGCATCGACGCGGTGCAATGCGAGTCGGGCGAGCGGCTGCGGCGCGACTTCACGCTGGCCCGGATGTCGCCGCGCATGGCGGCCAATCTCGATACGCCGCTGGTCGACGGCTTGCGCGGCAAGCGCGCCGAGGCCGAGCTTACCGAAATCGTCGTGGCGGCCCGGCAGCGCTTCAACCGCGCCATGTCCGCCGCGGGGCCCGTGATCTCGGGCCTGCTGTTCGATGTCTGCTGCCATCTCATCGGGCTGGAGCAGGCCGAAAGCACCCGTGGCTGGCCGCGCCGCGCCGCCAAGGTCGTGCTGGTCATCGGCCTGGAACGGCTCGCCGCCCATTACGGCCTGCGGGCCTTGCGCGGCCACGCCGCCGTGCGCGCGTGGAATGCGGAGGAGGACGCGGCGTGAGGCGTCCTCAGCCCAGCCGCAGCAGATATTTGTGCACGCCGTCAAGCACCAGCGCGCCATGCTGGTTGTGCACCGTGGCGCGCATGGTGACGAGGCCGGTGGTTTTCTGCGGCGCCAGTTCGACGATCTCCAGCGCCGGATAGAGCGTGTCGCCGGGGAACACACCCTTGAGGAATTTCGCGCTCACCTCGACGAAGCCGATCAGCGCCTCGCCAATGACGTGCGGGAACAGCCCCGCGCCGGCGGCGGTGAACGCCAGCACCTGCAGCCCATGGGCCAGGGGCGCGCGATAGCCCAGCCGCTTGCAGTATTCGTCGTCGTAATGGATCGGGTGGTTGTCCAGGCTCACCGTCTGGAACGCCGCGAAATTCGCCTCGGTCACGGTGCGCGACGGATTGCGGAACACCTCGCCCACGCGCAGTTCGGAGAACGCGCGCAACGGCAGCACGCGATGATCGGCAGGCGAAAACGTCTCGGGCATGGCGGGACGCTAGCATCAACCGTCCACAAGGGGGAGATTGGAGTTACTCGCCCCGCGCCTTGCGTTCGGCGACGGCCTCGTCGATGTCGGCTTTCACGGCCGAGAGTGGCCTGAGTCCCAATTCGGGGAGGCGGTCGAGCACGCTGAGCCCCGCCATGCAGGCGGCGGGACCGAGCTGGCAGGGCCGGCCGGATGCCGCCTGCGCCGCCTGGGGGAAGAAGGCGGTGGCAAGCGACGCACCCGGCCGGCCGAACCCCAGATTGGGTTCGCGCGGCATGAGGATCGAAACCAGGGCGATCCAGAAGAGAGCGCGAAACAGCATGTTGCTCCAAGTCAACTACTCAACACGCGAACAGCCTAGCGGTGCCGGTTTTCGAGGCGCTGAAACCAATCGGTAAAGTTCGATGCAATGGGGTTAATTCGCCCGCCGGCGGAAATTAGGGAAAACCGCGCGCGTGCGAATTCGCGGTGTTTCAATTCAAAACAGAATCGCATTCGAGACGAGTTCGATTCAAATTTTCCGTAAATGCCGCGCATCGCCGCCGCTGGGCCGCGCCATCGCGTGGCGTTAGCGCTTTCTTAACCGCGGATTTCCAGTCCGGTAGCGCCGCCTTAACGGGTTTGCAGCACTCTGGCGCCATGTCCGATGCGCGGCTGACGAGACTGGTGGAACTGGCGACGCGAACCGCGCCGGAGGAACGCCGCCGCCTCGCCGTCGAGCTCTGCGACCTGCTGCTCGATTGGCCGCAGAGCTATCCCGCCGCGATGCGCGAGCCCTTCGAGACGCTCCTGGAGAAGACGCTGCGGCTGATCGACGGCGAAACCCGCATGCGCCTGGTCGCCCGCCTCGCCGAGGCGCCGGACGCGCCGCTCGCCTTCCTCAACGAATTCTTCTTCGACGCCGGCCCCGAACTGCGAGCCGCGATCCTGGAGCGCAACGCCCAATGCACGGCGACCCCACAGCGCTCCGCCGTGGACGAGCCCGCCCTCATCGCCGCGGCGCGTGCCGGCGGCGACTTCACCGCCAGCTTCGCCCGCGCGCTGGCGCTGGCGCCGCAGACGGCCGAACGCATCCTGCGCGATCCCACCGGTGAGCCGCTCGCCATCGCCTTGCGCGGCGCCGGCCTGTCGCGCGCCGCCTACTCGACCGTGGCCCTCATCGCCGACGGTGTGCACAGCGCGGAGGAAAACGCCGCCCGCCTGGCCGCCTACGAACTCGTGCCGCCGCGCGCCGCCCAGGCGCTGATGCAGTTCTGGCGCGACGAGACCGAGGCCCGCCGCCTCACCGCCTAGCGCGCCGCCGCCGCGAACAAAATTCTCCATCCGGCGTGACGGCCATCACGCACGCTCCGGCCCGCTTCGTATTTCAGTTGCGCATTCGATTTGATGGAGACGCAAATGTTGAAATTCATTACCCTGGCCTCCGTGCCCGTCCTTCTCGCCGCCTGCGCGACGACACCGGATGTGACGTATACCTATTATCTGCCGACATCGCAGACGACTCTCACACTCACCGAAGCGATTTCGTGCACCAAGGACAAGACCGCCTTGATCGTCACCTCGACGCCGGACGTTGCGACCGTGTACATGGCGGACATGGACGGCGGCCAAACGCTCAAAGTCCGGGACCTCGACGGTTCGTTCGCGGATTCCGATCCCGCGCCGTCATTCTCCGAAGACGGACGGCTCAAGGGCTTCACGCTGACCCAGACCGGCCAGGGTTCGGCCATCGTGAAGTCCCTGGTCACATTGGTGGCCGACGCCTCCAAGCTCGGCGGCAGTGTGGGTGTCGCACCCAAACACGCACCTCCGAAGCCCAAACTGACCGATCAGTGCAACTATATCGATCAGCACGGCAGCAGCGGCTCGCTCACCCTGATCGTGGCCCGCAAGCTCAATTTGGCGGATTCGCTTCCACCGCCGTCGAATCTGGCATTCTTTACCGATCCGGCAATCGATCGGGGCCTGCTGGTCGACAATCCCGAAGCCTATGCGATGCTGCGCGATCACTTGCCGAAGATTCTTGCCCATATCGACTCGTCCCCGGAAATCCAGGTCGCCGATGCGTCCTGCACGGCCAACGACAGCCAGTTGCCGCTGCACTTGCGCAAGACGAAGAACGTGACCGTCGATTTCCTTGTCGGAACCGTGCGGAAGGGAGCAACCTCGGTCGTCGTTCCGGGCAACTCCGCCACGTCCGCCTACTGCATCGCCTTGCCCAAGGCCGCCCCGTTCGGGACGAACAAATTCTCGCTGACGCTGACGGATTCCGGCGCCATCACCGGGCTCGAATACAACAAGACCAACGGCACGCAGGATGCGCTTTCGTCCGCCGATACAGCGCTGACGACGATCGCACCGCTGCTCAGCTCATCGGCCAAGACCACCGCCGGCGCATCGCCGCAGCCTGCGTCGATCACCACCGTGTCGCAATAGGGAGGGCTCGACCGTGCCGAACGCCAGCCTTCCGGCCTTCGCGGGACCGTACGATCTGCTGGCGCCGCCCGCCGACCCGGACGTGCTCGACGTTCCGCTGCAGCCGCAGAGCCAGCCCAATTGGTGCTGGGCTGCGGTTGCAGCGTCGATCGTGACCTACGCGGCCGGCCGGCCCCCACCGAAGGGACACGGAACGCCGACGGATCAGGTCACCCTCGCCAATGGCTATGGGGGCTTGGACGCTTGCGGGGACCTCTACACCGCGCTCGATCAGTATAAGTGCCTCGCGTCCGGGCCCATGGCGCCGCCGCAGTTTCACGACATTGCGGATCAGATCGGAGACGGCAATCCGGTCTGCGCCCGGATCGCGACGGCGGAGGGGCACTTCGTGATCATATCGGGATGCGGATCAAACCCGGAGGAGGAAGTCTACATCAGCGATCCTGCGCAAGCTTTCGGCGGCTGGCATTCCTATGCTGCGATCACCAGTGCCGCCGTGAATTGCCTTGACCAGATCTACTTCACCAAATGACGGAGCCCTGACGATGGCCATCGCCAAGCCCAGCCATCCCGATCGCGGTGCAAAACTGGTGCGGGAGGCTCTTTATAGTCGCATCGCCGCGGGCGGACCCCACAGGCCGCTTATGGGCGATGCGCGCTTGGGCGCGGGCTTGCCGGTATACCGGCTCGACAAGCCCGGCGGGCCGCTCGGAAAGGCCCGCATGACCGGCTGGAAATACCTCGTCGTGGGTGGAAAGGCGCCGGGACTGGCAACTCTTCACCGCGAGTCCGGTCGGTACGTCTATGGCGGTCTGATTGAAGGAAAGCTGCCGCGCCGCACGCTCGAAGCGGCTGTCTTCGCGGAGCAGCGATTGCGGAAGTCGAAAGCGCGGTATCGGCCCAGACTTCTCGAAATCCCCGCGCTCGCGATATACGCGCTGTGGCTGCATGCACCGGGCGACAATCGCTTTGTGCTGATCTCGCGGCCGGGGCGCCGTTCCGGCTACGAGTTGGAAGAAAATCTCGAGCGCCACATCAAGGCAACGCACAGCCGCCTGCCGCCTGCGAAGCGCAAACGCTAACTCTCCGCCTGCACCTCGCTCCGTTCGCGCGTCCTGGCGAAGGCGAGCCTGGGGAGCTTCTCGGTCACGTAGGCCAGCTCCCACGCGCTCTTGGCGAGGAACACCGGGGCGCCGTCGCGGTCGGTGGCCATCTGGTTGCGGTAGGTTTCGATGAGCTTCTGCAGATCGGCGTCGGGGCCCGTCACCCAGCGCGCGGTGTCGTAGGGCGAGGGCTCGAGATCGGCGTCGAGATCGTTTTCGTTGCGCAGCCGGCTCTTCAGCACGTCGAGCTGGAGGTTGCCGACCACGCCCACGATCCAGTTGGCGCCCAGCATCGGCTTGAACACCTGGGTCACGCCTTCCTCGGCCAGGCTCTCCAGCGCGCGGGTCAGGTGCTTCTGCTTCATCGGATCGGCGAGGCGCACGCGGCGCAGGATCTCCGGCGCGAAATTGGGAATGCCGGTGAACAGCACCTCGCCGGATTCCGACAGCGTGTCGCCGACCCGCAGCACGCCATGATTGGGAATGCCGATGATGTCGCCGGGCCAGGCCTCGTCCACCGTCTCGCGCGCTTGCGCGAAGAACAGGATGGGGTTGTGCACGCCCAGCGTCTTGCCGGTGCCGGACTGCTTGAGCTTCATGCCGCGGCGGAACCTGCCCGATGCGAGCCTGAGGAACGCCACGCGGTCGCGGTGGTTCGGGTCCATGTTCGCCTGCACCTTGAACACGAAGCCGGTCACTTCCTCGTCGGCGGGATGCACCGTGCCGGTCTTCGCCGATTGCGGACGGGGCGAGGGCGCGTTCGCGGCCAGCGCGTCCAGCAATTTCCGCACGCCGAAATTCTTGAGCGCCGAGCCGAAATAGACCGGCGTCAGGTGGCCTTCGCGATAGGCCGTGGCGTCGAAGCGCGCCAGCACGCCCTGCGCCAGCTCCGCTTCCTCTTCCAGCCTGGCGAATTCCTCCGGCCGCAGAAAATCGGCGAGCGCGTTGCCGCCGATTGTCTCGTCGCGGCCGAAGACGGAGAAGTCCTCGGTGTAGAGATCGAGGCAGCCGCGGAAGTTGAGCCCGTATCCCGCCGGCCAGGTGATCGGCGCCACGTCCAGTTGCAACTGGTCGGCGATCTCGTCCAGGAGCTCGAACGGATCGCGCGCCTCGCGGTCCATCTTGTTGACGAACGTCATGATCGGGATGTCGCGCAGACGGCAGACCTCGAAGAGCTTGCGCGTCTGCGCCTCGATGCCCTTGGCGGCGTCGATCACCATCACCGCGCTGTCCGCGGCGGTGAGCGTGCGATAGGTGTCCTCGGAGAAATCCTCATGCCCCGGCGTGTCGAGCAGGTTGAACACCGCACCGCCATACTCGAACGTCATCACCGCGGAGGTGACGGAGATGCCGCGTTCCTGCTCGATCTTCATCCAGTCCGAGCGCGCGCGCCTGGCCTCGCCGCGCGCCTTCACCTGGCCCGCCGCGCGGATGGCCCCGCCCAGCAGCAGCAGATGCTCCGTCAGCGTGGTCTTGCCCGCGTCGGGATGCGAGATGATCGCGAACGTCCTGCGGCGCGCGGCTTCGGAGGCGGGGGTGGAAGTCATGGGCCGCGCAAATACACAAGTGCGGCGCTATTGTCACCCCGCCGCGGCGCTTCCATGCCACACCAAGCCGGGCAGGCCGAGGCGATCATGACATTCGAAATTCTCCCCGCCACGACCGGTGACTACGCCGTCATCCGCAATCTGGCGCGGTTCTATGTCTACGACATGGCCGAACATGCGGGCTGGCCGTTTGGGGATGACGGCGCGTTCGACGCGGGCGAGCAGTTCGCGCCCTATTGGGGCCTGCCGGGCGGCAGGCCTTGGCCGGCCGAGTGGAAGGGACATCCGTTCCTGGTGCGCATCGACGGTCATCCCGCCGGCTTCGCGCTGGTCAAGCAGATCGCGCCGGACGCCTTCGACATGGGCGAATTCTTCATCGGCCGCCAGCATCGCCGCGCCCGCATGGGCCAGCGCGCCGCGACGCAGCTCTTCGGCGCGTTCCCCGGCCGCTGGGAAATCCGCGAGATGCTGACGAACGTGGCGGCGCAGGCGTTCTGGCGCCGCATCGTGGCGGACTATACCGGCGGCGGCTTCACCGAAAGCCGCGAGGCATTTCCCGCCTATGACGGACGCGAATTCATCGTCCAGCGCTTCCGCTCGCACGCCCCCGCCTGAAACCGTGCTAGCGTCGCGGTTCCTATCGGGGGGATTTGTCATGCGCGCGACGATCTGGGCCTTCGCGGCCCTCCTGCTGGCCACGCCGTCTTTCGCCGCCGCGCCGCCCGGGTGCAGCGCGCAGACCATTCCCGACACGCCGGTGAAGGGCACGGTCGCCGGCAAGCCCTTCGTGGTGAAAAGGGCGGACGTGGTCATCGGCAAGGGCTTCGCCATCGACGCGCAGAAATTCGATTCCTACGATCTCACCCTCGAGGTCGACGGCATCTTCAACGCGCTGACCACGCGGGTCATCGTCAAGGAAGGCACCAAGGCTGACGGCCGCAGCTTCCGCATCCTCGACACGGGCGACATCGGTGCCCAGCCGGCCGCCATCCCCGGCACGCCGGAAGTCCAGAGCTGGGACCTGCAGCTGGAATCCGCGAAGGTCGACACCAGTTTCACCCAGGAGAACGCCTCGATGCGGCTGGAATTCGGCCAGCGCAAGGCGGGCGTGCTCCCCGGCAAGACCGTCTTCTGCGTGCCGGGCCAGAAGGCCACGATCGCCGGCACGTTCAACGCCACGATCGGCCATTAGACGCCGCGCATCACCCGGAGGCGATATCGTCCAGGCTCCGGTACCGGACGCGCGTTTCGTCAATTACGGTGAAGCCCCTCGCTAGCTTGTCGCCGTATTGCGCGATGGCATCTTGCAATTGCGGCCACATCGCGCGGCGGAGTTGGATCGGCCATCGCAGCAGCACGGTCGCGACGGCTTGCGATGGATTCCGGAACGCGATCTCGCCGAAATCCTTGTCTTCGGTGAGAAGTATCCTGCCTTCCTGCCGGGTGCGCTCCGCGAGACGGCTATCCTCCGTCTGCCGGGCGATCTCCGCGGCATAGATGACATCGTGCCCCGCATTGCGGAGCTCTTTCACGACGATGGCATGGACGCATTCGTCCGCGAACCAGCGCACGGACTATTCTGCCGCCGCCGCCGTCATATATTCGGCGGCGAACTGGCGGGCGGCGTCGATGTCTTCGACGGTCAGGCGGGGATGGGCTTCCAGGATCTCGGCGTCCGACATGCCGCCTTCGATCTCGCGCATGATCAGATCGACGGTCAGCCTCGTACCTTTGACGACGGGCTTGCCCATCATCACGTCCGGATTGACCTCAATACGCATGTGCTTCATGGGCGCATCGTATCACAGCCCTGCGGGCTGCAAAACACCGTCCGCCGCCTCACACCACCGGCTCGTCCACGAATGTCCGGCCTTCGCGGTCCTCGATCTCGACGATCCAGAGGTCGGGATCGAACTTCACCTGGCGGTCGAAATATTCGCGCGTCTTGTCGTCGGTCGCGGCGTCGCCCAGCGGCTTGACCCACACCAGTTCGCCTTCGCCGCGCCGCGCCTGGGAGAGTACGATGGAGGTGCCGTCGAGCCGCGCGATCTTGAGCAGCACCGCGCCCGCTTCCTCCGCGCCCTTGCGCGCGACATAGGCGGCCGCGCCCGCGATTTCCGCGCGCCGGATCAATGCGCGCACAAAAATGCCGGCCTTGAGGCGTGGAATCATGGTCACACTCTAATCGCAATGCGAAGTCTCCGCGAACCGCCGGCCTTGGCGGGCATGGCGGGCGCGCCGTAGGATCGGATCGAGCATGCGAGGGTCCGCCCGGCCGCGGGTCCCGTTTGGGGGGCAGGGGGACATGGCCGCGCACGCCGTCAACACGCTGTCGTTCGCCTTCATCGCCGCCTCGGCGACGCTGGGGCTGATCTATCTGCTGATCGTCACCGAGCTTGTGAACCGCGCGGTGGTGGCGCTTCTTGGCGCGTGCCTTCTCATCGTGATGGGCGTGCTGTCGCAGGAAGACGCCTACCGCGCCATCGATTTCAACACCATCGGCCTTCTCGTCGGCATGATGATCGTGGTCGCGGTGGCCAGAAAGAGCGGGCTGTTCGGCTATGTCGCGATCCGCGCTGCGCAAGCCGCCAAGGCCTCGCCCGCCGGCATCCTGATGGCGCTGGCCGTCGTCACCGCGCTGTTCTCCACCGTGCTCAACAACGTCACCACCGTGCTGCTGGTCGTCCCCGTCACGTTCGTGATCTGCGGCCAGCTCAAGGTGCCGGTCTATCCCTTACTGTTCGCCGATGTGTTCGCCAGCAACATCGGCGGCACGGCCACGCTGATCGGCGATCCGCCCAACATCATGATCGGCTCGGCCGCGCACCTCACCTTCAACGACTTCCTCGTCAACGTGGCGCCGGTGGTCGCCATCGTCTTCGCCGTCCAGCTCGCGATCAACCAGCTGATCTGGGGCTTGTGGATGCGGGCGAAAAAGGAAGACCGCGCCCATGTCATGGCGCTGAGAGCGGACGACGCGATCGAGGACCGCCGCCTGCTGCGCTGGTCGCTGCGGGTGCTCGCCATCCTGATCGTCGCCTTCGTGTTCGAGGACCAATTGCACCTGCAAGCCGCCACCATCGCCATGTTCGGCGGCGCGGCGATGCTGCTGATCGACAATCTGCCGCGCCTGCGCCGCGACCATGCGCAGAGCGTCGCCGTCGCGCTCAACGAGGTGGAATGGATCACCATCTTCTTCTTCATCGGCCTGTTCGTGGTGGTGGGCGCGGTGGAGCGCGCCGGCGTGCTCCAGTTCCTCGCCGACCGGCTCGTCGCTTACACCGGCGGCGACGGCAAGCGCGCCGCGGTCGGCATCCTGTGGGGCTCGGCGCTGCTCTCCGCACTGGTCGACAACATCCCCTTCGTCGCCACCATGATCCCGATCATCAAGAGCCTGGCGCCGCATTTCGGCGGCGACCAGGCGGTGCTGCCGCTGTGGTGGTCGCTGGCGCTGGGCGCCTGCCTCGGCGGCAACGGCACGCTGGTGGGCGCCAGCCCCAACCTCGTCGTCGCCGGCCTCGCCGAAAAGAACGGCGTGCGCTTCAGCTTCATCAAATTCACGCTGATCGGCCTGCCGATGATGCTCATCAGCATCGCCATCTGCCACTATTACATCCTGTGGCGGTATTTCTGAGCCGGCATCGCGAAGGCGGTCGCGCTCGCGGGCAATGGAAGCAAAGCTACGCCGCGCCGCGCAGTTCGCGGGCGGGGGTGGCGATGCGTTCGCCGGATTCGTTCACTGCGGCGAAGGGCAGGCGGATCGTCACCGTCGTGCCTTCGCCCAGCGCGGAGGCGAGCTCGGCCGCACCGCCATGCAGCGCGGAGAACGCCTTGACCAGCGCCAGCCCCAATCCGGTGCCTTCCTGGGTACGGGTATGCGCGCCCTCGGCCTGCTCGAAGGGCTGGCCCAGCTTCTGAAGATCGGAAGCGGAGATGCCCACGCCGGTGTCGCTGACGATGAGCTCGATGCCATTGTCGACGCGCCGCGCCCCCACCCGCACCTCGCCGCCGCGCGGGGTGAACTTCACGCCGTTGGTGACGAGGTTGACGATCATCTGCTTCACCGCGCGCTTGTCGGCGAAGATGGTGGACGCGCCCGGCGCCACGCCCATCTTGAGGCCCACGCCCTTGCGGTCGGCCTGGAGCTTCACGAAATGCAGCGCCTGGCCCATCACCTCGTCGAGCGCGAACATCTCCTCGCTGAGCTCGAACTTGCCGGCCTCGATCTTGGACATGTCGAGGATGCCGTTGATCAGCTCCAGCAGGTGCCCGCCGCTTTCGTTGATGAGACGCGCGTATTCCAGGTAGCGCGGCGAGCCCACCGGGCCGAACATCTCATGCGTCATCACGTCGGAGAAGCCGATGATGGCGTTGAGCGGCGTGCGCAGCTCGTGGCTCATATTGGCGAGGAAGCGGGATTTTGCGCGGCTCGCGTCTTCCGCCAGATCGCGCGCGGCGATCAGCGCCTTCTCGTCGGCCTTGCGTTCGGAGATGTCGCGCCTCACCGCCACGATGTCCGCCGCCTCGCCATGGACCGCGGCGGCCGGGCGGCAGCGCATCTCGGTCCACACGAAACCGCCATCGGATGTCTTCAGCCGGACTTCCGCGCTGGCGGCGCGGCCGAAATAGCTCGCCTCCACGAAGGCGGCCTGCATGGTCTTCAGGTCGTCGGGATGGACGAGGGCGGACGGCGTGGCGCCGATCAGGGTTTCAGGCGCGCGGCCGAGGATGGTTTCGCTGGCAGGGCTTGCGAAGCGGATGCGCCCGTCCGCGCCATGGCGGGTGATCAAATCCATCGCGTTGTCGGCGAGGAAGCGGTACATCGCCGCGCCTTCCGCCGCCGCGCGGTCGGCTTTCTTCTGGCGCTCCTGCGTGGCGATGGCGACGAGCGCGGATTGCATCACCGCCGCCAGCACCGAGCCCGCATAGAACTGCCACGCCGCGGAATCGATCGCGGAATCCGGCAAAATCCCCAGCGCCTGGGCCGCGGCCACGCAGATCAGCGCGATGGCCGCCGCGGCGCCCGCGCGCCACACCGCGCCGCGCCCGCCGGCGAGGGCGGCTTCCGCAGGCACCAGCGCCAGCCACACCAGCAAAGGCGAGGACATGCCGCCGGTCAGCGCGACGAGGTATCCGATCAGCGCGGCGAAGGCGGCGAGCGCGCCGGTCTCCAGCGCTTCCAGCGAGATCGACGTGAAGGTCAGCAGCGCGAACAGCGCCGGCACCGCGAGCCCCGCCAGCGCAATCGCCTCCGCCGGATTGGGCCGTCCCACGAAGACGACGAACAGCGCCGCGAGCCCCGCGCCCACCGCGGCTTTCGCGGCCTGGATCGCCGCGAAGCGCCTTCTGGGTCTTGTCGAGGATGAATCGGCCATTAACGCTCTGCTCTCGAAAGACCCGCGGCGATCCTCGCGGTCCAAACCTAACGAAGCGTGAATGCGGTGCGAATTCGTCAGTTAATTCGCAAGAATTGCGGGGTGCCCCATTCATCGCTTCTTAACGATAGTGAAGCGATTCCCGGCCGCTCCGCTATTGGCGCAAGGTTTCCGCAAGCCCGATTCGGCATGATGGGTTCCATAAAGGTGGGGATTGCCGATGGGTTTCGCGCAGAAAGCGCCATCCGAACGCGCTTATGCCGATTTTGGGCCTGAGCCCGATGTGCTGGCCGCGCTCGACGCGCTGCGCAGCGCCATCACCGTGTTCGATTCGAACGAACGCCTCACTTACGCCAACCAGCACTTCAACTATCTCTTCCGCCAGCTGCCGCATCGCGAATCGCTGATCGGCCTTTCCTACGACGAGCTGGTGCGGCTGGAGATCGCCCATGGCGAGCTCTCCGAGATCGAGGCGGTGGGCGGCGTGGAGGCCTTCGTCGCGGAGCGCCGCGTGCAGTTCCAGGAGGGCGTGTACGCGCCGCGCGATATCCGCCTGGCCGACGGCCGCATCGTCGAGATCAAGACGCGGCGCACGCCGGACGGCGGCTGGATCTGCCTGTGGAGCGACGCCACCGCCGCGCGCCACCTGCTCGCCCGCTTCGAGGACACGGTGGAACTGTCGGCCGACGCGTTCGCCTTCTGGGACGCGCGCGACCGGCTGATCCACTGCAACGAGGATTTCGCGCAGTTCCACGGCCAGTCGGTCAAGGCGATCCTCGGCATGAGCTTCGAGGCGCTGGTGCGCGCTACCACCGCGCGCGGCCGCTACGTCATCGACGGCAATGTCGAAAGCTGGATCGAGCGGAGGCTCGACACCCACCGCGCCCCCGCCGGGGCGTTCACCGTCGTCACCGCCGGCGGCGCCGCGTATCTCGTACGCGACCGCGCCACCCGCGACGGCGGCCGCGCCACCGTCTACACCGACGTGACGGACCGCCACCGCGTGGAATCCGCGCTCACCGAACAGAGCCACGCGCTGGAGCATGCGAAAAAGGCGCTGGAGAAATCCAAGGACAAGGCCAAGCGCCAGGCGAACTACCTGGCCGATCTCACGCGCCGGCTGGATGCCGCGGAAACCGAAACCGACACCGCCAAGACCGCGCTGTTGCGCACCATGAGCCACGAACTGAAGACGCCGCTCAACGCCATCATCGGTTTCTCCGACCTGCTGAAAAGCTCGCCGGGACATTTCAGGCCGGGGCAGATCGGCGAGTATGCCGGCCTGATCCACATGGCGGGCGGCAACCTGTTGCGCCTGATCAACCAGATCCTCGACCTCACCAAGATCGCGGCCGGGCGCTATGCGCTGAAGCGCGCCGCGGTGCCGGCGGGCGCCACACTGTGGACGGCGTCCGACGCCCATGCGGCGCGCGCCGAGGCCAGGAACATCCGCATCGACATCGATTGCGAGCAGGACCTGATGGTCGACGCCGACGAGGCCGCGCTCACCGCGATGCTCTCGGCCCTGGTGGACAACGCCGTGTCGTTCACGCCGGAAGGCGGCACGATCCGGCTCGCGGCGGTGCGCGACGGCGAAACCGTGCGCCTCAGCGTCTCCGACAACGGTCCCGGCGTGGCGGAAAAGGATCTCGCGCGCATTCTGGAGCCCTTCGAGCAGGTCGGCCGCGGCACCGCCGACCACGCCCAAGGCGCCGGCCTCGGGCTGCCGCTGGTCAAGGCGCTCGCCGAACTGCACGGCGGCACGATCACGCTGGCCAGCGGCGCCGGCCTCACCGCGACGCTGGAATTGCCGGCAGCGTAGGTCACATCGCTACAGCCTCCAGTGTCATGGCCCGCGACTGCGGGCCATCCAGATGACGCCGGAATGCATTCAATCATGGGATCGCGATTGTTCTTCGACGCCAGTTCAAGCCTCAACTGGATGGCCCGCAGTCGCGGGCCATGACACGACAGTTGCGTGGGCGGACCAGCCCTAATTCCCCGCCACCGCCCAGGTGTCGGGGAAGAAACCGTTGAAGTTCGTGCGCACGGCGACCGAGTAGGCGCCGATGGCTTCGAAGACGATGTAGTCGCCGGGCCCCACATCGTCGGGCAGCGGCAGGGGCCGGGGCAGCACGTCGAGGGTGTCGCAAGTCGGCCCATATACGCGGAACGCCTTGTGCCCCGCGGGCTTCACGCTCACCTTGCCCCTGGCGTCCAGCGTCAGCACGCGGTGGACATAGTCGCCCGTCCAGCCGGGCAGCGTCAGCTCGTCGAAGCTGCCATAGACGCCGTCGTTGAGATAAAGCGAGTCGCCCTTGCGCAGGATCACCTGGGTGACGAGCGACATGCCTTCCGCGATCAGCGCGCGCCCCGGTTCGCAGATCACCGGCACCTGCTTGGGCAGGGTCGCCAGCGCCTCGCGCACCGTGTCGAAATACCAGTGATAGGGCGGCACGTCGTTGTTGGTGTAGGGGCCGGGGAAGCCGCCGCCCACGTCCAGCGCCGCGATCTCCACGCCGGCGATGGCGGCGGTGCGCCGCGCCATCTCGATCGCCTGGGCGTAGGAGAACGGCGACAGGCATTGCGAGCCGACATGGAAGGTGATGCAGGGTGCGGCGCCGGATTCCGCCACGCGCTTGAGGAGGCGCGCCGCGTCGTCCGGCGTGGTGCCGAACTTGCTGGAGAGCTCGAGCAGCGCGCCGCCGAGGGGCGTTGCGATGCGCACGAAAACGCGCAGCTTCTTCGCGTCTTTGGTTTCGGCGAGAAGCTTGTCGAGTTCGTAGTCGCAATCGATCACGAAATCGGTCACGCCGTACTTCTCAAACGCCGCCTTGGCCGAGCCCGGCGCGCGCACCGGCGCCATGAAGTGGCAGATCGCTTCGGGAAAGCGCGTCTTCACCAGCTCGATTTCCGGCAGCGAGGCGGTGTCGAAATGCCTTATGCCGGCCGACCATACCTGATCCAGCACATGGGGATGCGGGTTAGCCTTGATGGCGTAGAGCGTGTCGCCGGGAAAGGAATCGAGAAACCGCTTCGCCGCGACCTGGAATTTCGACGGGTGCAGCACATAGACCGGCACGCCGGGCTTCGTCTTCTCGACGAGTTGCTCGACGCTGGCATAGCGCGGCAGGTCGGTCTCGGCGGGACGCGCGTTCATCGGCACAATCTCGAGGGGCCGGCGCGGTGTAGGGCCAAGCCCGCGGGGGGTCAAGGCAACGGCGCCGCGGTCGCGTCGGCGCATCGCAACACGCGTCACTGCGCCGTCACATTCTCGAACGCGCGTGTCGGCGCGCGGCAAGTTTCGCGATCGATGCGCGACGGAACGCTATCCGCCGCGCTGCCCGGCGCGCGCAACCGCATGAGCCACTGTGGGAGAACCTGGAGCGGGCGAACGGATTCGAACCGTCGACCCTAACCTTGGCAAGGTTATGCTCTACCCCTGAGCTACGCCCGCGATCCAAGTGGACGCGGGTTATGGCGCAGGCCCACCGGCGGGGTCAATAGGCCAGAAGTCCAAGGGTTTACGCCCACGGCTTCGCACAAGGTTTCGCGCCCAAGGCTTTGCGCCAAATGCTCAGCGCCTGGGGCTTCGCGCGGGCCGCCAGGGTCCGGACTCAAGTGGCTTTGTCCAATTCCTTGGGATTCTCGATCAAAATATGGCTGTCATCCCGGGCGAGCATCGCGAGACCCGGGACCCACCAAGCCGCTTGCGCCGTGGGTCCCGGCTCGGCGCGATGCTTTCGCATCGCTTGGCCGGATGACAGGTAATTTTGGTTTAGGCCAATTGAGCACAAACCCTAGGGTTGCTTGCCCAGCCAGTCCAGCCGTTCCCGGTACAAGCCGGTAAGGCAGACGGCCTTGGCGGAGGCCGTGGCGCAGGCCGGGCCGCGTCTGGCCAGCCAGGCGCGCTGGCTGGCCTTGAGGCTGTCGGCGTTGGCGGTATTGGGCGGGGCGATGTTGTTGCGGATATGGGTGACATAGGCCTCGGCGACCTCGCGGTCGAGCCGCGCGAGCGCGACGTCGAAGCAGACGGCGTGCTCGACGTCCGACCGCGCCAGCGCGCAGTCGAACGAGGCGGCGGGCTTGCGCGGATCGGGGCGCATCACATCCTTGAGGCTCGCAAGCGGGATGCGTCCGTCCTGCGGGCCGGCGGCGTAGGAGGCGACCTGATAGGGCGGGTAATAGAGCACGATGGCGCCCGGCATCAGGATGAAGCTGCGGAAATTGTCCCAATCCTCGGCCGTTCCCATCTTGATGCTGTCGGGATCGCTCACGGCGTCGTCGCCGCCTTTGGCGAGGCGCGCGATCAGATCGGCGCGGGCGAGGTTGCTGATGCGCTTCAGGCCGCGGCTTCCATCCAGCAATTCTGGCAGGTAGACGCGCCAGCCGTCGCCCGCGAAATAGTTGGCCGCGTAATAGTCGTGATTGGGATGCGCGCCGCCCATGTCGGTGTATTCGTCGAACAGCACCGCGAAGACCTGCCCGTCATTGCGCTTGACCTCATAGGTCACGTCGAATTCGTAGGCTCTCTCGCCCGGCTGACGGTCCTCGCCGGAGTCCTTCTTGAACGCCGCCACCTGGGACCTGGCCCAGGCGAGCAGATCGTCGTCGATGGCTTTGACGCCGGTCTGGGGATAGGCGATCGCGATATCGTAATCGGCCGATTTGGCCGTCAGCTTCCTCGCCGCGACCGGTGTGGCTTGCGCGCCGTTCGCGAGCGCCAGCAGGATGGCGGCGGCAGTCAGAATGCGCATGATCGTTCCCCCAATTGCGTCGCCTGGAGATAGCATGACCGCCCCCGCATCCGACACCCAACTCTACGCGCGCCTCGATGCGCTTGGTATCGCGCACAAGACCTATGCCCATATCCCGGTGTTCACGGTCGAGGAGTCGAGCGGCGTCTGCGCCGGTATCCCCGGCGGCCACACCAAGAACCTCTTCCTGAAGGACAACAAGGGCGGGTTGTGGCTGGTGGTGGTGCGCGCTGCGTTGCGCGTCGACCTGAAGGCGCTGTCCACCGTGCTGGCGAGCCCGCGTTTCTCGTTCGGCTCGGGCGAGCTGCTGATCGCCACGCTCGGCGTGCCGCCCGGCTCGGTCACGCCCTTCGCGCTGATCAACGACGCCGCGGGCGTGGTGCGCGTGGTGCTGGACGAAGCGATGCTGCAGAACGATCCGGTCAACTTCCATCCGCTGCGCAATGACCGCACCACGGCGGTGTCGCCCACGGGTCTCCTCCGCTTCATCCGCGATACCGGTCACGAACCACGCATCGTGAAGATTCCGGAGCGCGCCTAGCCGAGCCAGGCGGGCGGCTTCAGGCCGAAATGTTTTTGCAGCATGGTCTCGGCGCGCTCCACCGCGCCTTCGACCCATCCGGCGGAGTAGGTGCCGTAGGCCTCGCCGCAGATGAAGAGATCGCGGCCCGGCAGCGGCTGCATCACGCGATCCGCCAGCTGAAGCCCGTCGCAGCCCTTCGCCCAATAATGCCAGCCGCCGCCGAAGGGCTCGGCCGTCCAGTCCTGGAAGCAGGCGGCAAGCGGCGCGGGCGGCGTCGCGCGATAGACGATGCCGGCCTCGCGATGCAGTTCGCCCGCAAGCTGCGAGGTGGCCGGCAGCCACTGGAATCCGGCCGCGTCCGGTGGCGCGGGCGAGGCGAGCTCCTGCCAGTGCGCGACCGTGCCGGCGTCGCTGTACATCATCAGCAGGCCCATCCCGTTGGCCGGCTCGATCGGCAGCCGCTCCGGCTCGGCGCCCAGCGCATAGAATTGCCGCGCCGGCATGTCGGTGACGGAGCGGCCTGCGGCGATTCCCAGATCGCGCCACCACGGCCTGGGATAGAGCAGCAGCGCCTTGCATGCCGGCACGGGCGTGACGCTGGCGAGCAGCGGGGCGATGCGCGGGTCGTCGCCCAAACCCTTCACGGCTTCCAGCGCGCGGCGCGGCATGGCGAGCACGACGCGCCGTGCCGTCACGGCGTGGTTCCGTCCGCTCCGGTCGCGCAGCGAAAGCGCGAAGCCGTCGGGTTTGACGGCAACGCTGGAAAGACGCGTCTGCATGGAGAGCCCGGCGCCCAGATGTCCGGCTTCCTGCGCCAGCGCCAGCGGCAGGCGCTGGTAGCCGCCGGCCAGCGTGAAGAACGGCTTGGATTCGTCGTCGGCCAGGAAGGTGTAGTCGAGTTCGTCCAGCCCGCTCTCGGTGAACGCCACGTCGTCATAGCCGCTGGCGTCCTGCATGAAGCGCATCTCCTCCGCGCTGAACACGGTGGAGAGCAGCGCCCACGCCGCCCAGTCCTTCAGCAGCCGGCCCTTGTAGCGGAAGGTCGATCGCACCGTCCGCCACTGCGCCCGGCTCATGGATTTCGCGCCGGGCACGATGCGCGACATGCCGTCCATGTAGAGCGTGCTCGCCGGCGACTGGTCGGCGGGCTTGATCGCGTAGGGGAAGAGTTTCGACGGCTGGCCGATCTCGGCCACCGAAAGATTGGTCCCCCGCAGATCGACGCGGTCCGGCGGCAGGGTGATGGGATAGCCGCGCCGGGGCAGGTTGAGCGTGCGCACGAGATTGAAGACATGCTTCTGCACTTCGAGGAAGCGCATGCCGCCCACTTCGCCCACCAGATGCGGCGCCTGCGGGAATGCGATGGAGCGCAGCCGTCCGCCGATGCGCCCGCTCATCTCGAACAGGCCGACGCGCAATCCGGGCTGGGCCTGCCTCAGCCGCCATGCCGTGTAGGCTCCCGACACGCCACCGCCGATGACCGCGACGTCCAGGTCGGCTGGCGGCATCGCGCGAACGGCACGCGCCCGCATGCCGGCCAGCGCGACCGTGGCGGCCACACCGCCGGAGAGAACCTGTCTGCGGCTGGCGGTCACGGCGAACTGCCGTTGAGCTTGGCGAGCGCCGCGTTGCGCTGGCGCTCCATGTTCGCCTTCACCAGCGGCGCGTGCTGAATCATTGGCATCGCTTCGAGCCTGTCGAACAGCGCGTTGATGAAGCGCGCGTCGAAGCCTTGCGTGGCCGGCGTCCACTGCCCGGACGATTTCATCGCGTCAATGACGCGATTCAGCAGCGGCGGGGATTCGCGATAGACCACCAGCACCGCATCCTTCGTCCCCTGCGGCCGCGTGGTGATGTCGAGCCCGGTGCGCGACCGGATCGCGGCGGCGGCGGGCGTGAGCACCTGGGCGTCGAAATAGGCGCGCTGCGCCTCGCGGAACGGCGCGGCCTGCTGCGCGCCCAGCTTGTGCCAGGCATCCACGAACGCCTGCGTACCGGGCGAGAGTCGCTGGAACGCGGCACGGAAGGGGAAGCGATCCTGCGTGACGAGCGCGCCCGCTTCCTTGTCGGTCAGCGCCCAGGGCCCGTAGATCCAGCCGCCATCGAGGTCGCGATAGGCGGCACCCGGCGCCGCGTTTCCGGTCTCGACCTGGGCCGAGGAATCGCCCAGTTTGCTCTCGATCCTGGCGACCGAATGCTGAAGCTGCGCGATTTGGTCCTTTTCGTGCTCGCTGGATTGCGACAGGCCGGCGATGCGCTTGTCGAAGTCTCCCGATACCTTCCTGGCATGCTCCACCTCGCCGTTGAGCTTGGTCTCGGCGGCGGACACGGTGGCGTCGATCCGGTCGGCCGCGGTGCGCACGTCCTCGAACCGCGAATAGCCGAACAGGCCGAAGATGAGGAAGAGCAGCGCCAGCGGGATCGCCACGCAATAGGCGAAGATGCGGCTCCAGTCGATCAGCCGCGACGCGACCTTCGCCGCGATTTCGACTTCGACCGTCGCCCCGTCCTTGAACTTCTCCGCGATCAGGCCTGAGGCCGCGCGGGCGATGCGGCTGTCGAGCGTTTCGTCAGCGGCGGCTGCGCCGGCATCGCCGTGCACATAGAGAAGCGCGGCCTGGCGGAACTGTTCCGGGCTCAGCAGGTCGAAGATCGATTCCAGCGGGAGCTGGGCCGCGGAGTTCCAATAGGCGTCGTTCAGGCGCGACAGTTGGCCCGCGTCCAGCTTCAGCGCGCCCGCGTGGCTGAGCAGGGCTTCGAGCAGGCGCAGCCTTCCGCTGCGCGCCGTGCCGGTCTCTTCCTGCATCGATGTCCCCGCTGCCGTCGGATTCGCACCTGTAGTATCGGGGTAACCTTGAAGGCTCTCAAGGAACTCCGGCCTCTTTCATTTCCCGCCGCCAAAGCCCATCTTTGGGGTTCAACAAGGACAGTCCCATGGCTCTCATCAGTCCCACCGGCCGGCCGGTGGCTTCCGCGCCCAAGGCGGATACCGCACCCGCATCCTCCGGCTCCAATGTGAAGGACAGCTCGCTGGAGACCTTCGCCGCCGACGTGCTGGAGGCTTCGAAAGAGGTCCCGGTCATCGTGGATTTCTGGGCGCCGTGGTGCGGGCCGTGCAAGCAGCTCGGTCCCATCATCGAGCGCGTGGTCAACGAGGCCAAGGGCAAGGTGCGCCTGGTCAAGGTGAACATCGACGAGAACCAGGAGATCGCCCGCCAGCTGCGCATCCAGTCGATCCCCACCGTCTATGCCTTCAAGAACGGCCAGCCGGTCGATGGTTTCATGGGCGCGATCCCGGAATCGCAGATCCGCACCTTCGTGCAGCAGCTCACCGGCGGCGAGGCCGGCCACGATCACGCCGAGGAAGTGCTGGCCGCCGCCGACGAGGCATTCGCGAAGGGCGACGTCGCCATGGCGGCGCAGGCCTACGGCCATGTGCTCCAGGACGATCCCGGCAATCCCAGGGCGGTCGCGGGCCTGGCCCGCTGCTACCTCAAGAGCGGCGACACCGAGCGCGCCGGCACCACGCTCAAGCTGGTGCGTCCGGACGGCGCGGGCGACGAAGCGATCCGCGCGGTGGAAGCCGAGCTGAAGCTGCGCGAGCAATCCGCCGCCGCCGGCGACAAGCTGGCCGAGCTGAAATCGGCGCTGGATGCCCAGCCCGCCGACAACCAGGCGCGCTTCGATCTCGCACTGGCGCTCGACGCCAAGGGCGAGCGCGGGCAGGCGATTGACATGCTGCTC
>JBOHKI010000049.1:0-23524 GCA_050728855.1 Rhizomicrobium sp. | reverse complement strand
GGTGCGCGCCGCGCCGTTCGACGTCGCGTTCGCCCGCGCTGAGAGCTTCCGCAACCGCACCGGAATCTTCCCCTTCGTGCTCACCGGCGATGCCAGGCAATGGAGCGGCCTGCACGCGCCGCTCGGCCAAGCCCTGAAAGCTTCCGGTCTCGGCGCGGCCACACAGGGCGATTTCATGCCCCATGTCACGCTCACCTACGATGCGGTGCGCGTGAAGCCGGCCGCGATCGCGCCGGTGTCGTGGATGGTGCGCGACTTCGTCCTCGTCCACAGCCGCCTCGGCAGGACAGACCACGCCCATCTCGCGCGCTGGCCGTTGGCGTGACGATCAGCCGAATTTGACCGCCGGCTGGCGGATTGCGACGTTGATCCGGTTCCACATGTTGACCAGGCCGATGTGCATCACCAGGACGGCCAGCTCCTTCTCGTCATAGTGCTTGGCCGCGTCGGCCCACACGGCGTCGCTGACGGATTCGGGCTCGTCGGCGATGCGGGTCGCCGCCTCGGTCAGCGCCAGCGCGGCGCGCTCGGCATCGCTGAAATAAGGCGCCTCGCGCCAGGCCGCGACGGACCAGATGCGTTCGTCGCTCTCGCCGGCCTGCTTCAGCTCGCGGCCGTGCATGTCGGTGCAGAAGCCGCAGCCGTTGATCTGGCTTGCGCGCAGATGGACCATCTTCACGGTCGCGGCTGGCAGGTGCTTTTGCCCGATCTCCGCCAGAGCCAGCATGGTCTTGAGAAACTCGGGGAAGATCTGGGCGGGATTCTTCATTCGGGCTTTCATGGCGGTTCTCCGGTTTTCGCGGTCCCCGCTCGCAACGCGGCGCGGCAGCGGGCCAAACGGGATCGCGCGTTGGCGCCCCAAGATGCGCGAGACGCGGGAAATGCGACAGCGCCCTGCGTGCATTTTTGCGAGACCGGCGCTTGACCGGGCGACCGGGGCGGCAAGCTTCGCGCCGGCAATCACGGAAGCTTGATGACCGGCCTGCCGGCCTACTCCATGTCGCGCGCCGGCCATTGCGCGGGGGCGGCGAAAGGGATTGAACTTCGCGATCCCGAAGTTCGCGCATGAGCGACACGCCAGCCCGTCTCCCCGCCGCGTCATCCATCCACGCCATGCTGCTGGGCGACCGGCTGACGGTGGACCGCGCCAGGTTCGACGGCGTCGTCTCGCCCGCGCCATTCTGCTACCGCAAGGACGGCGGCTATGTCGTGGTCTTCCGCTATGGCGCGGTGGTCACGGTGGGACTCGACGCGGCATCGGAGACCGCGGCGCTGGCGCAATTCGCGTCCGGCGCGCCGGCGGTGGCCGAGGAGGAGCGTCTCATCCTCGAAGTTGGCGCCGGGCAGGACGAAGGCGTCGTGGCCGGCGGCGTCCTCCGGGTCAAACAGCTCACGGCGGCGCACGCCCTGGTCATCGGCGACATCCTGGCCAAGAGCGTGGCACTGGCCCGCTACGAACGCGAGATCGCCGCGGTCTTCGACACCATCGAACCCGAGGCCCGCGCGATGGCGGCCACCGGCAAGCTGCCCACGCGGCGCAAGGCGCCGCTCCGGCTGATCGGCTCGGCGCTTCTCGCCCAGCATCGCGTTTCCGGCCGCATCGCCTTCGCCGAGAAGCCCGACGTGCTGTGGGAACACCCTGAGCTCGAGCGGTTCTATGCCCGTCTCGAGGACGAGTGCGAGATCGTGGAGCGCGGCACGCTGCTCAACGGCAAGGTCGGCGTCGTCGGCAGCGCGGCGCAGACCTTCACCGACATGATGGACACCGCGCGCTCCACGCGGCTGGAGATCCTGATCGTGTTCCTTATCCTGGCCGAACTCGTCATCGCGGCGGTGACGCTGTTCCGCCCGTGAGGCGATGGCGGCGGTTCAGCCGAATTTTCCCGCCGGCTGGTGGATCGTGGCGTTGATCCGGTTCCACAGGTTGATCATGCCGATATGCAGCACCAGCACCGCCAGCGCCTTCTCGTCATAGTGCCTGGCCGCCTCGTCCCAGATCTCGTCGGTGACGGAGTCCGGCCGGTCGGCCATGCGGGTGGCGGCTTCGGTCAGCGCCAGCGCCGCGCGCTCGGCATCGGTGAAGTACGGCGTGTCGCGCCACGCGGCGATCGACCACAGCCGCTCGTCGGTCTCGCCCGCCTCCTTGAGTTCGCGGGCGTGCATGTCGGTGCACAGGCCGCAGCCGTTGATCTGGCTGGCGCGCAGATGGACCATCTTCACCGTCTTGGCGGGCAGGTTCTTGACGCCGATCTCGCCCAGGGCGAGCAGCGTGTTCAGCGCCTCCGGAAAGACGGCGACGGGATTTTTCATTCTGGCTTTGATGGGGCTGGAATTGATTGTGCCGGCTTGCATGGGGATGCTCCTTCGCAAGGTTCCCCTTTGCGATAACGCGGCGCGCATCCCCGGGTTTCCGCCGGCAGCGAACTCTTGCGCAGTGCCGTCCCGCCGGCCCAAAGTGACGCAGGTCGCGGGAGGCAGGAATGGACGGCGAGAAACCGAGGACGCAGTGGGCGCTGTGGGTGGGGATCGGCGTCGCGATCGTCGCGGCTTTTGCCCGGCTTCCCCATTTGTTGCAGGTATCGGCACCCCATCTTCACGCCGGAGAAGTCTTTTCCGTGGCCGGATACGCGGCGGGCGAGGCGGGTTTTGTCGCGTTGATCCTCGTGGCGATCATCTATTTCGCCGTCCTCAGCGGGCGCGCGCCCGAACGGACCGCGCGCTATTTCGGCGTGATCTTCGCCGTCTTCCTGGTCACCAGCCTCGGCCTGGTGTTCGGCGTGAAGAGCTTCGCCGACAGGGACGACGCCCAGATGCGCATCGCCGCGGGCGAGATGACGCGCGCCTTCAACACGGTGATGGACCCCAATGGCGGCCACATCGACATGCGCATCAAATCCACCGGCGATGCCGGGGAAATGGAGCGGCTCGTCAAGAGCGAGCTTGCCGATCTCTATGGCGCGCGCACGGAGTATCGCGCGAGGATGCAGGCGCTGGGCGTGCGCACGCTGATGACGCCGGAAGAGCTGAGCCGGGATCGCGGCATGACCCACACCCGCGCCAACCTCGCCGCGGCGCGCGAAGCGGTGAAGAAGTTCCGGACGGACTACACGCTGCTGGTGACCGGCTTCCGCAAGAGGGTGCAGGATTCGCACGTGCGCAGCGACATCAAGGCCGGCATGCTGAATGGCATCGACACAGCTCTGGCGCGCTCGCAATCGCACTCCGCCGCGATTCTGGACTGCGAGGACAGCATCTTCGCGGAGTTCGAGAAGATGGCGGCGCTCCTCGCCCATCCCCATGGCCGCTGGGAAGCGCGTGGCGACAAGATGCTGTTCGCCAGCAACGCCGATCTCGTGGCCTATCAGGATCATCTGACCGCCGTGCGCGCGTATCAGCAGCGTGAGCGCCAGATCGCGGACGACGCGCGCAACGAAGTGCTCCAAGACGAAGCCCGCATGCCGGGACAATGAGCGGACAGGCGATGAGCGATCTTTCCCGGTATCCCATCGCGCGGCGCTGGCCGGCGCGCCATCCCGATCGCCTCCAGCTCTATTCGCTGCCCACGCCCAACGGCGTGAAGGTCTCGATCATGCTGGAGGAGACGGGGCTTGCCTATGAGCCGCATCTCGTCGACATCGGCGGGAACGAGAGCTGGTCGGCGGAATTCCTCTCCCTCAATCCCAACGGCAAGATCCCCGCGATCCTCGATCCCGATGGCCCCGGCGGCGCGCCGCTGGCGCTGTGGGAGTCCGGCGCGATCCTGCTTTATCTGGCGGAGAAGACGGGGATGTTCCTGGCCGCCGATCCGGCCGCGCGCTACGAGACGATCCAGTGGCTGTTCTTCCAGATGGCGTTCATCGGCCCGATGTTCGGCCAGCTCGGCTTCTTCCACAAATTCGCCGGCCGCGATTACGAGGACAAGCGCCCGCGCGACCGCTATGTGGCGGAGTCCCGCCGCCTGCTCGGCGTGCTGGAGCAGCGGCTGGCGGATCGCGACTGGCTGATGGGCGCCGGCTACACCATCGCCGATATCGCCACGCTGGGCTGGGTGCGCAACCTGATCGGCTTCTACGACGCGGGCGTGCTGGTCGAATACGCCGCGCTCACGCACGTCCCCGCCTGGCTCGCCCGCGGCCTTGCCCGCCCCGCCGTCCAGCGCGGCCTCGCGATCCCGAGCCGGAGTGCGTGATGGCAACGTCCGTGACGCTCTACGGGATCAAAAACTGCGACACGATGAAGAAGGCGCGCGCCTGGCTGGAGGCGCACGGCGTCGCCCATGCGTTCCACGACTACAAGGTATCGGGCATCGACCGCGCCCGGCTGGAAGGCTGGACCAGGAAGGTCGGCTGGGAAATCCTCCTCAACCGGGCCGGCACCACGTTCCGGGCGCTGCCGGACAAGGACCGCGACGGCCTCACCGAAAAGAAGGCCATCGCGCTGATGCTGGCGCAGCCCGCGATGATCAAGCGACCGGTGCTGGAGCAGGGCGGCAAGATCACGGTCGGCTTCAAACCGGAAATTTATGAGAAGGCGCTCGGCTGATGTTCGGCCTCCTCGCGCAGAGGCGAGATCGATACGATCACGGCAGCTTGTCGAATTCGGTGTCGATGCTGAGCACCATGGGCTGTTCGCCGAGGATCGCGGGCAGTCCGTAGTCTGCGGCGTTGATCCGGGTCTCGGCATGGATGCCGATGACGTGGCCGATGGTCGGCCCGCCGGCGAAGCCCGGGCCGGCGCCGATCAGCGTCACCTGGAACGTCACCGGTCTGGTCACGCCGCGCAGCGTGAACTTGCCGTCGACCGCGCCGTGCTGGAGATCGGTTTGGCGGAACGCGGTGGAGACGAAACTGGCATGGGGGAATTGCCGGGCGTCGAGATATTGCGGCCCCTGGAGCTCTTCGGCGAAGCCCGGTACCGGCGTGGCGATGGAGGTGGTGTCGACCACGGCGGAGAGCCTGGAATTGGCGGGGGTCTTCGCGTCCCAGTCGAGCTTGGCCGTGGCCGCGCCGAAGCGGAAATAGCTGATGGAGAATCCCAGATGCGAGACCTGCACGATGATGGCCATGTGGTTCGGGTCCATCGTGTAGGCGCCGCTGTCGGCGGCCGCGATGGTGTGCTGGCCGTGGGGAATGCGCATGGGCGCCGGCGGCGGCGCCACGGCCCCGCCCAATGCGACGGCCAGCGCCGCGCCCACAAATGCCCTGCGAAACGCCCCAACCATCGCTGTCTCCACGGCAATTCCCGCCCATTGAGCACGGGCGGGCCTGCAACCGCCAGCCCCTTTTCCGTGAGGAACCGCTTTCGCTGCGGCGCATTGTGGACTTATCCTTTGGTCCGCAATCAGCCTGGGGTGGAATTATGCTGGGTCTGTTGCTCTCGCGCATCGTCCGCAAGGGGACGCTGACGATCGTCTATTCCAACGGCCGGCGCGAAGTCCTCGGCGCGGGCGAACCTCGTGCCACGATACGCCTGCACGACGCGCGCGTGCCGTTCGACATCCTGCGCAATCCCGAGCTCGCGTTCGGCGAGGCCTATATGGAAGGACGCCTCACCGCCGATGGCGGCGACCTCTACGTCGCGCTCGACATATTGATGTCCAACATGGAGGAGACCCGGACGCCCGCCTTCCTGCGCCTGCTGCGCGCCCTGCGGGTGGTGACCAAGGCCTTGCGCCAGCGCAACGCCGTCCGCCGCGCCAGGCAGAACGTGGCGCACCACTACGATCTCTCGGGCCGGCTCTACGACCTGTTCCTGGATTCCGACAAGCAGTACTCCTGCGCCTATTTCAGCCATGCCGGCGAGAGCCTGGAAGACGCGCAGATCGCCAAGAAGCGCCACGTCGCCGCCAAGCTGCATCTCGACCGCCCGGGCCTCAGCGTGCTCGACATCGGCTCGGGCTGGGGCGGGCTGGCGCTCGACCTCGCGCGCGATCTCGGCGCGACCGTGACCGGCGTGACGCTGTCGGAAGAGCAGATCACGGTGGCGAACGCGCGCGCGGCGAAGGCGGGGCTGGCCTCGCGGGTGAAGTTCGCGCTCACCGACTACCGCGCCCTCACCGGCGCCTTCGACCGCATCGTCTCGGTGGGCATGTTCGAGCATGTCGGCGTGCCCAATTACCAGGCGTTTTTCGACAAATCGGCGGCGCTGCTGAAGGACGACGGCGCCATGCTGCTGCACTTCATCGGCCGGCTGGACGGCCCGGGCGCGAGCAATCCGTGGATCATGAAATACATCTTCCCCGGCGGCTACACGCCCGCGCTGTCCGAGGTCCTGCCGGCCATCGAACGCTCCGGACTGTTCGTGACCGACATCGAGACGCTGCGGCTGCATTATGCCGAGACGCTGAAAGCGTGGCGCGCCCGCTTCCGCGACCGCTGGGCCGAGGCCGCGGCGATCTACGACGAGCGCTTCTGCCGGATGTGGGACTTCTATCTTACCGCGATGGAAGTCGCCTTCCGCCGCCAGCACCTCTGCGTCTACCAGATCCAGCTCGCCAGGCGCATCGACGCGCTGCCCGTCACGCGCGACTACATGCTCGACGACGAACGCACCATGCACTTCGCCGGCCGCGAACACATGCCCCACGCGGCGGAGTGAAAACCGGAAGAGAACCTCCCCCTTGTGGGGAGGTCGAAAAACGCGCGAGCGTTTTTCGGGTGGAGGGAGTTGTGCCGACGGTGAGGCCGCTCCCCCATCCGAAAAATCTCTCCGCTCTGCTCCGGGATTATTCGACCACTCCGCAAGGGGGAGGTTTCCTGGAATGCGCCCTGAAATTCTCCGCCGCGAATGTCAAGCGCACGGTGTGCAGCTAATCCTGTGAATCGATTCGGTTTATGCTTGCGCCGTGGGACCCGCGCGGATTGATTCGATCTCCGCCCGCGTTCTCCGCGATCCGAAATCGGCCAGCAAAAACAAGACATGGAACAAGACAACTACCGTCACGTCCCCTACGACATCGAGGTCGAGCAGGCCCTGCTGGGCGCCATCCTTGTGGATAACCGCGCGCTGGAGACCGTCTCCCAGCTGGTGCGGCCGGAACATTTCTACGACCCGTTGCACCAGCGCGTGTTCGAGGCGATGGAGACGATGTTCGAGCGCGGCGGCATGGCGATGACGCCGCTGACGCTGAACGCCTTCCTCAAGGCCGATCCGGGCCTGATCGAGGTCGGCGGCCACGCCTATCTCGCCGGTCTCGCCCAGGCCGCCCCCGCGATGCCCAGCGTGCGCGACTATGCGCGCATCCTGCACGACCTTGCCGTGCGCCGCGGCCTCATCCGCATCGGCGAGGACATCGTCAACACCGCCTACGAGGCGCCGCACGAAAAGCCGCCCCAGGCCCAGATCGAGGAAGCGGAGAAGGCGCTCTACCGCATCGCGGAGACCTCGCGCTACGGCGAAGGCCCGATCGCGTTCACCGAGAGCCTGCGCCGCGCGGTGCATGCCGCCGAGCAGGCGCAGTTGCGCGGCGGGCGCATCAGCGGCGTCGCCACCGGCTTTGCCGACATCGACTCGCTGCTGGGCGGGTTGCAGCCGTCCGATCTCATCATCCTCGCCGGCCGCCCGGGCATGGGCAAAACCTCGCTCGCCACCAACATGGCGGTTCATGCCGCGCGCTTCTGGGTGCAGGACCAGGAAGCGGGCGAGGCGGTGTCCAAGGGCGCGCCGATCCTGTTCTTCTCGCTGGAAATGGCCTCGCAGCAGATCGCGGCGCGTATCCTTTCCGAGATGAGCGAGATCGAGATGTGGAAGATCCGCAACGGCAAGTTCTCCGAAGCGGAGTGGGAGAAGTTCGTCCTCACCATGCAGGAGCTTTCCACCCTGCCGCTCTATATCGACGATACCGGCGGTATCTCCATCGCCCAGATCGCGGCGCGCGCCCGCCGCATGAAGCGCGAGAAGGGCATCGGCGCGGTCATCATCGACCACATCCAGCTCGTCGCGCCCGCCGGCAAGCCCGAGAACCGCGTGCAGGAGATCACGCAGATCTCCAAGAGCCTGAAGGTGCTGGCCAAGGAATTGAACGTGCCGGTGATCGCGCTGTCCCAGCTTTCCCGCGGCGTCGACGCGCGCGACGACAAGCGCCCGGTGCTGTCGGACCTGCGCGAATCCGGCTCCATCGAGCAGGACGCCGACGTGGTGATGTTCGTGTTCCGCGAGGAGTACTACCTGAAATCCCGCGAGCCCGAGCCCGGCAGCGCCGAGCACGGCAAGTGGATGGAGAAGATGGAGCGCCTGCACCGCCGCGCCGAACTCCTCGTCGAAAAGCACCGCCACGGCGCCACCAACAAGATCGACCTGATGTTCGACGACCGCTTCACAAGGTTCTCGAGCCTGGCGGCGGAGGGGAATTAGCCTTTCTCAGCCGTATGGTTCGTCATCCCCGGCGAGGAGCGCGCGCTGCGCGGGTAGGGGAACCAGGTCGTCAACGATGGCGCCGTGACGCGCAAGACTTTTCACACGTCATGGCCGCCCTTGTGGCGGCCATGACGGACTTGAAACTTGACGCTCGTACGTGCGCCACCTGGATGGCCCGCAGCCGCGGGCCATGACACTGACTCTGCAATATATGCCGAGCTGCGATGCGCACGATTGGCATGGGCAGTCCATCGACTTTCGTGCATCTCGAAAAGTGTGATCATATCGGGCTTGGTGTTGCTTTTGCCTACTGTATCATATAAAGGACATATCTGACCGATGCGGGCCGACCGGATTCCTGTCTCGTTTTATGCGACGAAGTCTGGCGCGGTGCCGGTGCGGGATTGGTTGCGTGAGCTCTGCGGCGCGGATCGTAAGCAGATCGGAGCCGATTTGCTTCGGGTGCAGGAACAGTGGCCGGTCGGGATGCCGGTCTGCCGCCCACTGGGCAGGGCCTCTGGGAAGTGAGAAGCAACGTGAGCGACGGCCGGATTTCGCGAATATTCTTCATGTTTCACGCCGGATGCGTGGTCGTCCTGCATGGTTTCATCAAGAAATCTCAAAAGACGCCGGATGTGGAGCTCGCGCTTGCCCGGCGGCGCATGAAAGCGGTGAAGGCATGAAAAAGAAGAAAAATCCTCACATCGGCCCTGCGCTGGATGACTTCCTCAAGGAGGAAGGGCTCTACGACGAGCTGCACACGCTCGTCATCAAGGAGAAGATCGCCTTTCAGCTGAAGCAGCGCATGGCGTCGAAGAAGATTTCGATCAATCAGATGGCCAAGACGATGCGCACCAGCCGCAGTCAGATCCATCGCCTGCTCGATCCGAAGAACGGCAACGTCACGCTGTCGACGCTGCAAAAGGCCGCCGCGATCGTCGGCCGCGAAGTGCGGCTGGACCTCGTCTAGCGGTGGCCGCGAACAGGAAGGAACGGCATGGCTATCGTGCGGCGTACCCGGGCTGATCTCGACCTGTCGAAGGTCGACTGGTCGAAGGCTTCCCGTGCCGGGGACAGGCAGATTGCCCGCCAGGTGGCGGCCGACGCCGATACGGCGCCGTTGTTCACCGATGCCGAGTTGAGGCGCGCCCGTCGCGCCGTTCCGCCGGTGAAGCCGCCGGCGGTGAAGGCGTTGCGCAAGCGACTCGGCCTCAGCCAGCGGCAATTCGCCGAACGCTATGGGTTCTCGGTGGAGACGATCCGGAATTACGAACAAGGACACCGTCAGCCGCAAGGCCCCGCGCGCGTGCTTCTCGAGGTGATCGCGAGCGAACCGGATGCCGTGACCCGCGCCTTGGCGCGCAATCGCTGAGCGGACCTACCTGTCCCAATCGCCGTCGTAATGCGCCCAGGGTTTGAGGCGGTCGCCGGTCATGGTGCCGGCGCGGCGGGCATGGGCGTCGCTGTCGTAGGCGCGGCCGAAGCCGCCGATCCACAAGCCGTAGCCGTCGCGGCGCGCGCCGCGATGTGCATCGCCATCCGACATGCCACCCGACACGCCGCCCGACACATGGGAGTCGCTGACATAGTCGTATCCGGTGATTTCGCTTTGCGAATAGGTTTCCGAATAGCCGTAGCCGGATTCAGTGCCGCCGCCGCTCCACGCGTGGCGATGATGGCGGCGATGGACCTGCGCCATCGCGGGCGCGGCCGGTGCGGAAGGGAGCGGTGGGGTGGGCAGCACCGAGGCCTGTTGTGGCGGCGGCGCGGGCGCGGGCGCCGGTGTCTGGTCGCAGCCCGCGAGCAGCGTGCAGGCCAGCGCGGCGGCCGTGGCGTGGATCAGGCGCATGGTGGTTCTCCTGTCCCATTTTGGCGCGGCCGCGGGCGGGCGGGGCGAGGATTCGCGCGGCCTGGTTAATCCTCGTCTTGACAGGTGTTCCCGCTTCGTTCAGACACAAATCCCGGGCTCTTCGCCGCTTTGACCCGGACGCGGCGGCCCGGCATTGTCGGCCCACATGAGCAACGAAGACCTTGAAGTCGCGTGCCTGACGGTGCGGTTGGGCGCGCTGGCGGCGAACTATCGCGAGATCCGCAGGCTGGCGGGCGCGGCCTCCGTGTGCGGCGTGGTGAAGGCCGACGCCTATGGCCTGGGCATGGGTCCCGTCGCGAAGCGGCTGGCGGCCGAAGGCTGCGACACCTTCTTCGTGGCGCGGGTGGGCGAGGGCGTGGCGCTACGTCCGCTCGTCCCGCAGGCCCGCATCTTCGTGCTCGACGGCGCCTCGGCGGACGCGGTGCCGGCGCTGCTCGGCCATCGCCTGACGCCGGTGCTGAATTCGCTGGCGGAGATCGCCGCCTGGTCCGCCGCCGCGCGCGAGATGGACACCACGCTCGATGCCGCGATCCAGATCGACACCGGCATGAACCGTCTCGGTCTTCCCGCCTACGAGCTCGCGGCGCTGAGCGCGGAGGCGAAGGAGCGGCTGCGCGCGCTGCGCGTCGTGCTGGTGATGAGCCATCTGGCCTGCGCCGACGATCCGGCCTCGGCAATGAACGCGATGCAGCGCGACCGCTTCCGCACCGCGCTCGCCATGCTGCCTCCGGCGCCGGCCAGCCTGTCGTCGTCGGGCGGCGTGCTCCTGGGCAAGGATTACGCCTTCGACATGGTGCGGCCCGGCGTCGGTCTCTATGGCGGAAACCCCTGGCAGAGCGGCGCCAATCCGTTCGCCGCCGTGGCGCGGCTGACCGGGCGCGTGCTCCAGCTGCGCCGCGTTGACAGTGGTGAAACCGTTGGTTACGGAGCCACGCACAGGATCGAGCGGCCGGGGATGCTCGCGACAATCGCGTTGGGCTATGCGGACGGCGTGATGCGCGCGCTCGGAAACCGGGGCGCGGCGTCACTCGGCGGCGTGCGCGCGCCCTTCGCCGGGCGCGTCTCGATGGACCTGATCACTCTCGATGTCACGGACGTGCCGCCGCGCGCGCGCGAGGCGGGCGCCGAGGCCGAGCTGTTCGGCGACGTCATTTCGCTGGATGAGATCGCGCGCGGCGCCGGCACCGCGCATTACGAGATCCTCACCCGCATCGGGCCGCGCGTGCCGCGGCGCTACGTGGAGGCGGCGCGATGAACATCTTCGCCGCCATCGGCCGCGTCGTGCTGGCGCTTCTGGCCGAGATCGGAAGGCTGACCGAATTCACCATCACCGCCGTGCTCGACTGCTTCCTCATGCCGGTCTACTGGACGCTGATCGGCAAGCAGGTGATGCGCATCGGCTGGTTTTCGCTGCCCGTGGTGGGCCTCACCGCGTTCTTCACCGGCGGCGTGCTGGCGCTTCAGATCTATATCGGCGGCAACCGCTATGGCGCGGAGGCGATCGTGCCGCAGATCGTGGTGCTGGGCATCACGCGCGAGCTCGGGCCCGTCATCGCGGGGCTGATGGTGGCCGGCCGCGTCGCCGCCGCCATCGCCGCGGAGGTCGGCACCATGCGCGTGACCGAGCAGATCGACGCGCTGACCACGCTCTCCACCAACCCGATCAAGTATCTCGTCGTGCCCCGGCTGTGGGCGGCGGTGATTTCCATGCCCATCCTGGTCGCCGTCGCCGATTCCATCGGCGTGTTCGGCGGCTACATTGTCTCGACCAAGAGCCTGGATTTCAACGGCGCGGTCTACATCAAGAACACCATGGATTTCGTCACCCATGGCGACGTCACCTCGGGTCTCATCAAGGCCACGGTGTTCGGCTTCATCATCGCGCTGATGGGCTGCTACAACGGCTTCAATTCGAAGGGCGGGGCGCAGGGCGTCGGCGCGGCCACCACCAACGCGGTGGTGTCGTCCTCCATCCTCATCCTCGCCGCCAACTACTTCCTCACCTCCATCCTGTTCGGGGCGAAGTGATGGCGCAGATCCCCAAGATCGAGTTGCGCGGCGTCAAGAAGCGCTTCGGCCCCAAGGTCGTGCTGGACGGCGTCGACCTCGTCATCGAGCCCGGCACCTCGATGGTCATCATCGGCGGCTCGGGCTCGGGCAAGTCGGTCACCATCAAGAGCGTGCTGGGCATCATCCGCCCCGACGCCGGCCAGATCTTCGTCGACGGCCAGGAGGTCACGCGCCTGTCGGGCCGCGGCCGCGAGGCGATGCTGCGCAAGTTCGGCATGCTGTTCCAGGGCGGGGCGCTGTTCGATTCGCTGCCGGTGTGGGAGAACGTGGCATTCGGCCTGATCCAGGGCCGCGGCGTGGCGCGCAGGAAGGCGCGCGACATCGCGGTGGAGAAGCTGGCCAAGGTCGGCCTGGGCGAGGAGGTGATCGACCTGTCGCCCGCCGAACTGTCCGGCGGCATGCAGAAGCGCGTCGGCCTCGCCCGCGCCATCGCCGCCGATCCGGAGATCATCTTCTTCGACGAGCCGACCACCGGGCTCGATCCCATCATGGCCGACGTCATCAACGAGCTCATCGTCTCCACGGTGAAGGATCTGGGCGTCACCGCGCTCTCCATCACCCACGACATGGTGAGCGCGCGCAAGATCTCCGACCACATCGCCATGCTCTACAAGGGCAAGATCATCTGGTCCGGCCCCACCGCCGCCATCGACACCAGCGGCAACCCCTACGTCGACCAGTTCATCCACGGCCGCGCCGAGGGCCCGATCAAGATGGAGGTGAAGGCGTGAGCATCCACTCGCTTCCTCCCCCGCCTTGCGGGGGAGGGGGACCGCGAAGCGGTGGAGGGGGTGGCTGCGAAGGAGCAAGGTTGTCTCGGCTCCTCACCCCCCCTCCGTCTGCCGCGCGAGAGTCGCGCGACATCCACCTCCCCCGCAACGGCGGGGGAGGAAGGTTCGGCCGCCATGCCTAAGTCTTCCTCCTTCGCCTGCCAGGCCTGTGGCGCGGTGCATTCCAAATGGTCGGGCAAGTGCGATGCCTGCGGCGGCTGGAACACCATCGTCGAGGAGGGTGCAGCGATCCCCTCGGGCGCAAGCGCACGGCCGCGCATCAAGGGGCGGCGGTTCGCGCTCGAGGACCTGAAGACGACCGACGCCGAACCGCCGCGCCGCACCACCGGTATCGGCGAGTTCGACCGCGTCTGCGGCGGCGGGCTGGTGCCGGGCTCGGCGCTCTTGATCGGCGGCGATCCCGGTGTGGGCAAGTCGACGCTGATCCTCCAGGCGCTGGCGGCCTATGCCAAGCGCGGCGGCAGCGCCGTCTACATCTCCGGCGAGGAGGCGATGGCGCAGGTCCGGCTGCGCGCCGCGCGGATGGGGCTGGCGGACGCGCCGGTGGCGCTGGGCTCGGCCACCTGCGTGGAAGACGTCCTCGCCACCATCGAGAACGGCCGCACGCCCGACATCGTCGCCATCGATTCCATCCAGACGATCTGGACGAGCGCGCTCGAAGCCGCGCCCGGCACCATCGCGCAGGTGCGCACCGCCAGCTTCGATCTCGTGCGCTACGCCAAGGCGAGCGGGGCTGCGCTGCTGCTGATCGGCCACGTGACCAAGGAAGGCCAGATCGCGGGGCCCAAGCAGGTCGAGCATCTGGTCGACGCCGTGCTCTATTTCGAGGGCGAGCGCGGCCACCACTTCCGCATCCTGCGCGCCGCGAAGAACCGCTTCGGTCCCACCGACGAGATCGGCGTGTTCGAGATGACGGGGCAGGGCCTGGCCGAAGTCGCCAATCCCTCCGCGCTGTTCCTCGGCGACCGCACGGCGAGCTCGCCCGGCGCGGCCGTCTTCGCCGGCATCGAGGGCACGCGTCCGCTGCTGGTGGAAGTGCAGGCGCTGGTCGCCGCCGCCGGTTATGGGACCCCGCGCCGGGCGGTGGTCGGCTGGGATTCCGGCCGGCTCGCCATGATCCTGGCCGTGCTCGACGCCCGCGCCGGTCTTGGCATGAGCGGACACGATGTCTATCTCAACGTCGCCGGCGGGCTGAAGATCGGCGAGCCGGCGGCCGATCTGGCCGCGGCCGCGGCGCTGATGTCCTCGTTCTCGGGCCGCTCATTGCCCAGGGATTGCGTGTTCTTCGGCGAAATCAGCCTGTCGGGCGACGTGCGCCCGGCGCCCCAGGCCGAGCTTCGCCTCAAGGAGGCCGCAAAACTGGGCTTCAGGCGGGCCGTGGTGCCCGAGGGCACGCGGGCGGAAGGGCTGGAATTGCGGCAGATCGGCAACGTGGCGGACCTCGCCGCCTTCGCCGGAGGTGCAGCCCAACCGGGACGGCGGCCGCGCGTGGTAGAGTAGGAGTCGATGGACCTGCACTTCAACTTCGTCGACCTGATCGTGGTCGTGATCGTGCTGGTGTCGGCGGGCTATGCCGTCTGGCGCGGCTTCGTCCGCGAGACGCTCTCCATCTTCGCCTGGGTCGCGGCCGCTTTCGCCACGCTGTTTTTCGGTCCCGGCGCCGCGGCGTTCCTGTCGGCGCGCCTCTCGCCTGCATGGATGGGCTTCCTGGTGGGCTATGGCGCGATCTTCCTGCTGGTGCTGATCCCGCTCTCCTTCATCAGCTACCGATTCGCAGAAAGCGTGCACCGCTCCGCCGTCGGCGCGGTGGACCGCTCGCTCGGGCTGGCCTTCGGCGTGGTGCGCGGGCTCTTCATCGTCGGGCTGGCCTACATCCTGTTCACCAGCGCGGTGGAGACTCACAAGCAGCCCGACTGGCTCCAGCGCGCCCATACGCTGCCCCTGATCCAGAGCTGCGCCCAGGTGATCCTGTCGCTGGTTCCCGACCATGACGGCAAATTCGCCCGGGCCACGGCCACCTCAGCACCCGACAGCGGGGCAAACGGCGCGGTTCCCGTGCCCCGGCCCAATCCACATGCGACAAACGGCAAGGCCAAACCCAAAAAGGGCTATGGCGCCCACGACCGCCGCGCGCTAGACAACCTCATCCAGCAGACGAACGACGGCGGCGGAAAGCAATGAGCGCTTCGCAACTCGATTTGCCGTTTTCCGGAGACGACGCCTTCCACGAGGAATGCGCGGTCTTCGGCATCTACGGCCATGCCGACGCCGCGGCGCTGACGGTGCTGGGCCTGCACGCGCTCCAGCACCGCGGCCAGGAAGCCAGCGGAATCGTGTCGTTCCACGAGGGACAGTTCATCCCCGAGCGCCACAAGGGCCTGGTGGGCGACATCTTCGGCGGCCGCAACCAGAACCGCGTCGCCAATTTGAAGGGCGCCAACGCCGTCGGCCACAACCGCTATTCCACCGCCGGCGGCTCCAGCGAGCGCAACATCCAGCCGATGTTCGCCGATCTCGCCGGCGGCGGCATCGCCATCGCCCACAACGGCAACCTCACCAACGCCCGCGGCCTGCGCGACGAGCTGGTGCGCGACGGCGCGATCTTCCAGTCGACCTCCGACACCGAGGTGATCATCCACCTGGCCGCCCGCAGCAAGGGCCCGATCGTGGAGCGCCTGACCGACGCGCTGCGCCAGGTCGAGGGCGCCTATTCGCTGGTGGCGCTGACGTCGAAGAAGCTGATCGGCATGCGCGATCCCTGGGGCGTGCGCCCCCTGGTTCTGGGCCGGCTCGACGGCGCCTATATCCTGGCCTCGGAAACCTGCGCCTTCGACATCATCTCCGCCGAGTTCGTGCGCGACATCGAGCCGGGCGAGATGGTGGTGATCACCAAGGACGGGCTCCAATCCCACTTCCCCTTCGGCAAGCACGCCCAGCAGCGCTTCTGCATCTTCGAATACATCTATTTCGCCCGCCCGGATTCGGTGGTCGAGGGCCGCAACGTCTACGATATGCGCAAGCGCGCCGGCGAGGAGCTGGCCAAGGAATCCCCCGCGCTCGCCGACATCGTGGTGCCGGTGCCCGATTCCAGCATCCCCGCCGCCATCGGCTACGCCAACCAGTCGCATCTGCCCTTCGAGCTCGGCATCATCCGCAATCACTATGTGGGCCGCACCTTCATCGAGCCGACGGACGGCATCCGCCATTTCGGCGTGAAGAAGAAGCACAATCCCAACCGCGCCACGCTCAAGGGCAAGCGCGTGATCCTGATCGACGATTCCATCGTCCGCGGCACGACGTCCAAGAAGATCGTGCAGATGGTGCGCGACGCGGGCGCCAGCCAGGTGCATTTCCGCGTCGCCAGCCCGCCCACGTCGCATTCGTGCTTCTACGGCGTCGACACGCCCAACACCGGTGACCTCCTCGCTCACGGCATGGATGTCGAGGAGATGCGCAAATTCATCGGCGCCGACAGCCTCGCCTTCATCACCATGGACGGGCTCTACAAGGCGATGGGCGAGAAGGGCCGCGATCCGGTGAAGCCCCGCTTCTGCGACGCCTGCTTCTCCGGCGACTATCCCATCCGCCTGGCCGACCTCGCCGGCGAACCCAGCACCCGCCAGCTCTCCCTGCTGGCGGACGTGGCGTAGCACACTCCATTTGTGTCATGGCCCGCGGCTGCGGGCCATCCAGGTGACACAGACTCTGTTTGAAACGGAATCCGCCATGGCCTGTTTTCTTTCGCTCCTCTGCCCACCGCAACTGGATGGCCCGCAGTCGCGGGCCATGACACGGAGGAGGGCAGTGAAATGAGGGCTCCCCTCAAAGACAGCACCATCCTCGTCACCGGCGCGCGCATGCGCGGGCGCGGGAAGGGGACCCGGGCGGTGCCGTCGCGTAGCCCTTTCCAAATGTGTCATGGCCCGCGGCTGCGGGCCATCCAGGTGACACAGACTCTGTTCGAAACGGAATCCGCCATGGCCTGTTTTCTTTCGCTCCTCTGCCCGCCGCAACTGGATGGCCCGCAGTCGCGGGCCATGACACGGAGGAATAACTGACGTGGGCGGTCTTCTCCGCTCCCGCATCATCCTCGTTACCGGCGCGTCGCGTGGCATCGGGCGGGCGGCGGCGTTGGCGCTGGCCAAGCAGGGCGCCCATGTCATCGCGCTGGCCCGAACCGTGGGCGGCCTCGAGGAGCTGGACGACGCGATCCAGAAGGCGGGCGGACAGGCCACGCTGGTGCCGCTCGATCTGCGCGACTTTCCCGCGCTCGACCGCCTCGGCGCCTCGATCTTCGAGCGCTGGGGACGGCTCGACGGATTCTTCGGCAATGCCGGCCAGCTCGGCCAGCTCACCCCGCTCGCCCATCTCGATCCCAAGACCTTCCAGGAAGCGCTCGACGTCAACGTGACGGCGAACTGGCGGCTGATCCGCTCGCTCGATCCGCTGCTGCGCGCATCCGATGCCGGCCGCGTCCTGTTCGTGACATCCGGCGCCGCGCGCAAGCACACGCCCTATTGGGGCATCTACGCCGCGACCAAGGCCGCGCTGGAATCGCTGGCGCTGACCTATGCCGCGGAATGCGAGCACACCCCCGTGCGCGTGAACCTCCTCAGCCCCGGCCCGCTGCGCACCTGGATGCGCGAGAAAGCCATGCCTGGCGAAGACCCCGCCACGCTGCGCCCGCCGGAAGACGTAGTCCCGCTGATCGCCGAACTCCTGTCGCCGGCCTGCGCGCGCAACGGTGAGACCGTGGAATTCGCACCCGCCTGACCACCCTCTCCCGAAGTCTCCCTCGCCCCCGCGAGTGCGGGGGAACGCTGAAGAACAACCTCCCCCTTGCGGTCACCCCCAACCTCCCCCTTGCGGGGAGGTCGAAAAATGCCCTTCGCATTTTTCGGGTGGGGGGCCGAGCCGTGCTTTCGCCACCGCCCCCCCACCCGAAAAATTCTCGCCGTGCTCGAATTTTTCGACCTCCCCGCAAGGGGGAGGTTGATTGTGGCGCTAAATCAGGGAGATAGGGTTCGGCCGAAGGGCGCATGGGCTGCCACAAACTTTCCTGTTCGAACTCCTTGTGTTCTACTTCAGGGTGTACTATATCTTCTGCCGAGGACACGCAGGAGTTTAGACCGGGATGTTTTGAATTCACCGCAAGGCCATACAGGCAAGGGCCTCCACTTGCGGAGAACCCGAGCGGAATGGGCGGATCGACAGGCCAGGGAAGCCGCGGCAGCGGCGTCCCGGATCGGCAGTCCCCCCGGGGAGCGAGGCTGGGAGATGCACCCAAGGTGGTCCCGGCGTCACAGCTCCCCGGCCAAGGACGCCGGGGCGAAGATCCCCATTCCGCATGCAAGCCGTGGAGACTCCCATCGGGTGAACGAGCGGAAGGGTTCGAATCCTCCACGCCGCCGGCCCGCTGGAAATCACAGCAAGCCCTGGCCATCGCGATGGTCCAGGGCTTTGGTGTTTGGGACGCGCCTGCATTCAACCTCCCCCTTGCGGGGGTTGGTAGCGACAGCGTGCCAACGAAAAATCTCGAAGCGTAGCGCAGAGATTTTTCGGGTGGGGGGAACGCGCTGGCGGAGAGACCCCCCGCCCGAAATCGCGTTGCGCGATTTCGACCTCCCCGCAAGGGGGAGGTGGGAGAGGGTCGCGCAACCTCCCCCGAAAGGCGGAGGTTCGAGGAAGGGCGAGCGTTCGGCGGCGGCTACGCTGCGGCCCGGGTTTGCTGTTGCGAGGCCTTCCGCGTCAGCACGCCGGCGAGTCTTGGCGCGGCGAACTCCGCGCCGACCATGAAGCGCATGAGCGGGCCGAAGCTGTTGGCGGCGGCGGGCCCCATGAAGTAGAGCCCGGGCACCGAGCTTTCGAACGTGTCGCTGAGGATCGGCGTCTTCTCCACCGCGTCGATGTCCGGTGCGATCGACGCAAGCCAGCCGAGCCGGTCGAGATCGATGCGATAGCCCGTCGCCGCGACGATGTGATCGCAGGTCAGAGTCTTCTCGCCATCCGGTCCGCGCACGTCCAGGCTCACGCGGCCGTCATGGGTCCGCGCGCGTTCGAGGCGATGGTGCAGCAGCGCCGTGATCCTGCCCTCGATGCGTTCGCGCATGAACCAGCCCGGCGCCGGTCCGAGATGGGTGCGCACCGCGCGCAGCCGCAGCGATTCCGGGAGCTTGTGGAACAGGAGCGGCAGATGCACGCAGAAGAACGAGCGCCAGCCCGGGCCGATACCCGTCGGCGGCTTCTGGATGGTGCTCATCAGCGAGCCCGAATCCGGATCGGGCGGGCTGTGAAAGCGGATGGCTTCGTCGCGGGCGACGATGGTGACCTTGGCGCCGCAATCGTCGAGCAGCGCCGCGGTGTCGATGGCCGAGGCGCCGGCGCCGAGCACCACCACGTCCTTGCCCTTGAACTGGCCGCCGTCGCGATGGTCGAAACTGTGCGACAGCGAAGAGGCGGGCAGGGCGGCGAGCATGTCCGGCGTATAGGCGAAGGCCGTGATGCCGACCGCGGCGACCACGTTGCGCGCGGCAAGCGTTTCGCCGGTGTCGAGCGTAACGAGGAAGCCGTCGCCGTCGCGCGTCACGGACGTGACAAGCGCATCCTCCATCTGCGGCACGAAGCGTTCCGCGAAGCCGGTCGCATAGGCGCTGAACTGCTCCAGCGGCACCGGCAGGTCGTGGTCCTGGTAGGCCAGCCCGTTGGCGGCGCAATAGTCCTCGATCCGGCTTCCGGGCAGGGGCGACGACAGGCTCGACGCGATGCCCTCCGATTTCAGCTGCATGGTGCGCGGCATGTGGTGGCGCCAGGTATCCAGCACCTTGCCGAAGATGCGGTGGGAGACGCCGGCCGCGCCCAGATGGGCGGCGAGCGACAATCCATAAGGTCCGGCTCCGATGATGGCGGTATCGACGGGCTTTCTCATTTTTGACCTCTTCAAGTCCCGCTTCGGGACGCTTTCCCGAAAGGGCACGCGGGACGCCGTTGGAATGGCGGTTTCCCGCGCTTTCCTCCAAATCCCGTACCAGCGCCGCGCGGCCCGGAAGCTGCACTCGTTCGTCCGTGCCCCGGAAGTTTGCCCCGATGCCTCGAATCCTGTTGTCCACCACCGTGCGCTGGCCGGCTGCCGCGCGTCTGGCCGGCGCGCTGGCCGAGAGCGGCTGCGCGGTCGATGCGCTGCATCCCGCCGATCATCCCCTCGCCGAAAGCCGCTATCCGCGCGCCCGCCATCCCTATCGCCCGCTCGCGCCATTGCGTTCGCTGGCCGCCGCCATCGAAGCATCGCAGCCCGACCTGATCGTGGCCTGCGACGACCGCGCCGCGGCCCATCTGCACGCCCTCCATTCCACGGCGCCACGGGACATCCGCGCCCGCATCGAACGCTCCCTCGGCGATCCCGAGGGCTACGCCCCCTTGGCCTCGCGCAGCGGCTTCGTCACCGCCGCGCGCGAAGCCGGGATCGCGGCGCCGGAGACCGTGTCCGTTGCCGACGAACAGACGCTCGATTTCGCGCTGAAGATCCTGGGCCTTCCCGCCGTGCTGAAGGCGGACGGAAGCTGGGGCGGCGACGGCGTCGCCGTCGTGCACACGCCCCAAGAGGCCAGGGCCGCGTGGCGAAGGCTCGCCGCGCCCCCGTCGCGCCTGCGCAGTCTCGCCCGCGCCGCCCGCCGCCGCGACGCGCATCATTTTCTCGCGGCGCTGCGTCCGGGCAAGCCCGGCGTCTGCCTGCAGCGCTTCATCCCCGGCACGCCGGCCACGACGAGTTTCGTGTGCCGCGACGGCGATGTGCTCGCCGCCAACCATTTCGACGTCATCGCCACCAGGGGCGCGGCCGGTCCGGCCAGCGTGGTGCGCCGCATCGACGATTCCACGATGGAGGACGCCGCGCGCCGTCTCGCCCGGCGCTTCCGGCTTTCCGGCCTGCACGGGCTCGACTATGTCCGCGACCGCGACGGCTCACCGCATCTCATCGAGATCAATCCCCGCGCCACCCAGACCAGCCATCTCGCCTTCGGTCCCGGCCACGATCTCTGCGCCGCGCTGGCAGGCGTCTCCGCCTCGCCGCATCGCGCCATCGCCAGCGACGACGTGGCGCTGTTTCCGCAGGAATGGACCCGCGACCGCACCAGCCATTGGCTGAAGGTGGCCCACCACGACGTGCCGTGGGACGACCCGCGCGTGGTCGCGCGCTGTCTGGGGGCGCAGCCGGCGCCGCTGGCAAATGCCGGTTAAGGATTTCCACCCCGTTAACCGTTCGGCAGGCGGCGCCGCGTTACATGATTCGCTGCGCTCGAGGTCTGGCCGGTCCATGTCATCCCCGGGAACGTTCGGTTCGCCAGAGGCGGAGCCCTTCCGCCTGAGCGATCTGGCGCGCCTGGCCGCCCGCCGCCTCAACCTCATCCTCGCCACCACGCTGGTGGTCGTCGCCCTTGCCGCGGTCGTGAGCCTGATGTGGCCGGCGCGCTATGCCGCCTCCTCGGTGGTAATGATCGACCCGCGCAAGAACAATGTGGCCGACGTCTCCGCCGTCGTCTCCGAACTGCCCGTCGATCCCGCCACGGTGCAGGACCAGATCCAGATCCTAACCTCGCGCGACCTGGCCGGCCGCGTCATCGACCGCCTGGGCCTCGATTCCGATCCCGAGTTCAATCCTGCCCTGTCGCCGGGCCTCCTGGGTTCGCTGCTCGGCGCGGCGCAGATGAGCGCCGCCGAGCGCCGCGACGCGGAGATCGACACGCTGTTGCACAATCTCACCGCCGAGGGCCTGGGGCTTTCGACGGCGATCATCGTCAGCTATTCGTCGTCCGATCCGGACAAGGCCGCGCGCATCGCCAATGCCGTGGCCGCCATCTACATCTCCAGCGAAGTCGACGCCAAGCTCAACGACACCCGCGCCACGACCGACTGGCTGCAGTCGCGCATCCGCCAGCTCTCCCACCAGGTGCAGGCCGCGGAGTCCAACGTCCAGGCCTACAAGGCCGAGCACAACATCAACGAGACCGGCGACGGCTCGTCGCTGGTCGACCAGCAGCTCACCGCCATCAACGGCCAGCTCGTCACCGCCAAGAGCGATCTCGCCGAGAAGCAGGCCAACCAGGGCCGCATCGAATCCATGCTCAAGGGCGGCCACGGCGCGGACGTTTCGCAGGTCGTGTCCTCGCCCTTGATCGTGCAATTGCGCGAGCAGCAGGCCGAAGTGATCCGCCAGGAAGCCGATCTCGCCACGCGCTACGGCCCCAAGCATCCCAAGCTGATCGCCGCCCAGAACCAGGAGCGCGATCTCCAGGCCAAGATCGACCAGGAGACCGACCGCATCGCGGGAACGGTTTCCAACGACGTCTCGGTGGCGCGCGCCCAGGTCGGCTCGCTGCAATCGAGCCTGCGCCAGGCCGAGAGCGAGGCGACCGACCAGAACATGGCGCGGGTGCGGCTGAAGGCGCTGGAAGCCAACGCCGCCTCGACGCGCTCGATGTACGAAGCTTTCGTCGTGCGGCTGCGCGAAACCCAGAGCCCTATCGGCATTCCCGACGCGCGTATCATCTCCCACGCCGCCGCGCCCACCAGGCCGTCGGCGCCGTCGCGCCCGATGATCGTGGCGGCGTCGGTTCCGGCGGGATTGATGCTGGGCCTGCTGCTGGCGCTGCTGTCGGAGCGGTTCGGACCCGCGCTTCCTGCCGTGCGCAACGTCCCGCGACGCGCGCGTACACCGGTGCTCGGAGAAATCCCCGGCGCCGCGGTGGCGCGCGCCGCCGACCAGGCGATCGACTGGCCGGGCGCGCCGTTCAGCCAGGGCGTCCTCGCGCTGGCGCGCCGTCTCGCCGATCCGTCCGGCCCGAAAGTCGTCACGCTCGCAGCGGCGTTGCCCGGTGAGAACCCGGCGCAGATCGTCGCCTCCGTCGCGCGCATCGCCGCGCTGATGGGCCGGCGCGTTGTGATCGTCGACGCAAATTTGCGCGGGCCGATGACGGCGCGCGTGCTTAACGCCGCGCCGGCGCAGGCCGGATTGATGGAAGTTCTGGGCGGCAAGGCCCAGCTGTCGCAGGCGTTGCAGCGCGATGCGCGCTCGTCCGCCCTGGTGCTGTCCCCTGCCTGGGCGCCGCGCGATCCCATGGGCGTCATCGCCACGCGCCAGATGGCCGATCTTCTCGCCCATCTGCGCCGCAGCTGCGACCTCGTGCTGATCGCCGCTCCGCCCGTGCTCGCTGCCGCCGAAACCGGCGTGCTCGCCCGCCTCTCCGACGCCGTGGCCCTCATCGTCCCCGACGAAGCGTCCGCCACCGGCGCCATGGACGTCCTCGCCGCCCAGCAATCCCCCCCGGCGGCTCTGGTGATCGCGGGATAAGGTTTCGTGCTTCCTCCCCCGCGGTTGCGGGGGAGGGGGACCGGCGAAGCCGGCCGCCTTCGCCAAGGCTCCGGCGTGCCAAGTGAGTGTCACCTG
>JBOHKI010000048.1:0-23577 GCA_050728855.1 Rhizomicrobium sp. | reverse complement strand
CGCCAATAAAGACTCGACCGCTCGCGGACGCTCGCGAGATGGGTGGGCGGGTCGAGCCCGCCCATGACGGTGGAGGTGCGGCTTCCAACCGGCTATACACGCCCCATGACACGACGCCTCGATGCGGACGACGTCTGCCCCGCGCGCGACGGCTATTCCATGCCGGCGGAATGGGCGCAGCATGTGCGCACCTGGATGTGCTGGCCGTGCCGCGTGGAGGTGTGGGGCGGGCCGGACGGGCTGTTGCGCGCGCGCCAGGCCTTCGCGCGCGTCGCCCGCGCGATCTCCACCTTCGAGCCGGTCACGATGTGCGCCCGGCCGCAGGACGCGCCCGAGGCCAAGCTCGCCTGCGGCGGCAAGGCGGAGATCTTCGACGTGGCGCTGGACGATTCCTGGGCCCGCGACATGGGGCCGACCTTCGTGGGCGGGCCGGAAGGCGGGCGCGCCGGCGTCGTCTGGCAGTTCAACGCCTGGGGCAACAAATATCATCCGTACACGAACGATGCCCTGCTGGGCGGGCGCATCCTGGCGTGGGCGGGCGTCACGGCCTATGCGGCGCCGCTGGTCTGCGAGGGCGGCGCGATCCATTCCGACGGCGAGGGCACGCTCATCACCACGGAGCAATGCTTGCTCAACGAGAACCGCAATCCGCACCTGACGCCGCAGCAGGTGGAGGAGCGGCTGGCGCTGTTCACCGGCGCGCGCCGCGTCGTCTGGCTGGGCGATGGCTTCTCCGACGACGAGACTGACGGCCATGTCGACAACATCGCCTGTTTCGCGGGCCCCGGCCGCGTGCTTGTCGGCGTACCGCAATCCAAGTCGCATCCGGACTGGGAACCGATGCACGAAGCCATCCGCCGCTTGCGCGCCGCGCGCGACGCCCGCGGCCGGGCCTTCGAGATCGTGGAGATCGCCCAGCCCCGGGACGCCGGCGCGGATTTTCGCGGCCGCCCGCTCCAGGCCAGCTACGTCAATTTCTACCTGCCCAATGGCGGCGTTGTGATGCCGGGCTTCGACGATCGCGCCGACGAGGCCGCGCGCGCCGTGCTCGCCCAATGTTTCCCGGGCCGCGACATCCTGCAGATCGACGCGCGCGACATCGTCGAAGGCGGCGGCGGCATCCACTGCATCACCCAGCAGGAGCCGGAATGATGGCGCTCCCCCCAGTCGCGCGCGTCACGGTGCGGCCATGACCGCGCAACAGCCGCCGATGACGGCGCGGATGTTCCTCACCTTCGCGGTGCCGTTCGAGATCGTGTTCGCTGTGGGCGTCTATCTCTGGTTCGCCTATGTCGAGGGCGACGCGGAAGCGGGCGCCATCGTGGCGCTGGCTTCGCTCGGGCTCGGCGCGGTCATGGTCGGGTTCAGCGCCTGGAGAATGCGCGTCAAGGAACGCCGGATGGAGACGCCGCCGTGAGACAGGTCACGCTCGCCGCCACGCAATTCGCCTGCTCGTGGGACACGGAAGCCAATATCGCCAAGGCCGAGCAGCTCGTCCGCGCCGCCGCCGCGAAGGGCGCGAATGTGATCCTCATCCAGGAACTCTTCGAGACGCCCTATTTCTGCCAGGACCAGATCGCCGATCATTTCGCGCTGGCCGCGCCGGCCGAAGGCAATTCGCTGATCGCGCGGATGAGCGCGCTGGCGAAGGAACTGGGCGTGGTGCTGCCGGTCAGCTTCTTCGAGAAGGCCGGTTACGCGCATTTCAATTCGCTGGCGATGGTCGACGCGGATGGGCACATGCTCGGCATCTATCGCAAGTCGCACATCCCCGATGGCCCCGGCTATCAGGAGAAGTTCTACTTCACCCCCGGCGACACCGGCTTCCAGGTGTGGCGCACCAGGTTCGGCGCCATCGGCTGCGGCATCTGCTGGGACCAATGGTTCCCGGAAGCCGCGCGCGCCATGGCGCTGATGGGCGCGGAGGTGCTGCTGTATCCCACCGCCATCGGCAGCGAGCCGCCGCCCGCGCCGCCGGTCGACAGCCGCGACCACTGGCGCCGCGTCATGCAGGGCCATGCCGGCGCCAACTACGTGCCGCTCGTCGCCGGCAACCGCATCGGCACGGAGAAGAGCTGCGCGCCCGGAAATGCGGGAGGCGAGATGACGTTCTACGGCTCGTCCTTCATCGCCGGCCCGACCGGCGAGATTGTCGCGGAGCTGGGCCGCGCCGAAGAGGGCATCGCCACTGCGAGCTTCGATCTCGACGAGATCGCGAAAATGCGCGCCAGCTGGGGCCTGTTCCGCGACCGCCGCCCGGAGCTCTACGGGGCCATCGCCAGGCACCACGGCTGAGGGGCCGCCCAGCGCGCCCGCCTACAAGCGGCGGGTGCTTGCGTCGCGCTATCCCCGCAATCCCCGTCCCTTTGCCACCACATCGCCGCCGAATTTGGCGCGGACCTTGTCGACGGCGCGCTCGGCGGCGGCGCGTTTGCCGGCGGGGCGGTCCACGAGGTCGAGAGGATCGCATTCATGGGCGCCGCAGATGCCGGACAGGCCCACGCCCAAAAGGCGGAACGGCGTCCCGTCCGCCTCGCGCTGGAGCGCCTCGCGCGCGGTGCGGAAGATGCGGTCGGCCAGCTGGGTCGGCGCGTCCAGGGATTTGCTCCGTGTGCGGAGTTTGAAATCGGTGGTCTTGAGCTTGAGCACCACGGTCCAGCCGCCCAGTTCCGCCGCCTTGGCGCGCGCCGAGACGCGCTCGGCCTGGCGCCACAGGATCGTCTCGAGTTTGGCGAAGCCCGCGATGTCGTCGTTGAACGTGGTCTCCGACGAGATGCTCTTCATCTCGCCGCCGGGCTCGACGGCGCGATGGTCCTCGGCATGGGACATGCGGTGCAGCCACAGCCCGGTATTGCCGTAGCGCGCCGCCAGGTCGCGCAGGCTCGCGTCCTGGAGCTGGCCGATGGTGGCGTAGCCGTCCTTCGCCAGCCGCGCCTCCAGCGCCTTGCCGGCGCCGCGGATGAATCCCACCGGCTTGTCGCGCAGGAACGTCACCGCCTCGGCCTGCCCGATGACGGAAAAGCCGCGCGGCTTGTCGAGGTCGCTGGCCAGCTTGGCGAGGAACTTGTTGTGGCTGAGGCCGATGGAAGCGGTGATGCCGATGTCACGTTCGATACGTGCGGCCAGCGCCGCCATCGTCTTTGCCGGGCTCGTGCCGTGCAGCCGCTCCGTGCCGGAAAGATCGAGATAAGCCTCGTCCAGCGACAACGGTTCGACCAGCGGCGTGAGCGCGCGCATCAGCGCGCGCACCTGCCTGGCGACGGCCGCGTATTTCGCCATGCTGGGCTTGACGATCACGGCATCGGGGCACAGCCGCCGCGCCTGGAACATCGGCATCGCCGAGCGCACGCCCGAGATGCGCGCGATGTAGCAGCAGGTGGAGACCACGCCGCGCCTTCCGCCGCCGATGATCACCGCCTTGTCGGCCAGCCCGGGATCGTCGCGCTTCTCGATGGACGCGTAGAACGCGTCGCAATCGATATGCGCGATGGACAATGTTTCCAGCTCGGGGTGGCGGATGACGCGGTGGCCGCCGCAGGACCGGCAGCGCGTGCCGCCATCGCGCGCGTCGGCCAGGCAGTCGCGGCAGAAGGCGCTCATCGCGGCAGGCCGGCCTCGGCCTCGTCCGTGCGCCACAGCCACGCCGCGCCGCGCACGCCGGAGGAATCGCCATGGCGGTTGCGCACGATCAGGGGCGGCGCCTCGGCCGTGAAGGCGTAACGTTCGACACGCCCCGGCAATTCCGCCGTGAGCGCCTCGATGTTCGACAATCCGCCGCCCAGCACGACGGCGTCGGGATCGAGGATGTTGACCAGGGTGGCGATGGCGCGGGCGAAGCGGTCGAGGAACCGGTCCATCGCCCGTGCGGCTTCGGCATCGCCCGACGCGGCGGCCTGCGCGATCGCGGCGGCATCGAGGACGCGCCCGGTCGCCGCGGCGAATTCCCGCGCGAGGGACGGCCCGCTGCACCACGCCTCGATGCAGCCCGTGCGCCCGCAATAACAGGTGGGACCGGGAAGCTCGTCGGCGCGCGGATGGGGCAGGGGATTGTGCCCCCATTCGCCCGCGATGCCGTGCGCGCCCGCCAGCACGTGGCCGCCAACGCAAACCCCGCCGCCCACGCCCGTGCCGGCGATGATGCCGAAGACGACGTCCTTGCCCGCCGCGGCGCCGTCGGTCGCCTCCGACAGCGCGAAACAATTGGCGTCGTTGGCCACGCGCACCGGCCGCTCCAGGCGGTGCGCCAGATCGCTGTCCAGCGGATGGCCGATCAGCCGCGTGGAGTTGGCGTTCTTCACCAGCCCCGTCCTGGTGCTGATCGTGCCCGGAATGGCGATGCCCACGCTGCCGCGCCTGGCGAGCTTCGCTTCGATGTCGTGCACCAGCCCGGCGATGGCCGCGATGACGGCGTCGTAATCGTCGCGCGGCGTCGCGGTGCGCTCGCGCGCCAGCACGGCGCCGGAATCGTCGAGCGCGACGATCTCGATCTTGGTCCCGCCGAGGTCGACGCCGAGGCGCATCAGCCGAGCCTCTCGCGGATGAACGCGTGCGCCTGGCGCCAATCCTCCGCGCGCAGATGGGCATGCGGTGAGGCGGGCAGCAGGGGCTTGAGGCGCTCGTCGCCCACCAGATGGATGCGGAACACGTCCGGCGCTGCCTCCGCAACCGAAGCCAGGTGCTGCGGAATGTCGTCGACGAAGAACACGGGGCCCGTCACGCGCCGGGCCAGCGTCTGCACCGCGGCTCCCTTGGCGCCGGAATTTGTCAGCAGCGGTATGCGGAATCCCAGCGCCGCGAAATTGCGCAGCCGCGCCGGCGCCTGCGACGGGGAGACATTGGAGAGCGCCACCACGTTCATCCGCCCGCCCAGCGCGGCCAGCGCCTCCTGCGCGTGCTCCACCGCCTCCAGCCAATCGAGCTCGGCGCGGAATTCCTCCAGCAGTGCCGTCACCTCGATGTCGAGCACGGCTTCGTTGTCATCGAGCCGCCGCACATTTCCGTGCAATCGGTAGCTCACCAGGTCGAGATAAAGTCGCTGCGCCCGCAGGAAGCGATCGAAGCCGTCGGCGAAGCGCAGGAGCACCTCGTCGGCATCCACGATCAGGAGCGGCCGCGCCGGATCGAGCGGCACTGTCGCGGCGTCGGTGTGGAAGTCCGCGCTCATCCGCCGGCGAGCCGGTGCTGGGCCAAGTGCACATCCCTGGGCGCCAGCCCTTCGCCGTCGCAGAATTCCGTCAGCAGCGTGTCGTCCGTCAGCAGATGCTGGAGCACCGCGGCCAGCACCTCGGCTTCGCCCGCACGCGCACGCAGGTCGGCGGGGTCCAATCCGGAGTGCGAAACGAAGCGCAGCAGATCGTCTTCGCGCGCGGCCAGGAACACGATGGCCCGGATGCCGATGGTCTCCGCCGAGGCGGGCGTCTGCTTGAGCGCCATGCGGGCCAGCATGGCAGTCCCGCGCCCGTCATGCCAAGCGGGTCAGAATCGCTCCGCCGTCGTCCGCACCAGATCGCCCAATTGCTGTCCGGCGTCGGAGAATCGCTGCGCCACGGCCTGGAGCCGCCGCGGGCTGGGCAGGTCGTCCTCCAGGTCGCGCACCGAGTCGCGGGCATAGCGCCAGCTCCGGCGCACCGCCTCCTCCGCGCGCGGATCGAAGATCGCCACGGCCACGGCGGCAGCCGTCAGCGCGGCGACGGCACCGATGACGACCAGCATCGTCAGGTTGCGGCTGAGTGCCGTGGGCGCCGCGGTGCGCCGCGCGGCGCGGGTCTTGCGCGCGATGCGGCGCGCCGTCCGCGCGCGCGGCGTGGCGCCGGCCATCAGCGGCGGCTCAGCAGCAGGCCCGCCAGCGCCCCGGCGGCAAAGGCGGCCAGCACGCTCATCCAGGGATTTTCCTCGACGACTTCTTCCACCGTTTCGATGGAGCGCGCGCCCCTGTCGGTCACGGTTTCGTACACGGAGGTGACCATGGCCTCGATTCGGGCCAGGAGACGCTCGACTTCCGCGCTGCGGCCTTCGGCCTCGTCCCCGGCGGCATCGCCCAGATCCTGCGCGAGTTTGCGCGAATCGCGCTTCAGGTCGTTCGCGTCATTAACAATTCGTCCGGCGGCGCTCATGGAACAGCCCTTTCCTCAATGGTTCAGGGCCTTAACGCCGCAAACTCCGTTTGGTGCCGTCCTGAAGCGTCAAGAGAGCGTTAAGACATATTCCCTAATACTAGCCATCGCACGGGAAGGGCGCTGGCGCGCCGGCTGGGGCGTGGAGAACAAAGGCATGGATGCGAAGCAGAAGACCGTCCTGATCGTGGAAGACAACGAGCTCAACATGAAGCTCTTCCACGACCTGCTGGACGCCCATGGCTACAACATTCTCCAGACCAAGGACGGCATGGAGGCGCTCGACATCGCCCGCGAGCATCACCCCGACCTGATCCTGATGGACATCCAGTTGCCCGAGGTTTCCGGCCTCGAAGTGACGAAATGGCTCAAGGAAGACGATTCGCTGAAAGCGATCCCCGTGGTCGCCGTCACCGCTTTCGCCATGAAGGGCGACGAAGAGGTGATCCGCCAGGGCGGCTGCGAGGCCTACATCTCCAAGCCGATCTCCGTCACCAGCTTTCTCGACACCGTGCGCCGCTTCATCGGCTAGCGAGGAGGGCTCATGACCGCCCGGGTCCTGGTCGTCGACGACATCCTCTCCAACGTCAAGCTTCTCGAAGCGAAGCTGTCGGCCGAATATTTCGAGGTCGTCACCGCCTTCAACGGGCTGGAGGCGCTCGCCCGCGTCGAGGAACACGAGCCCGACATCGTGCTGCTCGACGTCATGATGCCGGGCATGGACGGCTTCGAGGTCTGCCGCCGCATCAAGCAGAATCCCAAGACCGCGCACGTTCCCGTGGTGATGGTCACCGCGCTCGACCAGCCAAGCGACCGCGTCGCCGGCCTCGATGCCGGCGCCGACGATTTCCTCACCAAGCCGGTGGACGATTCCGCGCTGTTCGCGCGCGTCCGCAGCCTGGTGCGCCTCAAGCTGATGACCGACGAATTGCGCCTGCGCGAGAACACCGGCCAGAGCATGGGCCTTGTCGATCCGGCCGACACGCTGATCGACGCCTCGCCCACCGGCCGCATCCTGATCATCGAGGACCGGCCGGAATCCGTGGCCTGGTTCAACCAGGCGCTGGCGCCGGCCAACGACGTCTCCGCGGTGGATGCGTTCGAGGAAGCGCTGATCCGCGTGCGCGGCGGCGATTTCGACCTGATCGTGGTCAGCCTGGGCCTGCGCTGCTTCGATGGCTTGCGCCTGTGCTCGCAGCTGCGCTCGCTTCCCGAAGGCCGCAACGTCCCGATCCTGGTTCTGGTGAGCGACGGCGATCGCCGCAAGCTGACCCAGGCGCTTGAGATGGGCGTCAACGACTATCTCACGCGGCCCGTCGACAAGAACGAGCTCATCGCGCGGGTCCGCACCCAGCTGCGCAAGAAGCGCTATTCCGACAAGCTGCGCCACAACGTGCAGCTCTCCCTCGAAATGGCGATCACCGACCAGCTCACCGGCCTGCACAATCGCCGCTACATGGCCCGCCACCTGGACAATCTGATCCAGGGCGCGCGCCGCTCCGGCAAGCCGCTCGCCTTCCTCATCATGGATATCGACCACTTCAAGTCGGTCAACGACACGCACGGCCACGACACCGGCGACGAGGTGCTGCGCGAATTCGCCGGCCGCATCTCCGCCAACGTCCGCGGCATCGACCTGGCCTGCCGCTATGGCGGCGAGGAATTCGTGGTGGTGATGCCCGACACCGACATGGCGTTCGCCTATTCCGTCGCCGAGCGGCTGCGCAAGAGCGTGGAGGAAATGCCCTTCGCCATCAGCCGCGACCCCAGCCACATCAACGTCACGATCAGCATCGGCATCGCCGGCTCCGAAGGCAACGTCGATTCCGCCGACGCGCTGCTCCACCGCGCCGACCAGGCCCTCTACCGCGCCAAACGCGAAGGCCGCAACCGCGTCGTCGCCGACGCGGCCTAAGCGCGCAGTCCGGACAGAAGTTCCGGGCTGTTGGTGAGGTATTTCGCGGCCTTCTGAAGATCCACATAGAGATGCGGCTTGAGCAGCGGCTTGAGCGACTCCGTGTCCTCGTCGCGCAGCGCGCGGAAGACGGCGAGGGCGAATACCCAATCCCGCTGGCTGAGATACCCTGCGCTGGAATAGCGCCAGCCTTGACCGAATGCGTCTCCGTGCTGGGCGAACTCGAAGGCGCCATTGGCGCCGAACAGACCGAAGCCGAGAAAGACCGTCATCAGGTCAGTGGCGAATTCGTGCATCGCGTCGCCCCCCGGTACGGCATCGTGCATGCCCGCTAGCAGGTAGTGCGAGAGTTCATGCGCAAGCGTCGCCACGAGCTTGGCGGGTTGATCCAGTATGGCCCGATCGTAGGTGATCATCACCTCGCCTTTGCCGTCGGTGCCGAATGTCCCGAGCGGCAGATCGTTCTTGATGATTTTCAGAAACACATATTCGGAGACATGGGTGCGGATACGCTCGGGCTGGGCCGCCAGCGTGCAAGGCCAATCTGCCATCCCGGCAATGGTCTTCACGCAGGCAAAGATGTGCTCGGCGCGGGCGTGGCCGATGGCGTCCGTCGGCGGGAAGAACGCCCGCGTGCCGTTCACCAAGGGCGAGGCCTTCAACCGCGTGAGGCCGCCGAAGTGTTCGAACATGAACTTCCAGCTCGCGAGGTGCCAGTCTTCGTCCTCGGCTTCAAGGAAGCGGCGCTTGCGGAAGAACGCGATCATTCCTGGCCGGGCGCCGCGGTTTCTGCTTCTGCCGCTTCCCCCGCCACCTTGTCGATCAGCTGCACCAGGGTGTCGGGGTCGTGCGCGCCGGAGACGGCGTATTTGTTGGCGAAGATGAAGGTGGGCACGCCGGAGATGCCCATGCGGTGGGCGAGGTCGTCTTCGCGCTGGATGATCTCGCGGTCGGCGCCTTCTTCGAGCAGGTCGGCGACCAGCGAGGTATCCATGCCGGCCTGGTCCGCGATGTCCACCAGCACGTCGATGTCGCCGATGTCGCGGCCTTCCTCGAAGTAGGCGTGGAACAATGCCTCGACCACCTCGTCCTGCAAGCCCGCGCCGCCGGCCCAGCGGATCAGGCGGTGGGAGTCCACGGTGTTGGGCGTGCGCGCGATGCGGTCGAAGGCGAAAGCGATGGCTTCCTCCGCGCCCGCGGCGCGGATCGCCTCGCTCATCGCGCGCGGCCGCTCGCCGTCGCCGAACTTGGCCTTGAGATAGGCGCGGCGGTCGACGCCCTCCGGCGGCACGCCGGGATCGAGGCGGAAGGCGCGCCAGCGCACGTCGAATTCGATGTCCGGCCGCTCGGCCAGCGCGCGCGCCAGGCGGCGCTTTCCGATGAAGCACCACGGACAAATCGTGTCGGACACTACGTCAATCTGCATGGCGGCCCGCGGACAGGTTTACGGCCTCGTCTTGCGATACTAAGACAGGAACGGCGTCATTCCAACGAGGGTTCCATGGGTCCGCTCAAGGGCATCCGCATCGTCGAGTTCGCAGGCATCGGGCCGGGGCCGTTCGCGGCGATGCTGTTCGCCGACATGGGCGCGGAGGTGATCCGCGTCGACCGCAAGGGCGGGCGCGCGCCGTCGAAGATGGAGATCTATCTGCGCGGGCGAAAGACCGTGGCGCTCGACCTGAAGACGCCGCAGGCCGTCGAGGCCGCGCTCGCGCTGATCGGCAAGGCCGATGCGCTGATCGAGGGCTTCCGTCCCGGCGTGATGGAGCGCCTCGGCCTCGGCCCCGATGTCTGCCTCGCGCGCAATCCGAAACTCGTTTACGGCCGCATGACGGGCTGGGGCCAGACCGGCACGCTGGCGGACGCCGCCGGCCACGACATCAACTACATCGCGCTGTCCGGCGCTTTGCATGCCATCGGCGGCAAGACCGGCAAGCCCGTGCCGCCGCTCAATCTCGTCGGCGATTTCGGCGGCGGCGCGCTCTATCTCGCCTTCGGCGTCGCCTGTGGCATCATCGAGGCGAAGAATTCCGGCAAGGGCCAGGTCGTGGACACCGCGATGACCGACGGCGCCGCCTCGCTGATGACCATGTTCTACGGCATGACCGCCATGGGCATGTGGAAGGACAGCCGCGCCTCCAACATGCTCGACGGCGGCGCGCATTTCTACGACACCTACGAGACGAAGGACGGCAAGCACGTCGCCATCGGCTCCATCGAGCCGCAATTCTATAAGGAGCTGATGGAGAAGACGGGCATCGCCGATCCGGCCTTCGCCGCCCAGATGGACCGCGACGCATGGCCGTGGCTCAAGGACAAGCTCGCCGCGGTCATCAAGACAAAAACGCGCGACGAGTGGGACGCCATCATGCTGGGCAGCGACGTGTGCTACGCGCCAGTCCTGTCGCTCGCCGAAGCGCCGAAGCATCCGCACAACGCCGCGCGCAAGACCTTCGTCGAGGTGGACGGCGTCACCCAGCCCGCGCCCGCGCCCCGCTTCTCGCGCACCGCACCCGAAGTGCAGGGCGTCGCGATGGCGGTGGACAGCGGGGCGGCGCTCGCCGGCTGGGGATTCTCCGGCGGCGAGGTCGAGGCGCTGAAGGCGGCGGGCGCGATCTGATGGCGCTTCCCGGCACCAAGCATCGCCGCCGCATCTATCTCATGCGCCACGGCCACGTCGATTATTTCGGCCGTCATGTGCGCGAGACCGGCGAAATCCATTCCGTCGTCCTCACGACGCGCGGCCGCAGCGAGGCGGAAGCGGCGGGCCGGGCGCTGTCGCATCTGACGTTCGACCGCGCGATCTGCTCCGGCCTGCCGCGCACGCGCGAGACGGCGGACGTGGCGCTGTCTTTCGTCCCGAATGCGCCTACGTTGGAAACCGATCCCGATCTGGTCGAGCTCAAGGGCGGCAAGCTCGCGCCGGTGTCGAGCCGCGAAGAACTCATCGCGCTGATGAATTCCTATTTCGCCCGCGCGCACGAACCGGGCGCGACCAACCATGATGGCGGCGAAATCTTCGCCGAGGCGCAGGCCCGCGGCGTGCGCGGCATCGAGCGGCTGCTGGCGGCGGAGGACTGGCACATTGCCCTCGTCGTCGCCCATGAAGGCATCAACCGGCTGATCCTGAGCTGGGCCTGCGGCGCGGGCCTCCACGCCATGAGTGCCTTCGAGCAGGACACCGGCTGCATCAACATCCTCGATTTCGACCGGGGCGGGGAGGGCGGCACGCCGCGGCGCCTGATCAAGGCCGTGAACCTCACCCCCTACAACTTCCTCAAGCACGGCATGAACCTGACCAGCCTCGAAGCGATCATGCAGCGCGATATCGCGGAAGTGACGGTGTAGGCGAATCCGACCTCCCCGCAAGGGGAATTATATACTTGACTCAGTAGGCCGGAGCGCCTAGGTTTGGTTCCAGAACGAAGGAACTAAGCCATGGCCGACCCTCTGAACAACAAGATTTTTCAGGACGCTACCAAGGCCCGCGCGTGGCTTGAGGCGCTTCTGTGGGCCGATGGCAGGGCTTGCGGGTATTGCGGCGTGGTCGGGGAAAGCACGCCCCTGAAGGGCCGCGAAGGCTTCTATCAGTGCAACGCCTGCCGCAAGCAATTCTCGGTCACAGTCGGCACGGTCTTTGAGCGTTCGCACATTCCTTTGAACAAGTGGCTTATGGCCGCTTTCCTGCTTTGCGCTTCAAAGAAGGGCATGAGCGCCCACCAGATGCACCGCATGTTGGGGATCACTTACAAATCGGCTTGGTTCATGTGCCACCGTTTGCGCGAAGCAATGGCCCCGTTGACTGGCAAGGCTGGCCCGCTTGGCGGCGAAGGCATGATCGTTGAAGCCGATACGACCTTCGTTGGCGGCAAAGAGAAGAACAAGCACGCTTGGCAGCGTGATCCGAAAAACATCGGCGGTAAGGGCAAGCAGATCGTCCACACGCTTGTTGAGCGTGGCGGGCGTGCCCGTTCAAATCACATTGCCAATGTTGCCGGTAAGACGTTGCGCCCTATCGTTATGACTCAGGTGAGCCGCAAGTCGTCGCTTATGACTGACACGGCTGGCGGCTACATGAAGATGGGCAAGGAATTTGCCCGTCACGAAATGGTCGATCATGGCGCTGGCGAATATGTGCGCGGCGATGCGTACAGCAACACGGTCGAAAGCTATTTCGCAATTCTCAAGCGCGGAATCGTCGGCACCTATCATCATGTTTCGGAGGCGCATTTGAAGCGCTATCTCGGCGAATTCGACTTCCGCTACAACGAGCGTTCGGCCATTGGCGTGAACGATAGCGACCGCGCTACAAAAGCTTTGCAGGGCATCGTGGGAAAGCGTCTCACTTATCGGCGGACTAACGAAGCCAAGAACGCCTAAGCAGAAGGCCCGCAAATTTCGCCGCTGGCGTGAAAAGATGGAGTGAACCGGCGTTTTTGGCGGATTTCCGGGGGTTGCCTAAGCGCAACTGCAACGGTCCAACTATTAACACGTTCACCTGTAAGTTTGCTTTCGAGCTCACTTAGCAATACCGTGTGCAGATCAACACATAAAGAATCCTTTATGTGTCACCGGCAGGCGGGCCGAGATGAAGAAGTTGACCCCCGGATGACAGACCGGCTGAAAGACGAAAATACGCCAGCCTATCTGGCCCCACTCGTGGGCTATCGCTCCCGCAAGGCCGCACAGATATGTGCAAAGTTTGCGAATCTGAACGGCGGGATAATCGACAAGCTCAAGGTCATCAAGCTCGTGTATTTCGCTGAGCGGCAGTTCTTGGCGGATCATCACCTGCCAATGCTTTTCGATGAGTTCTATTCGCTTCCTCATGGTCCGATTTGTTCAAGTACATTGAACGGGCTCGATGGCCTTCTCCATAAGGAAGTGTGGAATGAATTTCTCCAAAGGGACGGTCGCGACAAGATCGTGTCGATGAAGAAGTTTGAGCGTGACGAACTTGATGAAATAAGCGATGCCGAACTGATCGCGATAGAAAAAGTGTGGGGCGAACTCGGAAAATATAGCGCGTGGGAAATTCGCGACTATTCACACGACAAATGCCCTGAGTACACGCTTGTGACTGAGGGCCGCCTTCCGATTTCCTATCGCGAAGTTTTGGCAGCTATGGGCGAAGAAGATGCGGAGGCCGTAGAGCGGGAGATTTCTGACTTTCGTCGCCTCGAAGGCGCGATGGGATAATGTCATCGCCGGGGCAATTCAAACCGACCCTCGGCGTGACACTCTGGGTTCCAGGTACTGGTCCCGAAAATGACCCTGACAAAGCGCACTTGTTTGTAATTCTGACGGATACCTGTCCGATCGGGGAAAACCTGTTGGTTCCTGTATGCACCGTAAGGAAAAAGTACGATTCAACATGCGTGATTCCGGGTGGTCAACATCCGTTTCTCCCAAATGATAGCTTCGTCGCGTACCACTTCCTCCAAACCTACAGCGCGGTATTTATGATATCGCGCGTCGCTAAGGGCTTTATGGTGCCAAAAGCGCCGTTCGGGAATCAGCTCTTGAAACAGGTCTGTGATGGCGTAGAGATTTCTCCACTAAGCCCACCCAGAATGAAAAAGTATTTTAGAAACAATGCCTGACTACCTTCGTGCGTGGCTTCTTTTTCGGTTTTGCCGATTCGTGCGGTTTATGCCCCATCTTCGCCGCCGACTTCACTAGCGCCTCGAATTTGGGCCATGCGTCGTGGTCTAAATCCAACGTATCTGACTTAGGGGGATTTGGTTTAGGTTTCTTCGCCGGACGGGGACGAGTCATGACAGTAAATCCTTGGGACGCGTTGGAGGCGGAGGAAGCAGAGAAGGCTCCGGAACCGCTCTATACGAGCATAGGGCACGCGCTCAGCGTCTGGGAGTCAATGGAACAGCATCTATCCTACTTTTTTGGTTTCTTCTGCACAGGCGTTGGCGACGGCGACAGGTCGATCCCATCAAAAAGAGCGTATGGGTCGGTTATTACATTTCGGGGTCGCGCAGACATGCTGCGATCCGCAGCCGAAGCGTACTTCATGCCGCATCCAGATCACGCCATGAAAGACCGATTTTTTGAATTGCTAAATATGGCCTGTAATCTCTCCCCTCGAAGAAATGAAATCGCACATGGCTGCGTCACAAATGTCTGGTTTCAGTTTGATGAGGGCAAGGATATACAGATTGCTAGCCTCGATGAATCGCTAAAAGCGATGCGCTGGCTGCATTGCCCGCCCGAATATGCCACCAACAAGCACACTCCCGCTGTCATGGACGGGATGAAATACAGGAAACGAAAGTACGCTTATTCGACGCGTGAAATAGATCACTACCGCAAACAGTTTGAACTTCTACGGCGCGGATATTGGACTTTGGTTATAGATTGGGCAGACAAATATCCGGAAGCAGACATTCTACCGCCAATCTAAGTGCGTTCTCAGCCGTTCCAATCGACACGTCAAACTGGTCGGAAAGAACCTGCGCCGCTTGGCGCAGGTTTTCCCTAGTAACGGCCTGTCTAGGCCTAGGTAACACAGTTTGCTGAGTCATGTATACAATTCCCCCCGCAAGGGGGAGGTTCATTTCACACCGCCACTTCGCACCACACCGGCACATGGTCCGACGGCTTGTCCCAGCCGCGGACGTGCTTGTCGATGCCGCAGGATTTCAGGCGGTCGACGGCTTGCGGCGACAAGAGGATGTGATCGATGCGGATGCCGTGGTCCTTCTGCCACGCGCCAGCCTGGTAATCCCAGAACGTGTAGCGGTGCGTCTCGCTGTGGCAGGCGCGGAAGGCGTCGGTGTAGCCCAGATATTCCACGCGCCTGAGCGCCGCGCGCGATTCCGGCTGGAACAGCGCGTCGCCGGCCCACGCCTTCGGGTCCCAGCAATCGTCCGCCTCGGGAATGACGTTGTAGTCGCCCATCAGCACGACCGGCTCCTCGTTTTCGAGCAGCGCGGAGGCGCGCCCCGCCAGCCGGTCGAGCCATGCGAGCTTGTAGGCGAACTTGTCGGTGCCGATGGGGTTGCCGTTGGGCGCGTAGATCGAGGCGATGCGCACCGTGCCCGTGTCGCCCGGCACGACGACTTCGAGGTAGCGCGAATGCTCGTCGCTTTCGCCGCCGGGAAGCCGCGGCGCCATGTCCTCCATTGGCCGCTTCGACAGCATTGCGACGCCGTTATAGGTCTTCTGTCCGTGTACGGCGCAATTGTAGCCGAGGTCCTCGAACGCCTGCCGCGGGAACGCGTCGTCCTGGCATTTGATTTCCTGGAAGCAGGCGACGTCGGGCGAGGTTTCCTTCAGCCACGCCACGACCGTGTCGAGCCGCGCCTTCACGGAATTCACATTCCAGGTTGCAATCTTCATGGTTCCCACAGGGCTCCGATCCGCGTCTGGGACGTTTTCAATCCCGAGGGCCCGCGGTCAAGCCCCGCGGGCCCGGACCGGAAGCCGGAATAGGGAGTATTCCCGATGGTCATGCACGGGCAAATCCGCGCGCTCCGCCGCGCCATAAGCGAAACCCCCAATTGTGCGGCGGCGGCCGTGGCCCGCATGCTGTTTGCGTCGGACGGGCAGGAGACGGCAATGCGGGGCAGGATGCAGGGGCAGGCAGTCTACGCGCTCGCGTACGGCACGGTTGAAGGTTTCGCGGGATCGCGCGCCCGCGCAGCGGCCGGCGCCCTGGACTGGCGCCACGACTGGCGCCGCCGCGAATTCGCCGGTTTCGGCGACAATGACGCCCTGCCATCCGGCTGGTGGCTCCTCCCCGGATTCGTCGCCGGCCTGGCGATGTGGGGGGCGATTCTCAGCGCCCTCTGAGGGCGCGGGGCTTTTTCCGTTTTGCCGCCTTCTGGGGTACAGTGCCCCCGGCTGTCTCGGGGGGTACTCATGACAATCCGGCATTACATGCTGGCCGCCACGGTGGTGGCGTGCGCGGCGCTGTTGCAGGCATCCTCGGCGATCGCGCATGGCGCCCTGGCGGTGGGCCAGCCCAGCAGCGTCGCCCAGGGCGGCGTCGCCGTCGGCTATACCTGGAATTACGACACGCAGGGCGAGGCGGAGGCCGACGCGCTCAAGCAGTGTCTCTCCTACATGGACGCGCCGGATTCCACGCGCGCGCTGTGCAAGGTCGTGCACACCTTCGATCACGAATGCGTGGCGATCTCGCTGGACCCCAAGGTCGGCACCGAGGGCTTCGGCTGGGCGGTCGCGAAGACGCAATCGGAAGCGTCGGATCAGGCGCTGCAGATCTGCCGCGACTCCGACGGCGACGCGAATGCCGATGGCTGCACCGTGCCAGCCATCAAATGCGACCAGAAGCCCTGACCGCTCGCCTCAGCCCGTGCGCAGGGCCTGGCCGGCGTTGACCAGCAGCACGGCCGCGGCGACGGCGAATACGAGGGTCGTGGAGCGCAGCAGGTAGCGCCCGGCCCACGCCTCGGGTTCGGAGGCGCGCCCATCGATCAGCGATACCAGACCGCGCGCCAGCAATTGCGCGAACACGCCGGCGACGCCGAAGAACGCCGCTTCGGAGAGCGTGTCCGACGCGCCCAGCGCGTACGATCCCGCGCCGGCGATGACGCTGACGGCGAGATATTCCAGCGCGTCGGTGCGTGTCGCCTTGCCCTGCGCGATGATCTGGCTCCACTGGCTGACGATCATGGCGAACATGATCGCGCCCTCCCGCCACCACACCGGGAATTTCCCCAGCGCCGAATCCTGAAGCGGCGCGAGGAACGGCGCCGTCCATCCGAAAACCAGATCCATGAAGCCGCGGTACTGCGCCGCCATCAGCGCCTCGACCGCCCCCCAGCCGTGCTGTGCCCCATAGGGCGCCAGCCCCGCCAGCGCGATGACGGCGATCAACACGCCACCCCAGGTAAAGACCGCCCGCATGTCCCGCCCCCCGCGAGGCGCGAGCATACCACCAACCCGCCGTCATGGGCGGGTCAAGGCCCCCATGGCAATCGTCAATTGCGGTCTAAACCGAGAAGCTCGTCCCGCAGCCGCAGGAAGAGGTGGCGTTGGGGTTGTTCACCTTGAATGCCGCGCCGATCAGATCGTCGACGAAGTCGATCTCCGCGCCCTTGAGGAATTCCAGCGACATCGGGTCGACCAGCACGACGGCGCCGTCGCGCTCGATGACCAGGTCCTCGTCGGTGCGCGAATCGTCGAGCGCGAAATTGTACTGGAAGCCCGAGCAGCCGCCGCCCGTCACCGCCACGCGCAGCATCGCCGGCCCGCCTTCGGCCTTGAGGATCTCGGCGATCCTGCGGGCGGCGCGCGCCGAAACCGTCACGGGCGATTGTACATTCGTATCCAAGGCTTTCCTGCCCTAAGCTCGGGTTGGGTGTTATGTAGTCCCGCGCGGCGCCCAAGCAAAGAGCGGAGAGCTTGCCCCAGGGTCACCTCATCGGAACCGTCCTCGATCCGCCCGGCGTGCTGGCGGAGTTTGCCACCCATCCCCGCGACAGCCGGGGCCGGTTCCATGCCGAGACCGAGAGCGCCACCCGCACCTGCTATGCCCGCGACCGCGACCGGGTGATCCATTCCACCGCCTTCCGCCGCCTCAAGCACAAGACCCAGGTCTTCGTGCAGCACGAGGGCGACTATTACCGCACGCGCCTGACCCATTCCCTCGAGGTCGCCCAGATCGCGCGCTCCGCGGCGCGGGTGCTGCGGGTGGACGAGGACCTCGCCGAGGCGGTCGCGCTCGCCCACGATCTCGGCCACACCCCGTTCGGCCATGCCGGCGAGACCGCGCTGAGCGCCGCCACCGCCGCATTCGGCGGCTTCGACCACAACGCCCATGCCCTGCGGCTGGTCACGCGGCTGGAGCACCGCTACGCCGATTTCGACGGCTTGAATCTCACCTGGGAAACGCTGGAAGGGCTGGTGAAGCACAACGGCCCGCTGGCGCCGCCCATTCCCGCGCCGATCGCAAGCTTCGACGCGCGCTGGCCACTCGAGCTGGAGACCTGGCCGGGGCCCGAGGCCCAGATCGCGGCGCTGGCCGACGACATCGCCTACATCAATCACGACATCGACGACGGGCTGCGCGCGGAGCTGTTCAGTGTCGCCGGGCTCGAACAGGCGCCGTTCGTCGGCCCGCTTGTGCGCGACATCGGTGGGCGCTACGGCCATCTCGAGCCCGGCCGCCTCATCGGCGAGATCGTGCGCCGGCTGATGAGCGCCATGATCTCCGACATGATCGCCGAGACGCGCGCGCGGCTGGAGGTTGGGCAGCCGCGCTCGGCCGCCGATGTCCGCGCGGCGGGGCAGGCGACGGCGGCGTTCTCGCCCGCCATGGCCGGAGAGATCGCGGCGCTGAAGGCATTCCTGTTCGCGCGGATGTATCGTCACCCGAGGGTGATGGCCTCGATGGAGAAGGCGCAGGCCGTGATCGCCGATCTGTTCGCCGCATTCGCCGGCGATCCGGCGCTCCTGCCGGAGGATTGGGCCCGGGCCTGCGGCGCGCCGGGCGACGCCCGCACCGCCGGGGTGGTGCGCGATTACATCGCGGGCATGACCGATCGCTTCGCGCTACAGGAACACAGGCGGATATTCCACACCGAAATCGCGCTTTAGGGCTGTCCGTCGCCCGTGATTCACCGCGATTCGGGTGGTAAGTTCGCAGTGTTCCCAGATTCGCGAGCAAGCGATGGCCAAGATTGAACCGGGCTCCGCATCCCCGGACGGATTTTTCGAAGACATCGACGACGGCGAAGACGAGGGCTCCCGCCTTCCGCTGCTGATCGTCATCGCCCTGCTGGTGCTGGCCGCGTTCGGCGGCGTGGTCTGGCTCGCTTACAACCAGGGCCTCCAGAAGGGCCGTGCCGATGCGCCGCGCCCGCTCATGGCCCAGAGCGTGAGCCCGTCCGGTCCCAAGGGCATCAAGGTCTATGAGCAGCCCGCGCCGCCCGATTCCGACAGCGGCGAGACCGACAGCGTTCCCCCGCCGCCCGATATCTCCAAGCCCTCGGCGCCGACGCCGGCGCCCGCCGCCACGCCGGCGCCCAAGCCGGCCGTGAGCCCGCCGCCCGCCGCCAACACCATGACGGCCGCCAACACGCCGCCGCCGGCGCGCCCGGCAACCGCAGCGCCCAAGCCGCTCCAGCCGGCCGCCAAACCGGTCGAGGCCACGCCCAAGCCGGTCCTCCAGGAGGCCACGCCGCCTGCGCAGACACCTGCGCCCGCAGCATCGCCGGGCAGCTACGTCCTCCAGATCGGCGCCTACAAATCCGAGGCGGAAGCCGCCGCGGCGTGGAAGGCGTTCCGGCACAAGCACGCGCTGCTCGCCGCCTACGCGCCGGACGTGATGAAAGTCGATCTCGGCGAGAAAGGCACGTGGTACCGCCTCAGGGCCGGCGCCTTCGCCACCAGGGACGAAGCGGCCTCGCTCTGCGCGAAGCTGAAAGCCGATGGCGGCGATTGCCTGCTGGCGAAAAAATGACACGCACCCGCGCGATCTATGGCTGCGCCGGACCGGAGCTTGGCCCCGAAGAGCGCGCGTTCTACGCGGACGCGCGGCCGTGGGGCTTCATCCTGTTCGCGCGCAACGTCGTCGATCGCGAACAGATTAGGCGGCTGGTGGCGAGCCTGCGCGAGACCGTCGGCGACGCGCAGGCCCCCGTGCTGATCGACCAGGAAGGCGGTCGCGTCGCGCGCCTGCGCCCGCCGCACTGGCATGCGCGCCCGGCGGCGCAGCGTTTTGCGCTGCTGCACAACGACCTGCCCCAGGCCGCCCATGAGGCGGCGTATCTCAACGCGCGGCTGATCGCCCACGACCTGGCCGAGCTCGGCATCAATGTGGATTGCGTGCCGGTGCTGGACGTGCCGGTTGCGGGCGCCGACGCGGTGATCGGCGACCGCGCCTATGGCAGCGATCCCACCGTCATCATCGAGCTTGGCCGCGCCACCATCGAGGGCATGATCGAGGGCGGCGTGCTGCCGGTGATGAAGCACATCCCCGGCCACGGCCGCGCCGCCGCCGACACACATTTCGAGCTTCCCCACGTGACCGCCAGCCGCGAGGAGCTCAGCGCCAGCGACTTCGTGACCTTCCGCAGCCTTTCGGACTGCCCCATGGCGATGACGGCCCACGTCGTCTACGACGCCATCGACGCCCAGCGCCCCGCCACCACCAGCCCGCGCGTGATCAAGGAGATCGTGCGCGGCGAGATCGGCTTCAACGGCCTTTTGATGTCCGACGATCTGTCTATGAACGCGCTGTCCGGCACGCTGGCAAGCCGCGCCAAAGCGTCGCTGTTCGCGGGCTGCGATGTCGTGCTCCATTGCAACGGCAAGCTGGAGGAGATGAAGGCGGTGGCGTCGGAATCCAGGCCGCTGGACGGCGAGCCGCTCAGGCGCGCGCAGGCAGCCCTCGCGCATCTTTCGCCGCCGGAGGAATTCGACGCCGCCGCCGGCAGCCAGCGCCTCGACGAACTTCTGGGAAAAGCCGCGTGACCGAGATCGATCCCTTCGAGCAGATGGAAGCCGCGGCGGTCGCGCCGGAGCAGGCGCTCGTCGTCGCCGTGGACGGCTTCGAGGGGCCGCTCGACCTGCTGCTGTCGCTGGCCCGCGACCAGAAGGTCGATCTGGCGAAAATCTCCGTGCTCAAGCTGGCCGACCAGTATCTGGAGTTCATAGAGCGCGCCAAGCGCATGAATCTCGAATTGGCCGCGGACTACCTGGTGATGGCCGCCTGGCTCACCTACCTCAAATCGCGCCTGGTCCTGCCGCAGCCGCGCAGCGCCGACGGCGAGCCCACCGCGGACGAGATGGCCACGCGCCTGCGCTGGCGCCTCCAGCGGCTGGACGCCATGCGCGAGGCCGCCGCCCGCCTGATGGCGCGCGACCGCCTCGGCCGGGAAGTCTTCGCCCGCGGCGCGCCGGAGCCCGTCAACGTCATCCGCCTGCGCACCTACAAGGACACGATGTACGACCTGCTCACCGCCTACGCGACGGAGCGGGTGCGCAAGCTGGGCGGCAAGTCCTACCGGCCGAAGATGGCGCCGGTGCTCTTGATCGAGGAAGCGCGCGAGCGGCTGGAGCGCATGCTGGGCCGCATCGGCGACTGGAGCGGGCTGTCGGGCCTGTTGCCCTTCGAATGGTCGGGCGGGGAGCGGCGGCGTTCGGCGCTGGCCTCCACGCTGCTGGCCTGCCTGGAACTCGCCCGCGACGGCAAGCTCGAAATCCGGCAGTTGAAGCCGTTCGACGAAGTCTATGTGAAAGACCGTGTATTGGAGGCCGCGCCATGAACCGCGCCGTGCGTCTTGTGAAGATTCAAGCAGAAGCGGAAATCGTGCCCGACGACATCGAACACCCGGAACCCATCCTTCGCGACGCCACCGGCCTCAATGCGGAACATCTGCGCATGGCCGAGGCGCTGCTGTTCGCGGCGTCCGAGCCGCTGGACGAGAAGGCGCTGGCCACCTCGCTGCCTGAAGGCGCCGACGTGGCGGGGCTGCTGTCCGAGTTGCAGCGCCTCTATGACGGCCGCGGCGTCACGCTGGTGCGCGTGGCCGGGAAGTGGCAGTTCCGCACCGCGCCCGATCTCGCCTTCCTGCTGCGCAAGGAGCGGCCCGAACAGAAGCGCCTGTCGCGCGCCGCGATCGAGACGCTCGCCATCGTCGCCTATCACCAGCCGGTGACGCGCGCCGAGATCGAGGACATCCGCGGCGTGATGCTGTCCAAGGGCACGATCGACGCGCTGATGGAAGTGGGCTGGGTGAAGATTCGCGGGCGCAAGCGCACGCCGGGCCGCCCCGTCACCTACGGCACGACGGAAGCCTTCCTCACCCATTTCGGCATCGAAAGCGTGAGCCATCTTCCGGGTACGGACGAACTCAAGGCCGCCGGCTTCCTCGAAGCCCTGCCGCCCTCCGGCTTCGACGTCCCCAGCCCCAGCGACCAGCTCTCGCCCGACGAAGACCCCTACGACCCCAACGAGCCGGAAGACCTCGCGACCGGCGGCGAGGACGGGTTGGGGTAGGGGACCGGGTTGTGGTACAGTGCGGACTATGACCGAGCTGCTGCGAAAAGCCTTTTCTCGCCTCCGGGAGTTGCCCGAAGAGCTTCAGGATGATCTCGCGCGGCGGCTGCTCGAATACGCCGATGACAAACCCGTTCATTTGCTGACGCCCGGGCAGGAAGCGGAAGTCGAACTGGCGTTGAAGGAAATGGACGCGGGCAAGTTCGCGACGGACGAGGAAATGGCGGCGTTGTGGAAGAGGGTCGGACTCTAGAGCTTCGCTATTCGAAGCGCGCCCGTGAACAACTCGACGCGATCCACAGCTACTACCACTCTCGTAACGAACGTGCCGCCGACGACATCGTCCTGTGGATACGGCGAACATGCGAGCGGCTGACCCGGTTTCCCGATCTCGGCCGCGCCATCTATCCGCTCGGAACACGGGCTTTCAGCGTCACAAAATATCCGTTCGTGGTTGCTTACGCGGTGATCGGTTCTCCGCCCCGGGCCATACGGATAGCCGGTATCGTTCACACGTCGCTCGGCGAATGGAAGTTCTAGGCAGACGCGGTCAGGTCGAATTGTTCGAAAGCAGGCTAGCCTTGCGTGCCGCCAGTGCCGGCGCAAAATCTTGCCCATGGCGTTGGGGCCGGCCCGGCCAAATCAGTGGCTAAGCCTTTGGACTTCCTGTACATTGGATCAAAAGAAGAACGGACTTGCAAATCAACCTACGATAGCCTATATCGACCTCTACTGAAAGTAGAGAAAGGCTGTCCCATGCGGGAGGCGTCACGCGATGAAGACCATCAGCCCGTGCCTGTGGTTCGACAACCAGGCGGAGGAGGCGGCTCGCTTCTACGTGTCGCTGTTTCCGGATTCGCGGATCAAGCAGGTCACCCGCTACTCGGGCGCGGGTCCCGGCAAGGAAGGCGACGTGATGGTCGTGGTCTTCGAGATCAACGGGCAGGAGCATGTGGCGCTGAACGGCGGGCCGCTGTTCCATTTCAACGAGTCGATCTCGCTCCAGGTGCATTGCGACGATCAGGCCGAGACCGACCGGCTGTGGGACGCGCTGACGAAGGATGGCGGCACGGAAAGCCGCTGCGGCTGGCTCAAGGACAAGTACGGCCTGTCGTGGCAGGTGACGCCGGTCCAGGTGCTGGAGATGATCGGCGATCCCGATCCGGTGAAAGCGGCGCGCGCGATGAAGGCCATGATGCCCATGAGAAAGCTCGACGTTGCCACGATGAAGAAAGCTTTCGACGGCGGCTGAGCGCCGCCGCCTCCGGTCCCGCGGGGCGCGCCATGATGTAGCGCCGCCGCAAGGCCATACAGGCAAGGGCCTCCACTTGCGGAGGGCCCGCGCGGGATGTGTGGAGCGAAAAGCCAGGGACGCCGGAACGGTGTCCCCGATCGGCAGTCCCCTCCGGGGAGCGAGGCTGGGAGATGCACCCAAGGTGGTCCCGGCATCACAGCTCCCCGGCCAAGGACGCCGGGGCGAAGATCCCCATTCCGCATGCAAGCCGTGGAGACTCCCATCGGGTGAACGAGCGGAAGGGTTCGAATCCTCCACGCCGCCGGCCCGC
>JBOHKI010000047.1:0-24904 GCA_050728855.1 Rhizomicrobium sp. | reverse complement strand
ACGGCGCCATGCTTGCACCGTTCCTCACACCCCTTCCACCGGCTTCGCCGGTCCCCCTCCCCCGCAAGCGGGGGAGGAAGCTTAAGCCACCAGCACCTTGTCCAGCCGCCCGCGGATGATCTGTTCCGCTTCGGCCACGATGCGGGCCACGAGGTCCTTGCAGGTGGGGATGTCGTGGATCAGGCCCTGCGTCTGGCCGGCGGACCAGATGCCGGCGTCCATGTCGCCCTTGTCGAGCACGCCCGCGCCGCGCGCGCCGGCCACGAGGTCCTTCACGTCCTCGAACCTGGCGCCGCCCTTGCGCTCTATGGCGACGACCTGGTCGGAAATCGCGTTCTTCGCCACGCGCGCGGTGTTGTGCAGGGTGCGGAAGATGAGGTTGGTGCCGCGCTCGTCATTGGCGACGATCTGCTCCTTCACCTTCTGATGGATTGGCGCTTCGACCGTCGCCATGAAGCGCGTGCCCATGTTGACGCCGTCGCAGCCCAGCGCGAGCGCCGCGACCAGCCCGCGCGCGTCCGCCATGCCTCCGCTCGCGATGATCGGAATGGTGAGCTTGTCGGCGGTGGCTGGAAACAGGATCAGGCCACCGACATCGTCCTCGCCGGGATGGCCCGCGCATTCCAGCCCGTCGATCGACACGCAATCGACGCCGATGGCCTGCGCCTTCACCGCGTGGCGCACGCTGGTGCATTTGTGGATCACCTTCACGCCGGCTTCCTTGAAGCGCGGCAGATGCGGCTGGGGATTGTTGCCGGCGGTTTCCACGATCTTGACGCCGCTCTCGATGATCGCCTCGCGGTATTCGTCGTAGGGGATCGGCGTGATCGAAGGCAGGATGGTGAGGTTCACGCCGAACGGCTTGTTGGTCATCTCCTGGCAGCGCTTGACCTCCCTGGCGAGCGCCTCGGGCGGTCCGGCGGAATGTGCCGTGATGAAGCCCAGCGCGCCGGCATTGGCGACGGCGGCGATCAGTTCAACCTTGCCCACCCGCGTCATGCCCCCGCAGGTGATCGGCGCCTCGACGCCGAACATTTCGGTAAACCGTGTCCTGATCATGGAACGCCCCTTGGATATCTGTCCGGGCAAGCGTGCCGGGCGCGGCGGCCGCGCGCAAGCCTATTTGAGCGCTGACGCAACGTCGGTATGGCCGAAATCGCGGCCCTTATAGAGGAGAGGTTCACCGGTCGCCTTCGCCAGCGCATAGGCGAAGCAGTCGCCGAAATTGAGCTTGGCCTTGTGGCCGCTCGCTTTGCCGAATTTGCGGTAGGTCTCGCGCGCGATGCGGGCATGTGTTTCATCCGCAGGCACGATGGCAACACCGGCCTTACGAAGAAAGTCGTCCAACTCATCGCTCGCCTCGGGTGATCGCCGGCTATCGATGACAATTGCGGTTTCCATGAAATTGACGGAACTGATCCTTGGCGCCGAGTCCCGTTCAATTCGAAGCAGGAAATCGGCGGCTTCTTCCTCCGTCTCGAGGATTGCGACAATTGCAGATGAATCCAGGATCACTTGGGAAGTCCTGTCTCGTCGTCATAGAGGTCTTCGATCGAAATCCGTTTGCCAGGCGCCTTTTTCAGATGCTCGGCGCAGCTGCGCGCGATCTTCATGAGTTCGTCTGCCAATCCCCGGCGTTCCACTCGCTCAAGTCGCTCCCTGAGCGCCGTGGTCACCGCTTTGGTCATGCTCTCGCCGGTCTCCTTCGCGAGCCTCTTCGCAAGTCGATGCGCCTCGTCAGTCTTAATGTTCAGGCCCATGGCTTTTTCTACCATTTTGACGGGCTATTCTACCATAGCCTCTACCGGTCCACAAACGGATCGCGCACCAGGATGGTGTCCTCGCGCTCCGGGCTCGTCGAGAGCAGCGCCACCGGGGCGCCGATCAGCTCCTCCACGCGGCGGACGTATTTCACGGCCTGGGCGGGCAGGTCGCCCCATTTGCGGGCGCCGCGGGTGGACTGGTTCCAGCCCGCGATGGTCTCGTAGACCGGCACGCAGCGCGCCTGCTCGTTGGAATCCGCCGGCAGGAATTCGATGCGGCGTCCATCGAGGTCGTAGCCGATGCAGAGCTGGATCTCCTCGAACGCGTCCAGGATGTCGAGCTTGGTGAGCGCGATGCCGTCGATGCCGCCGGTGACGACGGTCTGGCGCACCAGCATGGCGTCGAACCAGCCGCAGCGCCGCTTTCGTCCCGTCACCGTGCCGAACTCCGCGCCGCGCGTGCCCAGCTTCTCGCCGACAGCGTTCTTCTGCTCTGTCGGAAACGGGCCTTCGCCGACCCGCGTGGTGTAGGCCTTCACGATACCCAGCACATAGCCGATGTCGCGCGGCCCCACGCCGGCGCCCGCCGCAGCCTGTCCCGCCACGGTGTTGGAGGACGTCACGTAGGGATAGGTGCCGTGGTCGATGTCGAGCAGCACCGCCTGCGCGCCCTCGAACAGGATGCGCTTGCCGTCGCGGCGCGCCTCGTCGAGCCGGCGCCAGGCGCAGCCGGCGAAGGGCAGGATCGCGGGCGCGATCTGCTTCAGCTTGCCGATCAGAGCTTCCGCGTCGATCTCGTCCAGATTGTTGCCGCGGCGCAGCGCGTTGTGATGGGCGAGCAGGCGCTCGACTTTCGCCGGAAGCGACTTGAAATCCTTCAGGTCGATGACGCGCAGCGCGCGGCGGCCGACCTTGTCTTCGTAAGCCGGGCCGATGCCGCGCTTGGTGGTGCCGAGCGCCTGGATGGAGTTGGAGGTCTCGCGCGTCTCGTCCAGCTCGCGGTGCAGCGGCAGGATCAGCACCGCGTTCTCCGCCACCACAAGATTGTCCGGCGTGATGGCGACCCCTTGCGCCGCGATGCGGCCGATCTCGGCGACGAACGCCCACGGATCGACGACGACGCCGTTGCCGATCACCGCGAGCTTGCCCGGCCGCACCACGCCCGACGGCAACAGGCTCAGCTTGTAGGTGACGCCGTCGATGACGAGGGTGTGGCCGGCATTGTGGCCGCCCTGGAAGCGCACGACCACGTCGGCCCGCGCGCTGAGCCAGTCCACGATCTTGCCCTTGCCTTCGTCGCCCCATTGGGCGCCGATCACGGCCACATTGCTCATTATTCCGTACCCGGATCATTGCTTCGCCTTCAGCGGAAACGCCGAGGCACGGTGACCACTTATAGCCGGTGCGGCGCGGAAAAGTCAGCGTGATTTTGGTCCGAGCGGCACGAGCATCGGCACCCTGCGGCGATAGGCGTCATAAGGCTCGGGACCGAGTTCCCGGCGCAGGAAATTCTCCTCCACGCGCGCCTTGAGCCAGAAGCCCAGCAGGAGGCACGCCGCCCCGAGAAGGGCCTCCGCGGTGCCCAGTTCGGCGGCCAGCAGGAAGCCCGCGACGATGATGCCGGTGTAGATCGGATGGCGCACGATGGCGAAGGGACCGGTGTCGACGATGCGGTGGTCGGCGAGGCGCGAGATCATTCCCGACCACAGCCGCCCCATGGTGAGCCGCGCCCACCAGCAGAAGGCGAAGCAGAGCGCCGTCGCGCCGAGCAGCACCCAGCCGGTGTCGCCGCTCACCCGCCAGAGCGGATGCGGCGCGATGCCGGTTGCGGGCAGCACGAACAGCAGCGCGATTCCCGCCATGGTCGCGAGCTGGTTGGGAATGTGCTGATACGGCGCCACGCTCTTGGACGGCTTGCCGGCCCAGAACAGCGAGATGAGCCACGAGGCGTACCAGATGCCCCACAGCCAGAAGAGCGCGCGCCCCGGATCCATCGTCAGAAACTCCTGGGCCCGAACGGGATCAGCATCGGCACGCGGCGGCGATAGGCGTCATAGGCCTCAGGCCCCAGCTCCTCGCGCAGGAAGCGTTCCTCCAGCCGCGCCTTCATCCAGTAGCCGACATAGAGCAGCACCGCGCCTGCGACGGCCAGCGGCAGGCCCTTCTCCGCTGCGGTGGCGAAGCCCGCGACGATGATGCCGGTATAGATCGGATGGCGCACGATGGCGTAGGGCCCGGTGTCGATGATCTTGTGGCCCTCCTTGCGCGTGACGCGGCCAGACCACAGCCGTCCCAGATGGATCCGCGCCCACCAGGCGAAGACGAAGCTCAGCGCCACCACGCCCACCATCACCCAGCCGACATCCGGCGGCAGCGCCCAATAGCGCTGCGCCAGCGGATTGTGGGTGTGCAGGCCGGCGCGGAAATCCTGCGACTGCTGGCCGAAGAACACCAGCACCAGCGCGAAGCCCACCAGGGTGATGATGCGATAGAGGATTTCGCGGCTCAGTTCCGGGCGCTTGACCGTGCGGTTGGCCCACAGGGCGGCGATGAGCCAGGTCACGATCCAGGCATCCCAGGGCAGGTAGATCGCGCCCTCGGGCCACGCATAAAAGTCGGATAGCGGCATCTCGGTCCCCAGCCGGCTTGCCTCCATCAACTGGGGTAGCGCCGGGCGGATTGCAAGTCCTAGGGCGGGGGCGCCGGATTGCAGAATTGCTGCGCCCGGGCTTCGGCGGCGCGGGCGCGGGCGAGGAAAGCGTTGGCGTCGGCCTGGTTCATGCCGCGCTTGAGCATGACGGCGGAGAGCCGGCTGTTGAAGCTCTTCTCATCCGCGCCCGACGCGATGATCTCTTCCATCGTCTCGTGCAATTCGTAGTCGCCCGGCGTCAGCGTCTTGCGCAGCTGCTGCACCGTGCAGACGCAGCCTTCGTGATCGGAATCGGCGATGGAAGACCGCGCCGCCGCCGCCGCCGCGCGCATGCAGACATCGACGTCCGTCGCCGGCGTCGCATTGGCCATGGCGGCGAGGAAGAGAAGGGAAGCAAGCGGCGGCATCGGAACCTCGAACAGCCCGCCCGCAACGGCCGGGTCAGAACGCCAGCGACTTGGCCAGCTTTACCAGCGGCAGTTTGCGGATGCCCGTGAGGGTTTTTTCATCCAGCCCGCCATCGATCTCGACCAGGCAGATCGCGTCCTCGCCCGGCGCCGAGCGGCCTAACGCGAAGGAAGCGATGTTGGCTTTCGCCTCGCCCAGAAGCGTTCCCAACTTGCCGATGAAGCCGGGCTTGTCCTCGTTGATGACGAACAGCATGTTGGGCGCGAACTCGGCATCGAGGTTGATGTCGCGCACCTGGATGAGGCGCGGCCGTCCGTCGGAGAACACCGTGCCGGCGACGCGGCGCGTCGAGCCGCCATCCACCGTCGCTGTGACCTTGATGTAGCCGTCATAGACGCCCTGCCGCGGGCGGCGCGTCTCGCTCACCTTGATGCCGCGCTCCTTGGCGATGATGGGGGCGTTGACCATGTTGACGTGACTGAGCGCGGGACGCAGGAGGCCCGCGAGCGCGGCCTGCGTCAGCGCGCGCAGGTTCAGCTCGGCGGCGGTGCCTTCGTAGAGGATCTCGACGGACTGGATCGAGGTGTCGATCACCTGGCCCGCGAACAGGCCCAGCTTCTCGGCCAGCGCGATCCACGGCTTCACCTTCTGTGCTTCCTGCGCGCTGATCGAGGGCATGTTGAGCGCGTTGGTGATGGCGCCGGTGAGCAGGTAGTCCGAGATCTGCTCGGCCACCTGCAGCGCCACGTTCTCCTGTGCCTCCGCCGTGGAGGCGCCCAGATGCGGCGTGGCCACGACCTTGTCGTTGCCGAACAGGACATTGGCCTTGGCGGGTTCCTCCTCGAACACGTCCAGCGCCGCGCCGGCGAGATGGCCGGAATCCAGCGCCGCCTTCAGCGCCGCTTCGTCCACCAATCCGCCGCGGGCGCAGTTGATCAGGCGCGCGCCCTTCTTCATCCGGTTGATGGCGTCGGCCGAGATGATGTTGCGCGTTTCGTTGGTGAGCGGGGTGTGCAGGGTGATGAAATCGGCGCGCGGAAGCAGCTCGTTCAACTCCACCTTCTCGATGCCCAGATCGGCGGCGCGTTCGGGGGAGAGATAGGGATCGAAGGCGATGACCTTCATCTTCAGGCCCTTGGCGCGGTCGGCGACGATGGAGCCGATATTGCCCGCGCCGATCAGGCCCAGCGTCTTGCCGTAGAGCTCCGATCCCATGAAGCGGTTCTTCTCCCATTTGCCGGCATGGGTGGAGGCGTTGGCGGCGGGAAGCTCGCGGGCCAGCGCCATCATCAGCGCGATGGCATGCTCCGCCGTGGTGATGGAATTGCCGAAGGGCGTGTTCATCACGATGACGCCGGCCGCGGTGGCGGCGGGGATGTCGACGTTGTCGACGCCGATGCCGGCGCGGCCCACGACCTTCAGCTTCGTTGCCGCCTTCAGCACCTCCGCCGTGATCTTCGTCGCCGAGCGGATGGCGATGCCGTCATACTGACCGGCGATGGCGATCAGTTCTTCCTTGGAGAGGCCTGTCTTCACGTCGGCCTCGACGCCGCGCTCCTTGAAGATGGCGACGGCGGCGGGCGAGAGCTTGTCGGCGATGAGAACGCGCGGAGCGGTCATGTCGGGACTCACGGGTTGTTTTGCAGGAGCTTGGCGATCGTCTCGGCCGGCATGCGTAGGCCGTAGGGAAAGCCCGGGTTGAGCAGGAAGTGCGCGCCGCCGGCCATCTTGAACAAGGCGCGGCCGGTCATGCTCAGATAGTGCCGGATCTGCGCGGATTTGGTGGCGTTCTCGAAGAATACGGCGAGGCGTGCCGGTGAGGTGAACGCGGGAATGAACTGCTCCTCGCCGCGCCGCACGGCGATCAGCTGCACCTGCGCGCCGTCCTGCACGGCCACGGTTTCGCCGCCCGCGTTCTTGCTGTCGCCGATGACATAGAGCGGCGAATCGAGGAGCAGCGCGTCGAACGCGGTGCCGGTGGCGGGATCGGCCGCCATGGCGACCAGCGCCTCCTCGAGCGGATTTTCCGGCGTGAATGCGGGCATCGCATTTGGCATCGTTTCGGGTATCAGCCTTTGACCTCGTTCCACGCCCAGTCGAGCCAGGGGCCCAGCGCCTCGATGTCGGCGCGCTCCACCGTGGCGCCGCACCAGATTCGCAGGCCCGGCGGGGCGTTCCTGTGGGCCGCGGTGTCGAGCGCCACGCCGTCCTTCTCCAGCAGGCCGGTGAGCTTTTTCACCATGCCGTGCTGCGCTTCTTCATCGAGCGACGTGAACGCAGGGTCGACGATCTTCAGGCACACGCTGGTGGGCGAGCGGTAGCTCTCGCCTTCCGCGAGGAAATCGATCCATGCGGTCTCCTTCACCCGGCGCGCCAGCGCGCCGGAATTGGCGTGGACGCGGCCGATCAGCGCTTTCAATCCGCCGATGCTTTCGGCCCATTTCAGCGTGTCGAGATAGTCTTCCAGCGCCAGCATCGAAGGCGTGTTGATGGTCTCGCCTTCGAAGATCGCTTCATTGAGCTTGCCGCCCTTGGTCAGCCGGAAGATCTTGGGCAGCGGCCAATGCGGGCTGTACGCCTCCAGCCGCTTCACCGCGTTGGGCGACAGCACCAGCATGCCGTGCGCCGCCTCGCCGCCCAGCACCTTCTGCCAGGAGAAGGTGACGGCATCGAGCTTGCCCCACGGCAGGTCCATGGCGAAGGCAGCGCTGGTGGCGTCGCAGATCATCACGCCCTCGCGGTCGTCCGCGATCCAGTCCGCATTGGGCACGCGCACGCCGGAGGTGGTGCCGTTCCAGGTGAAGATCGCGTCGCGATTCTTCGCGCTCTGGAGCTTCGGCAATTCGCCATAGGCCGCCTTGTGCACGCTGGCCTTCAGCTTCAACTGCTTGACGGTGTCCGTCACCCAGTCCTCGCCGAAGCTTTCCCAGGCGAAGCAGTCCACCTCCAGCGGACCCAGCAGCGACCACATCGCCATCTCCATCGCGCCCGTGTCAGACGCCGGCACGATGCCGACGCGGTAATCCGCGGGCACGCCCAGGATCGCGCGGGTGCGGTCGATGGCTTCCTTGAGCTTGGCTTTGCCGGGCTTGGAGCGGTGCGAGCGCCCGAGCAGCGCGCCCGAAAGCGCTTCCGGCGTCCAACCCGGCCGCTTGGCGCAAGGTCCGGACGAAAAAAAAGGCCGTGCAGGGCGCACGGCCGGCTTGATACCGGTCATCAGACATTCCTTCCAGAATGTTCGCGCCGCGTTGGGGCGGCGTGGCCCGCGACCTTTCTAGGGGAGTCGTGCCCGCGGCGTCAATCGTGCAGTATCCGGCAGCGAGCGAATCCGGGGGGAAACATGCGGCACATTGTGCTTGTGGCGATCGCGATGCTGGCAACGCCCGCGCTGGCGCAGCCGATCGCCGATCCCGTCGCCTATGTGAAGCACGGCTATCAGCTGCTCGCGGCGAACAAGGAAGTCCCCGACGATGCGTCCACCCTCACGCCACGGCTGAAATCGTGTTTCGATCTCGAGAAGAAGGATGCGGGCGGCGAAGTGGGCCGGCTGGATTTCGACTATTGGACGAACGGGCAGGATTGGAAGATCAGCAAGGTCTCGGTCAAAGCCGTGCCGGTTGAAGGCGCGAAGGACCGTGAGATCGTTTTCGCCACCTTCCACAACATCGACCGGGATGAGGAAATCCACTTCTACTTCGAGAAGAGCGGCAAGGGCTGGCAGCTCGACGACGTCCGCTCGCTGAAGGGCGAGGAGCCGTGGACGCTGTCGCTGATCCTCAAATATGGCTGGGACGGCAAGGACTGAGCGTGCCGTCGAGGCCCTAGACGAAAATCTCGCCGCGCATGTAGAGCGCGCAGGGGCCGGAGAGGATCGTGCGGTTGCCCTCCTGTGTGCAGGTGAGGTCGCCGCCGCGGGGGCTGATCTGGCGGGCTTTCAGTGTGGTCTTGCCCAGGCGCCTGGACCAGTAGGTCGCGAGCGCGCAATGCGCCGAGCCCGTCACCGGGTCTTCGGGAACGCCTTTGTCGGGAGCGAAGAAGCGCGAGACGAAATCGTAAGCGGCATAGTCGCCCGGGCCGCCCGGCGCGGTGACGACGCAGCCCCAGATATCCAGCGGGCGCAGCACTTCGGCGATGCCGCCGCAATCCTTGATGGCGCGGATGTCGGCCGCATCGTCCCACACCGCCACGGCGTATCGGCTTTTGAAGACGTGGCTCGGCGGCGTCGTGCCGAACGCCTCGCCGATGGCCTTGGCGATCCGGGGCTCGTCTTCCAGCGGCGCAAGCGGATCGGACGGCATCGACATGATGTGATTGCCGTCGCGCCCGCGATCCACCGTCAACGTGCCCGCCCGCGTCTCGAAGGCGACGTGCTGCAGCGCGGGCTCCAGCTCCGCGAAGATGAGCCAGGCGCTGGCCAGCGTGGCATGGCCGCAGAGATCGACCTCGCTCCCGGGCGTGAACCAGCGCAGGTCGTAGCGGCCGGGCGCGCGGCGCACGAGATAGGCGGTCTCGGCGAGATTGTTCTCGTTTGCGATCTTCTGCATCAGCGCGGGATGCGGGAATTCGTCGAACGGCACGATCGCCGCCGGATTGCCCTCCATCACCCGCGCCGCGAACGCATCGACCTGCCAGAGCTTGAGGTTCATGCGCCTGCCTCCGTCGTGAGACGCAGAGTCATAGCGCGTGGCGGGAGCGTGAAAACAGGCAATGGCGCATGCCTGATGTGCAGCCAGCCCGGCCTCCCCGCAAGGGGGAGATCGGATTACAGCGCCGGCTGGGTGGCGATCTGCGCGCGCTTGTCGCCCAGCGCCTTCTTCATCGCGGTCTGGAGCTTTTCGAAGGCCCGGACCTCGATCTGGCGGACGCGTTCGCGCGAGACGCCGTATTTCTGCGACAGGTCTTCCAGCGTGGCCGGCTCGTCCTGGAGGCGGCGGGCCTGGAGGATGTCGCGCTCGCGCTCGCTCAGCTCGCCGAGCGCTTCGGTGAGCAGTTCGTGGCGCTCGCCCTTCTCCTCGCGCTGGGCGAGTTCGCTTTCCTGGTCGAGCTTGTCGTCGGCCAGCCAGTCCTGCCATTCGCTTTCGCTGTCGGAGCGCAGCGGCGCGTTGAGCGAGGAATCCGGCGCCGTCAGCCGCCGGTTCATGTTGGTGACTTCCTGCTCGGGCACCGCGAGCTGGCGGGCGATCTCCTTCAGATGCTCGGGCGTGAGATCGCCTTCCTCGATCGCGTTGATCTTGGTCTTGGCCTTCCTGAGATTGAAGAACAGCTTCTTCTGCGCCGCCGTGGTGCCCATCTTCACGAGGCTCCACGAGCGCAGGATGTATTCCTGGATGGAGGCGCGGATCCACCACATGGCGTAGGTCGCCAGGCGGAACCCCTTGTCCGGCTCGAAGCGCTTGACCGCCTGCATGAGCCCGACATTGCCTTCGGCCACGATCTCCGACACCGGCAGGCCGTAGCCGCGATAGCCCATGGCGATCTTGGCGACGAGGCGCAGATGCGACGTCACCAGGCGCCGCGCGGCTTCGGGATCCTCATGCTCGCGCCAGCGCTTGGCGAACATGTACTCCTCCTCCGGCTCCAGAAGCGGAAACTTCCGGATCTCGGTGAGGTATTTGGATAATCCGCCTTCGCCCTGGAGGGCGGGCAGTCCGCGGCTGCTCATCTGTGACCCCTTTGGCCGCACCCAAGCTCTGGACGGCCACCCTATCTAACGCTCAGGCCGCCCTTCCGGTGAACGGGCGGGCGGCAAAGCGCATCACATATGTAGTCCTGCTTATGTTCCGTTCAAGCCGCGTAAAGCCTTAACGAGGCTGGCAAAATCCTCCGGCCAAGCCCTTTCGAAGCGCATGGTCTTCTGGGTGGTGGGATGGTGGAAGCCCAGGAGCCAGGCATGCAGAGCCTGGCGGGGGAACCCGGCCGCCGCCGCATAGGCCGCCGCCTCGGCCTCCGTCTTGGGGCGCGGGGTGGCGCGGGCCCGGCCATAGGCGGGATCGCCGATCAAAGGATGGCCCAGATGGCTCAGGTGCACGCGAATCTGATGCGTGCGGCCGGTCTCCAGCCGGCATTCGACGAGGCTGGCGAAGGGCCGCGCGCCGAAGCGCTCGATCACCTTGTAGCGCGTGCGCGCTTCCTTGCCGCCGCCGCGCAGCACCGCCATGCGCTTGCGGTCGAACGGATTGCGCCCGATCTGGCCTTCGACGCGGCCTTCGCCCGCCCGCGGCGCACCCCAGACCACGGCGTGGTAGGCGCGCTCGATGGCATGCGCGGCGAACTGCTTGCCCAGGCTGCGCATCGCGCGCTCGGTCTTGGCGGCGACGAGAAGCCCCGACGTGTCCTTGTCGAGGCGGTGGACGATGCCGGGGCGCATCTCGCCGCCGATGCCGGCAAGCGGCCCCAGTTTCGACTGGCCGCAATGGGCGATCAGCGCATTGACCAGCGTGCCGTCCGGATTGCCCGCGGCGGGATGGACGACGAGGCCGGCCGGCTTGTCGATGACGATGAGGTCGTCGTCCTCGAAGACGATGTCGAGCGGGATGTCCTGGCCCCGGGGCGCGGCCGCCACCGCCTCGGGCACGGCAACGTCGTAGGTCTCCCCGGGTTTGACCCTGGTATTGGGGTCTTTTATGGTCCCCGCCCCGCGCGTGACGGCCCCTTGCGCGATCAGGCCCTGAAGCCGGGAGCGCGACAGCAAGGGCAGGGCGGCCGCGAGGAAGCGGTCCAGCCGCTGGCCGGCGGCCGTGTCCGCCACGGTCGCGCGCAATTGTCCGTCTACGGAGGAATTCGCCTTGTCCACGCCGACCAGTCCGATGCCCGCCAACGACGATCCCAATGCCCATTCGGATCCGGTGGCGGCGCCAAACTACAAGGTGGTGAGGGCCATCGTCATCATCCTCGGCGTGCTGATCGTGCTGGCCTTCACCGCGCTGGTCTGGGGCTTCATCGCCCGGCTGAGCGGCCACGGCGCGGACGCGTCCGCCCAGGCGCCGGATTTCGTGCTCCCCGCCGGGGCCAAGATCGTCCAGGTCACGCCCACCACCTCCAACCGCATGGTGGTGGTGCTGCAGACCCCGGCCGGCGGCGAGGTCGACATCTTCGACACCGATACCGGCAAGCTCGTCGTGCGCATCCGTCCCTGACCATGGCCGGAGCGGTAGCCGCGCTGCATCTGCCGCGCGCTTTGCGCGAGCGGATCGCGCATGAGGCCTTGGCCGCGGCGCCGCGCGAATGCTGCGGCCTGATCGAGGGCGTGCGCGAGGCGGACGATACGCTGCGCGCCACCGTGCTGCATCCCACACCCAACCTGGCCGCGGAGCCCGACCGCTTCGAGATCGACCCCGCCGCCCACATCGCGCTCCTGCGCGCGCTGCGCGGCACGGGGCGCGAGATCCTCGGCTGCTACCACTCCCACCCCGGTGGCGCGGCCGAACTCTCCGTTCGCGACCGCCAAACCGTGACGGATGACGGGTTTGTCTGGCTGCTGGCGGCCGCGAATGGGGGCATCGTGAACCTCGCCGCGTTCGCTTGCCCCCCGGGCCGTCCGGAGTTTATAAGCCCCGTCCCGTTGGCTCCCATCGTCTAGCGGTTAGGACGCGGCCCTCTCAAGGCTGAAACCGGGGTTCGATTCCCCGTGGGAGCGCCACCCTACGCCGCTGCGCGGCTTCGGGTGGCAGGCCACTCTTTATCATTCGGCGTAGGGTGTCTCCCGAAGCTCCGCCGGAGCGCAGGGAGACTCGTTGCGGCGAGCTACGGTTGGCAGGGCGCACACTTCACGAGTTGGGATTGCCACGACGCTTCTAATCGCATGCATCCTAATTTACGGCTTTCGCCTGCCAGAGTGGGTGTATCTCGTTGCTATTGGAGTATACGCGTTATCAATCAAAAGAGTGAGACTTACGCTTTTGTATTTTGTTTTCCCATCATCTCGTGCGTTCATTGAGCGTCTGGCAATCAAGGAAATGAAGGATGCTGGTGAATTGCCTGACGACCACTAGCAGTCGAACTGGACTTCGTGGACAGTGCAAATTTTCACCGCTCAACGCTGAACCAAACGCGATCTCTGTTGAAGACCGCGCCTGTGCCGTCAGGCGTCCGGAAACCGCCGGCTCACGAATTTCGAGCCTTTCGCACCGTAGCGGCGCGGGCGCTCCGCCGCCTTGGTGAGGCCGATGCGGGTGCCGATGCTGACGTCGAGCGCGTGCGGCGCGCGATAGAGCGCGAAGGGCGGGGCAAAGAGCGAGGCGCCGTAGACTGCGATGGTAACGCCCAGCGCCTCGCACAACCGGCCCGGGCCGGAGCACAGCAGGCGCTCCTCCTTCGTATGCCGGCGCTTCATCATCACAGCGATTCCGTGGCGCGGTTCCAGCGCGCGGATGAGCACCGCATTGCCCCTGGCGCAGACGAAGTTGAGACACCAGTGGATGCCGTAGGAGCGATAGACATAGGCGCGGCCCGGACCTTCGAACATCACCGCGTTGCGCTTTGTGATCTTGCCGCCATAGGAATGCGCCGCCGGGTCGGTGGGATCGTAGGCCTCGGTCTCCACCACGATCCCGCCCACGCCGCCCACCGTCAGCACCGTGCCGATCAGCGCGCGCGCGACCGTATCGGCATCGCGGTCGAAGAAGGCGCGAGAGAGGGGGTGGAGCCGACGCGGTTCCGCGGGCAAAGACGCGTCGGGCTTCAACACCGCGTGTCACGGCCCGCGAATGCGGGCCACCCAGTTCGGTTCTGCACGATGGTGCGTGTGTGACCTGGATGGCCCGCATTCGCGGGCCATGACACAAAAGGGGGAGCGCCTCTCATTTCAAGAACTATCCCGACACCAGTTCGCAGAACTTCGCCAGATCGATGTTGCCGCCGGAGACCACGCAGACGATGGGGCCGTCGCGTCCGGCCTTGCCGGTGAGCGCGGCGGCGAGCGGCAAGGCGCCTGCGCCTTCGGCGATCACGCGGGCCTTCTCGGCCATCAGCTTCATCGCGGCCCTGGTCTCGTCGAGGCTCACCACGATGGAGCCGTCGACGATGTCCTTCATGCGGTCCCACATGCGGGGAAACATGCTCTGCCCGCCGGCCCCGTCCACGAACGACGCCTGCCAGGAGTCATATTTTTGCGGCGCGCCGGCCTTGAACGACGCGGCGGCGGGCGCGGCGGTGTCCGGTTCGGCGCCATAGACTTTCACGTCCGGCTTCAAGGCCTTCATCGCGCTGGCAACCGCGACGACCAGCCCGCCGCCGCCGACGCCGGCGATGACCGTGCGCGTGTCCGGCGCGTCCTCGAGGATCTCCAGCCCCATGGTGGCGTGTCCGGCGATGAAATTGTCGTCGTCGAAGGGATGGATGAAGGTGCCATCCACGCCCGGAAACGAACGTTCCTCCAGCGCCGCCCAGGCGCGCGCGTAGGGCACCGTGACGAGGCGCGCGCCCAGCGCCTTCATGCGCTCGAGCTTGGCGGTGGGCGCGGTCTCGATGGCGACGACGGTGGCGGGCACGCCGGCCGCGCGCGCCGCATAGGCCACGCCCTGGCCGGCATTGCCCGCGCTGATGGTCCACACCCCGCGTTTGCGCTCGGCATCGGTGAGCATCGCCACCGCGTTGGCCGCGCCGCGCAGCTTGTAGGCATTGATGGGCTGCAGGTTCTCCAGCTTCAGCCGGATGTCGGGATATTGCGCGCCCAGCTGCAGCTTCACCAGCGGCGTGCGCTGGATGGTGCTGGCGATGCGCGCGCGCGCGGCGCGGATTTCGTCGAGCGTGATGGGGCGGATGGCGTCGGGCATGCGCGCTTTTAGCGCGTCCGCGGGCGGAATTGTAGCGGCTTCCATTCGCCCTTGCGGATGGCCAGAGCCAGCAGGATCAGGCCTGCCGTCGTGCAGACGACGATCGCGGGGATCGAGGCTTCGGGGCCGAACGATCCGCCGGTCATCAGCGGCGATCCGCTGAGCGGGATGTCGAGCAGCCCCGTCATCTTCCCGCCGGAGACCTGGGCGCCGAAAATCCCGCCCTCGGTGAAGTTCCACGCAAAGTGCAATCCGATGGCGAGCCACAGCGAGCGCGTCAGCGCATAGGCCGCCGCCAGCAGGATCCCCGCCTCGAGCATGATGGCGGCGCTGCTCAGGAGCGTGGCGCCGGGATTGGCGATATGCAGCAGGCCGAACAGGGCGGAGGAGACCACGAGCGCGATGAATGTGCCGGTGCCTTGTTCGAGGATGCGAAAGACGCCGCCGCGCACGACCAACTCCTCGCACACGCCCGAGGCGATGCCGATGCCGAGCGCGACGCCGAGGCCTTGCGTCGAGCCCAGCCCTTTGTAGCGCGCGATGCCTTCGGCGAAGTAGACGGCATAGACGATGCAGAACAGCCCCGCGCCCAGGAGCGACCCGAGCAGGAATTGCGGGATCGCGCCGGCGAATGCGAGTTCGGAGGCTTTGCGCTTTTCCGTCAGCCGCACCAGCAGGCGGTAGGCGGCGATGGAAAGCGCGGCCGATCCGGCGAAGAGGACGAGCGCCACGAGGTTCTTGTCGTAAGCCGCGAGCCGCGCCTTGAAGATCGTGGCGATCCCCGGCAGGCCGAGATAGGTCACGCTCAGCACGACGAAGAAGAGCACCAGCCGGAACGGCCAGATCGACCAGAACCCGCGCGGCGCATCCGCCTCCGGCAGTGCTTCATCCATGACGATCCCGCCCCTCATGCTGACCCGCACTGATGTGGGAATGGCGCGGCCGCGCGCAATGATGGCAGTTCATGCCGCCGTTGCAATGCCAGCCGCGCGCGGCGTCGTCCGCGGCGCAACGGTGGAGATCCCCGCTAGCGCGCTCAGGCCGCGGCCGGGCGCGAGCGGCGTCGCGCGGCGAGGGCGAAGAAGATCGCCGGGATCACGATCAGGCCCGCGAAATAGAACGGCGCGTTGACGCCCACGGTGGAGAACAGGAAGCCGGCGCAGGACGGGCCGACGACGCGCGATGCCGCCCCCATGGCGTTGTTGAGTCCGAGATACTGGCCCTGATGGTCGATATCGACATTGCGCGAGATCAGGGCCGAGACGTTGGGCCACGCCACAGACTGGCCGAAGGCGGTGAAGGCCAGATAGGTCACGATGGTGATGGCGCCCAGCGAGATGGGCTGGAGCGCGGTGAAGAGCGCGGTGATCCCCATGCCCAGCGCCAGCATGCGCGCCTCGCCGTAGCGTTTCGACAGCCGCCCGGTCAGCCAGATCTGGCAGATCGCCGCCACCACGCCGACCACCGCGAAGGCGCTGCCCACCTGGAACGGTCCCCAGGCGAAGCGCGCCTGCGTCCACAAACCGAAGATGGATTCGATGCCGGTGAAGGCGCAGCCGGCGAGGAACGTCACCAGCATCAGCCGCGCGATGGCGGGATGGGTGAAGGCGTGGCCGACCACGGCCCAGCGGCTCGGCTGGTGGCTGAAGCGGTCGATATGGACGCGGCTCTCCTTCACGAACAGGGCGAGGCCGAGCACGCAGATCGCCGACAGGCTGGCGCAGATGAAGAGCGGAATGCGGAAGCCGGCGTGGCCGGCGGCGGGATGGGCGAGCAGTCCGCCCAGCGCCGGTCCCACGATGAAGCCGACATTGAACGCCGCGCCCAGCAGCGACATCTTGCCGGAGCGTTCCTCGGGCGGCGTCACATCGGCGATGTAGCCCTGGATCACCGAGCCGTTGCCGCTCATCAGCCCGCCCAGGATGCGGGCGAAGAAGGCGAAATAGACGTTGGGCGCGAAGGCCATGGCGAGATAGCACAGGCAGTTGCCGCTCACCGTGCTGATGAGGAGGGGCTTGCGGCCGACGCGGTCCGACAGCCGCCCCCAGAACGGCTCACCGAAGAAGGCGCCGATGGCGTAGGCGGAGAACACCAGCGCGATCTGCCAGGGGGGTGCGGCGAAGGATTTGCCGTAAAACGGCAGAAGTGGCACCACGATGCCGAAGCCGAGCAGGTTGATGAACATCACCGCCAGCAGCGTGGGCAGCGCCGCGTCGGAGGCGGCGCCGGGATCGAACGCCGGGTCGTTGTCGACAATGTCGATCGTTTCGGACATGGAGTGATTTATTGTCAAACACCGCGGGAGGACAATCGTGAAGCCATTGCAAATCCTGGCCCTCGCCTGCGCGATTGCCGCAGGGCCGGTGGCGGCGGCCGGCGCGCCGCCCGGTCCGCCGGCGGAGGCCTTCCGCAGCGTCGATCCCGACAACCTCGTCCTGATCGACACGAAATACGGCCAGGTCGCCGTCGAACTGGCGCCGGCCTTCGCGCCCCAACATGTCGCCCGGTTGAAGAAGCTGATCCGCGCCCATTTCTACGACGGCCAGACGTTCTACCGCGTCATCGACGGCTTCGTGGCCCAGGGCGGCATCGGCGAGGACACCGCCTCCACGAAGGACACGACGAAGAAGGACGCGGCGCGCGACAAGCAATGGCCCAAGCTCAAGGCGGAGTTCGACCGCCCGTTCGGCGACGACGTCACGTTCACGCCGCTGGGCAATCCCGATCTCTTCGCGCCCGAGGTGGGCCATGTCGACGGCTTCCCGGTCGGGCGCGATCCGGCGGACAAGCGGATGTGGATCATCCACTGCCCCGGCACCTTCGCGTTTGCCCGCAACAATGACGACGACAGCGCCACCACCGAATTCTACATCGTCATCGGCGAGGCGCCGCGCCGGCTCGACCGCAACCTCACCGCCTTCGGCCGCGTGCTGTCGGGGATGCAGTATCTCCAGAAGCTCGAGCGCGGCGATCCGGACGTGGAGTCCGGCGTGATCCAGGATGTCTCCAGGCGCGATCCGATCTTGCGCATGCGGCTGGCGTCCGACATGCCGCAAGCCGGGCGCCCCGCCTACCGGGTCCTGCGCACCGAAAGCCCGTCCTTCGCCGGGATCAAGGACAAGCGCCGCCACCCCGCCCCCGAATTCTACCACCGCCCGCCGCTCGCCAACCTCGACATCTGCGCCGTGCCGGTGCTGGTGAAGACGGGAAAGTAGTCAGGCGGCCACGGTGGCGTAAGGGCGGATGAGGATTTCGGCCGGAATGCCCCAGGTCTCGTGAAGCTTCCAGATCATCGGCAAATTCAGCAGGCGCTTGCGCTTGAGGATTTCCGATGCCCGCGATTGCGAACCGAGAAGCTTGGCAAGATCGGCTTGCGTATGTCCCGCCTGTTCCATGCGAAATCGGATGGCGTCGACGGGATCGGAGGCTGCGACCGGCCAATGGCGCTCCTCAAAAGCGTCCACGAGCGTCAGCAGGATGTCGAGACGCTCGCCGTCCGGCGTGCTCGGCTTGGCGCCCCAAAGCCGGTCGATCTCCCGTAGCGCCGCGGTGTGGTCCTTTTCAGTGCGAATGGGATGCAGGTCCATGACGTTCCTCAGTACCGCGAGACGGTTAGGGCGTCGATCCGGTCGTATTCGGCGTGCGTGCCGATGAACTTCACGAAGATGGCGCGTCGCCGGAAATCGAATGCCGCTATCAGCCTGTAGTCTCCACCATGAATTTCGAAGCGCGCCCGCTCCGCGTTCAGCGCCTTTGCTTTCGGAAAGGTCCGCTGGACGTCGGCCATCGACGTCCATTGCGCCGCTTTCGCGATATTGTGCCAGTGCCCAAGCGCAGCCTGGGTTTCGGGATGCCGCTTCCAGTACGCGGCCAGCGTGCTGCGCGCGACGATCCTCATGGCGCATCTTGCCACTTCCCAAATTGGGAAGCAAGGGTCCGCGCGACGGCGTCCTTGCCGCGTCGCGCGCCACCCGCTATGTGTCCGGGCCCTCGCGAGAGCCCGCCATGCCGTTCCTGCGCTTCATTCCCGAGACCACGAATGTCGACTTCGTCGGCCTGCGCTACTACGCCTTCGCGGTCGACGGGCTCCTGCTCTTGATCGCCATCGTCTCGATCGCCTGGCAGGGCTTCAACCTCGGCATCGATTTCACCGGCGGCGCGATGATCGAGGCCAAGGCGCCGTGGACGATGGACAGTTCGCGCACGCAGGAGATTCGCACCACCGTCGGCACGCTCAACTACGGCGATCTCACGGTGCAGAATTTCTCCGGCGGGGAGTGCGATCACCCGGCATCGTCCTGCGTGGAGATCCGCGTGCAGCCCAACGCCAGGCTGTCCGGCCAGGCGCAGGCCGAAGCCATCAAGGCCAAGCTCGGGGCGGCCTACAAGATCCGCAGCGTCCAGGTCGTGGGCCCCAAGGTCAGCCAGGAGCTGTTCAGCGCCGGCGTCTGGGCGACGATCCTGGCCATCATCTGCATCGCGGGCTACGTGGCGGTGCGCTTCGAGTGGCAATACGGTGTCGGCGCGCTGATCGCGACGGGCCACGACGTGCTCGTCACCGCGGGCATGTATTCCGTGCTGCATCTGGATTTCTCGCTGAAATCGGTGGCGGCGCTGCTGCTGCTCGCGGGCTATTCGATCAACGACACGGTGGTGGTGTTCGACCGCATCCGCGAGAACCGGCGCAAGTACAAGCGCATGAGCCTGCCGGACCTGATCAACCTCTCCACCAACCACATCGCCACGCGGACCACGCTGGTGTCGGTGGCGACGGCGCTCTCGATCATCCCGCTCTTCATCTATGGCGGCGCGGCGCTGTTCGATTTCTCGGCCGCCATCCTGTTCGGCATCGTGGTCGGCACGTTCTCCTCCACCTATGTCGCCGCGGCGCTGCTGCTCTACCTGCCGCCGGTGGGCGGCGGGGGAACCGCGCTGGAAGAGAAGACGGCCTGACGGGCGGCGCCCGAAACACCGGCGCGCGGCGGGAGGACGGCATGACCGCGCCCTGTGGCGTCATCGACGGGTTTCTGACCGAGGCCGAGCACCGCGCGCTGTGGGATGGCTTCCGGCAGGACAGCGCGTCCGGCGCGCGCGACTGGAACCGCGTCTACCGGCTCATGGGCGGCACAAACCCCGCGCTCGACGACGCCACGATCGAAGGTTCGCATTGTCCGCCGGCGCTGCGCGCGTTCACCGAAAAGCTGTTCGCGCTGATGACGGGAGCGGCGCCGGTCGCGATCGCGAAGTGGACCGGCTTCAGCCAGTCGGCCTGGGTCTATCGCCGTGGCCAGGGCCTGGAGTGGCACAGCGACACCGGCTGGCTCGGCGCCTACATCTACTACATGCATCCGGCGTGGGGCGCGTCATGGGGCGGCGAGCTCCTGGTGGCGGACGATGCGAGCCACAGCGCCGGGCGCTTCATCCGTCCCGTTCCCAACCGGCTGGTGGTGATGCGCGGCGGCACGTTCCACTGCATCAATCCCGTGGCGCGCGCCGCCGGCGATTGCGGCCGCACCAGCATCTCCGGCTTCTTCTTCGACACCATCTTCGACGCCGGCCACGCTAAAACGGATTGATCGTCTCTTCGCGGGTGAAGGTGAGGTAGCCGGCGCTGATGCCGGCCCTCAAGCCCACGCCGGTGCGCATCGGGGCGATGGTGATGTGGCTGGCGCGCATGTAGTTGATGCCGATGCCGGCGATGAAATAGTAGCTGCCTTCGACGCCGGGGAATTTCTGGAACAGGCGGTCCTCGTCGCGCAGATTGTAGATCAGCGCGAAGAATTTGGATGCGTTGCCGCCCAGATCGAAGCCGACCGTCGGCCCCTGCCAATAGACCTTGAGCGGCGGATAGCCTTTGCGGATCAGCCAGCCCGAGCCGTAGCGCAGGCCCACCACCACCGCGCCCGAGCCCTCGTCGCCCTTGATGTAGGCGTCCGGCAGGCCCTCGTCGGAGAACACTTTCTGCACCGCCTTGGCCACGGCTTCGGTGGTGGTGCCGAAGAAGTCGGACGCGGCCTGCACCACCTCGTTCTGGCTGAAGGTCTGGTCCTCGCCGGAGGGCGGCGGAGGCGGCGGCGCGTCCTGCACCGGCGGCAGGTCGCTGGGCGGCGGCGGCGGTGGATTGTCCTGGCCCATCGCGGGCACGGCGAAGCAGCACAGCGTCAGGGCGAGGGCGGGCAGAAGGCGCTGAAGCATCATGACGAGTCTCCTGAAGGGCATGAGGCTGCGAATCGATTGTGGCGAACGTGTGGTCCCAGTGCACGCAATAAAGTTCCAAAACGAATGAAAGTTTTGCGAGACACCGGGGCTGGACCTCACACAGGACCCCGTGTCATGGCCCGCGACTGCGGGCCATCCAGGTCGGTTCTGTGCCAGGCCGGGGCGCATCGCACCGGTGCGCGTTGCGGGATTTGCCCCGGATGTCAGCTGGATGGCCCGCAGTCGCGGGCCATGACACACTGGTTCCAACACGCCCACTAGGCGGGGAAATCGTCGCGTCAAGACTGGTCAAGCGTGACCGGCGCCCTATTTTTTGGGCAGAGTGCCGCAACACCGCCGAATCGGGCGGTGGCTGGGAGGGTCCATGGACGCCGTCACGCTTTTCGTCTTCGCCGTCGCGTTCCTCGCGCTCATCACGATCTTCGCCGGCGTCAAGGCGGTGCCGCAGGGCCGCGAATGGACGGTGGAGCGCTTCGGGCGCTTCACGCGCGTGCTCAAGCCCGGCCTCGCCCTGATCGTGCCCTATGTCGACCGCATCGGGCGCAAGCTTTCGGTGATGGAAGAAGTGCTGCCGATCCCCAGCCAGGTGGTGATCACGCGCGACAACGCCACCGTCACGTCCGACGCCATCGCCTTCTACCAGGTGGTGGATACCGCCAAGGCCGCCTACGAGGTCGCCAACCTCCAGGCCGCGATCACCAATCTCTGCCTCACCAACGCCCGCACCGTGATCGGCGCGCTCGATCTGGACGAGGTGCTGTCCAAGCGCGACGAGATCAACCAGCGCCTGCTCGCCGTGGTCGACGCGGCGACCGGGCCGTGGGGCGTGAAGGTCACCCGCATCGAGATCAAGGACCTGTCGCCGCCGGTGGACATCACCGAAGCCATGGCGCGGCAGATGAAGGCCGAGCGCTACCGCCGCGCCGAGGTCACGCAAGCCGACGGCGAGAAGCAGGGCGCGATCCTGCGCGCGGAAGGCGCCAAGCAATCCGCCATCCTGCAGGCCGAGGGCCGCAAGGAGGCCGCGTTCCGCGACGCCGAAGCCCGCGAACGCCTCGCCGCCGCCGAAGCCAAGGCGACGCAGATGGTGTCGGACTCCATCGAGGCCGGCAACGTCAACGCGCTGAACTACTTCCTCGGCCAGAAATACATCGACGCGTTCGCGCAGCTGGCGAGCGGGCCCAACCAGAAATTCGTCATCCTGCCGATGGAATCGGCGGGGCTGCTCGGCTCCATCGCCGGCATCGCCGAGATGACGCGCGACGCCATCGCCGAACAGACCGGCCCGCGCATCAGCGTTCCGGCTGCCCAGCGCGCCGCCGCCGGCACCACCGTTCCCCCTGTCGGCCCCGGCCGCCCGGCGGGCACGTGAGGGCGGGTTCGTAACCAAAGGTGAGCGCCATGCAGGATCTGACCGGCTTCCTCAACAACCAGCCCGCCTGGCACTGGTGGGCGTTCGGCGCGATCCTGCTCGCCGTCGAGATCGCCTCGACGACGCAATACCTGCTATGGCCCGGCATCGCCGCGGTGTTCGTGGGCGTGCTGAAATTCTTCATCCCGCCGCTGGACGGGCGGCTGGCGGTATTCCTGTTCGCGGTGATCGCGGTGGCGGCGACGGTGGCGTGGAAACGCTCCAGCCTCGGGCGCGCCGACCGCATCGGCCACGCCAACCTCAACGAGCGCAGCGCCCAATATGTCGGCCGCCACGTCGTGGCGCTGGACGATTTCCAGGGCGCGCGCGGCGCGGTGCGCGTCGACGACAGCCGCTGGAACGCCATGACGCAGGACGGAACCTCGCCCAAGAAGGGCGACGCCCTCGAAGTCACCGGCTCCGACGGCACGCTGCTGACGGTAAAGGTGACGTAGCGGACGGCCCCGGCTTCAACCCGCCCCTCGTGGGCGGGTCGGCAATTTGCCTCGCGCAGCGAGGCAAATTCCGGGGAGGGGGTCGAACCGGACACGAGCACCGCCCCGAAAAATCCTTCGGATTTTTTTCGACCCGCCCACAAGGGGCGGGTATATGGTCGCCCATTCACCTCCGGCATCAGCACCCCATGAACGACAACGCCCAGCCGCCTTCCCGCCGTCTCGGTCCCTGGGGCTGGTTCGCGATCGCGGCGATGGTGGGCCTCCTGATCGCCGCCGCGATCTATGCCGTCCACGCCTGGAACGCCGTCACCACCACCGTCTCGCCGCTGGGCTGGCTGTTCATGGCGCTCGGCGCCCTCTTCACCCTCGCCGTCGGCGGCGGGCTGATGGCGCTGGTGTTCTATTCGAGCCGGCACAATTACGATCAGTAGGTAAAAGTTTGTCGGAACATTTCCACGTGGCGACAATTCGCGCGTGATGCGTTTGCTCCGCAATGCCGGATGGTCGAGGATTGCGCTCTGGAGAGGAGCATCCGCCATGGCGGAAACAAAGCAGGCCACGCGCCCGGCTCGTTACAAGATGGGCAATTCGGTCTTGAACACTTATGGCTATGCCGTCATCGGTGCTTCCGCCATTCAGCCGCTTGTGATCGATGGAAATTTCCCAAACGCCATTCAAAATCACAGGCCTGTTGATCGGTCTTTTTTTCCATGTCCTGGCGATCTACAATGCTCCAAAGGGAGAGTTCGCATGACACCCTTCACGCCGCTTGAAGCGTTGCTGTATTTCATTTGCCCGCCGCTGCTCGTCATGGGGCTGTGGATGAGCTACCACACGTGGCGCGACGACCACCCGCGCAAAGGCGAGCCGAAGCGGTAGCAGGCACGTCCAGCCGCGTATCGCCGGATTGCCGGCACCGCTGTTCCGCTCACACGCAGCAATTTCGATCGGCAGACCGATTGCCTTGTCGCAAGGCAACGGCGCTCGGCGCTCGCCTGGAGCCGCGACCGGCACTTGAAAGTTCATGTTATGTTCGATATCTTCGCAGCCCCCCTGAATCGCGTGTTCGGGGACATGGTCCAGGCTGTTCGGACACATGGCCGACACCTGTTCGGGGACGTGGTTGACGGGTGAGGAGGTGCAGGCGGGATTGGCGAGGCAGATGGAACAGGGGGTTAGACCTCTCCCCCCGTGCATTTTGGAGGTTCGAATAGCCGCCCGTCCCATGAGGGGGAGGGGGGTAGGGCGCCCTGGAAAAACAACCGTCGAGGGATTGGTGAGCGGGATCAGGCAGATGAGAGACGAGCGCCGCAGACTGCCCCGCCGGTCAGCCGCCCCGCGCCACGAAGAACGGGTTGGCGAATTTGTCGGCGGTCTTGCCGTAGGCGAAGGGCTTGCCGTCCAGCGTCGTCATCGTGCCGCCCGCGGCCAGCAGCACGGCGTGGCCGGCGGCGGTGTCCCATTCCATGGTGCGGCCGTGGCGGGGATAGATGTCGGCCTCGCCTGCCGCGACGAGGCAGAATTTCAAGGACGAGCCGGCGCTGACGAAGTCCTTGATCTTGTACGCCGCGAGATACTCGTCGGTCTTGGAGTCGCGATGGCTGCGGCTGGCCACGGCGGTCATGCCGTCCGCCGGGGCGCGGCGGACATGGATGGCGCGGGCCGCCGCGAAGTCCGGTTCCGCGGTCGTGGCGGCGGCGAGCTCCCAGGCCGCCGTGCCGTCGCCGATGAAGAGCCGCTGCTTGGCCGGCGCATAGACCACGCCGCGCGCCGGGGCGCCGTCTTCGATCTCGGCGATGTTCACGGTGAATTCGCCGTTGCGGTTGATGAACTCCTTGGTGCCGTCCAGCGGATCGACGAGGAAGAAGCGCCGGCCGATCTGCTGCACGCGGCCCGCGGCGGCTTCCTCCTCCGCGATGACGGGCACGCCCGGGGCGATATGGGCGAGCTCGCCCAGGATGTATGTCTCCGCGTCCTCGTCGGCGGCGGTGACCGGGGAATGATCGTCCTTGCGCCGCTGCTCGACATGGCCGGCCGCGTAATGGCGCATGATGATCGCGCCGGCCCGCCAGGCGGCGAGCGCGAGCGACTGTGCGAGCGGCGAAATCATGCGGCAGCGATCCCATGCGTCATGCCCACCGCCTCTAGTCGAAATCGCCTTTCGTGCCTAGGGGCCGTCGCGGTCGGGGAGCGGGAGGCAAGAGGCTCGGTGGCCGGCCGCG
>JBOHKI010000046.1:0-25220 GCA_050728855.1 Rhizomicrobium sp. | reverse complement strand
CAAAGCGCACAATCCCCGACATCATCGACGAAATCGGAAAAGCCATCCCGCTCTGCAAACCAATCCACTGCCGAGGCTACTTCAAGCAGGCCGGCTATGCTTCAACCTGACCGGATTTTGCTCTAGGTTTCCAACACCCGCCACACCATGATCCTCAAGGACGAGAGGGAGCAGGGGGAGGGGGTGCGGAATCGTGAAAACGAACGCGTGGAGCGACTACGCGCCACCAGATGTTGTGTTCGCGCCGAAGCATCGTGCGCGGCGCAAGCATGGCGGCCAGCCGGGAAATCGCAATGCGCTGCGCACTGGCTCACATGTCGCGGACATGCGGGCGCTGCGCCGCGGAGTGGCGCCGGGAGACGCGGATAATAATGCGCGCCGCACGCGCCTTGCTCGAAGCAAAAGAAAGGACGGCAGTTTCGCTGCCGCCCTCTCCAAGGCTTGAGGCGAAATCTCAGTTCGACTGCCGGCGCAGGAAGGCGGGGATTTCGAACTGGTCGCCTTTCTCGTGCTCCGGGAACAGGCCGGACTCCACGCTGGGCTTGGACTGCATAGGCTGGGCGGCGGCGCGCGCGGCCGAAGCGCGCGACGCGGGTTCGATGCGCGCCGGTTCGGCCTTGGCTTCCTTGCGCGGACCGAACAGGCCGAAACGGCGCTTGGCCGGCTCGGGCATGGGTTCGGGCGCAGCCCGCATCGGCGCCATCTGCGCCTTCTGTTGCAGCGACACCGGCATGGGTGGGATGTCGTCCTCGCCGATCACGTCGCGGCGGCCGATGATCTCCTCCTCGTCGGCCATAACGGATTGCGACTGGAGCGGCCCGTGTTCGAAGCGATCGGGCGCCGGGCGGGCTTCGAGGCGCGCATCCATCTCCTGCCGGATGGTCTCCACCTGGGCGCGCACCGGATTGGCGGCCGCCTGGTGCTGGCCCACCTGCACGGTCGCCGCCGGGCGCGGCGGCTCGGGCGTGCGCTGGGGCGCGGGCACCGGCTTCATGCGGTTGCGCAGCGTCTCGACATTGGGCGGCAGCTTGGACAGCGCCTCGGACTCGATGCCGGTGGCGACGACCGACACGCGCAGCCGGCCTTCCATGTTCTCCAGGATCGTGCCGCCGAAGATGATGTTGGCGTCGGGATCGACTTCGGCGCGGATGCGGTTCGCCGCCTGGTCGACCTCGAACAGCATCATGTCCGGGCCGCCGGTGATGTTGATGAGCACGCCGCGCGCGCCCTTCATGGAGACGTCGTCAAGCAGCGGGTTGGAGATGGCGGCTTCCGCGGCCTTGAGCGCGCGGTCCTCGCCCTCGCTCTCGCCGGTGCCCATCATCGCCTTGCCCATCTCGCCCATCACCGTCTTGATGTCGGCGAAGTCGAGATTGATCAGCCCCGGCATCACGATCAGGTCGGTAACGCCGCGCACGCCGGAATGCAGCACGTCGTCGGCCATGGCGAAGGCCTGGGCGAAGGTGGTGCGGTCGTTGGCGATGCGGAACAGGTTCTGGTTGGGGATGATGATCAGGGTGTCGACATAGGCCTGCAATTCCTCGATGCCGCGCTCGGCTACGCGCAGCCGCTTCTCGCCCTCGAAGGCGAACGGCTTGGTGACGACGCCGACGGTGAGCACGCCCTGCTCGCGCACCGCGCGCGCGATGACGGGGGCGGCACCGGTGCCGGTGCCGCCGCCCATGCCGGCGGTGATGAAGACCATGTGCGAGCCCGCGAGATGCTCGAGGATCTCGTCGAGGGATTCCTCCGCGCCGGCGCGGCCGACATCGGGACGGGCGCCCGCGCCGAGCCCCTCGGTCAGCTTCACGCCCATCTGGATCTTGTGCGTCGCCTTGGATTGGGCGAGCGCCTGGGCGTCGGTGTTGGCGACGACGAAGTCCACGCCCTCGAGCTTGGACGAAATCATGTTGTTGACGGCGTTGCCGCCGGCCCCGCCGACGCCCAGCACCGTGATGCGCGGCCGCAATTCCCGGGTCTCGGGGGCTCCGATCTTGATAGCCATTATCTTTTCTCCGTTACCCGGGACATCCCGGGATCAGTCCGCTGCCCTACCACCCAACTTTTTTTCTCTTGCTCCGCGGCCACGCGAATCAGGTTCGCGATTGAATCACCCGAAGAGTCCGCCTGCCAGTCGTTTGAAGAAGCCGCCCGGCCTGGCTGCCACGGGCGGTTCGTAATCGGGATTGAGCGCCTCCGGCGGCATGGTCGCGCCCGCCATGAAGAGCCCGAGCGCCGCGGCGTAGTCCGGCCCCGCGGAGGCCGCCGGGAGTCCGGCAAAGCTCTGCGGCCGGCCGATGCGGACCTGCTTGTTGAGCACGCGCTGGGCCAGTTCGCGCGTGCCGGCAAGCTGGCAGGCGCCGCCGGTGATGACGGCGCGCCGCCCTGCCGCCACGTCGAAGCCCGAGGCCCTGAGCCGGGCCTGGACCTCGCCTAGGGTCTCCTCCAGCCGGGGCTGGATGATGCGGGTGAGCATGGAGCGCGGCACGCGCACGCTCGATCCGTCGCCGTCCTCGCCCATCTGGGGGACGGCGACCACGTCGGTCCCGCTCTCGATGTCGCCCAGCGCGGCGCCATAAAGGGTCTTGATCCGCTCCGCGGCGGACAAGGGCGCCGCCAGCATGCGCGCCAGGTCGGCCGTGACATGGCTGCCGCCCATCGGCACCACGTCGGCATGAACGAGTTCGCCTTCCATGAACACGGCGATGGAGGTGACGCCGCCGCCCATGTCGATCACCGTGGCGCCGAGCTGCTTCTCGTCCTCGGTGAGAGTCGAAAGGCCGCTGGCATAGGCCGAGAACAGCGTGCCCGCGACCTGGAGATGGCCGCGCTCCACCGCCAGCCGGAGATTGGCCAGCGGCGACGGCTTCACCGCCACGGCATGCATCGACACGCCGATGCGCTGGCAGAACATGCCCAGCGGATTGCGCACGCCGCGGGCCTCATCGACCACGTAGGAAGTCGGCGCGGCCTGGATGACGTCGTAGCCCTCCATCCGGCACTTGCCGCGGCCTTCGGCGAGCAGGGTGGAAAGATGCGCGTCGGACACCAGCGCCCCATCCAGCGCCATGCCGATCCGGGCGTTCACGCTCATCGGCGCGCCGCAGCTGACCGAGATCAGCACGTTCTGGATGCGGGCGTCGGCCATGTTCTCCGCCGCGTCCACCGCCTCGCGGATGGATTCCTCCACCGCCTCGATGCCGGAGACCGTGCCGGACTTCACGCCCTGGCTCTCGCGCAGCGCCGCCCCGATCACCTTGAGCGTGCCGGTCTCCGCCTTGCCGATGAGGCAGACGATCTTGGACGATCCGATGTCGAGGACCGCGATCAGGCCGGAGCGCAACGCCGCCGGTTCGGCATTCGCCGTGCGCATTTTGGTGATCTCGCCCATCTAGGTCGCATTCCCCCTTGGCATGGTCTGCGGCAGCCCGTTTTTCAGGATGAAGTAGTAATTGTCGGTGTGGCGCAGATCGATTTCCTTGATGTCCCGCTCGAGCACGCCGGTGTCGACCAGCAGATGCTCCAATTCATCGAGCTGCTTGCGCCAGCCCTCTTCGGGCAGCTGGACGACGACCTGGTCGTCGAGGATGAGGTCCCAGCGCCGGCCGCCCATGCGCCGCATCGCCCAGACCCGCGCATGCACGGCGCGGTGGGCGGCGATCGCCGCGACGAGCCCGGCGCCGCCCACCGGCGCCTCGCCCACGAAGCGCGGCAGCTTCTGGAATTCCAGGCCATCGGTCTGGGTGATGACGTGGCCGGTCTTGTCGATGACGTCGATGGCATCCGGCGTGCGCCACAGCGCGAAGGCATGGCGCTCGGTCAGCGTCACGTCGATGGTGTCGGGATAGCGCCGGCGCACATCGGCCGCGGCCACCCAGGGCAGGCGCGACAGCCGGGCCTGTGCCGCATGGATGTCGTAGCCGACGGTCGTCTGGCCCTGCTGGATGTTGAGGACGGCGAGGATCGTGTCCTTCGGCGTGCGCCGGTTGCCGGCGATGTCCACCGTGGCGATGCCGAAGCCCGCATCGGCGACCAGCGCATCGGCGGTGTCCTTCACGCCGGTGATGGCGCGGCCGACATAGCCGCCCACGAACAGCGCGGCGATGCCGGTGAATGCGAGGAAGCCCACGGTCAGCAGCAGCATGGGGCGCGTCAGGGTGAGCTTGGCGCGCGCCGCCTGGAGGAGGCGGCGCAGCACTGTCTGCTTCGGCTTCTTGCGGCGGCCGAAGGTGAGGCGGTCCTGCGGAATGCGCACGCCATTGGTGGCGCGGACCGCGGCCTGCTTGCCGCGCGCGCGGCGGGGCTTGGGAGCGCTCATCGCTGGCACGACGCGTCCTCCACGATCCACCGGCACAGGGCACCGTACGAGAAGCCGGCATACGCGGCCTGCTCCGGCACCAGCGAGGTCGGCGTCATTCCGGGCTGGGTGTTCGTTTCGAGGAGGACGAGGCGATGCTTGCCCTTCGTGTCGTCGTAACGCAGATCGGTGCGCGAGACGCCGCGGCAGCCCAGCGCCGCATGGGCGCGCTCAGCCAGGCGCATCGCCTCTTGCGTCACCTTGGCGGGTATCTTCGCGGGCAAGGTGTGCACCGAGCCGCCGTCTGCGTATTTCGCTTCGTAGTCGTAGAATTCGAGGCTGGTGTCGATCTCCGTCACCGCCAGCGCCTTGCTGTTCATCACCGTGACGGTGAGCTCGCGCCCGGGCACGTATTCCTCGACCATCATCTCGCTGGTGAGACTCCACTCCTCCGAGCCGAGCGCCTCCGGCGGCCGGTTGTCGCCCTTGCGGATGATGAAGACGCCGACCGACGAGCCCTCGTTGACGGGCTTGACCACATAAGGCGGCTCCATCAGGTGCCGCGCCGCGGCCTCGCGGCGGTCGACGACGATGGAATTCACCACCGGAAGCCCCGCGGCGCGATAGACGTCCTTGGTGCGCTGCTTGTGCATGGCGAGCGCGGAGGCCAGCACGCCGGAATGGGTGTAGGGGATTTCCAGCAGCTCGAGCAGGCCCTGGACGCAGCCGTCCTCGCCCCAGCGGCCATGAAGCGCATTGAACACGGCGCCGGGCGCGGCATCGCTGAGCATGGTGGAGAGATCGCCGTCTCGCGGGTCGATCTCGATCACCTCGAAACCCTCGCCACGCAGCGCTTTCGCGCATCCCACGCCGGACGACAGCGACACCTCGCGCTCGGCCGAGCGCCCGCCCAACAGCAGCGCCACACGCTTATATGCCGTCACGGTACACCCACCCGCTTGATCTCCCATTCGAGCATGACGCCCGATTTGTCCCTGACCCGCTTGCGCACTTCTTCGCCGAGACCTTCGATGTCGGCGGACGTGGCGCCGCCGGTATTGATGAGGAAATTGCAGTGAAGTTCCGACACCTGCGCCGCACCCATCGTCAGCCCGCGACAGCCCGCCTCATCGATGAGCTGCCAGGCCTTCCGGCCCGGCGGATTCTGGAATGTGGAGCCGCCGGTCCTGGCGCGCGTCGGCTGGGTGGACTCGCGCTGCTCGACAAGGGCGGCCATGCGCGCGCGGATCGCATCCGGCGCGCCGGCGCTGCCTTCGAACACGGCTTCGACGAAGATCAAATCGCCGGACGCGCCGGATTTACGGTAGACGAAGGCCATGTCCTCGGCGCCCAGGATGAATTTGTTGCCTTTGAAATCCACGGCGGTCGCTTCGACGAACACATCCTTGATCTCGCGGCGATAGCAGCCGGCGTTCATGCGCAGCGCGCCGCCGACGGTGCCGGGAATGCCGCGCAAGAATTCGAGACCCGCGATGCCGGCATCCGCGGCCGCACGGGCGACCGCCGCGTCTAGCGCTGCGGCGCCGACGCGGACGCGCGCCCCTTCGATGGCGATCCTGCCGAACGCGCCCGGCAGCCGCACCACGACGCCGGGAATCCCGCCGTCGCGCACCAGCAGGTTCGATCCCACGCCGATCACGCTGACGCGCGTGTCGGTGTTCTTCGCCGCCATGAAGGTGGCGAGATCGTCCGAGTCGGCGGGACGGAACAGCACTTCGGCCGGACCGCCGGCGCGGAACCAGACCAGATCCTTGAGGGCAGCGCCCATCGTATAGGTGCCGCGCACGGGCGGGAGGGCGTCGCAGGGCCGTGTCATCATCACGTCTCCCGCGCCTTCAGCGCCGCTTCGAGGGCGTGCGCCCAGTTAGTGATCGAACCCGCCCCCAGCATCACTACCGCGCCGCCGCTCCTGGCATGTTCGGCGATGAGGACGGTCAAATCCTCCGGCCCATCGGCGACGAGGACGTTGCGATGACCGTGCGCGCGCAGGGCCTCCGCATAGGTGTCGCGATCGAAGCCTTCGATCGGTTGCTCTCCCGCCGGATAGACCGGCATGACGATCGCCACATCGGCGTCGTTCAGGCATTTGGAGAACTGTTCGAAGGTGTCGCGCAGGCGGGTGTAGCGATGGGGCTGCACCACGGCGACGATGGGACCCGCATAGGCCTGGCGCGCGGCTTTCAGGGCAGCGGCGATCTTGAAGGGATTGTGCGCGTAGTCGTCGATGATGGCCGCGCCGTTCCATTCGCCGACGCGGGTGAAACGGCGGTTGACGCCGCCGAAGCGGTCCAGCGCCACGCGGATCGTGTCGGCGCCGATGCCCAGCTCCCGCGCCACCGCGATGGCCGCCAGCGAGTTCTGCACATTGTGCTCGCCGGGCATGGGCAGGCGCATGTTCTCGATCCGCGTCTCCTTGCCTTCGCGGCGGTCGGTGACCACGACGTCGAAAAGGGAGGCACCTTGCGAGAAGCTGACGTTCACCGCGCGCACATCGGATTGCGGCGAGAAGCCGTAGGTGATCAGCCTGCGATCCTCGATCCGCCCGACCATGGCCTGGACCTCGGGGTGGTCCAGGCACAGCACCGCAAAACCGTAGAACGGGACGTTCTCGACGAAGCGCTGGAACGCGTGGCACATTTTGTCGAAGGTGCCGTAGTAGTCGAGGTGATCGGGATCCTCGTTGGTCACCACGGCCACGGTCGCGGGAAGGCGCAGGAAGGTGCCGTCGCTCTCGTCGGCCTCCACCACCACCCATTCGCCGGCGCCGAGCCGCGCGTTGGTGCCGTAGGCGTTGATGATGCCGCCATTGACGACGGTGGGATCGAGGCCGCCTGCATCGAGCAGTGCCGCCACCAGAGTCGTCGTCGTCGTCTTGCCGTTGGTGCCGGCGACGGCGATGCAATTCTTCAGCCGCATGATCTCGGCCAGCATCTCGGCGCGCCTGACCATGGGCAGGCCGCGCCGGCGCGCCGCGTCGAACTCGATGTTGCCGGCCTTGACCGCCGACGAATAGACGACGGCGTGGGCGTCGGCGAGATTTTCCGCCGAATGGCCGACGGCGATCGGAATGCCCATCGCCATCAGGCGCCTTACGTTGGCGTTTTCCGCCTGGTCCGAGCCGCGCACCTTGTAGCCGAGATTGTGCATGATCTCGGCGATCCCGCTCATGCCGATGCCGCCGATGCCGATGAAATGGATGGTGCCGATGTCCAGCGGCACGCGGGTCTGGCTGGTCATGCCGCCCTCCCGAGGGAATCGACAAGGTCGGCAAAGCGTTGCGCCGCATCCGGCTTGCCCAGCGCGTGCGCCGCGGCGGCGCGCCGGGCGAGCTCCGCCGGATCGGCGAACGCCTCCTGGAGCAGGGCGGCCAGCTTCGCGGGCGTGAGGTCGCGCTGCTGGACCGACCACGCCGCGCCAGCATCCGTCAGCACGGAGGCGTTGGTGGTCTGATGATCGTCGGTCGCGAAGGGATAGGGGATGAGGATCGACGGACGGCCGATCACGGCGAGCTCGCTCACCGTGCCGACGCCGGAGCGGCAGATCACCAGCTGCGCCTTGGCCATGCGTTGCGGCATGTCGTTGAAGAAGCTCGCCAGCTCCGCCGTCACGCCGGCGTAACCGGCGCGCGTCATGTCGATGTCCTCAGGCCGGCATTGCTGCACGACGCGGAGCCGAGCCTTCAGCGCGTCCGGCAGCAGCGCGACGGCGGCAGGCACGATTTCGCTCAGCGCGTGCGCGCCCTGACTGCCGCCGAAGACAAGCAGGTTCAGCGTGCCATCCGCCGCCGGCACCGAGTACGGCGCGTCCTTCATTGCCACGGCTTCGGGGCGGACGGGATTGCCGGTGTAGGTGACTTTGTCCATGTCCTTCGGTTGGAACCGCTTCAGCGGCAGCCCCCCCGCGATGGCATTCACCTGGTCGGCGACGAGGCGGTTCGCGCGGCCGAGCACGGAATCCGGCGCCAGCACCGCGGTCGGCAGGCCGGAAAACACCGCGGCCAGCATCACCGGCAGGCTCGGATAGCCTCCGAAGCCGACCACGGCGGCGGGCTTGATACGCGCCAGCTTGGTCATTGCGACTGCGATTCCGGCCAGAATCTTGAATGGCGCGGTGAGGTTGGACACGCCGCCGCCGAACGTCGCCGACGGAACGATCTCGATCCCGGCGCCCGGGAAATAGGTCGGATACTGCGTGCCGCGGGCGTCGGTCATCACGACGATCTTGCGGCCGCGGCGGCTAAGTTCTGCCGCCAGCGCCTGTGCTGGAAAGAGATGGCCGCCCGTGCCGCCAGCGGAGAGAACGACGGTGCTCATGCGGGCGCGGCCTTGAGGAAACCGAACAGCTCGACATCGCGTTCGGCGATCTTCGGCCGCTGGCGCGTCACCGCCAGCGCGAACCCAACGGTCAGCGCCACCGCGAACAGCGAGGAGCCGCCATACGAGATGAACGGCAGCGTCATGCCCTTGGCGGGCAGCAGCGTCGTCGCCACACCCATGTTGATGAAGGCCTGGAGCGCCACGAGAATGCCGAGCGACGCGCCCGCCAGCCGCGCAAACGGATCGCGCAGCCTTGACGAACGCAGCAGCAGCCGGACGCTGAGCGTTGCAAACAGCACGGCGATCAGGCCGCACATCCACAATCCGAATTCCTCGCCGGCGACCGCGAAGATGAAGTCCGAATGCGCGTCGGGAAGCCAGTACTTCACCGTGCCGGAGCCGGGACCGACGCCGATCCAGCCGCCATGCGCGAACGCCTTGCGCGCCAGCCCCGTCTGCCAGCCCTCGCTGCTCCAATATTGCACGATGCGGTCGTGGAAATGCTTGACGAGGAAGAAGCCCGCCGCGGCCAATGCCAATCCGCCGGCGCCCAGGCCCGCCATCCATTTGTACGACGCGCCATCGAAGAACAGCATGGTCGCCCACAACGCCAGCAGCAGCGCAGTCTGCCCATCGTCCGGCTGGAGCAGGAGGATGACGATCGCCGGCAGAAGCATCGCAAGGGTGACGAGTTCCTTGCGGGCGATCAGCGGCGATTTCTCCGCCAGCACGGCGGCGGCGAGGATGGCAAAACTGGGCTTGAGGAATTCCGACGGCTGCAGGCTGAGGTACCCGAAATCGATCTCGCGTTTGGCGCCCAGGATCTCCTTGCCGAAGATCACCACGAACAGGCTTGCCGCCAGCGACAGCGCGAAAATCGCCGCCGAGCCGATTTTGATCGCGCGGGGGTTGAGCTGCGCGCTGGCGAGCATGATCGCGGCGGCGATGCCGGCGAACACGATCTGCTTGACAGCGTACCGGAAATCTCCCGCCGTGATCGGGCCGCCGCTCGCCGCCGGGCTCGCCGCGAAGGCGAGGATCAGTCCAACCGCGATGAGCGCCAAGGTCGTGAAGAGGACGACGCGATCGATCGTCCACCACCAATCGGCGAAACCGCCCTTGTCGGCGCGCGACAGGCTCATGACGCCTGCCTTTCTTGTGTGGCGGCCGGCGAAGCCAGCGCCTTCGCCAGCGCGCGGAACGCTTCGCCGCGCTGCTCGAAATCCTTGAACTGGTCGAACGAGGCGCAGGCCGGCGACAGCAGGATGACCGGCGATGCGGAGGCGCTCTGCCTTGCATCGGCGAACGCGGAGACGACGGCGCGATCCAGCGTCTGCGACGTCTCGTGCGGCACCGCGCCCAATGTGCGGCCGAAACCCTCAGCCGCCTCGCCGATGAGATAGGCTTTGCGGATGCGGGAGAAATGCGGCTTCAGGCTTTCGATGCCGCCGTCCTTGGGCCGGCCGCCCGCGATCCAGTAGATGTCGGGGAAGCAGACAAGCGCGCGCTCGGCGGCCTCCGCATTCGTCGCCTTGGAATCGTTGATGAAGCGCACCTTGCCGATGCGGCCGACATCCTCGATGCGATGGGCGAGGCCCGCGAAACTCTCGATGGCGCGGGCAATGGCGCGGCCGTCCTTCACCAGCGGCTTGGTCGCGGCATAGGCGAGCGCGGCATTCTGCCAATTGTGGGCGCCGGGAAGGTGCGCCGCGTCGACGAGGTCCATGACTTTGGTGGCGCGCTGGCCCTGGGCGTCGTAGAGCGCCCCGTCGACAACGAACATGCCGCGGCCGAGCACCTTGCCGACGGAGACCGGCACTGCTTCCGCGCCGCCGGCGATGGAGAGGCGGGTGTAGATCGAGGCGGTGTGCGGATCGTCGACACCGATGCACACCTGGCCATCTTTCATCGTCTGCTCCAGCAGCCGCGCCTTCACCGCCGCGTAGTTTTCAAGCGTCCCGTGGCGGTCGATATGGTCGGGCGTGATGTTGGTCAGCACCGACACATCGGGCGTCAGGCCGGGCGAAAGATCGATCTGATAGGACGACACTTCCAGCACATAGACCGTCCGGCCGTTGGGCGGCGCCAGATCGAGCACCGGCTTGCCGATATTGCCGCCGACTTCCGCCGCGAAGCCGCAAGACGAAAGAATGTGCCCGACCAGCGCGGTTGTGGTGGATTTGCCGTTGGTCCCGGTGATCGCCACGACCGGCGCGCGACCCTTGGCATCCCGGTTCGGGCGGATCTCACGGGCGAACAGCTCCATGTCGCCGATGACAGGAGCGCCGATGGCTTTCGCCGCGAGTACGACCTCATGCGGCCGGGGATGGGTGAGCGGAATTCCCGGCGAGAGGACGAGCGCCTTGAAGCACGGCCATTCGCCGAAGGGCACGACCCTGGCGCCGTCCGCCAGGGCCTCGGCGCGCAAGGCTTCATTGTCGTCCCAGGCGTAGACGGTCGCGCCGCCGGCCTTGAGCGCGCGCACGGACGCGGCGCCGGAGCGGGCAAGCCCGAACACGCCGACCGTCTCGTTTGCGAAACTCCGGGCAGCGATCATCGCCTCACCTCAGTTTCAGCGAGGACAGGCCGATCAGCGCCAGCACCACCGCGATGATCCAGAAGCGGATCACGATCGTGGGCTCGCGCCAGCCGAGCTGCTCGAAATGGTGGTGGATCGGCGCCATGCGGAACACGCGCTTGCCGGTCATCTTGAACGAGGCGACCTGCACGATCACCGACACCGCTTCGATGACGAAAAGGCCGCCGACGATGGCGAGCACGATCTCATGTTTGGTGGCGATGGCGACGGCGCCGAGCGCGCCGCCAAGCGCCAGCGATCCGGTATCGCCCATGAACACCATGGCGGGCGGCGCGTTGTACCAGAGAAATCCGAGCCCCGCGCCGATCAGCGCCGCGAGGAACACCGCCAATTCGCCGGTGCCCGCCACATAGTGAAGCTGGAGGTAGTCGGCGAATTTGATGTTGCCGACGAGATAGGCGATCAGCGCGAAGGCCAGCGCCGCGATGATCACAGGCACGGTGGCGAGCCCATCGAGGCCGTCGGTGAGATTGACGGCGTTGGACGCGCCCACGATCACCAGCGAGCCGAAGACCAGGAAGAACCAGCCGAGCGGCTCGAAGAACGACTTGATGAAAGGCACCGCGAGATAACCCGAGACGCCGGGGTCCTCCAGCTTCATCACCGCATAGGCCGCGATCAGGGCCACGCCGAATTGCACGACGAGCTTGATGCGCCCGCTCACTCCCGCGGACGACCGCTTCGTCACCTTCAGGAAATCGTCCCAAAAGCCGAGCAAGCCGAACGCCGCCGTCACGAACAGCACGACCCAGACATAGAGATCGGTGAGGTCGGCCCACAACAGCGTCGCCACCACCGCGGGCACGAGGATGAGCAGTCCCCCCATGGTCGGCGTGCCCTGCTTCTCGACGATGTGGCGCTGGGGCCCGTCGGCGCGGATCGGCTGACCCTTGCCCTGCTTGAGCCGTAGCCAGTCGATAGTCGACGGCCCCATCAGAAAGGCAATGAGCAAGCCCGTGAGCAGACCGCCGCCCGCGCGGAAGGTGATGTAGCGGAACACATTGAAGATCGAGACATGATCCGCGAGCGGAAAGAGGAAGTAGTGGAACATTCAGGCCCCCGCCCGCGCCTTCAGCGCATCCACAATGACGTTCATCCTGCTGCCGTTCGAGCCCTTCACCAGCACGACGTCGCCGGGCGCGATTTCCCGCGCGACCTTCGACGCGATGTCGGACGACGTGCCGCCCCATGCACCGCGGCGTGATGCGGGCAGCGCATCCCATAGGGCCTTCATCTGCGGACCGTTGGCAAAGACGAGATCGACATGTGCGGCTTCGATGTCGCGCGCCAGCGCGGCGTGATGGGCGGCGCCTTCGGAGCCCATCTCCAGCATGTCGCCCAGGACGGCAACGCGGCGCGTGGCTTGTGCCGCGCCTAGCACGGCGAGCGCCGCCGCCATCGAGGCCGGGTTGGCGTTGTAACTTTCGTCGACGATCTCAGCACTGCCACCGGCAAGCGCCAGCTTGAAGCGGGCGCCGCGGCCTTTCAGAGCCGTGAATGCGTGCAGCGCCGCAGCCGCGTTCAGCACGTCGCCGTCCACCGCGGCGACCGCCAGCAGTGCGCCGATGGCGTTACTTGCGATATGGGCGCCGGCGGCGCCGATGCGGAAGGTGGTGGTCTTGCCGCAGACGTCGGCGTCGATTTTCATGCCCTCATCGGTGTCGTGCAGCGCGATCAAGCTTGCATCGCCCTTCGCGCCGAACGTCAGGATCCGCGACACGCCGGCCTGACGCGCGCGCGCGATAAGCCGCGCGGCGTAGGGGCTGTCGGCCGGGATCAACGCGGCGCCACCTGGCACGATGCCCTCTAAGATTTCGGATTTCGCGTCCGCGATGGCCTCGCAGCTGCCGAAAAATTCCAGATGGGCCGGGGCGATGGTGGTGACCAAGGCCACATGCGGGCGCACGAAACTCACGAGGTTGCGCAGCTCGCCGAAGTGATTCATGCCCACTTCGAAGACTCCAAACTGCGTCTCGCGCGGCATGGCGGCCAGCGACAGCGGCACACCCCAGTGATTGTTGTACGACGCGGCGGACGCGTGCGTCGTGCCCAGGGCTCCGAAGGCGAGCCGCAGCATCTCTTTGGTCGTCGTCTTGCCGGCGCTGCCGGTGACCGCGACGATCCTGGCATGGCTGCGAGAGCGCGACGCCCGCGCCAGGTCCTCCAGGCCGCGCAACGTGTTGGCGACGACCAGAACCGGACCTTCCATCTCCCGCGACACGAGCGCGCCGGACGCTTGGGCTTCCAGCGCCTTGCCGACGAAGTCATGGCCGTCGCGCGCATCGCCCTTCAACGCCACGAACAGGTCGCCGGGCTTGATCGTGCGGGTGTCGATGGAAAGTCCCGTGGCATCGAACGGTCTCGGCATCGCGCCCAGCGTGGCCGACTGCATCTCGGACGCCGTCCAGAGCGCGCTCATGCCGCCCTCCCGCCGAGCGCGATGGCCGCTTTGACGGCTTCGTCCTTGTCGGAAAAGGGGCGCGTGACGGCGCCGATGGTCTGGCCGCTCTCGTGGCCCTTGCCCGCGATCACAAGTCCGTCTTTCGCATCCAGCGCCCGGATCGCCTCGGCAATGGCTTGCGCGCGATCGCCGATCTCGCGCGCTTGGGGCGCACCGGCGAGCGCTGCGCGACGGATCGCGGCGGGATCCTCACTGCGCGGATTGTCGTCGGTGACGATGACGGTGTCGGCGAATTGCGCGGCGGCCTTGCCCATGAGGGGGCGTTTGCCGGTGTCGCGGTCGCCGCCGCAACCGAAGACGACGGCGAGCCTTCCCGCGATATGCGGGCGGATCGCGGTCAGCACGGTCTGAAGCGCATCCGGCGTGTGCGCATAGTCGACATAGACCGGCGCGCCGGATTTTGCGTAGGCAACTTTCTCCAGGCGGCCCGGCGCTCCTTTCAGATGCGCCAGCGCGGCGAGCACGGTGTCCGGCGGGTCGCCGAGGCCGATGGCGAGGCCTGCAGCCACCAGCGCGTTGGACGCCTGGAAACTGCCGGCCAGCGGCAGTTCGATGTCGCCATGGCCGGCAATGCGCAGCGTCTGCCCATCGCCATGCGGGACGCAGCCCGCGAGCTTTAGCGTCTCACCCGTTTCGCCGACGGTGACGATCTTCAGCCCGCGCGCTTTCGCGGCGGCGAGCACGCCGGAGCCGCCGGGCGCGTCCATATTGATCACCGCCACGCCGTCGCCGCGCACGACTTCCGTGAACAGGCGCAGCTTGGCGGCGAGATAGGCTTCGAAGGTGGGATGATAGTCGAGATGGTCGCGCGTGATGTTGGTGAAGCCCGCGGCCGCAATGTCCACGCCGTCCAGCCGATACTGGTCGAGGCCGTGGCTCGAGGCCTCGAGCGCCAGATGATCGATACCGTCCTTCGCCAGCCGCGCCAGCCGCGCATGCAGTTCGATGGGGTCGGGCGTGGTGTGGGAGAGCGAGGTCTCGCCAGCCCGGGTGACGACTCCAACGGTGCCCATGCTAGCGGCATTGCGGCCGAGGCGCTCCCAGATCTGGCGCAGGAACACGGCGACGGAGGTCTTGCCGTTGGTGCCGGTGACGGCCGCGACGGTTTTCGGCTGCATGCCGTAGAATGCGGCGGCGAATTTCGCGAGGCGGGCACGCGGATTTTCGTCGGCGATGAAGCGCACACCGAGCTTCTCGGCATCGGCGCGCGCGTCGGCCGCGCCGAGAACCGCCACCGCGCCGCGCTTGACGGCGTCGGCGATGAATTGCGCGCCATTCGCCTTGCCGCCCGGCAGCGCGGCGAAAAGATAGCCGGGCCTGACCGCGCGGCTGTCGCTCGCGAGCCCGGAGAAATCCCGAACCGAAACCATGGGGCCTTTGCCCACCTTACCCGACCCGATATTCGCTCCCGATTGTGGCTCCATCATGATTTCGCTTTCTCCGCGGGAGCGGGAGGAAGCTGGGCCACGGGCATCTGCAGCATGGGAGCGATGCGCGCGATCACGCGGCCGGCGAGCGGCGCGGCGGTATGTCCCGCCAGCGCCATGACGCCTTCGGCATTGGCGCCGTGCGGCTCGTCCAGGATCACAAACACCAGGTAACGGGGATTGTCGATGGGAAAGACGGCGCAGAACGAGGTCATCAGCTTGTGGGCGACGTAGCGGCCGTTCACCGCCTTTTCCGCCGAGCCGGTCTTGCCGCCGACATCGTAGCCCGGCACGTCGGCCTGTTTGCCGGTGCCGTCGGTGACGACATAGCGCAGCAGCCCACGCATGGTGGCGCTGGTCTCTGGCGCGATCACCTGCTCGCCGCGCACGTCGTGGTCCTGTTTGAGGAAGGTGGGCACGATCCGCCGCCCGCCATTAACCACGATCGACGCCGCGGTGACGAAGGCCAGTGGCGAAACCTGGATGCCGTGGCCGAAGCCGATGGTTGCCGTTTCGACCTGGCCCCAGTTCTGCGGGTAGCGCGGATAGGAGGGCCACGCGGTCTCCGCCATCTCGCTGCGGGGCGCGCGCAGCAGGCCCATCTCTTTGAGAAAGGCGTATTGGTGTTCGGGACCGGACCGCAGCGCAATCTGCGCGGCGCCGGCGTTGGAGGACTGCGCCAGGATGTCCCTGGCCGTCATCACCGCCGGCATGCGTTCGGCGTCGTGGATCATGTAACGCCCGACCTTGAAGCCCGCGCCGATGGGGAACGTGTCGTCCAGCCGCGTGGTGTGATCCTGCATCGCGAGCGTGAAGGCGAAGATCTTGAACACGCTGCCGAGCTCGTAGGTGTCGCGCACCATGCGGTTGCGGCCCGGGAGCAGGCCCTTGGCGTCCGGCGGACCGGAATCCGGCAGCGACGCCATGGCGAGGATCTCGCCGGTATTCACGTCCATCACGATGCCGCCGGCGGCGACGGCATGATACTCGTCCTTCGCCGCGGAGACTTCATGCGTCAGGGCATATTGCACGCGCATGTCCAGCGACAGCGCGACCGTGCCGCCGGCGCGGAGCCTGGCGTCGAGGCCGCGCTCGATGCCGGTGACGCCGTTGCCGGCGTTGTCGGTGACGCCCAGCACCTGTGCCGCCGCGTCGCCCTGCGGGTAGACGCGCCTGGTCGAGGGCTCGAAGTCCAGGCCGTCGAGGTCCAGATCCTTCACGCGGGCGACATCGTCCACGGAGAGCTTGCGCGCCACCAGCACATACTGATGCTTGCCGGCGAACAGCCGCGCGAGCTTCACCGGATCCAGATGCAGCGTGTCGGCGAGATCGCGGGCGGCCTGCGCCTTGTCGTCGAAGGCATGCGGCGTGGCGTAGAGATCGTTCACCGGCAGATCGCGGGCGAGAAGCTGGCCGTTGCGGTCGGTGATGTCGGCGCGGACGATGCGGGGGATGTCGACGGCGGTGACGGTGGCGCGCGCGCCGGGGCTGCGGAGCACCGCGACGTCCACCATCTTGACGCAGACCAGACTGAAGGCCGCCACGCAGAATCCCGCCGCGAGGACCATGCGGCGGTGATGGATCGCGGCGTCGGCCATGAACTCAGTTTCCGCTGTGGACCGCCGTGAGATGCAGCGCGGTGGCTTGCGGCGGCGCCTGCGTCACCAGCGAGGCGGCGCGGACCGGGTTGTCGTCGAGCGCCTCGCCGCGGCGCGGCAGGAGCTCGAGCGAGGACAGTTCGAGTGTCGGCGTATCCGTGAGGCCGAGATGCTCCTGCGCCAGCTGCTGGATGCGGCGCGGCTCGGCGACCGTCTGCCATTGGGCCTGGAGGATCTTGGTCGTGTCGGTTTCCGCCGCTATCTGGCGATGCACCTGCTTGAGCTCGATCCCGGCCAATCGGGTCTTCTCGGCGATGTGGTTCATGGCGAAGCAGGACAATCCCGCCAGCGCGACGAAGAGGAAGTTGAGGATGCGGACCATGACGCTCTCCTTGGGACTTACGCCGCGAGCCGCTCCGCCACGCGCAGGCGGGCGGAACGGGATCGCGGATTGCGCTGCTGCTCGGCGGCGCCGGGAACTTGCGGCTGCTTGCCGACCAGGCGGAATGTGGGTGCGGATTGGCGTGCGTCATGCGAGGCGGGCGCGTGGCGCGACGACGCGGCGGGGCGGGCGCGCGCGGTGAGGAAGCGCTTGACGATGCGGTCTTCCAGCGAGTGGAACGACACCACCGCGAGGCGGCCTTCGGGGCGCAGCACGCGGGCCGCGGCTTCGAGGCCTTGCTCCAACTCGCCCAGTTCGTCGTTCACGTAGAGGCGCAGCGCCTGGAAGGTGCGCGTCGCGGGATGGATGGCGTAGCGCTGCGCCGCGGGGCCCAGCGCCTTCGACACGACCTCGGCCAGTTCGCCGGTGCGGGTGAGCGGGCGGGCGGCGACGATGGCGCGGGCGATCTTGCCGGCGAAGCGTTCCTCGCCCAGATCGGCGAGGATGCGGGCGAGCGTGGCGGCGTCGGCGCCGTTCACGACGTCGGCGGCGCTCTCGCCCTCGCCGCTCATGCGCATGTCGAGCGGGCCGTCGGCGCGGAAGGAGAAGCCGCGCTCGGCCTCGTCGATCTGGTAGGACGACACGCCGAGGTCGAGCATGACGCCGTCGCTGGCCACGCCGCCGAGCAGCGCCTCCATCCCGGAGAACGCGCCCTGCAGCACGGTGAGCCGGCCGTCATAGCGCGCGGCGAGTTCGCGGCCGCGGGCGACGGCGGCGGGATCGCGGTCGATGCCCAGCACGCGGCACGGGGCGGCGTCGAGCAGCGCCGCCGCATAGCCGCCGCCGCCGAAGGTGCCGTCGACATACTGCGCGCCGTCGCGCGGGCGCATCGCGTCCAGCACCTCGGCCAGCATCACCGGAACGTGGCCGCTCATACGACGCCTCCGGAGTTGGCATTGCGCACGGCGAGCGCGCGCTTCAGCCGCTCGGCCTGGACGGGCGCGAAGGTGTCGGAGTCCCAGATCTGGAACTTGCGGCCCATGCCGACGAAGGTGATGCGGTCCATCAATCCGGCATGGGCGATGAATTCCGCCGGCAGCACGACGCGGCCGTTGTCCTCGCGCGGCAGCAGCCGGCTCATCGAGAGGACCGCGAACACCTTGTCGTCCGTGGCGGGCGCGAAGAAAGGATCGGATTGCGACTGTTGGGCGTGGAACGCCTGGAGCACCTCGTCGCCGAAGCCCTCCAGCGCGGCTTCGGAGAAGGACGGCAGGATGTAGACCCCCTGGGTGCCCTGCGCGGTGAGGATGTCGCGGAACGGCGCGGGGATGCACACCCGGCCCTTCGCATCGAGCGTGCCGGATACCGTCGAAATGAACGGCTGAACCCCTCCGGACATCGGCGCCCCTGATCCCCCTCGTCCCGGCCGAGACACCCCGGGCATTGGCCGGGGCCGAATCATTGGCTATGGGACGGAATGGGATATCATGGGATAGGCGGCCCGGTCAATGGAAAACCCAATAAATAGAGGGGCTTGCCCATACAACCTCTAGCGAAAGCGAGTCCAGAGCTTGGGGTTTCATGAACGAAGCATAAACAACTTAAGGATGTCGAAACCTTCCCGAACGCTACTGCCCCCCGCGTTAAGAATGGCTTAACCATCGCCGGCCACCCCGGAGCGCCGCCATGGACATCGTGCTTCAGCCCATCGGTTTCGTGCGCAGCGGCCGCGACGCGCCCATCGACGATGCGTGGGACAGCATCCCCGCCAGCATCGCACTCGATCCCGCCCGCTTCACGCCCGAGGCCCTGGCCGGGATCGGCGGCTTTTCCCACGTCGAGGTGATCTTCCAGTTCGACCGCGTGGCGGAATCCGGGATCCAGACCGGTGGCCGCCGCCCGCGCGGCCGCGCCGACTGGCCGCTGGTGGGCATCTTCGCCCAGCGCGCCAAGAACCGGCCGAACCGGCTGGGGCTGTGCACCTGCCGCCTCGTGCGCGTCGAGGGCCTTTCGCTCCACGTCCAGGGCCTGGACGCCATCGACGGCACGCCGGTGCTGGACATCAAGCCGGTGATGCGGGGCTTCCTCCCCCGCGGCGAAATCCGCGAGCCGGATTGGGCACAGGAAATCATGCGGGAGTATTGGTGAGACGTCACCCTCTCCTCCTGTCGGGGGAGAGGGCCGGGGAGAGGGAGCGACGCGGTGATGAAGCAGGACACTCGAAAAACCCGCGCCGCCAGAACGCATCTGCGCGGCTTCGCACGCGACATGCGCAGCCGTGCGACCGACACCGAGCGCACCTTCTGGACGAATGTGCGCGCGCACCGTTTCAACGGGCTCAAGTTCAAGCGGCAAGTTCCCATCGGTCCTTACATCGCGGATTTTGTCTGCGGCGATGCGTGCCTGATCGTCGAAATCGATGGACAGCCGCATGAAAGCAGCCGGAGACATGATCGGCAACGCGACGCGTTTCTTTCGCCGCAAGGCTTTCTCGTGCTCCGGTTCTGGAACCACGAGGTTTCCGCGGACATCGACGGCGTGCTCCAGATCGTTGGACGCGAGATTGCCGCGCGGCTTTCGCGATCCTGAGTTTCGCGCGCGTTGAGAGGCCCCCTCTCCCCCACCCCCTCTCCCCCTCGAAGGGGGAGAGGGGAAGATGCCCACGATCTCGTCGACTGCGCGCAATGCCGCCCGCACCCGCCGCTTCAGGTCGCGCTTGCGGGCTTCGAAGGCGCGCATGTCGCGGTCGTAGCGGCCGAGCTTGCGGGCGTTGCGGTTGCCAAGCGGCGCACCCAGCTTTGGTTGCCACACATCCTCGGGGCGCAAGAGCTTGATCATTGTTTCACCGCGCCACGGCACCCCCCTCCCCCTTGGGCGGCATTGCGGTGCGCTCGACATGCTCGACGATGACGCGCTGGCAGGTCTCCTGCACCGGCGCACCGCCACGCAGCAGCGCGATCGCGTTGGCCACCACCGCGCCCGTCTTTGCGAAATCCATCGCCGAATCCATGAAGCGCTTGCGATCGTTTGCGTCGATGGTCTGGCACATCGAGCGGAACGCGACCTCTTTCATTTGGAAATAGCATTCGGCGATCAGCGCGTTGAGTGTCTCCTCGGCGAGCGCGCAAACCGCATCGCCGCGCACGATATTCGTTTCGAGGGTCGAGACGCCATCGCCGCGCGTGAAGCCGAGTTGGCGCATGCGATTGCCGCCAAAATCGTCGAGCGCCAGCGTCGCGATCTCGGCGGAGTCGGTGTCGAGTTTCCGCCAATTCGGCTCGGGACTTTCGCCCGGGCCATTTGCCGCCGCGCCCGGCTCAGCGTCCGCCACGGCGCAGGTATCATTGGGGCTGCCGCTGCGCGGCTCAGCCTCGGGATTTGCAGGTTTTTGTTTCATCGCACTCTATCCTGGGTTGAACAGGACAAAGTAAGAACATACGTACAGGAAGTCAAGCCGTAATTCTGGGTAATCTTCTTATTGTGCCGGGCAATATTCTTACTCAGGCTTCCGGGCTCAGCGCCAGCAGATTGGTGATCGCGGCGGCAATGAGATAGGCGAGCGCGAGGGGACCCAGCCCGGTGAGGACAGCACCGGGGAGCGCGGAGAGGACGCCGCACGGCAGCACGGGGTAGGCCTCGCCCACGAACAGAAGCTGGATGCCGAGCACGGCGATGAGGCCCAGCGCGAAGGTGAGAGGCACGGCGCCCACCGAGGCGCCCCGCGATTTGCGCTCCAGCCGCAGCAACCCCGCCTGAAGCCGGATGCGCGAGGCGGCGGAGCCCAGGAAGACGAAGGCGGCGAGCCAGGACGCGGACGACGCGAAGGCGCGCCCGCCATCGAGGCGACAGGCGCCGAGCGCGGATTCCAGCGCGCGCTGGCCGGGCACGACGAAGCGGACGGCCGCGTCCAGCGCGCCCAGCGCGCCGGCCGGCGCCGGGCCGCCCGAAGGAAAAGCGATCTGCATCGCGAAGACCGCCGCAGCGAAGACGACGAAGACCAGATCGTTGAAGCCGGGCGCGAGGATTTGGGGCGTGAGCTTCGACAGCCCGCCCGCCGCCGCGCCGAAGCCGCCTATGAAGAGAAGACCCATGGCGATGAACAGCGCCACCACCGTGCCGACGATGGAAAGCGCCTGGTCGGGCGGCATGTGGCCGGCCAGCGCGCGCGCGAGCGCATGCGCGCCCGCAAACAGGCAGAACGCAATCCAGAACCTGGCGAGCAGCCGCGCCGCGCCCATGAAGATTACTTAGACCCCTCTGCCACCCCTGCCCTCCTTCGGGGCTCCCCCGGATCAAGTCCGCGGTCGCACCTCAGGATGATGCCTGCATTCTTCATTTCAACCTTCACTCCCGGCCCCGTCATGCTGAGGTGCCGCGCCAGCGGCCCCGAAGCACGACGTCCTCACGCCGAAAGCCGCGTGCCCTTCTTCTTCTGCGCGTCCATCTGGTCGGCGAGCAGGAATGCCAGCTCCAGCGCCTGGCTCGCGTTCAGCCGCGGATCGCAGCGCGTATCGTATTTCTGCGACAGGTGCTCCTCGGCGATGGCCTGCGCGCCGCCGGTGCATTCCGTCACGTTCTGTCCCGTCATCTCCAGATGCACGCCGCCGGCATGGGTGCCCTCGGCGCGGTGGACCTCGAAGAAGGTTTTGACCTCCTTCACCACGCGGTCGAAGGGCCGCGTCTTGAAGCCGGTGGCGGACTTGATCGTGTTGCCGTGCATGGGATCGCACGACCACACCACCCTGGCGCCTTCGCGCTCCACCACCTTGATGAGGCGCGGCAGGTGCTCGCCCACCTTGTCGGCGCCGAAGCGCGCGATCAGGGTGAGCCTGCCGGCGGTGTTCTTCGGATTGAGGATCTTCAGCAACCGGGCGAGATCGTCATCGGTCATCGACGGGCCGCATTTGAGCCCGATGGGGTTCTCCACGCCGCGGCAGAACTCGACATGGGCGCCTTCGGGCTGACGGGTGCGGTCGCCGATCCAGATCATGTGGGCGGAAGTGTCGTACCAGTTGCCGGTGATGGAATCCTGCCGCGTCAGCGCCTCCTCATAGGGAAGCAGCAGCGTCTCGTGACTGAAATAGAAATCGACCGAGGCGGTGCGCGCCGCGTCCGCCAATCCGAACGCCTTCATGAAGCCCATGCCGTCGCCGATGCGCTCCACCACGTCCATGTAGCGCTGGAGCAGGTCGGGATGGTTGTGGTCGTCGCGATACCAGAAGCGGGCGCGAGACAGATCGGCATAACCGCCGCCGGCGAAGGCGCGCACGAGATTGGCCGTCGCGGCGGACTGGTAATAGGCGCGCAGCATGCGCTCCGGATCGGGGCGGCGCGCCAGGGCGGTGAAATCCTCGCCGTTGACGATGTCGCCGCGATAGGAGGGCAAGGTCACCTCGCCGCGCGTCTCCACGTCGTCGGAGCGCGGCTTGGCGAACTGGCCGGCGATGCGGCCGATCTTCACCACCGGCACGTCGGCGGCGAAGGTGAGCACCGTCGCCATGCTGAGGAAAACGCAGAAGGTGTCGCGGATGTTGTTGGCGGTGAACTCGCCGAAGCTCTCCGCGCAGTCGCCGCCCTGGAGAAGAAACGACTTGCCCTCGACCACCCGGCCCAGCGCCTCGGTCAGCCGCCGCGCCTCGCCGGCGAAGACCAGCGGCGGATGGGTGCGCAGCTGCGCCTCCACGGACGCGAACGCGCCCGCATCGGGGTATTCCGGCGCCTGCACGATCGGCTTGCCGCGCCAGCTTTGCGGGCTCCAGGCCTGGGCCAAAGTGGTCTCCTTGCGGACCGGATATACGAAATGGGCCAGCGGTTTACCAGAACCGCGGCCGCAACTGGTGAACATCGTGTCGCGGGAACGCTAAGGTATTTGCGGCGTTGCAATAATCCGGGGCCTTCTTCATGCCGCATGTGGCCTATAAGAAGCGTCCGGCGCCCGCCCGGATGCGGGTGGATCATTTTCGGATTGCCCATCGCCATGTCCATGAACCGTCTCCGGGATTTGCATCGTTTCGGCCAGTCCGTGTGGCTGGATTTCGTCAGCCGCAAGCTGATCCGCGGCGGCGGCCTCAAGACCTATCTGGAGCGCGACGGCGTGCGCGGGGTGACCTCCAACCCCTCGATCTTCGAGAAGGCCATCGCCCATGGCGACGATTACGACGCGGACATCTCCCACTATGTGGACGCCGGCGAGGATGTGGGCGCGATCTTCCGCCACCTCTCCGTGCGCGACATCCAGGAAGCCTGCGACGTGCTGCGCCCGGTCTATGACGAGGCCAAGGGCGCGGACGGGTTCGTCTCCATCGAGGTGTCGCCCTATCTGGCGATGCAGACCGGGGCGACCATGGCGGAAGCCAAATCGCTGTGGGCGGAGATCGCGCGGCCCAATCTGATGGTGAAGGTGCCGGGCACCAAGCCCGGCGTGCCGGCAATCCGCGACCTCACCGCGTCGGGGCTCAACATCAACATCACGCTGCTGTTCTCGCGCGACGCCTATGCGGCGGTGGCGGAGGCGTATATCTCCGGGTTGGAAGCGCGCGCGGCCAAGGGGCTCGACATCGCCAACGTGGCCAGCGTCGCCAGCTTCTTCGTCAGCCGCATCGACACCAAGGTCGACGCCGCGCTCAAGACCAAGATCGAGCTGGGCGGCGACGCGGCGAAGCTCAAGCCGCTGATGGGCAAGATCGCCATCGCCAATGCCAAGCTCGCCTACGTCCAGTACAAGGAATTCTTCTCCGGCCCGCGCTGGCGCAAGCTGGCGCAGCTGGGGGCGCGGCCGCAGCGCCTGCTGTGGGCATCGACAGGCACCAAGAACAAGTCGTATCCCGATACGCTCTATGTCGACTCGCTGATCGGGGATCCCACCGTGAACACCATCCCGCCGGAAACCATGGACGCGTTCCGCGACCACGGCACGGGCGCGGCGACGCTCGACACCGATGTGGACGGCGCCAAGCGGGCGCTGGACGCGCTGGAAGCCTGCGGCATCTCGCTCGACAAGATCACCGACGAGCTTGTGGTCGAGGGCGTGGACCTGTTCGCGCAGGCCGCGGACAAGCTCTATGCCGCGCTCGCGGCCAAGCGCGAGAAGCTGCTCGACGGCAAGCTGGCGCGGGTGGATTTCGCGCTGGGCGATGCTGCGCAGAAGGAAGCGGACGCCGTGGCGGAGCAATTCGCCTGCGCGCCGCGCAAGCTGTGGGCGAGGGACGCCTCGCTATGGACCGGCAAGGACGAGGGCAAATGGCTCGGCTGGCTCGACATCGCCGGCCGAGAGCTCGCCAACATCGCCGCGCTCACGGATTTCGCGCAGGCCGCGACGAAATTCCGCGACATCGTGCTCCTCGGCATGGGCGGATCGAGCCTGGGCGCGGAGGTGCTGGCCGAAGTGTTCGCGCGCAAGTCCATGCACGTGCTGGATTCCACCGATCCGGACCGCATCGCCACGGTGCGCGACGCCGTCGATCTCGTGAACACGCTGTTCATCGTCTCCTCCAAATCCGGCACGACGCTGGAGCCCAACATCCTTGCCGATTATTTCCTGGACCTGGCGAAGAACGGCGCGCAGTTCACCGCCGTCACCGATCCCGGCTCGGCATTGGAGTCGCTCGCGAAGAAAGAGAAATTCGGCCATGTCCTCCACGGCGATCCCGCCATCGGGGGGCGCTTCTCCGTGCTGTCGAATTTCGGCCTGGCGCCGGCCGCGGCCATGGGGCTCGACGTCGAGCGCCTGCTGAACGAGACCCAGCGCATGGTGGCAAGCTGTTCGGCGTTGACGCCGGCGGCGGCCAATCCCGGCATCAGGCTCGGCCTGGCGCTGGGCGCGCTGGCCACGAAGTGCGGGCGCGACAAGGTCACGATCGTTCCGTCCAAGGCGCTGGCCAGCGCTGGGCTGTGGCTGGAGCAGCTGATCGCGGAATCCACCGGCAAGAACGGCAAGGGCCTGGTGCCCGTGGCGGGCGAGCCGCTGGCGGCGCCCGAGGCCTACGGCAAGGACCGCGTCTTCGTGCACCTGCACATGGGCGGCAATGAGGATTTCGGCGCGCAGCTTTCCGCGCTCCAGGAGGCCGGCCATCCCGTCATCCGCATCGGCATCGAGGACAGCTACCAGATCGGCCAGCTT
>JBOHKI010000045.1:0-25686 GCA_050728855.1 Rhizomicrobium sp. | reverse complement strand
TTGTGGACCAGCGGTGCGATCGTCGCGACCTCGTGATACTTGGCCCGGAGCGCTTCAAGTTCGGCGGCGTCGGTGGGCGTCGCCCTCAACAACTCGATTTTTCGGCGCAGGCTCGCATATTCGACGCCCACCTCCTTGTAACGTACTGAGAGTGCGCTGCAACTGAGCACATATTGGAGGACCGAACTGATCACGACGACGATGCTCGCGACTGCAAGCTGTAACGCGCTGGATACCGGACTTTTTCCCAGGATGGGCTCGAAGGTGGCGCGCCCGACGCTCAAAGCCAAGACGGCAATGGATGCACTGACATTGAGTATGGTCAGTGTCGTATCCACGCGCTTGTAGTAGGTCGCTGCGGCATAGAACGCATCGCTGCACCGCGCGCAACGGAAACTCCAGAGACGGAGAACTTCCGAAAGATCCTGCACCAAACGCCCCCCAAGAAATCGCGCCGCGCGCGGCGAGTCGCACACTATCAGGGCACTATACGGTCGGCGCGGCGGCGGATTCAAACGAAGGGCGCTGTCGCGTGCGGCAGCGCCCTCGTCTTTGCGGCCCGGCTGGCGCATCGCGCTCGGCTCTCGGGCCGACAGGTCCGCGGGGCGGACCCGTCTCATACCCTCTGGAACAGAAGGCGCCGAAATTGTCTCCCCGCGTTGGGCGCCGGTCAACAAATTCCGCTGACAGTTCGTCCACTTCGCGCCGGAACGAATTTTTGTTGCCGGGTCTTTAAGAAGCGTGACGACGTGGACCGACATCGAAAAAGGCTGGGTTTCCCTGCGCTCCCGCCTGCGCGAGGCGTGGCGAGTTCCCGCATGGACCAAACGCGCGCCCGTTTCGCGCGAAGGACGCGCCGGCATGTTGCACCGCGATCGCGTCGCGCGGACCGCGCGGTGGACGCTCACCGTGCTGGGCGGGGTGGCCTTGGCATTGGTCATTGCCCTGTCGATGTTCGATTGGAATTTACTGCGCGCACCGTTGGCGCGCCTCGCATCGGCGCGCACGGGCCGAGCCGTGCACATCGACGGCGCTCTGCATGTCCACATCTGGTCGCTGACGCCGCGCGTTGAAGCCGATGGCGTTCGCGTCGCCAACACCGAGTGGGCCGGCGGCGGCGACATGATCCGGATTGGTCATCTGGTGTTCGATCTGCGGCTGCTGCCGTTTCTCGGCGGACGTGCGGTGATACCTCTCATCGAGATCGATCACGCGCGTTTCGATCTGGTGCGCGATCGCGGCGGGCGCACGAACTGGTCCCTGGGAAATTCCGCATCCGAGGGCGGTCCGTTGAAGCTTCCGCCGATCCGCCACTTCGTGATTGACGACGCCCATCTTCAGCTTACCGATCTGCGCCGCAAGCTCGTCTTCACGGGTGCGATCTCGTCCAACGAAAGCGTCCACGGCGCCAACCGGGGATTCTGGATGACCGGCGAGGGCACGCTGAACCGCGCGCCGTTCAAGGCCGTGATCCATGGCGCGCCGCTGCTGAACGTGGACGCAACGCAGCCCTATCCGTTCACGCTGGATGTCCGCGCCGGCGCCACGCATGTCGCGGCGACGGGCGCGATCACGCACCCCTTCGATTTCGCGCGTATAACGGCGAAAGCCAGCTTCTCGGGCAACGACCTTGCCAATCTCTACTACCTGACCGGACTGACACTCCCCAACACGCCCGCCTATTCCGTGACCGGCGACCTGTCCCGCGACGGCGAGCTGTATCGCTACAACCGCTTCGCCGGCCGCATCGGCCACAGCGATCTCAGCGGATCGCTGTCCGTCGACGATTCCGGCGACCGGCCGCTCCTCACCGCCGATGCACGATCGCGCTATGTGAACTTCGACGATCTGGGTTTCCTGTTCGGCGGCGGCAAGGGCCGCGACACCGCGCCCAAGGCGCCCGCCGCTTCCACCGCCCCCGCGAAGTCCGGCGAGATCACGGTCGCGGACGCGCCGCAGCCGCGCACGCTGCTCCTGCCCGATGCGCCGTTGCAGATCGACCGTGTCCGCCAGATGGATGCAAAGGTGCGCTACATGGCGGACCGCATCGAGTCCCGGGATCTGCCGCTGCGCCGGTTGTCGTTGAACCTGACGCTCCGCAACGGCGTCCTCACGCTCGATCCGGTATCGGCGACGTTCGTGCACGGCCGCATCGACGGCACAGCCCGGATCGACGCCAGCCGCGACGTCCCGGTCAGCGCGGTCGACCTGCGGTTGCGCGATATCGCGCTCCAGCAATTCCTTGCCCGGCAGAATCCGCCGGCGCTCGAAGGCACCGTCGAGGCGCGTGCGCGTCTCACCGGCACGGGAGACACGGTCCACAAGGCGGCGTCCACCGCGAACGGCACGCTCACCGTCGTCGTGCCGCACGGCCAGGTGCGCAAGGCGTTCGCCGAGCTCATGGGCGTCGATCTCCTCAATGGCGGCTGGGCGCTGCTCACCAACGACAAATCGCCCACGCAATTGCGCTGCATGGTTGCGTCCTTCGATGCGCATGACGGCGTGCTGTCCACCAGGCGCCTGACGTTCGACACCGATGTCGTCACGGCCACCGGCCACGGCACCGTCGACCTCAGGAACGAAACGCTCGATCTCACCCTGAACGGCCAGCCCAAGAAACTGCGCATCGGGCGGATCAAGGCGCCTGTCGAGGTCACCGGCTCCCTGCAGGCACCGCATGTCGGCGTGGATGCGGGCAAGGTCCTTCCGCAGGCGGGGATCGGCGCGGCGCTCGGCGCGTTCGTGGCGCCGCTGGTCGCGATCCTGCCCTTCGTCAATCCCGGCCTCGCGAAGGATGCCGACTGCGGCGCGCTCATCGACGAAGCCAGGGCCCGCGGCGCGCCCGTGAAGCGGCGCTAGGGTTTTCTCGGCGCCGCCGTGTCGAAGGTGGTGAGCCATTTGATGCGGCCTTCGCCGTCCAGCTCGCCCACATCCATCACCTCTCCATAGAGCGTGCCGTCGGCATGCCTGCCGCCGCCGGTGAAGCGGAAGCGGCTGCCGACGGTCTCGACCTCGCTCGTCAGCACGGCGCGGTCGCCGGGCCGGGACCTGCGGAATTCGGCGATGAGCTGCACCAGGTTCGACCGCCCCGAAACCGTCTGATAGCTCGCGGTAAGCACAGCATCCTCGGCCATGCAGGCCTGGAGCCGTCCCGCGATCCCCGCGGCGTCGGGCTCGTTCCACGCCGCGATATAGTCCTCCACCGCTCGTTGCGCGCCGGACATGAGGAGCTCCTGTGCATTGCGTCGGGAGGAGGCTAAAGAGATGCGGGGCGAATGCGAAGGGCCGGGATGGGGCAGGAGAACGCGGTATTCGCGAAAGCGGCGTGGCGGCTCATCCCCTTCATGGGCATCCTCTATGTCGTCAACTATCTGGACCGCGTGAATGTCAGCTTCGCGGCGCTGACGATGAACCGCGATCTCGGCCTGTCCTCGGCCGCCTACGGGTTCGGCGCCGGAATATTTTTCTTCGGCTATTTCCTTTTCGAGGTGCCGTCGAACGCCATCCTCATGCGCGTCGGCGCGCGGCGCTGGGTCTTCCGCATCATGTTCACATGGGGCTTGGTGTCGATGGCCATGGCCTTCGCGCGCACGCCCACGATGTTCTACACGCTGCGCTTTCTTCAGGGCGTAAGCGAGGCCGGGTTCTTTCCCGGCATGATCCTCTACCTCACCTTCTGGTTCCCGGCCGCGACCCGTGCCCGCTTCAACGCCGCGTTCCTGGCCTCCATCGTGATCGCCAACATCGTGGGCTCGCCGCTCTCCGGCGCCATTCTCGGCATGAGCGGCATTTCCGGCCTTCATGGCTGGCAGTGGCTGTTCCTGATCGAGGGCGCGCCGGCCGTGCTGCTCGCGTTCAGCGTGCTGGCCTTCCTGCCCAACGGCCCGGCGGACGCCACCTGGCTGAGCGGCGGCGAGAAGGCGCTCATCGCCGGCGCGCTGTCGCGCGAAAGCCTGCCGAAGGAAGATCTGTGGGCCGGCGTGCTGCATCCCAGCATCTGGATCCTGGGCCTTGCCGATATCGGCATCATCACCACCCATTACGGCATCGGGTTGTGGCTGCCGCTGCTGGTGAAGGAGACCGGGCTCAGCGCGCTCGAGACCGGCTTCGTCGTCGCTATCCCCTATGTCCTGGCGCTGGCGGCCATGCTCGCCTGGGCGCATTCCAGCGACGTTCGCGGCGAACGCGTGTTCCATGTCGTGGCGCCGGCGCTCGTCGCGGCCGGCGGATTGTTCGTGGCGGGCGCGCTGGGCGGCGGCGTGGGCACCATCGTCGCGCTCTCGCTCGTCATGATCTGCACCTACGCGGCGCTGGTGGTGTTCTGGACGTTCCCGACGTCCTTCCTCGGCGGAACAGCGGCGGCGGGCGGGATCGCGCTGGTCAATGCCATCGGCAATCTCGGCGGCTTCTTCGGGCCTTATCTGGTGGGCTGGCTCAAGGACGCCACCGGCGGCTATGGCGCGGGCATGGCCGTCCTGGGATGCGGTCTGCTCATGACGGCCGCAGTGGTCTATGTCTTTTCCCGCGCGCGGCCGATACCCGCCATGATAGGCTGACCCGGGTCTCGAAGGAGCGCGCGCGCCATGCGCCGATTTGCAATTCTGGGCTGCGCGGCGATGCTCGGCCTGATCGCGAGCCCGGCGCTGGCCTATCCCGCCGGTTCCGAAGCGCTCGAAGCCCGGCTCCTCGCCAAGATAGGCCCCACGACCAAGGCCTGGATCATGAAGGAGGGCGCGCACATGGCCGCATCGCGCTTCGCCTCCGGCGACTCCGCGCGCAGCGCCGCCTATCAATATGGCGCATCCGGCCCGGCGCTCGACGCGCTGGCCTTCCTCGTTCTCATGCGGGCGGAGCGGGATGCGGATGCGGCGGTGCGCGGCGTCGCCGTTGACGACATGAGCGCGGCGGAGAGCCGGCAGGACGCGCGCCAGCAGCAGATGCGCAACGGCCAGATCAGCAATGCGCAGCAGGCCCAGCGCAGCGGCGGCACGCAACTGGTCGAAGAGGCAACCGCCGATCCGTCCGTGAGCCTTCTGCCCGGCAGCCAGCCCGCCAAACCGTTCACGCTGCGCACCGGCGTGCCCGCGACGGACAGCCCGGCGCCGGCGGGCATCGATCTCCAGGACGCGATGGATCGCGAATCCGCGCTGGACGATCTCGTCGCCGCAGCCATGAAGCCGCTGTCGCCCGCCGCCGAAGCCGCGGTCGCCGCGATGCCGTGAACCCGTCTTGAACTTGACTTGGGGAACGCCATGGTCTTTGTCCCGCCCCCATGATGCGCGCGTTCCTCTTCCCCGGTCAGGGCAGCCAGCAGATCGGCATGGGCAAGGCGCTCGCCGATGCGTTCGCGCCCGCCCGCGAAGTCTTCCAGGAAGTCGACGACGCGCTGTCGCAGAAACTTTCCAAACTGATGTGGGACGGCGAAGCGGCCGAGCTCACGCGCACGCCCAACGCCCAGCCCGCGATCATGGCCTTGAGCCTGGCGATCGTGCGGGTGCTGCAGCGCGACGGTGGTCTCGATCTCGCCAAACACGCGCGCCTCGTCGCCGGTCATTCACTGGGCGAGTATTCCGCGCTCTGTGCGGCGGGCGCGTTCACGCTGGCCGAGACGGCGAAACTGTTGCGCGTTCGCGGCAACGCGATGGAGGACGCCGTTCCCGTCGGCCAGGGCGGCATGAGCGCGCTGCTCGGCGCCGAGATCGAACAGGCCGAAGCGCTTGCGAAAGCGTGCGCCGAGGCGGCCGGCGGCGTGTGCGTCGTCGCCAACGACAATGCGCCGGGGCAGGTGGTGATCTCGGGCTCCAGGGCCGCCATCGACAAAGCGCCGGAATTCGCGAAGACTATGGGCATCAAGCGCGCCATGGCCTTGGATGTTGCGGCCCCATTCCATTCGCCGTTGATGCAGCCCGCGGCCGACGCGATGCGCGAGGCGCTCGCCGGCGCAACGGTCCGCCCGCCCGCGCTGCCGGTCGTGGCCAATGTCACGGCCGCCGAAATCGCCGAGCCGGAGATGATCCGCCGGCTGCTTGTGGAACAGGTCACCGGCCGCGTGCGCTGGCGGGAGAGCGTGCTGGCGCTGCGCGGTTCGGGCGTGGACACGACCGTCGAAATGGGCGGCAACAAGGTTCTAACCGGCATGGTCAAGCGTATCGACAAGGATCTGCAGGCCGTGACGCTCGACACCCCCGCCGAACTCGAAGCCTTCGCGAGGACGCTCTAGATGTTCGACCTTTCCGGCGAGACCGCTCTCACCACAGGCGCATGGAGCATCGGCCAGCGCGAAGCTCGCCCGGCCGTGCGACCAACATAAAAGCAGGAAGCGCCATGTTCGATCTCTCAGGCAAGACTGCACTAGTCACCGGCGCTTCCGGCGGTATCGGCGGCGCGATCGCGAAAGCGCTGCATGCGCAGGGCGCCAATGTCGTGCTCTCCGGCACGCGTGCCGAGGCGCTCGAAGCGCTGAAAACCGAATTGGGCGCCCGCGCTTTCACCGCGACCTGCAATCTCTCCGACACCGCCGACGTCGAAGCGCTGCCCAAGAAAGCCGAAGAGGCCGCAGGCGCGGGCATCGACATTCTGGTCAACAACGCCGGCGTCACGCGCGACAATCTCTTCATGCGCATGAAAGACGAGGAGTGGGACACGGTGATCGCCGTGAATCTCACCGCCGCATTCCGCCTTTCGCGGGCGGTGCTGCGCGGCATGATGAAGAAGCGCTGGGGCCGCATCGTCGCCATCACCTCGGTCGTGGGTGAGACCGGCAATCCCGGCCAGGGCAACTACGCGGCCGCCAAGGCCGGGCTCGTCGGCATGTCCAAGTCGCTGGCCATCGAAGTCGCCAGCCGCAACATCACGGTCAACTGCGTGGCGCCGGGCTTCATCGCCACCGCCATGACAGACGTTCTCAACGACACCCAGAAGCAGGCGATTCTGCCGCGGATTCCCGCCGGGCGCATGGGAATGCCCGCGGAAATCGCGGGCGCGGTGGTCTATCTGGCAAGCGAGGAGGCGGCCTATGTCACCGGCCAGACCCTCCACGTCAATGGCGGAATGGCCATGATCTGACAATGAATTCAACAGGTTAAGACCGCTTGTGGCGGGCCCGGGGGCTTTGTGTTACCAACACCCACCCTCGGGCGTTGCACTAGCAGGCCTGGGGTTCGCCGTGCCCCCACTTCCGACGGCGATGGCAACAACGAGAGGGTTAAAGAAGGCAATGAGCGATATTTCCGATCGCGTGAAAAAGATCGTGGTCGAGCATCTGAACGTCGACGCCGACAAGGTCACCGACACTGCCTCGTTCATCGAGGATCTGGGCGCGGACAGCCTGGACACCGTGGAGCTGGTGATGGCGTTCGAGGAAGAATTCGGCATCGAGATCCCCGACGACGCGGCCGAGTCCATCGTGACCGTCGGCGACGCGGTGAAGTTCATCGAAAAGGCGCAGGCCTGATCACCGGCCGCGCGCAAAGTCTCCTGCATGCGTAGGGTAGTTGTTACGGGATTGGGGCTTCTCACGCCGCTGGCATGCGGTGTCGAGGAGTCCTGGTCGCGTCTGCTCGAAGGCAGGAGCGGGGCCGGGCCGATCACCAAGTTCAAGGTGGACGACCTGCCGGCCCGCATTGCCTGCCACGTCCCGCGCGGCGACGGCACGGACGGGACGTTCAATCCCGACCAGTGGCTCGACTCCAAGGAGCAGCGCCGGGTCGACGACTTCATCCTTTACGGACTCTGCGCCGCCCAGCAGGCGGTGACGGATTCTGGCTGGGAGCCGAAGACCGAGGAGGAGCGCTGCCGCACCGGCGTGCTCATCGGCTCCGGCATCGGCGGGCTGGAGGGCATCGAGCAGGCCTCGATCCTGGTTCACGAGAAAGGCCCGCGGAAGCTTTCGCCGTTCTTCATTCCGGGGCGCCTGATCAACCTCGTTTCCGGCTACGCCTCGATCCGCCACCATTTCAAGGGTCCCAACCACTCGGTCGTCACGGCCTGCGCCACCGGCGCGCATGCCATCGGCGACGCGGCGCGCCTCATCATGTTCGACGACGCGGACGTGATGCTGGCCGGGGGATCCGAAGCCGCGATCTGCCGCATCGGCTTCGCCGGATTCACCGCCTGCCGCGCGCTGTCCACGAATTTCAACGACACGCCCCACAAGGCGTCACGTCCCTACGACAGGGACCGCGACGGATTCGTCATGGGCGAGGGCGCGGGCTGCGTGATCCTCGAGGAATACGAGCACGCCAGGGCGCGCGGCGCGAAAATCTATGCCGAGATCAGCGGCTATGGCCTCTCCGGCGACGCCCACCACATCACCGCTCCCGCCGAGGACGGCGACGGCGGCTATCGCGCCATGCAGATGGCGCTCAAGCGCGCGGGTCTCGCGGCTTCCGACATCGACTATGTGAACGCCCACGGCACCTCGACGCCGCTGGGCGACGAGATCGAGTTGCGCGCGGTGGAGCGCCTGTTCGGCAACGCCGCCGGCAAGATGTCGATGTCGTCGACCAAATCCTCGATCGGCCACCTGCTCGGCGCCGCCGGCGCGGTGGAGGGGATATTTTCCATCCTGGCGATTCGCGACCAGATCGTCCCGCCCACGCTCAACCTCGACAATCCGAGCGTGCTGACCGACCTCGACCTCGTGCCGCACACCGCCAAGAAGCGTAACGTCAAGGCCGCGCTCTCCAATTCCTTCGGTTTCGGCGGCACCAACGCGAGCGTGATCTTCACGGCCGTGAACTGACCGCCCATTATGGTTGCAAATGGCAGCCGTGGACACGCTTGAAAAAATAAGGACGCTGGCACGGGCCGGCCGGATCGTCGTGTCCGTCCACGGCTATGATGAACTCGCCGCCGATGATATATTTGTCGACGATGCATTGCGTGGGCTGAACGGCGCCGAACTGGTCGAGGACTATCCCCAAGCCGCCAAGGGACCCAGTGTACTTGTGTTGCAACACGACGCGGACAATAAGCCGATCCATGCGGTGTGGGGTATTCCATCGGGTGCGGAAGCGCCCGCAGTATTGGTGACGGCATACCGTCCGGATCCGGCGCGATGGCTGCCCGGCTTCAAGGAGCGTCGCAGGTCATGACACGCAAGAGCGTCAAATTGGTGCGCGAAGGAAAATTCGCCGCGGAGGTTTCCGTGGAGCTGATTGAAGACGAGGGCGGCTGGTCGCCCTATTTGTCGCTGCAGGACGCGCGGACTCTCGACACCGTCAGGAACTTCCTCCGTGCGGGCGATCTGGCCGCCGCGGCGCGTCTGTCCCGGGTATTCGAGCTCACGCCGGTTGCGAACTGATCTCCCATGCGCCGCCTTGTTGTCGCATTGCTAGTACTGGCCGCAATCGCCGCCGCCGCGTGGTTCGGCGAGCGGTGGAACTATGCGCGCCCAGGTCCGTCGCCGAAGGGCGCGGTGGTGCTTATCAAGGCGGGTGAGAGCAGCGCCGCGATCGCGCAGGAATTGCAGCGCTCGGGCGCGATCGCCAACGCCGATCTGTTCCGGCTGGGCCTCAGGCTGCGCAACGAGCAGTCCCAGCTCAAGGCGGGCGAGTACTGGCTGCCGCCGCATGCGAGCATGGCGAACATCGCGGGCATCCTGATCTCCGGCAAGTCGATCCAGCACAAGCTGACGGCAGCCGAAGGCCTGACCAGCGACATGATCTATCGCCTCGTCGTGGCCGATCCGGTGCTGACGGGCAACGCGGGACCCGTCCCTGCCGAAGGCACGCTGCTGCCCGAAACCTATCTCTTCACCCGCGGCATGACCCGCGCACACCTGCTCGCCCTGATGCACCAGGCGCAGGTGAAGTTCGTGGAAGCCCATTGGGCCACGCGGGCGCCGTCCATACCCGTGTCGACGCCGCGCCAGGCGCTCATTCTGGCCTCGGTGGTGGAGAAGGAAACGTCGCTTCCCGAGGAACGCCGCCACATCGCGTCGGTGTTCGAGAACCGGTTGCGCCTGGGCATCAAGCTCGAATCCGATCCCACCATCATCTACGGGCTGACGCGCGGCTATCCGCTCGGGCGCGGCATTCGCGAAAGCGAGCTCACCCGCGCCACGCCCTACAACACCTACGTCATCGCCGGGCTGCCGCCGACCCCGATCTGCAATCCCGGCAAGGATGCCATCGCCGCCGTGCTCGATCCGGAAACCGGCATCGACCTCTATTTCGTCGCGAACGGAACCGGCGGCCATTCGTTCTCGTCGAGCTACGCCGAGCACCAGAAAAACGTGGCCAGGCTCAGGCAGATCGAGAAGGGCCGCCACTAGCAACCGAAGCGGGGCCGGGGCTAAGTTCGCAAGCAACGGAGTCGCATATGATCAGCATGACCGGATTTGCCGAGGCGCACGGAGCGAAGGACACGCTGCGCTGGCGCTGGGAAGTGAAGAGCGTCAACGGCCGGGGCCTGGAACTGCGCCTGCGCATGCCGCCCGGCTTCGACGGAATCGAATCGGCCGCCCGCACGCTGGCGGCGGAGCGCTTCCGGCGCGGCAACATCCAGGCCGCCCTGACGATCGAGCCGCAGGACGCCTCGCGCGCGCTGCGCATCGATCCGGCGGCGCTCGCCGCCGCCATCCGGCTGGCGAAGGAAATCGAGATGGACAGTGGCCTGGCGCCGGCGCGCATCGACGGCCTGCTGTCGCTGCGCGGCGTGATCGTGCAGGACGACGCGCTGCCCGCCGACGCCGCCCAGCGCGCCGCCCGCGAGGCGGCGATCCTGGAAAGCCTCGCCATCGCCTTCGATGCGCTCAAGCGGGCCCGCCGTAACGAAGGCGCCAAGCTGGCCCAGGTCCTCGGCGGCCAGATCGGCGAGATCGACATGCTGACGAAGGACGCCGTTGTCCGTGCGGCCGGCCAGCCCGCGGCCCTGCGCGAAAAGCTCACCCAGCAGCTCAAGGAATTGCTCGGCAATTCGCAGCTGCCGGAGGAACGCCTGGCGCAGGAAGTGGCCCTGTTGGCCACCCGCGCCGATGTGCGCGAGGAACTGGACCGGCTCGCCGCCCATGTCAGCGAGGCGCGCACGCTGCTCGTTTCGGGCGAGGCGGTGGGCCGCAAGCTCGATTTCCTGGCGCAGGAGTTCAACCGCGAAGCCAACACGCTGTGCTCGAAATCCGCCGACGTGAACCTGACCCGCGTCGGGCTGGCGCTGAAGCACGCCATCGACCAGTTTCGCGAGCAATCTCAGAATGTGGAATAGAAGGGGCGGATGAGCGGAGAAATTCGCCGCAGGGGCCTGATGCTGGTCCTGTCCTCGCCGTCGGGCGCGGGCAAGACGACGCTCACGCGCGGGCTGCTCGAGAGCGACCGCGGCATCCTGTTGTCCGTCTCGGCGACGACGCGGGCCCGGCGGCCCAACGAGGTCGACGGCCAGGACTATCACTTCGTGACGGCGGACAGGTTCGAAACGATGGTGGCGAAGGACGAGTTCTTCGAGCACGCCACCGTCTTCGATCATCGCTACGGCACGCCGAAAGCGCCGGTCCTGGCCGCGCTGCGCGAGGGCCGCGACATCCTGTTCGACATCGACTGGCAGGGCACCCAGCAGCTCAAGGAGCGGGCGCGCGAGGATCTCGTCAGCGTCTTCATTCTTCCGCCCAGCCACGACGAGCTGGAGCGCCGCCTCAGGACCCGCGCGCAGGACAGCGAAGCGGTCGTCGCCGCCCGCATGGCCAAGGCCGCCGACGAGATCAGCCACTGGCCGGAATACGATTACGTGATCGTCAATTCCGACCTCGCCTCGGCGCGGGCCAAAGTCCACGCCATCCTCGAAGCCGAACGCGCGCGGCGGACGCGTCTGGCCGGAGTCGGCGAGTTCGTAGCGGCGCTGACAAAATAAGCCGCGAACTCAACTGGGTGTCGTGGCCCGCAGTCGCGGGCCATGACACAAGAGAGACGAAACCGGCCGCCTAGTTCACCGCGATCCGGTACACCCGGGCCGCCGTGCCGCTGAACAGGGCGGTTTTGTCGGCGGCGGAGTAACTCCCGGCGATCCGCTTGAAGGCGTTCCACAGCGTGACATAGGTGCTGCCGAAACGGTCGACCGGGAAGTTGCTTTCGAACATCCCGCGCGCCGGCCCGAAGGCCTCGATGCAGGTTTCGATATAGGGCCGCCACTCCCGAGCCAGTTGTTCGGACGATGGCTGCGGCTCGTGCCAGCGCTTGCGCCAGCCGGCGAAGGGCATCGGCAGCCCGCCCAGCTTCACCACGACGTTGGGACAACGCGCCAGCGCCTGGATGTTGTCGCGCCACGCGGCGAAACGCTCCTCGCGCTTGCCGGTGTAGCGGCCCACGCCCAGCGGCGTGCCGACATGGTCGAGCACGATGGTGGTATCGGGGAAGGCGCGGGCGAGATCGATGAGGTCGGGTAGCTGCGGCTCCAGCAGCCAGGCGTCGAAGGAGAGTCCCAGCTTGTGCAGCACCTTGAAACCGTCGCGGAATTTCGCGTCGCGGTAGAGCCCCGCCGGCACGCGCCCCGCGAGCGGCCCGAGCACCATGGGATCGTCGTCATGGCTGGCGCTCTGGCGGATGCCGCGGAACCGGCCGTGACCGGCGGCCATGTGCGAGCGCAGCGCGTCCTCGACCACGCCGGGGTCCTGCCTGAGGTCGACATGCCCCACGATGCCGGCGCAGGCACGAACGTTTCCATAGATGCCGCTCGCGGTCATCGCCGCGATGCCGTTGACGAACTCCGTCTCGCCCACGCAGCGCAGCGCATCCGGCCCATCGGCGCGGTACATGGCGCCGCATTCCATGTAGACGGTGGCGCGGACGTTGTGGCCGGCCTTGAGGTCCGCCAACAATTCGTCGAGCAGGTAGCGCGGCACCTCGCGGATGATGTCCATGAAGCCGTGATCGAGCGGGGGCAGATTGCGAAGGACTTCCGTCGGCCGGTCCCACAGATGATGGTGCGGGTCGACGATCGGCAGCTCGGGTTCGAGGATGGGTTCGGTCGTCATGCCGGCAAGCCCTCATTGGCGACGACCAGACGATAGCCGTAATCCATCGCGGTTTCATCCATCAGCCGCGCGTTGCGGCGCATCCACGTCCCGTCGTCGAGATCGCGGCGCAAGCGTTCGAGGCGCGGGTCGTCGTCGCTCACCTTCGCGAAGAAGGAGATCGCCCGGCGCACCGCCGGATCGAGATAGGCCTCCGGCCGCCGCCAATAGGCCGCGAGGAAGCCGTCGGTGCAGTCATGCGGCACCGCAAGCTTCACGATCCGCAACGCGCCGAACACCGCGCGCGCCCTGTCGAGCGGCAGCAGGGGACGAAAGCCCGTCCGCATCTGCGGAAAGTAGTCTTCCACCAGCCAGAACTTCATGTCGTTCGGTGCATGATCGAAGAACACGCAAGGTCCGCGCGAGACCCGTTTCATCTCACGCAATCCCGCGTCGAGGTCGCTCCAATGATGCGTGGTGAGGAAGGCGGTCGCCGCGTCGAAGCTCTTGTCGGGGAAGGGCAGGCGCTCGGCGGGAGCCTGGATCGCTTTCGCCGCGCCGGACGGCCGCTGCGCGATCATCACCGAGGATGGCTCGACGGCAGTCACCGCGCGCGTGGCGGATTCGTAGGAGCCCGTTCCGGCGCCGATATTGACGACGCTCTCCGCGCCGCCCAGCGCCTCCTCGATCGCCGCGGCGATACGCGGGTCGGGTCTGCGGTGGTTCGCATAACCCTTCCCGATCGTATCGTAGAGAACGTTCAAGGCGTCAGCACCACCCGGCCCACGATCTTGCCTTCGCGCAGATCGTCGAGCGTGCGGTTGGCGTCGGACAGCGGGCGCTTCTGCACCGGCACGGGATCGACCTTGCCTTCGCGCACCAGCTTCATCATCTCCAGCGTGTCCGGCAGCGAGCCCACCATCGAGCCGCCGATGGAGATGGCGCGGAACGGGAACATCGGCAGCGGCATCTGCATGGCGCCGCCGAACAGGCCCACGATGATCACCTTGCCGCCGCGGCGCACCGCCTGGCTGGCAAAGGCGAAGGTTTTCTCCGAGCCCACGAAATCCACCACCGCATAGGCGCCGCCGCCGGTCTCGGCCATCAGTCGCTTGGCCTCGCCATCGACTTTGGTGTTGTAGGTGGCCGAGGCGCCGGCCTTCTTGGCCGCGGCCAGCTTCTCGTCGTCGATGTCGGCCACCAGCGGACCCTTGCCGAACAGCGCCCGGGCGAACTGCACGCCCATCATGCCGACGCCGCCCACGCCCAGCACCAGCACCTGGTCGTTGGGACCGAGATGGCCGATCTTCTTCATGGCAGAGAACGCCGTGAGGCCCGAGCACATATAGGCCGCGCCCAGCGCCGGATCGGTCTTGCCGTAGTCGATGAGATAGCGAGGATGCGGCACCATCACATGCGTTGCATAGCCGCCGGGGCAGCCGTTGGAGCAGCCGAGCTGGCGCGGTCCGCCGACGCAGATGTTCTCCTCGCCGCGCAGGCAGGACGGGCACTTGCCGCAGCCGATCCACGGGAACGCCGCATAGCGCGCGCCGATCTTGATGTCTTTCACCTCCAGGCCAATGGCCACGACCTCGCCCTCGATCTCATGGCCGAGGGTGTGCGGCAGCTTGTTGGCCATCGGCAGCTTGTTGCCGCCGCCGAGATCGAAATAGCCGTCATGGATGTGCACGTCGCTGTGGCAGACGCCGGCATTGTGCACCTTCAGCAGCACTTCGGTGCCCTGTGGCGTGGGCGTGGGCGTCTCCACTTCCTGAAGCGGCTTGCCGAATTCGATGATGGCCTGGCTTTTCATGCCCGTCTCCTGTTTCCGTCCGCGCCTAGTGTGGCAGGGCGCGAAGCTGCCGTGCAAGCGCCGCGAAATCGGCGACGGAGAGCGTTTCCGCACGCGCCGTAGGGTCAAGGTTGACGGCGCGAATGAATGCCTCGGTATCGGGTGCGAGCGTTTTCAGGCTCTGGCGCAGCATCTTGCGGCGCTGGCCGAACGCGGCGGCGGTGACGGCTTCCAGGTCGGCGAGGCGCGCGGGTGCCGCGGGCTCGACGCGCGGCTCGAGTCGCACGATGGCGGATGTGACCTTCGGCGGCGGGGTGAAAGCGCGCGGGCTCACGTCGAACAGGATCTTCGGCCGCGCGCGCCATTGGGTGAGTACGGAGAGGCGGCCATAGGCCTTGCTGCCGGGCGCCGCCACCAGCCGGTCGGCGACCTCGCGTTGGAACATGAGCGTGGCGCTGGACCAGAAGGGCGGCCACGCCTCGACCGTCAGCCACTTCACCAGCAACGCCGAGCCGACATTGTAGGGGAGATTGGCGGCGATGCGGACCGGACCGGCGAACAGCGCGGTCTCGTCCAGCGCCAGCGCATCGCCCGAAACGATTTCCAGCCGCCCCGGATAGGCCGAAGCGATCTCGTGCAGCGCGGGCAGGCAGCGTTCGTCGCGCTCCACGGCTACGACGCGAGCCGCGCCTTCCATCAGCAGCGCGCGGGTGAGGCCGCCGGGCCCCGGCCCAACCTCGTAGGTCGTCTCGCCCTCCAGCGGGCCCGCGGCGCGCGCGATCCTGCGCGTGAGATTGAGGTCGAGAAGGAAGTTCTGGCCCAGCGATTTCTTGGCCGCGAGCCCATGCGCCGCGATCACCCGCGCCAGCGGCGGCAGCGGATCGGGCGCGGCGTCAGCGGGCTCTGGCATCGGCGATGCCGGCGGCCATTCGAATCGCGGCGATCATGCTGCGCGCGTCCGCGCGGCCCGTGCCCGCGATGTCGAGCGCCGTGCCGTGATCGGGCGAGGTGCGCACGATGGGAAGGCCGAGCGTCACGTTCACGCCCTCCCAGAACGCCAGCGTCTTGAGCGGAATGAGCGCCTGGTCGTGATACATGCACAGCGCCGCGTCGTAGCGCGCGCGCGCCTCTTCGTGGAACAGCGTGTCGGCCGGCAGCGGACCCAGTACCGTGCAGCCGGTGCCGCGCAGTGCCTCGCAGGACGGTGCGATGGTCTCGCGCTCCTCGGGTCCCAGTTCGCCGTCCTCGCCGGCATGGGGATTGAGGCCGGACACGGCCAAACGCGGATGCGCGATCCCGAAATCGCGTTTCAGGGCTGCAAGCACGATTTCACCGGTCTCGACGATGGCGGGTTTGGTGATCCTTGCGGGCACGGCGGCGAGCGGGACGTGGATCGTGAGCGGCACGACGCGCAGGCCCGCGCCGGCCAGCATCATCACGGCGCGGTCCGCGCCGGTGAGCTGGGCCAGATATTCGGTGTGGCCGGCGAATTCGAACCCGCCCTGGAGCAGCGAAGCCTTGTGGATCGGCGCGGTGACCACGGCGGCGCCCGCGCCGCTCTGGCAATATTTCACCGCGGTGTCGATGGCATCGACCACCGCCTCGGTGTTGGCGGGATCGGGCTTTCCGGGTGTGGCCGCGCGGAACAGCGCATGGCTCGCGAGAAGCGCATCGTCCCGCACGCCGCCCAGGGCGCGAAAAACATCCGGATCGCCCACCAGCTTCAAGGGGTGCGCGCCAATTCTTCCGTTCAGCGCGCGACAGGCGGCGAGCGCGACTTCCGGCCCGACGCCGGAAGGCTCGCCCATGGTGATGAGGATCGGGCTGTCCAGCGTCGCGCTACTTGATCTTGTCTTCGATGTCGGCATTGCGACGCAGGTCCCGCATGTACTGCCGCGAGAATACGCCCATTTTGTCCTCGAAGATCTGGTTTTCGACCGCCTCGCGCGCCGGCATGTGATAGGTCGTGATCTGCGGCGCGGCGCGGTCGCAGCGCACGATCAGCTCGATGCCGGCCGGAGACTGGAACGGCTGCGTCACGCCGCCCGGCGGGGCGTTGCGGATTTCCGTTTGCATCGTTGTGCTCAGGTCGGACACCCGCATGGAACCGAGATTGAAGAACTGCACGCCGTGCATCTGCTTGGCGACTTCCGGCGCCGCGGCGCAGTCCGCGATGTGCGCGCGCAGCGCGTTGGCGGCCATGACAGCTTCCTGGACCAGTTTCGGCGGCGGCTTCGACCCGATGGGCAGCAACAGGCGCACCAGCGACAGCACGTCGGGATTGGGATTGGGCGGCGGATCGTTGTCGACCTTGGCGTTGGCGCCTTCCTGGCGCTCGCGCAGCGCCAGGATGTAGTACCCGCCGACGGAGCGGATCGGTTCGCTGATCTCGCCGGGGTGCATCTTGTTGATCGCGGCATAGAGCTCGGCCGGAACCTGGCCCTCCTGGATCACGCCCAGGTCGCCGCCCTGCGCCGCAGTGGGGTTCTGGCTGAACTGCCGCGCGATGGTCGTGAACGAACCGCCCTGGTGAAGCTGGGTCTCGAGGTCCTGCATGTCCTTGAGGACTTTCGGCTCCTGCTCGGGCGAGTCCACGGATTCGAAGATCTCCGAGACCAGGAAGTGCGGCTTGTCCTTGCCGGCTTCCATGCGCGCCATTTCGGCGTCCACCTCTTCCTTGGACACATGGACGCGGTCGCCATATTCGCCCTGCACGGTCTTGGCCCACGCGATCTGCGCCGCGATCTGGCCGCGCAGCGTCTCCATCTGCACGCCGGCCCGGCCGAGAAGTTCGCTGAGCTGCTCCTTCTTCAGATGATTGTCCGTGAGGATCTGGTCGATCGCCTTGTCGACTTCCTCGGCGGACACGGTGACGTTGTTCTTCTGCGCCTCGAGAAGCTGGAGGCGCTCGGTCTCGAGCTGCTTCAGCACCTGGCCGCGAAGCTGCTTCAAAGCCTCGTCGCTCGGACGCGCGCCCGAGGTCGCCGCGAACAGCGCGGTGCGCTGGCGCAGATCGTAGGTCGAGATCAGCGTGTCGTTGACGATGGCGGCGACGCCGTCGGCGGCGTGCGCGGCGGATTCGGCCTGCGCCGCGGCAAGCTCGTCACCCGCCTTGGCGGGCTGCGGCGCCGGGGTGGCCGGCTTGGCAGGGCCCGCTCCGAACGCCGGGAGCGAAACAGCGCACAGCGACAGGGCGGTGGCGGCGGAGAAGGCCAGCAAGAAGCGATGGGCCGGCGGGCGATGGGAAATGGTCAACGGTCCGGTCTTCGGGTTGTTCGGTTTCGGCGCGCGGGTTCCCGGCCCCGTCATGCGAGGGGGACCGGCGCGGGACGGACCATAAGCAATTTTCCGTCTGCGATCAAAGTGTTGTCGCGGAGAAGATGTGACGCGGGAAGATATCGCCCGCATCCCCCGCCGTCTCGTCGGTTTTTAGGTAAAAGCGGAACAGGATCGAGGAGGAGGGCGGCACGTCCCGGTCCCGGGTGTACTGCCGCCGCCAGGAGATCGACAGGCCCAGGCACTCGTCGGAATAGCCGAAGCCGAACTCGGTATCGATCATCTGGCTGGCGGCGAGGTCGCGCCGCGCCTCGGCATAGAGCAGCCAGTAGTCCCACAGGCCGAGCGTGCCCTGGGCGTTGATCTCCTCGCGCGAGTCGGTGCCGGGCACCACCGCGGAGGCCGGCAGCCGCAGATAGCTCAGCTCCACGCCGGACCGGCCATAGGTCGCATCCAGATAGACTTCGTTGCGCCGCACCGAGCCGTCGTCCGGATCGATGTCGACACGATGGGTCAGCGTCAGGTGGGGCGGAAAGTTGAGCGTCAGCCGCGCCACGATGTCCGACGATTTGCCGGACAGCCCCGCATCCGTCGAGAAGGCGGGATCGGATTTGAGGCGGAAGGTCTGGCCGACCACCAATTCCGCCGACCCGGTCGGGAAGAACGCCTCCGTGCTCACGCCCACATTCGCGCGCGGCCCGGTCTCCACCACGTCGTAGCCGGGCAGCGGATCGAAGCTGAAGATGTCGAGCTCGTTGAGCTCGAATTGCGTGGAATCCTGGTTGGGGATGCCGGCGGGGTTGTCGCCATAGGGCGACGCGATCAGCTGGACGATGGGTTCGATGACCAGAGAGGTCTTGCCCGCGCCGCCGCCCGATACGAACGGCCAGCGCCAGTCGACGCCGATATCGGGCAATCCGCGCTCGACGTAGTGGACGCTTGCGGGGATCGTCGGGAAATCGGCGAAATCGTTGTTGGTCGTGCGATAGGCATCGCCGCGCGCGTCGGCCTGGATGGTCCAAAGCTCGCCGTCGTCGGTGACGAACTGGCGCTTCCATTGCACCTGGGCCGTGGCGCGCTGGCTGGAGACGCCGAAATTGCGGCTGACCGCCGCCGTGTTCAGGTCGAAGCGGAACTCGCCGCCCCACAGGCCGCGCTCGGGGATGTAGGTGTACTGGATCAGCGGCGCCACGAGGGGGATGGTCGAGGGCGCGTCGGTGGCGAGCAGGCCCTGGAAGAAGTAGCCGGTGATCTCGAAATGGCTGCGGCCGCTGATGCCTTCCAGGAACAGGTCGCTCGTCAGGCGCTGGTCCTGCGAGATGTTGTAGCGCGTGAGATAGGTGTCGTTGGAGGTGATCTGCGCGTCATAGCCGAAGCGCCAGGTGCTGGAGACCGGGATGAGGCCGGAGCCGAAAAACGAGCTGTAGGTCTGGTCCTGGTGCCCGGTAAGCCCGCCATCGGGATTGTTGGCGACGCTGGCCTGAAGCCAGAAGCCGCCATCGTTGAGGCGCTGGCGGTATTCGCCTTCCAGAAGCTCGCCGCCGCGCGTGGAGACGAGAGGCGAGATCGTCAGGTCCTGGGAATCGTTGAAAGCGACGTAAACCGGCAGCCGGATGAAGCTGCCCAGCGTGCTGGAAGTGCCCAGGCTCGGCGCCAGGATGCCGGTGACGTGCTTCTGCGTGCCGTCGCCGGTGGAAAAGAACGGCGTGTAGGCGATCGGCACGCCGAACAGCTGAAGCACCGCGTCGGTGTAGACGATCTTGTGTTCGGGCTGGTTGTAGACCGCCTTCTCCGCCTTGACCTGCCACAGGGGCGTGCGCTGGCCCGGTTTGTTGCAGATCTTGCACGGGCTGAAGACGGCGCGGTTGGCGGTGGTCTTCGCGCCGTCGCCCGTGCGCGTCGCCGTCGCCGCGGCGAAGCGTCCGTACTTGCCGATCAGGGCGGAGAACGCGTCCAGCATCCCGTCCTTCATCTGGTCCGTGAGAACGGCGCGCTCGGCGAAGGCGACGTCGCCGTTCGGCGCCATCATCACCACATGGCCGGTGGCGGTGGCGATGTCCTTGTTCTCGTCATAGGTGACGGTATCGGCGGTGACGATGCGGCTGTTGTAGTCGATCTCGACATGGCCCTCCGCCGTCACCAGGCCGGTGTCGGTGTCGTAGGTGATGGTGTCGGACTTGACCAGCATCTGGCCGTTGCCGGTGCCCAGCAGCGTGTTGCTGTTGTTCTTGCTGGCGGGCGCCGCCAGCGCCGCCGCCGCCGACAACAGGACGAACGCCGCGGCCGTGAGCGCGCGCATCAGCCGTCCTCCTGGTGGAAGACCAGCGTCATGCCGAGCAGGATGGCGGCCGTGGCCGGCGCGCAGGCGGCGAGCGCCAGCGGCAGCACGCCGCCTTCGCCAAGCGTCTGCGTCACGTCGGCGAAGAAATAGATCCCGAAGCCCGACAGCGCGGAGAGCACGATCACCCGCGTCATTCCGCCCAGCCGCGCCAGCCTGAGCGAGAAGCTCGCCGCCATGAACACCATCGCGGCGAACATCGCCGGCAGGATGAGCAGGGAGTCGAAATAGAGCTGGTAGCGCGTCGCCGCGAAGCCGGCCTCCTGCGCGGTGGCGATGAATCCCGGCAGCGCCCAGAAGCTCAGCGTCTCCGGCGAGGCGAAGCTTTCCTTGATGCGCTCCGGCGTCAGCGTGGTGGGCAGGCTGTAGATGGCGTAGCGCCTGGGATCGCCGTCGGCGCCGCTGACCCAGGCGTTGGTGAGCTGCCAGGCGCCTTTCTCGAGCTTGGCCGAGCTCGCATCGATGCGGCCGAGGAATTTGTCCTCGGCGCCGTAGAGGAAGACGATGATGTCGTCGAGGCGCACGCCGCCGTCGCTGACGCGTAGCGCGTGGATCACCGACTGGGCTTGCGCGTCGCCCTGGCGCAGCCACAATCCGTTGCGCGAGATGGCGAGCCGGGATTCCTGGCCGCGGATATACTTGGCCTCCATGCCGGCATATTGCACGAGCAGCTGCGACGACAGCGGGGTGTAGGCCACCACCGCGAAGACGCCCAGCGCGATGGCGACCGTCAGCGGCGGCGCGAGCAGGTTCCACGCCGACACGCCCGCTGCCCTCACCGCCAGCAGCTCCTGGCTGCGCGACAGCCGCACGAAGGCGAACACGCCGCCCAGCAGCACCGCGAACGGCAGCAGCTTGAAAGCGAGGTCGGGCATCTGCAGCAGGCTCATGCCCACCACCGCGCCCGTCGGCACGTGCTTGCCGGCTGTGACGTCGAACAGGTTGACGATGTCGATGGAGAAGGTGAGGAACACGAAGCCCGCGAACACCACGCCGACGCCGACCGCGAACTGCCGCGCGAGATACCGGTAGAGCGTCCACGACCAGATCATTTCGCGGTCTCCGTCCTGCGCGGGCGGATCCAGTCGAGCAGCGTGGAGAATTCGAAACCGGCGATGTCCAGCAGCGCCGCGCCCGCGCCCAGCAGCGGAATGAGGTAGAGCACCACGCAGAACGGCGCGTTGCGCGCGGCGATGCCCTGCGCGATATAGCCCAGCAGCCGGAGCGTGGCCGCCGCGACGCAGGCAAAGGTCAGCCGCAGGGCATAGACGCCGCGGCCGCGCCGGCCGCGGGTGATCGCCGCCATCGCGATCAATCCGAAGGCCAGCGCGTAGAGCGGCGCGGAGAGCCGGTTGTGGCCCTCGGCCCGGTAGATGTCGATCGTGCGCTTGGTGAGCTTGATGTTGGCCTTGGGCCAGAACAGATCGGTCAGGTAGCGCTCGCTGGTCTCGAGATTCTGTTGGGTCTGCTTGCCGCCGAACTGGTCGAGGTCGAAGATGTAGCTCTTGAATTTCAGCACCGACAGCTTGGCGCCCGCGCCGGTGGTCTGCTCGATGGTGCCGTCCTGCATGATGAGGCGCGCGCCCTGCGGGGTCTGCGCCAGCACGCCGCTGCGCGCGATGTAGGTGGTGGGCTGCCTGGCGTCACGGCTGTCGTGCACCAGGATGCCCTTGATGTGGCCGTCGGATTCGAGCTCGCGGATGAAGACGGTGAGGCCGTTGATCGGCGTGTTGAAATCGCCCTCGTTGAGGATCGCTGCCCCGATATCGGCGCGGATGTCGAGCACGGCATCCTTCATGACGCGCTGGCTGAACGGCATGAGGTAGAGGCTGCACAGCCAGACCAGCATCATCGTGGCCACGGCCAGCACCATCACGGGCAGGGCAAGCTGGCGCTGGCTGTAGCCCGCCGCCTGCATCACCACCAGCTCGCTCTCCGAATTGAGTCGGTGCAGGCCGTAAAGCGTGCCGGCGAAATAGGCGAGCGGCAGGATGACGACCAGCAGGCCCGGCAGGATCAGCAGCGTCAGGAACAGGAAGGTGGGCGCGGACTGGCCCCTGTTGATCACCAGGTCGAGCAGCCTGAGGGACTGGGACAGCCAGACCACGCAGGTCAGCAGGAAGCCGAACAGCAGGACCGGCCCGGCAAGCTGGCGCAGGACATAGGTCGACAGTCGCGGCATGTCCGGTCCCTGGCGGCCTTCGCCCCGGTTGGAATTGGTTCTAAGGTAGCACGGCCGCTTCATCCCGCGGCAACCGGAACTTGCCCGCATCCCCCTGTTTCGGCAATTAGTTTTCGGACAAATCGGAAAGGTTTTCGACATGCAGATCGCGTTTGCCGCACCCTCCACCACTGCCCAGGGCGCCATCGTCGTGGGCGCGGGCGAGGGGGGCGTTCTGAGCCCCTCTGCCACGGCGCTCGACAAGGCCACCGATGGCGCTTTGACGCGCGCCAAATCGGCGAGCCGCTTCGCCGGCAAGCCGGGACAGATCCTGGAGATCCTCGCGCCTTCGGGTGTCCGCGCTTCGCGCGTCCTGCTGGCGGGCCTCGGCGCGCCGGGCAAGTTCGACGATCGCGCCGCCGAATCGCTCGGCGCCGGCGTGGTGGCGCGGCTGACCGGCAGCGGCGAAAAATCCGTAACCTTCGTCATCGATCCGCCGAAAGGCTCCAGGCTGAAGCCGGCCGATCTCGCGGCGCATCTGGCCATGGGCGCCTGGCTGCGCGGCTACACGTTCAACGCCTACCGCACGAAGAACCGGGAGGAATACGAGCAGGCGCTTCAGACCGTCACCATCGGGACCGCCGATGCCGCAGGCGCGCGCCGCGCCTGGGCGCGGCAGGAGGCCGCCGCCGGTGGCGTGTTCTTCGCCCGCGATCTCATCAACGAGCCGCCGAACGTTCTGTCGCCCGCGGAGTTCGCCCGCCGCGTGAAGGCCAATCTCGGCAAGCTCGGCGTCAAGGTCGACGTGCTCGGCGAATCCGAGATGAAGAAGCTCGGCATGGGCGCGCTTCTGGGCGTCGGCCAGGGCAGCGAGAACGACAGCCAGCTCGTCGTCATGCACTGGAACGGCGCGCGCGCGAAGAATGACGCGCCCATCGCCTTTGTCGGCAAGGGCGTGTGCTTCGATTCCGGCGGCTTGTCGCTCAAGACCGGCGCCGGGATGATGGGCATGAAGGGCGACATGGGCGGCGCGGCCGCCGTGGTCGGCACGATGCAGGCGCTCGCCGCCCGCAAGGCGCGCGTCAACGCCGTGGGTGTGATCGGCCTGGTCGAGAACATGCCCGACGGCAAGGCCCAGCGCCCGGACGATGTCGTGAAATCGATGTCCGGCCAGACCATCGAGGTGCTGAACACCGACGCCGAAGGCCGCCTGGTGCTGGCCGACGCGCTCACCTACACCCAGCAGAAGCTCAAGCCCAAATTCGTCATCGACCTCGCCACGCTGACCGGCGCGATCATGGTGGCGCTGGGGCTCGAGAACGCGGGTTTGTTCTCCAACGACGATACGCTGGCGCGCCGCATCGCCGAATCCGGCAAGAAGGTCGGCGAGCCCCTGTGGCGCCTGCCGCTGGGCGATGCCTACGACAAGATGATCAAATCCAAGATCGCCGACATGAAGAACATCTCCGGCGGCACCTATGCGGGCTCGATCGTCGCGGCGCAGTTCCTCCAGCGCTTCATCGAGAACAAGACGCCGTGGGCGCATCTCGATATCGCCGGCGTCGCCTGGCAGGACGGCGAACAGAAAATCCACGCCCCCAGCTGGGGCGTCGGCTGGGGCGTGCGCGCGCTGGATAGGCTGGTGATGGATCACTATGAGAAGTAGCGCGACCTTCGCACCTCCGCCTTGCGGGGAGGTCGAAAACGCGCAGCGTTTTCGGGCGGGGGGCGGAACGCGATATCAGCCACCGCCCCCCACCCGAAAAATCCCTGCGCTGCGCGCGGGGATTTTATCGACCTCCCCGCAAGGGGGAGGTGGAATTCAATGACCGAAGCGCTCTTCTACCACCTCGAACGCCGCGCGCTTGATGACATTCTGCCGTCGCTGGTCGAGAAGTCGCGTGAGCGGGGGTGGCGGGTGCTGATCAAGGCGGAGTCGGCCGATCGCGCCGCCGTCATCGACGGGCGTCTGTGGACCTATGACGACCAGAGCTTCCTTGCCCACGCGCAGAAGGGCGACGGCGAGGCGGCGCGCCAGCCGGTGCTGATCGGCGTTGAGGACGGCAACGACAACGGCGCCAACGTGCTGTTCCTCGTCGGCGGCGCGGAGCCGCCCGCGTGGGACGGGCCGCTGGCGGCGTCGCTCGCCCGCATCGTGCTCCTGTTCGACGGCCGCGACGCGGGCGCGCTCACAGCAGCCCGCGCCGCCTGGAAGCGCGCCAGGGAGTCCGGCCACGACGTGACCTACTGGAAGGAAAACCCGGCCGGGAAGTTCGAGAAGCAGGCGTGAGCTACAGCGCCACGATCGTGGTGGCGGCGAAGGCGCCGATGTACCGCCGCGCATGGATCCGGTGGAACGCCACGAGGTCGATGGGCCCCTCCGGCGCGACCTCGGGGCAGACCAGGGCCGCCTGCATGTAATCCACGAAAGACTGGGTCAGCACGACGAGGATGCTGGCGACGGTCCAGCTCGGCAGCGTGCGCACGTCCCAGAAGCTGATCCAGTCCGCCACCAGCACGATGAGCGCGTTCAGCATCCAATACGCATGCAGCCGGGAAAACCGCACCCGCTCGCGCGCCCCGATGAGCCGCGCCGCCGTCGTCAGCAGATGCGCGATGGCCAGCGCATAGACGAAGGACAGGAGCGAGATGACGTGCTCGAACGCGCCCATGGCGAATCCCTGCTTGCCGGCGGCAGCTTGGCATCCCCGCCTTGCCCCGGGGGGCTTGGGCTTGCTAAACCGCCCCGCTCACGGAGACGGTCCTTGTTCTCGCTATTGCTCAATCCCTCGCTGTTGCTCGATCCGTACGTTCTCGCCGGCGTTGTCCTGATGGTCGTGTGCGTCGTGCACGCGGTGCGCACGGGTAACGTGTTTCCGTGGATCTACCTCATCGTATTCCTGCCGCTGATCGGCTGCCTGATCTACTTCTTCATGGAGATTCTGCCCGGCCTGACGCGCGGCCGCGCGGTGCGCGGCGCCCGCGCCGGCTTCGGCCGCGCCATCGATCCCCATCGCGATTACCGGCTGGCGCTGCGCGACGCCGATCGCGTCGGCTCGGTGGATTCCAAGCGCATGCTCGCCGAGCAATACGCGCAGCGCGGCCAATATGGCGAGGCGGTGGCGCTCTACAAGGACGTCGCCCAGGGCCAGTTCGCCGACGATCAGGTGCTGCTC
>JBOHKI010000044.1:0-25723 GCA_050728855.1 Rhizomicrobium sp. | reverse complement strand
CCACTGGGCGGCAGTATTTCTACCGCATCCTGTGCCGGCGCGCGCCGCCGGCGCTGGAGCGCGGCCGGGTGTGGCATGTCATGCGCGACCTCGACGCCGAAGCCATGGACGAGGGCGCGGGCGGGCTCATCGGCCAGCACGATTTCACGACCTTCCGCTCGTCGGAATGCCAGGCCAAATCGCCGGTCAAGACGCTCGACCGCCTCGAAGTGCGCCGCGCCGGCGACGAGATCCATATCGAGGCTTCGGCACGGTCGTTCCTGCACAACCAGGTGCGCTCGATGGTGGGTTCGCTCAAGCTGGTCGGCGAGGGCAAATGGCGGCCCCGCGACATGGCCGCGGCGCTCGCCGCGAAAGACCGCGCCGCCTGCGGCCCCGTCGCCCCGCCGGAGGGGCTCTATCTCGTGCGGGTCGATTACGATCCCGTCAGCGCGGGATAGCGGCGAGCACCGATTGCGCCACTGCCGCCACGCCGGGCTCCGGATCGTTGCGCAATTTCGCCAACAGGCTCTTGGCGCCGGGGCCGCCGGCGTCGCCCAGCATTACTGCGGCCTTTGCCCGCCGCGCGGGATCGGCGCTGCTGGCCCAGCTGATGGCCAGCTGGGATTCCGCGGCGCTTTGCGGATCGAGCGTGCGGCGCAGGCGATAGAGTTCCATGAGGCTGCAGTCGCTGGCGCTGCGCTGCTGCGGGTCGTTGCTCGACGTGTCTCGTTCGGCCGCGATCAGCGCGTTCTCATAGAACGCGCGGCCCTGGCTGCTCACATCCGCGAACGTGCCGCCGGCATAGCGGTAGAGCACCGGAAAGCTCGCCATGCAGGCGCGCGTACCCTCATAGGGCGACCAGGGCTGCCACACCGCCAGCGCCGTCGAAGTCCCGAACCGGGTGAGGATGCTGGCAATCTTGGGAACGTCCCACACCTGCAACTGGCCGACGGTGATCCCCGAAGCGGTCTTGCCCACGACGACGATCAGGTTGCAGAAGCGCCCGTTCGACCTGACGGAGGCAACGAGCTGGAAGCCCGTATTCGAAAGATTGGCGAAGGCGGCGCTGCACGCCTCATAGCCTTGCGCGGGCGGTCCGGTGACTTCGTCGAGAAACGCGCCGAGGGTCTGGCCCTTGGCCACCAGCGAAGCCGGATCAAGGCCCGGCGCCCAAGTCGCGGCCACGAAGTGCCGGGCCGCGGGCGAGAGGGCCGCCGCTGCGATCGTGATGGGCGGGATGGCCTCATCCGCCGCGGCAAGACTCGATTGGGCGGCGGCGGGCAAGGCCATCGCCAGCTGCGAAGCCGCCAAGACCGCGCCGCCGAGAGCGAGCGCCCGCGCATGCCGGATCAATTGCATGACGTGTGCCCCCTCACCGTTGCGACATATCCCATCGCGCCCGCCGACAGGTTGGGCCGCTGCTGCCATGTCCAGCTTCCACCGGTGCAGGTGGCCCCGCTCGCGGTGCCCGAGCATGACGGCTGGAAATATTGCGGCCCCGTCCCCTTCACGTTGGCGTAGCCCGCATACATGAGCAACGCCACGTCCTCGAGCTCCACGCCCGTCATGCCCTTGAGCCCGGTGTGATTGGCTTGCTGGGCTTTCTGGTAGGACACGGCTGCGGAAAGCTTCACGCCCAGGATCGACACGCCCTGCGAGCCGTTGGCATTCCAGTCCCAGGCCGTCTTCATGCTCGTGGGAACCTGCGTCAGCCCGATATAGAGGCCGCGTTGCGAGGCGTTGCCCGTGGTGTAGTTCTCCGCCGGCCAGAAGGCGGACGTGCCGTAGAGCGTGATCCGGTGAAAATGCTGGCAGGAGCTTTCCTGGAACGCGACGCCGGACATGAGGTTGGCCGTGTAGTTCTTCAGCCCCGCGCCCGTCGCGGCCGTGCCGTAGAGTCCGTTCAGGTAGCCCGTGACGGAACCTTTCGAGAGGTTGGTGCCCGCGATGTAGGACTGCACCTGGGGCGCCGCGCCCGATGTCTGGCCGGTGGCGTTCACCGTCACCTGGCCGCCAACCGCTGCGTAGTTCCGCGCGCGCGCCTGGTTGATGCCGGTGTTGAAGCTGTCGTCCTTGGTGAAGGGGCCGACGCCGCCGCTCGTCGTGTAGCTGATGTCGACGGTCCACGCGACGGTGTCGCTGGTCTGCGACGAGGTGCCTTCGAAGTTGACGGAGACCGTGCGGGCCTGCGGATCGAGAAGGTCTTTCTCATTGGCCTCCGGCTGGGAGATCACCAGATTGCCGCCGTTGGATGTCCACGTATCGGTGCCGTTCGTGCCGTCGGAATTGAGGTAGGTTCCGCTGGCGCTCGAGCAGGTATCGAATGTCAGGTTTTCGGTGAAGTCCTGGCAATCGGAGCCGCCGGGATAACTCGCGGCGACGGTGAAGCCGTTGCCGTTCTGGGCGAGCGAAATGGTGTGCGTTGCGCTGCAATAGGGAAGCTTGATGGTTCCCGTCAGGTCCTTGCTGACCGAAATGATCCCGCCGAAGGATTCCGTCCAGCCGCCGGGAAGCTTGCATTGGGCGGCCTGCGGCGTCACGGGATGGGGGACTTGCGGGACGACATGGCTCTGTGCGGCGGAAGGACAGCCCTTCGCGCCGGGGCCGCACACCGCAGAAGGCGTCGATTGCGAATGCGCGACCGCGGCGAAAATCGCCACCGCGCCGGCCGTCACCATCAGGAAACCCGGTAAGCTGCGCATCCCCCACCCCCTGAAATTCAAGAACTAACCAGCCCGCATCAACACAGAGCTTTTCCTATCCAATATAGATTAGCCAGATTCCCGGTTTTCGTAAAGCAATGCGCAAAGCCGGAAAACAGCGGCGGCGCCTGCAGGCCTCTCGTCCCTGCCATCCGCACTTCGCGCCTTCGACCGGGCCGCGCATGCGATGTCGCGATTCATGCACAAGTTGAAAGATTATTACCCTAGAATTTCCATATTCTCCTTGACAGCGTCACGCTGGTTGGATAGATTCCAGGAATTCTCCAGATTTGCGCTCGGCCCGGCGGTCACCCGCCCGGGCCGTTTTCGCGTCTGGGGCTCGCCAAACACTGGAGCCAAACACTGGAGGACGTCATGACGCTCGCCATGCAGCGCCCGCGCGGGCGCGCGCCGCCGCGCTGACCGCAACCTTGAAAAAAAGCGGGACTCGATGGGGACTCCAATTGTGTCCGCACCCCTTCGCGGCGTCGCGCGGAAAAAATCAATTCTGGATGTCGACCAGCTCGACGCTTCCCGGATCGATCGGGCGGCCCAGGAAAATCTCGCCGACGCGGGCAAACCGGTCCGGCGCATCGGTGACCAGGAAGCTGCAGGCGCCGGACGTATCGCGCGGCAGATTGGCCAGCGCCTGCTCCACCACCAGCGCCGTGGTCTGCGCGCTGTCGACCAGCGCCACATCCGGTCCCACGACCTTCGCGATCGTATCGCGCAGCACCGGAAAATGCGTGCAGCCGAGCACCAGGCATCTGGGCCGTGGCAGCGTCGCCATCAGGGGTTCGAGATAGCGCCGCGCCACCGCCTCGGCGATCTCGCCCGTCACGATGCCTTCTTCCGCCAGCGGCACGAAAAGCGGGCAGGCCTGCTGCACCACGGGCACGTCCGGCGCCAGCGCGCGGATGGCGCGGCGATAGGCGCCGCCCTTCACCGTGCCTTCGGTGGCGATGATGGCAATGGGGCCCTCGGGCGCCGTTGCCAGCGCGGCCTGCGCGCCGGGCGCGATCACGCCGATGACGGGCACGGGCGCCAGCGCCGCCTCCAGCGCCGGCAACGCCACCGCCGAGGCCGTGTTGCACGCCACGACCACGAGCTTCACACCGCGCTGCGTCAGCGCCGCCGCCGCCTGCACCGCATAGCGCGTGACGGTGTCGCCGCTCTTGGTGCCGTAGGGCAACCGCGCGGTGTCGCCCAGATAGAGGAAGCGTTCGCGCGGCAGCCGCGCCATCAGCGCGCGCATCACGGTCAGCCCGCCCATGCCGGAATCGAAAATGCCGATCGCGCTCATGATCGATGGCTCGCCGCCGGTCTCATGCCGGCGGATCGGCGAAATAGGCGCGCAGGATCTCGGCATAGATGTCCGTCAGCCGGGCGATCTCCGCCACCGGCACGCACTCGTCGGCCTTGTGCATGGTGCCGCCGGGAAGCCCGATCTCGGCCACCGGGCAATGGTCCTTGATGAAGCGCGCGTCCGATGTGCCGCCGGTGGTGGAAAGCTCCGGCTCCGCATTGTTCATCCGCGTGAGCGCGCCCGCCAGCAACGTCACGAACGCGCCCGGCTGGGTCAGGAACACCTCGCCGCCCACGATGCTGTCGCAAGCGACGTCGCAGCCGGTCTCCGCCGATACCGCCGCCGCCTCGCCCGCGATCCAGGCCTTGAGGCTTTCGGCGGAATGGCGGTCGTTGAAGCGGATGTTGAAATGCGCCCGGGCGGACGCGGGGATCACATTGGCGGCCGGATTGCCGACATCGACCGAAGTGAATGCCAGCGTGGAGGGATCGAAATGCGCCGTGCCGTCGTCCAGCGCAATCGACAGCCGCGCGATCAGCCTGGCCATCGCCGGAATCGGGTTCTTCGCCTGGTGCGGATAGCCGACATGGCCCTGCACGCCGCGGATCGTCACCGCCGTGTTGATCGAGCCGCGGCGGCCGATCTTGATGGTGTCGCCGGCGCGCGCCGTGGCGGTGGGCTCGCCCACCACGCAATGGTCGATGGTTTCGCCCTTCGCCGCGAGCCAGTCCAGCATCGCGGCGGTGCCGTTGATGCCTGGGCCTTCCTCGTCGCCGGTGATGAGCAGGCTGATCGATCCCTTGGGTTTGCCGTCCGCGAGGAAGCGCTCCGCGGCCGCCACGAAGGCCGCGACGGCGGATTTCATGTCGGCGGCGCCGCGGCCATGGAGCACGCCGTCCCGCACCTCGGCGGCGAAGGGCGGATGGCGCCACAATTTCGCGTCGCCCGGCGGCACCACGTCGGTGTGTCCGGCAAAGCAGAAATGCGGCGGTCGCGTGCCCAGCCGGGCATAGAGATTGTCGACCGGCGCGGTCCCCGGTGCCTGGAAAGGCAGCCGCTTGCAGACGAATCCTAGCGGCGCCAGCGCCGCCTCGAGCAAGCCCAGCGCGCCGGCGTCCTCCGGCGTCACGGAGGGGCAGCGGATCAGGGCGCGCGCGAGGTCGAGAGCGTCGGGCATGGAGGGTTCGGGTTTAGGCCGGGGGGCGGAACCGGTCAATTCGACCACGCGGCCGGGGCCAAATCATGGCGCCGGGCTGCGCGCGGTGGGAGACTTGAGGCCGCGATTCGCGAACATCGGGGAGTTTTGCATGGGCAAGATCAACATGGGCCGCGTCATCCTGGGCGGCATCGTCGCCGGGATCGTTGCCAACCTCTTCGAGGATGGGCTGAACGGCTATGTCCTGGCCGATCAGTGGCGCTCGCTGATGAACAGTATCAACCGCCCCGCGCTCGACATGACGGCGGTGGGCGAATTCAACTTCATGGGCTTCGTGCTGGGCATCGCCGCAGTGTGGACCTATGCCGCCATCCGCCCGCGCTTCGGCGCCGGCCCGAGGACGGCATTCAAGGCGGCGCTGCTCGTCTGGGTGCTGGGCTATCTTGTCGCCGACGCCACGCCCGCCATCATGGGCGTGTTCCCCTTCACGCTCGCCTGCCTGCTGCTGATCGTAGGCCTGGTGGAGATCGTGGTAGCGACGTTCGCTGGCGCGTGGTTCTACAAGGAAGCCTGATCGCCAAGCGGATCGGGCCCGAAACGGTTGGGACCTTTGGTGCCGCGCAGGAAGCCGAGTTCGACGATGCCCCAGACCATGAACACAAGCGCCAAGACGACGAACGGGAGCAGGATCGCCTTCGGCAGGGCGTCGGGGACGCTCGCGAACCGCACGATGGCTTCCGGCACCGCGAAAAAGGCGATCAGCCACCAGAAGCCTTTGTCGCGATCGTGCAGGCAGCGAACATAGACCGCGAGGATGGCTGCGAACGCGGCGGCCGCGAGCGCGCCTTCGCCCGCGATCGTCATGACGCTGAAGGCATCGAGCGGACGCTCCGGCTCCGATGTCGATCGCTGCTCGATCAGGGCGTAAGGCAACGCGACGGCCGCCGCGGCGGCGAGCCAGGCAAACCCGACCACCCAGGATTGCCAGTAGCGAAACCGTGTGGCCCGGCCGCGAAAATCGAAGAGGTGCGCGCGCCAATATTCCATCAGTCGCGCAGCAATTCGTTGATCGAGGTCTTGGCGCGGGTGCGCTCGTCGACGCGCTTGACGATGACGGCGCAATAAAGCGCGGGCTTGCCCGGCGCCGACGGCATCGTGCCGGAGACGACCACGGAATAGGGCGGCACCCGGCCCTGGAAGATTTCGCCCGTCGCGCGGTCGACGATCCGGGTGGAGGAGGTGAGATAGACGCCCATGGAAAGCACCGAGCCTTCGCCGACGATCACGCCTTCCGCCACTTCGGAGCGCGCGCCGATGAAGCAATTGTCCTCGACGATGGTGGGCGCGGCCTGGAGCGGCTCCAGCACGCCGCCGATGCCCGCGCCGCCGGAGATGTGGCAGTGCGAGCCGATCTGGGCGCAGGAGCCGATGGTCGCCCAGGTGTCGACCATCGTGCTGTCGCCCACGCGCGCGCCGACATTGACGAAGGACGGCATGAGCACCACGCCCTTGCCGATGAAGGCCGAGCGGCGGACGATTGCGCCGGGCACGGCGCGGAAACCCGCGGCGCGGAATTTCGCCTCGTCCCAATCGGCGAATTTGAGGTCGACCTTGTCCCAGGCGCCACCGGGGCCTTGCGCCATGCGGCGATTGTCGTTGAGGCGGAAGGAGAGCAGCACCGCCTTCTTCAGCCATTGATGGACATGCCAGTCGCCATGAACTTTCTCGGCGACGCGCGCCTCGCCGGCGTCGAGCAGCGCCAGCGCCCGCTCGACCGCGTCGCGCGGCGCGCCGCTCGATGCGGGCGTGAGCGTGTCGCGCTGTTCCCAGGCGGCGTCGATGGCGTGGATAAGGTCGTTCATGTCAGACCCGAAGGCCGTGGAGGAATCCGGCGAGATCGCTGGTTTCATAGTGGATATGGTGCGGCTCGGCAATCGGCGCCTCGGGCCCCTGGCGCGACCATTCCGAGCCGTTGTTGAGCCACACCGTGGTCCAGCCCAGCGCGTGGGCCTCGACGAGATTGCGCGCGATGTCGTCGAACATGGCGGCGGGCCCGTCGCCGGCGCGCGCCTGCACCGTGCGATAGGCATGGGCGTGCGGCTTGGGCTGGAATCCGATCGTGCGGATGTCCCACACCGCGTCGAACAGCGCCGTGAGCCCGAGGCGGTCGAGCACGCGCGTGGCGTGATCGCGGCAGCCATTGGTGAAGACGAAGCGCCGCCCCGGCAGCCGCGCCAGCGCCGCGGCCAGGCTCGCATCGGGCGTCAAACTCGAAAGGTCGATGTCATGCACATAGGCGAGGAATTCCTCCGGCGCGATGCCGTGCACCTTCATCAATCCGTTCAGCGTGGTGCCGTGGACGCGGTAGTGCTCCTTCTGCAGCCGCCGCGCCTCGGCGCGGTCCACGTCCAGCAGACGCGAGACATAGTCCGTCATGCGGTCGTCGATGCGCGCGAAGAGATCGCAATGGGCGGGATAGAGCGTGTTGTCCAGATCGAAAATCCACGCCCTGATATGCCGGAAGTCCGCGGTTTGCATGGCCGCAAAGTGGGCCAAGCCGCCGGTTCCCGCAAGTTCGCCGCTATTTCTTGGCAATTCGCTAAGCAAGCCCATTTAACCGCCCTTAACAGGAGATTGCCGAAAATGGGCGCCGCAGGAAGGTCCATGATGGAACGCCGCAAAGACGCGCATCTGCCGCCATCGCTCGGTCACGACGAAGTCTTGCGCATCCTCGAGGAGCGTGGCCATGCCGCGCGCGAGGAGCTTGCCGCGCGCCCCGATGCCGCGCCCGAAGTGCTGATGTTCCTGGCGGGCGAGGGTCATCCGGCCGCGCGCCGCGCGGTCGCCGCCAATCCGTCAAGCCCGCCCCACGCCAATCGTCTGCTCGCCGACGACAAGGACGACGAAGTCCGCGTCGAGCTGGCGCGCAAGATCGGCCGGCTGATGCCGACCCTGCCGGCGGACGGCGCCTCGCGCCTGCGCCAGCTCACCATCGAGACCCTGGAGAAGCTCGCCAAGGACCAGCTCCCCCGCGTGCGCGCGGTGCTGGCCGAAGAGATCAAGATGCTGGATTGCGTGCCCAAGCGCGTGGTCCGCAAGCTGGCGCGCGACGTGGAGAGCGTGTCGGCGCCGATCCTGGAATATTCGCCGCTGCTCTCCGATGCCGACCTGATCGAGATCATCACCACCGCCCAGGCGCGCCACGCGCTGAAGGCGATCGCGCGGCGAAGGCCGCTGGGCGCCAGCGTGTCGGAAGCCATCGGCTCGGTGATGGATGAGCCTTCGGTGGCCGAGCTGCTGTCGAATTCCAGCGCCGAGGTTCGCCAGCAGACGCTGGAGAAGATCGTGGAGCATGCCGCGTCCGTGCGCGCCTGGCATCTGCCGCTGGTGCTGCGCAGCGACCTGTCGCAGCGCGCCATCCGCCGCATCGCCGGTTTCGTCGGCGCGGCGCTGATCCAGAAACTCACCGAGCGCGCCAGCCTGGATGAGGAGACGCAAGCCGTCTTGAGCCGCGCGCTGCGCACCCGCATCGAGGCCGGCGACACCGACACCAACCGCGATCCCGCTATGCTGGGCGCGTCGGAGGCCGAACGCCTGTTTCGCGCCGGCAAGCTCGACGATTCCTTCGTGGAGAGTGCCGCCGAGGCCGGCCGCAAGGAAGCGGTGGTCACCGCGCTGTCGCTGCTCGCCAAGGTGCCGGCCGACACCGCGCGCCGCATCCTGCAATCGGGCGCGGCGCGGGGCGTCACGGCGCTGGTCTGGCGGGCGGGCCTGAGCATGCGCTCCGCATTCAAGATCCAGACCTTCGTCATGCGGCTTCCGGCGGGCGATCTGCTGCCCGCGCGCGGCGGCGTCTCCTTCCCGATGACGGAAGACGAGATGCGCTGGCACCTCAACTATTTCGAAGTGAAGGCCTGAGGCGGCAGCAATCCATTGTTGCCGATATGGGCGGTGTAGCCGGTGGCGCCCTTGGTCGGCGTCGGCTGGAAGCCCGCCTCGGTAAGCGCGTGCGCCTTGCAGGCGCCGCGGCCGTGGGTCTCGAATTCGACGTCGGCGATGCAAAACTTGTCGGGCCCCGTCACCAGCGGGCGATGATTCTTGCCTTCGGCCCATAGCCAGATCCTGTCGCTGGCCAGCGGCGTGGCGATTGCCCGGGCGCAGGCGCCGGGTCCCACCTTCCACCAGCCGCGCGACGTGAAGTCCTTGCCCTGCTGCAGCGCCAGCGCGGCCCAGATGTCGCCGTCGCTGTCGTTGCAGATGGAATAGCCCGCCGGCGCGGACGCCTTGAGCGCCTCGGTCTCCAGCGCGTCGAACAGATCGGCGGTGCTGGCATTGGCGGGCAGCCGCATCTTGGCGCGGAATTTGGCGAGCGCGTCGTCGAAACTCTTGTTGCCCTTGGCGCCCGGTTTGTCCGGTGTGATCTTGTAGCCGATGTCGTTCAAGAGCCGCGCGATGCCCACGGCGCGGGCGATATCGAGCGAGCCGATCCGCGCCGACTCGGTGAGCGTCGTGGTCCAGGAGGCCGCATTGTTGGTGTTCACCGGCGAAAACGCCATGAGGAACGCGTCGTCGGCGCCGCAGGATTGCGCGCCCAGGGGCGTGCGCAAGCTGAAATCCGTGTCCTTGACGCAGTAGCGCAACGGACCGCCCCAGATATGCGACGCGCCGGAATGGGCGCGGCTGCTGCGCGCGGAGAGAAAGAAGAACGGCACGTTGGCCGGCTGGAGCCTGGGCTCGGCGCAATCGCCCGGCACCACGCGGTTCCAGCCCTGGGTGATCGCCTGCGAGCCGCTCTGGTAGCCGACGGCGGCGTAGAGGACGTAGCTCGTCTGGTTGCAGAGCGTGATGGTGGCCGAGGCCGGCACGGCCCACAAGGCGAGCGCCAGGGCCAGGAACAGCGTTCGCGTCATTCCGCCGTGATCATGGTGCCGGCGCCGTGCTCGGTGAAGATTTCGAGGAGCAGGACATGCGGAATTCGACCGTCCAGGATGACAGCCGCCGACACCCCGCCCTCCACCGCGTCGATCGCGGTCTCGATCTTGGGGATCATGCCGCCGGAAATCGTGCCGTTCTTCATCAGGGCGCGCGCCTCGGCCACGTTGAGCCGGGGGATGAGCTTGCCGTCGCGGTCGAGCACGCCCTCGACGTCGGTGAGCAGCAGCAGGCGCGAGGCCGACATGGCGCCGGCAACGGCGCCCGCCACCGTGTCGGCGTTGATGTTGAAGGTCTCGCCCTTCCTGCCCACGCCGATGGGCGCGATCACGGGGATCAGGTCCGAGGCGATGATGGTGCGCAGCACTTCGGGGTTGACCTGCTCGGGCTCGCCCACGAAGCCCAAATCGATCGGCTTGGGCTCCAGCGTCGCGGGATCGAGCTTGGTGCGCTCGAGCTTCTTGGCGATGACGAGATTGCCGTCCTTGCCCGAGATGCCCACCGCGCGGCCGCCCGCAGCGTTGATGCCGCTGACGATCTCCTTGTTGATGGAACCGGCCAGCACCATTTCGACCACCTTCACGGCGGCCTCGTCGGTGACGCGCAAGCCGTCGATGAAGTGGGAGGGGATGGAGAGGTTCTTGAGCATCGCGCCGATCTGCGGCCCGCCGCCGTGAACCACGATCGGGTCGATCCCCGTCTGCTTCATCAGCACGATGTCTTGCGCGAAATGCTGGGCGACGCCGCTTTCCATGGCGTTGCCGCCATATTTCACGACGATGGTCTGGCCGTCATATTGCAGGATGTAGGGCAGGGCCTCGACCAGCACCCGCGCGGTGGAGCGCCAGCGCGCCAGCACCCGCATGTTGCGGTCCAATCCGGTGTCGTCCTGCAGCGCCATTTCGGGCCTCGAGAGTTCAGGGCTTATAGACGAAAGCCCGTTGCGCGGCCAGCGCGGCGCTATCGCGCAGCTGGCGCGGCGCTAGCGCGTGGCCGCCTCGGCAATGTGCAGGCGCAGGGATTCCAGGCCCTCCCGGGCCAGCGACGAAGTCGCCAGCACATCGGGATAGGCCGCGATCCGGTCGGCCAGCGCGGCGCGGCAATCGGCGATGGCGCGTTCGCGTTCGGCCGGCTTGAGCGCGTCCATCTTGGTCAGCGTGACGAGATGGGATACCGCCGCCTTGTCGAGCAGCTTCATCGCTTCGCGGTCGACGTCCATCACGCCGCGGCGCGCGTCGACCAGCAGGATGACGCGGCGCAGGTTCGCCCGTCCGCGCAGATAGTCGAAGATCAGCGCCTGCCATTGCGCCGTCAGCGTTTTGGAGGCCTGGGCGAAGCCGTAGCCGGGAAGGTCGACCAGCATCAGCGTGTTGGCGAGCTTGAAGAAATTGATCTGCCGGGTGCGCCCCGGCGTGTTGGAGACCCGCGCCAGCGCCTTGCGCCCGGTGAGCGCGTTGATGAGGCTGGACTTGCCGGCATTGGAGCGCCCGACAAAGGCAATCTCGGGCAGCGTGACGGGCGGCAGCGCTTCCACCTTGTCCGCGCCCGCCAGGAATTCGCATTCGCCCGCGAAGAGCTTGCGGACGGCTTCGGGATCGAGCGCTTCATCGGTCATTTCAAACCCTGTGTCATGGCCCGCGTTCACGCGCCATGACATCTCTGGTCGCTGGGGTGACTACTTGCCGCTCTTGCCCGCCCCGTCCTTCGTCTTGTCCACGGTCACGTCCTTCGCCTTGCCCTCGATGGTTTTTGGGGCGGCGAAGCGGGCGGCGGTCTTGCGCAGGCTCAGATTGTTGAACAGGTGAACTTCCACGCCCTGGCTGTGCATGATGTACCACTGCTGCAGGATCGAGAGCAGGTTGCTCCAGGCGTAGTAGATCACCAGTCCCACCGGGAAGGCGGCCAGCATCGCGGTGAAGATCAGCGGCATGAAGGTCATCATGCGCGCCTGCACCGGATCGGCCGGCGCCGGGTTGAGCTTGGTCTGGAGCCATTGCGTGGCGCCCATCAGAAGCGGCCACACGCCGATATGGAGCAGGAACACCAGGCTGCCCAGCGGTGCGGGCAGGCTGTCCGGCGGCGAGAACGGCAGCAGGCCAAAGAGGTTGAGATAGGAAGTCGGATCGGGCGCGGAGAGATCGTGGATCCAGCCGATGAACGGGGCGTGGCGCATCTCGATGGTGACGAGCAGCACCTTGTAGAGCGAGAAGAACACCGGGATCTGAATGACAATGGGCAGGCAGCCCGAGACCGGGTTCACCTTCTCGCGCTTGTAGAGTTCCATCATCTCCTGCTGCTGGCGCGCACGGTCGTCGGCGAAGCGTTCCTTGATGCTTTCGATCTGCGGCTGAAGCTTCTTCATCCGCGTCATCGACTTGAACTGCGTCTGGGCGAGCGGGAAGAACAGCAGACGGATAGTGATGGTCAGGAGCAGGATCGCCACGCCGAAATTGCCGGCGAAGCGGAAGAAGAAGTCCAGAAGCTTGAACATCGGCTTGGTGATGAAGAAGTACCAGCCCCAGTCCACCGCGTCGTTGAAATTGGGAACGCCGGCTTGGTCGCGATAGGTTTCCAGCAGGCTCACGATCTTGGCGCCGGCGAACAGGCGCTGGGTGACGTTGAGCGTCGCTCCGGGCGCGACCGTCCTGCCGTCCATCTGGTAGTCGGCCTTGTAGACGTTGGGTCCGTTTTCGCTCTTGACCAGATATTCGCTGTTGAAGCTGTCGCCCTGCGGCGGGATCAGCGTCGCCATCCAGTACTTGTCGGTGATGCCGAGCCAGCCATTGGTCGAGTGGTAGGTCTGCGGCGGATCGTTGGGCTTCATCGTGTCGTAGCCCGGATCGCGAACGCGGTCCGCGAGCCAGCCGATGAAGCCTTCATGCAGCGACATGTAATGCTTTTCTTCCGGCACGCCGACGCGCATCACCAGCGCATAGGGATAGAGCTTGACGGCATGCCCCGATCTGTTCGCGACGCTGTCGGCGATCGTGAACATGTAGTTGGTGTCGACGCTGATCGTGCGGGTGAAGATAAGACCCTGGCCATTGTCCCAGCTGAGCGTCACCGGCCTGCCCGGCGACAAGACGGAACCCGCGGTTTGCTTCCATTCCGTGGAATCGCCGGGGACGTTGACATGCGCGGACGCATCCGCATTCCAGCCATATTGCGCGAAGTAGGGGAACTGCGTGCGATCCGGCGAGAACAGCACGATCTCCGCGCTCTTGGGATCGACGGTCTCGCGATAGTGCTTCAGGCGAAGATCGTCGAACCGCGCGCCCTTGAGGAGCAGCGAGCCGTCGACCGTGGGGGTGTCGACGGCGATGCGCGCGCCGCCTTCCCGCAACGCCAGTTCGCGCGTCATCCGCGCGGCGATGGTGTGCGCCTGGGGCGCGGGCGCTCCGCCTTGCGACTGCTGGGCCGGCGGCGCGGCCGGTTTGTGCTGAAGCGCGGCCTGATGCGCCTGGCGGTCCTGCTCGGCCTTCATCTGCGGCGCGGCGAAGAAGATGTACCAGGCCCCCATCAGAAGCAGCGACAGGATCAGGGCGAGCGTGATGTTGCGATTCTCGTTCATGGGGCCTTGCTTGGCGAATTCACTTGGGGGGAACCGGATCGAAGCCCGACGAGCCGCCGAGCCAGGCGATGGGGTGGCAGCGCAGCAGCCTGCGTGCCGCAAGCCCCATGCCCTTCAGCGGGCCATGCACCTGGATGGCCTCGATCGCATAGGCGGAGCAGGTGGGCGTGAAGCGGCAGGCGGGCGGCAGGATGGGCGAGAGGAAGCGTTTGTAGGCGCGGATGGGAGCGATGAGCGCGCGCGCGGCCAGGCGGCTTTGATCGGGCTGCATCAGGCATCACGCTTTCGTCTTCGCCGCGGCGGCTTCGAGGGCGGCTTTAAGGTCTTCGAGCAGGGCTGGAAAGGGCCTTGTCAGTGTCGCCGCCCGCGCCACCAGCACATAGTCATGTCCGGCCGCGCCATAAAGGGGAAGCAGCGCCGCGGCGGCGGCCCGGAGCCGTCGCTTAGCCCGGTTCCTGGCCACGGCATTACCCACCTTGCGGCTGGCCGTGAAGCCGACCCGCAGGGCTCCGGACCGGGCCTCGGGCTGTGGCGTGGGGCAGGTCTCAAGTGTCAGGGAGGCGGTGGAGCGGCGGATTCCCCGGGCCGCGCGCAGGAAATCCGCGCGGATCCGCAGGCGGGCCAGCTCAGGCCGAGAGCTTTTTGCGGCCATGGGCGCGGCGGCGCGCCAGCACCTTGCGGCCCCCGACCGTCGCCATGCGCGAGCGGAAGCCGTGGCGGCGCTTGCGCACGATCTTGCTCGGCTGATAGGGGCGTTTCATGGCCAGTCTCCGGTATGGCGGGCCCTTGGCCCCGAAGGAGCCGGGTTTCTAAAGAGGGGGGCTCCCCCTGTCAACGTCCCGGCCCAGCTTGCGGATTTGGGCGGCGGGACCGGCAGTCCATGGTCTTGCCAGCCCGGATTCCTTGATGGTCTATGGCGCCATGGTGGGATGGCTTGGCGCGCGCGCGAAGGCCGCCTGGAGGCTTGTCGCCCACAGCCTTTCCGGGCGGCTGCTCCTGCTTACCCTGTTCTACGCCATGGTGACTCAGGTGCTGATCTTCGTGCCCTCGGTGGCGCGCTATCACCGCACCCTGCTCGACAACCACATCGAAAGCGCGGAGGTCGCCATCCTGCCGTTGACCGAGGTGGAGAAGGAGAAATTCTCGCCCGGCCTGCGCAACATGCTGGTGGCGCGAGCGGGCGCGATGGCGGTGATGGTCAAGCGGCCGGAGAAGCGCGAGCTGTTCCTGCCCGACCAGTTGCCTGCCCATATCGACGTGACCATCGATCTGGCGAAGGACAATTTCTTCACCGAAAGCGCGCACGCGCTGGACTGCCTGTTCAATGGCGGCAACCGCATCCTGCATATCGCGGCACCGACCCGCATCATCACCGGCGCGCAGGCCATCGACGTGATCGTCAACGAGCGCGCGATCCACCGTTCGTTGGTGTCATTCGCGCGGCGCGCATTGTGGCTCGCCTTCGGCATCTCCGGGGTCACCGCGATGCTGGTGTTCGCGAGCCTCTACACGTTCCTCGTCCGGCCGATGAGCCGGATCACCGAGGCCATGACCTCGTTCAGCGACAATCCCGAGGACCCGGGCCGCATCATCGCCGCCTCCAACCGCCGCGACGAGATCGGCATCGCGGAGCGAGAGTTGGCCGCGATGCAGCGCGATCTCTACGGCTCGCTCCAGCAGAAGGGCAGGCTTGCCGCGCTCGGCGTGGCGGTCGCGAAGATTCAGCACGACCTGCGCAACATCCTGTCCAGCGCCCAGCTCGCATCGGATCGCCTAGCCGACATCGACGATCCGGTGGTGCAGCGGCTGGCGCCGCGCATCGTCACCTCGCTGGCCCATGCCGTCGCGCTGGCCACCAACACGCTGCGCTACGGCCGCGCGGAGGAAGCGACGCCCGAACGCCGCCGCCTGCCGCTGGCGCCGCTGATCGACGAGGCCGGCCAATCCGCACTCGCCACGCATGTCGGCGATATCGGCTTCCGCAACGACGTCGATCCGGCGTTGGAGATCGATGCCGATCCCGAGCAGTTGCATCGCATCGTCCTCAATCTGGCGCGTAACGGCGCGGAGGCGCTTTCGGCGATGGAAAGGGCGGGCGAGATTCGCGTCGGCGCGTCGCGAGAGGGCCGCGTGGTGCATATCGACGTGATCGACAACGGTCCCGGCATTCCCGCTGCGGTCCGTGCCCGGCTGTTCCAGCCCTTCGCCGGTTCGGCGCGCGCCGGCGGATCGGGCCTCGGCCTCGCCATCGCCCGCGATCTCGCCCGCGCCCATGGCGGCACGATCGAACTCGTCGAGAGCGGTCCCGCCGGCACGCAATTCCGCGTCGACATTCCCGACCGGATCGATACCTAGCGCGCGTTGGTGTAGTTCGCGCCGATCATATCGCCCTTGGTGCCATTGAGTCCGAATGGCAGGTTCCAGATCCGGGCCGGCGTAGCTGTCGCCGACAGTGGCTGCGATGGATCGATAAGCTGGCCGACATAGAGTTTGAAGCGGTCACCGGCGGCCTTGCGCGAGAAGATGATGTAGTTTTCGTCCACCGGCGCGGGATCGGCGTTTTCCGCCACGCAGTCCGTCCCGTTCCAAAGATACGAAGTCTGATTGAGATTCGAATAGACATAGATCTTGTCGTGCATCGTCGCCGGATCCGGCCAGCTGACATAGAGGAACGCATAGGAATCGGGATCGACGGGATAATAGTAATGCGTCCCATCGACCTGCGGAAACGCAAATGGCGACTCCGAAGTCCCGGTTAGCGTGTCGAAGCGCATGACGCGGGCATAGGCGCGCGCGTTGATGAAATAGTAGATGTAGCGCCCGCTCGGGCTGAAAACCGGGCCTGATGCCTCCGGCGGTGTGCTGGGTTCGCCATTCATGCCGCTGGGCGTCCCGTTGATGAGCTTCTTGAAGTTGGCGATATGTGGCATCGAGGGATTCGCCGGGTCGATGACGAGGTCGGCGGTCGCGATGCCGAAATTCTGCTTCCATACGATCGTATCGCCGCGCTGCGAGAAATGCGGGTCCTCATTCGGCACCGTCTTGCCGTCCGTCAGGTTGGCGGGCTGGGCCGCGCCGATCAGCCAGTAGAACACCTGGCGTTTGGCGTTTCTGCCCGTGCCCCTCACGGCCGTGAACACGATGGCTTTGCCGTCCGGCGAGAACACGGGGTTGCGCGCGACCGTCAGGCCCCAGGACTTCTGGTCGATGGGAATGAAGGCGCGGGCCTTGAAATCGTACATGTAGAGCAGGCCGCTATCGTCTTCCTGGTACACCACGCGGCCGGTGAGCGACGGCGCCGGATCGGTGGACGTCGAAAAAGTCTGGCAGGTCTGGGCCTCCGCGGCGGACGCAATCAGCGCCGCGAAAAGAAGGAGTGCAATCCGTTTCATCCTGCATGCCTCCAATATCGGGCGTAAGCATATCGCACATGGACATCGATGCCACGCCGGTGTGTATTCCCGCCCATGGCGTGGGACCCGAAGATTTACATGGGTTTCGGCAGCGAGCGCACGCGCGCGGCGGCCGAGTTGCTGGCGCGCGTGCCGTTGCAGGCGCCTGCGCGAGTGGCCGACCTTGGCTGCGGTCCCGGCAATTCCACGGCGCTGCTCGCCCGGCGCTGGCCGGATGCGGCGCTCGAGGGCGTCGACAATTCGCCGCACATGCTGGCCGAAGCACGAAAATGCGGCATCGGGGCGCGCTGGACCGAAGCCGATGTCGCGCGCTGGTCGCCGTCCGCGCCCTGCGATGTCGTCTATTCCAACGCGACGCTGCAGTGGCTGCCGGATCACGCATCGTTGCTGCCGCGATTGATCGGTCATGTCGCCGCGGGTGGCGCGTTCGTGTTCCAGGTACCGCGCAACTATGGCGAGCCGTGCCACACGCTGATCCACGAGATCGCCGCGGAAGGCCCGTGGGCGGCGAAGCTCAGGGGCATCCGCGACAGCGTGGGCGTGCTGGAGCCGGAGGATTACTACGCCATCCTCGGACCCCATGCCCGCGCGATCGATATCTGGGAGACCCGTTATCTCCAGACGCTGGATGGCGAGGACGCGGTCTATCGCTGGATGAGCGGAACCGGCCTTCGCCCTTTCGCCGATGCGTTGCGAGGCGATGAGCGTGAGGCTTTCCTCGCCGAATACAAGCGCCGTGTCGCGCAAGCCTATCCCCGGCGCGCCGGCGGCAAGACGCTCTATCCCTTCCAGCGGCTCTTCGCCGTGGCCTTGCGCTAATCGCCTTCCACGTCGCCGTCGCGCCTGGGGTCGGCACCGCCGATATAGCCGCCTTTGACTTTCTCGATGATGTGAAGCCCGCTCTCGAGCGGCACGGCCCTCACCGTATGACCCATGGCCGTCAGCTGCGGAGTGAGCGCTTCCAGGCTGGTGCCCTTCTCGAGCACGGTGGGACTGTTGAGATTGAGGGCGTGGGGCAGTGCCGTGGTGGCCTGCGGGTCAAGATGGCCGTCGATCATGGCGACCACCGACTGGGCGACGTAGTCGATGATCGCGGGTCCGCCCGGCGAGCCGGTGGCGAATTTGAAGTGACCCTGGCCGTCGAAAGCGATGGTGGGCGCCATGGCGCTCATCGGCCGCTTGCCGGGCGCGGGCGCGTTGGCGACGGGCTTTCCATCGCGAACCGCTTCGAACGAGAAATCCGTGAGCTGGTTGTTGAGGAAAAAGCCCTTGGCCATCATCTCCGAGCCGAACACGAACTCCACCGTCGTGGTCATCGAAACGACCTCACCCTTGCGGTCGACGATGGACACGTGGCTCGTGCCGGGAAGCTGCTGCGTGCGCTGGGGGGCATATTCGGCCTTCTTCATTGGCGGATCGCCGGCCTGCGCGGTGCCCATGTCATGGCTGGGATCGATCAACAGGGCGCGCTCATGAAGGTAACCCCGGTCGAGCAGCCCTGACACCGGCACGGACACGACATCCGCATCCGCGATATATTTCGCGCGGTCGGCGAAGGCGAGCCGGCTCGCCTGGGAAAACAGATGCACTTCGGACAGCGTATCCGGCTGGAGATCCTTCGACGGGAAACGCTCCAGCATGCCCAGGATCTGCAGCACCGAAATGCCGCCGGAACTGGGCGGGCCCATCGAGCACAGGCGATAGACGCGATAGATGCCGCAAACCGGAGCACGCTCCTTGGCCCGGTAGTTCGCAAGATCGGCGAGTGTCATGCCGCCGGCATTGACGGGCGCATGCTGCACCGCGTCGACGATGGCCTGCGCCACGGGGCCGGAATAGAACGCTTTCGATCCATGCGCGGCGATGGCCCTCAAGGTGGCGGCGAGTTCCGGATTTTTCAGGATCTCGCCCTCGGCCAGTGGCGTGCCGTCGGCATGATAGAAGTAGCGCTTGATGTCGGGCATCTGCGCCATCTGCGGAAAGGCGCGCAGGGTTGCGGCGAGCTTGCGTCCAACAGGAAATCCGTTTTCGGAGAGTGCGATGGCAGGCTGGAACAGCTTGGCCCAGGCAAGCCTGCCGTAGCGCTTGTGCGCCAGCTCCATCATGGCCACGACGCCCGGCACGCCGACGGAAAGCCCGCCGGGCACCATAGCCATATGCGGCCGCGGCTTGCCATCCGCGTCCTCGAACATGGTGGGCGTGGCGGAGGCCGGCGCCATTTCGCGGCCGTCGAACGTGGTGGTGCGCTTGTGCGCCGGATCGTAGAGCACCAGGAAAGCGCCGCCGCCAATGCCGGAAGATTCGGGCTCGACCAGGGTCAGCACCATCTGCGCGGCGATGGCGGCATCCACGGCCGAGCCGCCCTGATGCATCATCTTCAACCCCGCCGCCGAGGCATAGGGATTGGCGGATGCGATCATCTCGTGCGGCGATGGTTGGGCCGCGGCGGCCGCGGTTGCCGCGAGACTCAGCAGGAATGCTATCAACAGTCGCAATTGCGTCATTTCCGGTCTCTTCCCGAGGGCGAATTGAGGGTCTAGCGTCAGCATCATGGTTCGCCCCGGCAAACGCAATCTGATTACCGATGTCCCGGGCTTGCAGGTCGGCCAGGCCGAGGACCAAACCGCGCGCACGGGCGTCACCGTGGTGCTCATGGACGAGCCCGCGCCCGCGGTGGCCGATGTGCGCGGCGGTGCTCCGGGCACGCGCGATATCGAAGGTCTCGATCCGGTCTCGCTGGTCGACGGCGTCGACGCAATCGCGCTGTCCGGCGGCTCCGCCTTCGGCCTGGACGCGGCGTCGGGGGTGCAGAGCTATCTCGCGTCCAGGGGACGGGGCTTCCGCATCGGTCCTGGCGCGCCGCCGGTGCCGATCGTGCCCGGCGCCATCGTCTTCGATCTCGCCAATGGCGGCGACAAGAACTGGGGCGACATGCCGCCCTATCGCACGCTGGGCCGCCGCGCGGCCGAACGAGCGGCGGCGGATTTCGCGCTCGGCAATGCAGGCGCCGGCATGGGCGCGGTCGCCGGCGCCTACAAGGGCGGGGTGGGCAGCGCTTCCGCGGTGACGGAAGATGGCTTCAGTGTCGGCGCCATCGCGATCGTCAACGCGGTGGGCTCGCCGCTCATTCCCGGAACGAACGTGTTCTGGGCTTTTGCCTTCGAGCAGGATGGCGAGTTCGGTGGCAGGCGATTGCCCGGCGGCTTCGGCGGCGTCGATCTCGATCTTCCGCCCGACATGAAAGGCATGCAGCGCCCGCTCGCCAACACGACCATCGCAGTGGTCGCCACCGACGCGGCGCTCAGCCGGGTCGAGTTGAAGCGGCTGGCTATCATGGCGACGGACGGATTCGCGCGCGCGCTCAGGCCCGTGCATGCGCCGTTCGACGGCGACACGGTGTTCGCGGTGTCGACAGCCAGGCGCCCGATCGCCGAACCGCGGCCGCGAGACGTCATGCGGTTGGGCATGTTCGCGGCAGATTGCCTGTCGCGCGCCATCGCACGCGGCGTCTACGAGGCGACATCGCTTGGGCAGATCAAGAGTTATAGAGACAGCTTCGAGGGAGGATGAGGATGGACAAGGATTTCGAAGCGCCGCCGATCACGCGCCGCGCGTTCGCCGCCACGGGCCTTGTGGCGGGCTTCACGCTGGCGACGGGGCCGCTCAACGCCGCGACCATTGTCACCGACTCCACGGGCCTGGACGCCGGTGAGGTGAGCGTGGCGGTCGCGGATGGAAAAATCCCAGCCTATCGCGCCAAGCCCTCGGGCAAGAGCAATCTCGCCACGATTCTGGTCGTGCAGGAGATTTTCGGCGTGCACGAGCACATCAAGGATATCTGCCGCCGCTTTGCGCATCACGGCTATTACGCCGTCGCGCCCTCGCTCTACGCCCGCTACGGCGACGCCGGCAAATACGACATGGAGCATGTCAAGGAGCTCGTCACCGATATCGTCCTGAAGGTGCCGGACACGGAAGTGATGAGCGATCTGGACTCGACCGCGCAATTCGCCGCGTCGGATGGCGGCAGTGCGGCGGATATCGGCATCACCGGATTCTGCTGGGGCGGCCGGATCGTTTGGCTCTATGCCGCGCACAATCCCGCGGTAAAGGCCGGCGTCGCGTTTTACGGCCAGCTGCGCGGTCCGGCACAGGCCAGTCCCCTGCGTCCCCGCTATCCGCTGGAACTCGTGGGTGACCTCAAGGCGCCGATGCTCGGCTTCTATGGCGGGTTGGACAAGAACATCCCCGTCTCCGATGTCGAGGACATGAAGGCCGCGCTCGCCCAGTCAGGCAATCGCGCGAGTCATCTGGAAGTCTTCATGGATGCCCAGCACGGCTTCTTCGCGGACTACCGCTCGTCCTACAACGAGGCCGACGCCAAGGATGCGTGGAAGCAGATGCTGGCCTGGTTCGGCAAGCACGTCCGCTAGCGAACGTAAACCCGCACCTCGCTCGTTCCGATCGATGGATCGGTCGAGGAGGAGATGGACAGCCGCGACGCCGGAACGCCCATATCCGTCATCGAGCGCAGCACGGATTGCGCGTGGCGCTGGGCCTCTGTCTGCGCAAGCTGCACCGCCGCCGCCGTGCCGCGCGTGGGCGACACCGCCAGCACGTCGAAGCTCGCACCCGGGCGCGACTGCAGCGCCTGCGCCAGCGCGGTGTAGAGGATCTGCTGATATTCGACATTGGGATGGTCGAACTTGATCGTCACGAGCGCCGCGCCGCTCGCCGGCGCCGCATAGGTCGGAACCGACGAGGCGATCATGCCGCTGCCGAGCTCGGCGCCATAGAGCTCGCCGTTCTTGATGGCGGCGGCCAGCGTCGTCAGGTTGGCGCGCTCATTGGCGACGTAGGAGGTCTGCCGCTGGACGTCGTCGGAAACCTCCATCATCAGGCGGTCGATCAGCACGATGGTCTGGCTGGTTTCGTCTTCCAGCGTCTTCAGCTGGCGATGATCCTCATCGACCGCGCCGGACACGTCGAACGTGGCGTGCACGGTGTCGAGCACGTAATGGGCGCGGGAGGATTCATCGGCCACCTGCGTGCCCAGCGTATTGAGCGAATTGATGTTGCCGGTCAGCGCATCCAGCGAGCTTTGCGCCGTGTTCCATTCGCTGACCAGTTCGGGATTGCCGCGCGTGGTGCCGATCTGCAGGCGCGTGGTGATGTGGGCCTTGGCCTCGTGGTAATCGGCCGCGGATTGGGCGCCAGCCGATTTGAGGTCGCCGAGCTGCTGGGCGCTGGCGACGATGCGGTCCTGGAGCGTCGTGATCTCGCCGCGCAGGCTGGCGATTGTGTGGCTCACGACAGTGCCGGTATCGCTGCCGGGTTCGATCGTGACCGGCGTGATGGTGGCCGAGGTGGAAACCTGGACGGACGAAGACGACCCGGCCGGAGCCGGAAGCGTTCCCGCCATGGCGCCGGACGAACCCGGCGCGCCCGTGTCGGAGGGCATGGTGGAGGGCAGCGTGCCTTGCATGTTCGCCGGCGCGGGCGCCGGGGCGGCCTCGCCGGTATCGTCCGGCCCGCCGAACAACGCGTCGTCGATGCTGCCGCAGCCCGAAAGGGCCAGCGCCGCGGTCGCCATCAGCCCGCAAATGGCCAGCGACCGTACCGCTGCCTTATATCCCGTCATGTTCCCAGATTCTCCGCTTGGGCGATTTTCGCCCATGCCCGACACACCGCCCGAAGCGCCACAAGGCAGCCCGCGCGCCAACCGGCAGTCTTAACCAGCGTCCGCAGCGGGGACAAGGGCGGCGCGGTGCCGGAACAGTGGAAATTTCCATGGCCGCATGGGCCTTTGGCGCTTCGGCGGGCCCGCCGGGGCGTGGCCGTCCATGCCCTGCATCGAAGCGCCACGGACGGCTTGCACTCCGAAGCGCGGATGCATAGGTTCCAGCCCCCGCGACGCGCCCGTAGCTCAGCTGGATAGAGCACCAGACTACGAATCTGGGGGTCAGAGGTTCGAATCCTTTCGGGCGCGCCAGTTTCCCCCGCACAAGCCTGGCGGCGGTCCGGGTATGCGGACTTCCATTTTTCCATTTGCCCCCTCCCTGGGACCATGAGGACGGCCGTCTTCCGGACGTTCATCCTGCGGCTGGCGCTGGCCGGTGCGGATTTGCCCGCCGGAATGAATCCATTCGCCCAATTGGCACGCATGCGGTGGTGACTCACGTTCGCGTCATCTCGCCTGGCGTTCACAAAACGTCGATAAAATCGACGTTTCCCGAACGAAGCGACCCGGCGCTGTTTATGCAACACAACGGCCGGTTCGAATTTGGCCCCGCCCCTTTTCCGTGGAATGGCCCGGCGCGCGATCCCTAGCGTGCACGGCTAGAGCCGAACGCTTGCGCCCGGCCGAAACGTCATCTTCGAGGGGAAATCGAATGTCTGGTAATGCTTACACAAGCCGCAAATTGCGGTCTGTTCTGCTTCTGGGGGCGGCGTCCGTCGCGACTTTGGGCTTTGCCGGGCAGGGCCTGGCGCAGGACAGCGGAACGGAGACCGTGGTGGTCACCGGTTCGCGTATCCCGCAGCAAGGCCTCTACTCGACAAGCCCGGTTTCGGCTGTTGGCCAGCAGGAGTTCAAGCTTGAGGGATCGACCTCGGTGGGTCAGACGCTCCGCTCGCTGCCGTCGACCGTCGAAGACGGCCAAAGCAGCACGGTGAACAACAGCACCCAGGGCGGTATCGCCACCATCGACCTTCGGAATCTGGGCGCCAAGCGCACCCTGGTCCTGGTCGACGGCAAGCGCCTCGTCGCCGCCGACGCTTCTGGCGAAGTCGACACCAACCAGATCCCGGCCCAGATGGTCGACCACGTCGAAGTTCTGACGGGCGGCGCCTCGGCCGAATACGGCTCGGACGCCGTGTCGGGCGTGGTGAACATCATCCTGCGCCATGACTTCCAGGGCATGGAAGTCGACGGCGAGTACAACCTCTCCGACCACGGCGACGCCGGCGTTACCGATGCCAGCGCCATCATGGGCTTCAACTCCGGCGACGGCAAAGGCAACGTCACGGCGTACGGCGAATACAACCACCGCGCGGCCGTTCCCCAGAGCTCCCGCGACTATGGCGTCCACGCCCTGGCGACGACGAACTTCACGGGTTGCGCCCCGACCTCGCCGGCCACGCACTTCGGCGGCTTCTGCTACTCGGGCTCCGGCACGGTGCAGCAGGGCCGCGTCCGCAGCCCAGCTCTGGGCGGCACCGATCCGCTGACCGGCCTTCCGATGGGGCCGGGCGGCGAATGCGGCGTGAACGGTTGCAACACGATCTTCACGCCGTCGGGCACGCTGACCAAGTACAATGGCCAGACGTTCAACTTCGCGCCGTTCCAGTTCTACCAGACGGAAGGCACGCGGTACGCGTTCGGCGCATCGGGTCACTACGACGTCAACAGCCACCTGAACTTCTACACCCGGCTGACGTTCTCCGACAACCAGTCGACCCAGCAGTTGGGCCCGTCGCCGCTGTCGAGCAACTTCAACATCAACTGCGGCAACCCGCTCATGTCGCCGCAGGAACGCGAAACCATCTTCGGCTCGACCACGACGGTCGGCACGATCGCGGCGCAGTGCGCCACGGCCGGTGACTCGCCTGACACGCAACGTCTGCTCTCACTGGCGTTGCGCCTCGTCGCAGTCGGCCCGCGCATCACCGATGAAGACCACATGGCCTATCAGATGGTGTTCGGCTTCCGCGGCGATCTGGCGTGGGGTTGGACCTATGACGTGTCGGCCCAGTACGGCCACACGAACCAGGGCGAACATTTGATCAACGACGCGAGCCGCTCGCGCTTCCAGAGCGATCTGTTGGTCAATCCTGACGGCACATGCGTCTCCACGCCATGCGTACCGATCAACTTCTTCTCCTCTGGCGGCATCACCAATGCCCAGGCGGACGATATCCGCTTGGACATGGCGGCTCTCGCTCACACCGATCAGTGGGACATGCAGGCTTTCACCGAGGGTGACTTCGGTGCGCTCGGCCTGAAGAGTCCGTGGGCGAAGGATCCGGTCGCGGGCGTGATCGGTGTCGAATACCGCCAGGAAGCTGCGGTGTTCGAGCCGGACGACAACCTCGCCACCAACAACCTGGTCGGGTTCATAGCGCAAGCACCGGCGCAGGGCCGCTATGACGTGAAGGAAAGCTTCAGCGAGTTGCGCATCCCGGTGGTGGAAGGCATGCCGTTCTTCGAGCTGTTGCAGCTCGAGGGCCAGTATCGCTATTCGTCCTACAACCGCTCGGGCGGTGTCAGCACCTACAAGGTCGCCGGCGAATGGTCGCCTACTGACGACGTGCGTCTGCGCGCATCGATGGAGCGTTCCGTCCGCGCGCCGAACATCTCCGAACTGTTCACCGGCCTCGGCGGCCAGTCGGCGGACTCCGCATTCGACCCGTGCTCCGCCAGTACCGGTTCGGTCACAACGACCGCCCTGCTCTGCGAGCAGACGGGCGTTCCGTCCGGTTCGGTGTTCAGCTCGGGCCTGAACTGTCCGACCAACCAGTGCGAGGCGGAAGTGGGCGGCAACCCGTTCCTGAAGCCTGAAGTGTCGTTCACCAGGACGGCCGGCATCGTGCTTACGCCGACCTTCTTCGACGGCTTCACGGCCACGGTCGACTACTACAACATCCTGATCGACGGGTTCA
>JBOHKI010000043.1:0-26124 GCA_050728855.1 Rhizomicrobium sp. | reverse complement strand
GTGGCGCACCGAAGGTGGTCCCGGCATCACAGCTACCGGACCCAACGGACGCCGGGGCGAAGCTCTCCCTCCGGCATGCAAGCCGCGGAGACTCCCATCGGGTGAACGAGCGGAAGGCCTCAACCCCTCCACGCCGCCGGCCCGCTGGAAATCACAGCAAGCCCTGGCCATCGCGATGGTCCAGGGCTTTGGTGTTTGGGAAGCGCGACTCCATTCAACCTCCCCCTTGCGGGGGTTGGTAGCGACAGCGTGCCAACGAAAAATCTCGAAGCGAAGCGCAGAGATTTTTCGGGTGGGGGGAACGCGCTGGCGGACAGAACCCCCGCCCGAAATCGCGTTCCGCGATTTCGACCTCCCCGCAAGGGGGAGGTGGAAACACGGCGGCGCTACCTTCCTGAAGGGGCGGGCGCGAAGGACGGGAGCTCGCGCGGAAGAGCGTAACCTTCGTTACGCCGCCCGTCTTACGGTCCCACCGCCGTCCAGGGTGCGGAGACGCTGGCGTTGGATTGGCCGGTCGCGGTCACGGTCTTGTTGGTGGCGTTGACGGTCATCTGCCAGACGTAGCGCGCGCCCTTCATCTCGGTGTTCCGCAGGATGTGGCCCTTGGAGTTGAAGGTCACGAAGGCGAGCGAGACGCGGTTGTCGACATAGCTGAACGCCCAGGTCGTCAGGCCGCCCACCTTGACCACCGGGCATGTCGCGATCGTCTGAAGGTTCGTGCCGTTGGCGAAGCAGGCGACCTTGAGGCCGGCCGGCACCGACGGCGCGCTGTTGGACGGCACGGTGGCCACCACCGGCGGCGGCACCAGGTCGCTCCAGTTCAGCGTCACGTACTGGTTGGACTGGCCGAACGCCTGCACCGTCTTGGTGTTGATGCTGGAGATCATGTTCCAGATGTAGCGCGCGCCATCCTTGTTCTGGTTCATCACGACGGCGTTGCTGGCGTCGTAGGTGACGAAGGCCAGCGAGACGCGGTTGTCGATGTAGCTGAACGCCCAGGTCGTATCGCCGAGGTATTTCACCACCGGGCAGGTCTTGGATCCGTTCAGCACGGTCGGCGAATTCATGCAGGTGACCTTGAGCCCGGCCGGCGGCGCCGGCGCGCTGGCCACCGGAACGTACTGGACCTGAGGCCCCTCGTTCTCCGTCGCCGCGAACATCACGGTGGAGGCGGCAAGCGCCGCGGACATGGCAATGGCGGCCAGCACGAGGCCGCGCGCGGAATACGTCATGGAGTCCTCCCGTTGAATCCTGGAGGGGATCGCCCGAGTTCCTGCGATTGTCCGAGCCCCAGCCACCCCTGCTTCGCCAGATGCTAGCGCAGAACACAAATGGAAAACATCGCAAATATAGAAGTCCGTATGTAACGGACGTGATCAGTCGGGCCGCAGTCCGCGGAAGACTTCGAGGCCCAAGTCCCTGATCTTCTTGCGCAAGGTGTTGCGGTTCAACCCCAGGAGGTGGGCGGCGCGGACCTGGTTGCCGCGGGTGGCGGCGAGGCACAGCGACAGTAACGGACGTTCCATCTCCTCCAGGACGCGGTCGTAGAGTCCGGGCGGCGGCAGGGCCTCGCCGGCTTCCGCGAAGGCGCGGGTGAGGTGGCGCTCGATCGCCGCGCCCAGAGTCTCGGCCTCGTCGGCCGGCGCGCTGCGCGGCGGCTCGCGCAGTTCGGCGTGGAGCGCCGCGGCGGTGATGGCGTCGCCGGACTGGAGCACCGCCATGCGGCGGATCAGGTTTTCGAGCTCGCGCACGTTGCCGGGCCAGCGGTACTGGCGCAGCAGGTCGAGCGCCTCGGTGTCCACGCGCTTTGGCGGAAGGCCCTCCTCCTCCGCCTTGCGCAGGAAGTGACGCACCAGGTCGGCGATATCCTCGCTTCGCTCGCGCAGCGGCGGCAGGCGCAGCGGCACGACGTTGAGCCGGTAGTAGAGATCCTCGCGGAACAGGCCGTGCTGGATCAGCTGGCGCAGGTCGCGGTTCGTCGCCGCGACGATGCGCACGTCCGACTTGATCGCGGTGCGCCCGCCGACGGAGGTGTACTCGCCCTGCTGCAGCACGCGCAGCAATCGGGTCTGCGCCTCCATCGGCATGTCGCCGATCTCGTCCAGGAACAGGGTGCCGCTCTCGGCCTGCTCGAAGCGGCCGATGCCGCGGTTGGTGGCGCCGGTGAAGGCGCCGCGCTCGTGGCCGAAGAGTTCGCTCTCGACCAGCTCCTTCGGGATCGCGGCCATGTTGACGGCGACGAACGGGCCGTGGCGGCGCTTGCCGTAATCGTGCAGGGCGCGGGCGACCAGCTCCTTGCCCGTGCCGCTCTCGCCCATGATCATCACGGTGAGGTCGCTTTGGGTGAGGCGGGCGATGACGCGGTAGATCTCCTGCATCGAGGGCGAGCGGCCGATGATCGGCAGCTTGTCCTCGCCATGCTCGCGGCCAAGGTCCCGGAGCGGCGCGCGCTTGCCGTGCGGCATGGCCAGCGCGCGCTGCACCACCGCGGTCAGCTCCTTCAGGTCGAACGGCTTGGGGAGGTAGTCGAAGGCGCCGCGCTCCGCCGCGGTGATGGCGGTGAGGATGGTGTTCTGCGCGCTCATCACCACGATGGGCAGATCCGGGCGGATGTGCTTGATGCGCGGGATCAGGTCGAAGCCGTTCTCGTCCGGCAGCACCACGTCGGTGATGACGAGCTGGCCCTCGCCGCCCGAGACCGCGCGCCACAATCCCGCCGCCGTGCCGGTCGTGCGCACGTCGTAGCCGGCGCGGCCCAGCGCCTGGGTCAGCACCGTGCGGATCGCGGCATCGTCGTCGGCAATGAGGATGGTGGCGACCACGGTTCAGTCCCCCGCCTTGGGCAGCAGTACGCGGAAGACGGTGCGGCCGGGAACGGAGTCGCATTCCACCACCCCGCCATGATCGCCCACGATCTTGGCGACCAGCGCCAGGCCCAGCCCGCTGCCGCGCGGTTTGGTCGTCACGAACGGATCGAAGATGCTGGGCTTGAGGTCCGCAGGAATCCCCGGCCCGTTGTCGCGAACCGTCACCTCCAGCGGCAGCCCGGTACGCTCGCCCGACGCGCCGGCGCTCACTTTCATGCCCAGGCGATACGCCGTGGAAAGCACGATCTCCCCGCCCCGCTCCGGTACGGCATCCGCCGCGTTGCGCACCAGGTTGAGGAACACCTGCACCAGCTCGTCGCGATCGCCCAGCACGTCGGGGAGGGAGGGATCGAATGTCTCGACGATGGCGATGGCGCGCGCAAAGCTGGTGGCCGCCACCTTGCGCACGCGGTCCAGCACCTCGTGGATGTTCACCGCGCTACGGGGCCACGCGCGGGTATCGCCGAACACTTCCATGCGGTCGATGAGCGCGGAGATGCGGTCGCTCTCCTGGCAGATGAGCTGCGTCAGCCCGCGCTCGCCTTCCGGCACGCTATCTTCCAGGAGCTGCGCCGCGCCGCGGATGCCGGCGAGCGGGTTCTTGATCTCATGCGCCAGCACCGCCGCCATGCCGTTCAGCGAGCGCACGGCGCTCCTGTGGTGGAGCTGGCGGTCCAGCCGCTGGGCGAAGCCGCGCTCGTGCAGGACGATCAGCACCGCGCCTTCGGGATCGGAGACCGGCGTGACCGTCACATCGGCGATGCGTTCGCCATGGCGCGGCATCGACAAATCGACGTCGCGCTCGCCGACGGAAGACCCGCGCGCACGCGCCTGGTCGAGCGCCTGCACGATGGGGCTGCCGAAGGGGACGATGTCCGCCAGATTGGACCGCATCAGGTGTCCGGCGCCGGTCTCGAAGAACTGCTCGGCGGCAGGGTTCACATACACGATGCGGCGATCCTGCCCGACCAGGAGCATCGGCATCGGCAGAGCCGATACGATCTGGGAAGGCGCCTTTTCGAAGTTCTCCGCACCCAACGCGCTGCCTATAAGTTGTGCATCCGCTCAAGGTGAGCATAGCCTAGGCAGCCACACTCGCAAATATCTTTTCGCAGATGCAGCATGGCTGTGAAAAGTGCCATAAAGCGGCCAATGACCAAGACGCCCCGCATCGCCGCCCTCATCGTCGCCGCCGGGCGCGGCGAACGCGCCGGCGCGGGCGTGCCCAAGCAATATCGCCCGCTCAGCGGCCGCCCGATCCTGCGGCGCGCCATCGATGCCTTCGCCCGCCATCCCGCCATCGCGATGACCCAAATCGTGATCGGCGCCGCGGATCACGAGCGCTACATCGCCGCGACGCAAGGGTTGGACCTGCTTGCGCCTGTCGCTGGCGCAAACACACGTCAGCATTCGGTACTGCACGGGCTGATGGCCTTGACCGCGAAGTCGCCTGACCTGGTGCTGATCCACGATGCGGCGCGGCCGCTGGTATCCACGGCTCTGATCGATCGCGTGATCGCCGGGCTGAATGGCGCCGACGCGGCAATCCCGATGCTGCCGGTGGCCGATACATTGAAGCGCGAAGACGACGGCGTGTGGTCCACCATTCCGCGCGATGGCCTGATGCGGGCGCAGACACCGCAAGGTTTCCGCTTCGCCGCCATTGTCGAGGCGCACCGGGCCTTTGCAGGGTGCAGCTTGACCGACGACATGGCGCTGGCAGAAATCGCAGACTTGAAGATCGCAGCGGTCGCGGGCGAGGATTCCAACTTGAAGATCACTACGCCCGAGGATTTCGCGGCAGCCGAGCGGCTGTTGGGCGGCAGCGCCGATATTCGCACCGGCATGGGTTTCGACGCGCATCGTTTCACGCCGGGCGATCATGTATGGCTGTGCGGCGTGAAGATCGCGCACGATCATGGACTGGAAGGCCATTCCGATGCCGATGCCGGCCTGCACGCGCTGACGGACGCCATCCTGGGTGCGCTCGGTGCAGGGGATATCGGGCAGCACTTCCCTCCCGCCGATCCGCAGTGGCGCAGTGCGTCGTCGGACCGTTTCCTGGCGCATGTGGCCGCTCTTGCGCGCGACGCTGGCGCCGGTATCGTCCATTGCGATGTGACGGTGATCTGCGAGCGGCCGAAACTCGCGCCCCATCGCGACGCGATGCGCGCGAGGATCTCGGAAATTCTGGACATTGACACGGTCCGGGTCAGCGTCAAGGCAACGACGACCGAAGGGATGGGCTTTACCGGACGAAGGGAGGGTATCGCCGCGCAGGCCGTGGCGACGCTGCGTTTTGCATGAGCGACCCGCTATACAAGAAGGAACTTCTTCGCCTTGCCGCCGACGCTCACAGTGCGGGCCGGCTGGCGAATCCTTCCGCTTCCGGCGAAGCGTTCAACTCCGCCTGCGGCGACAAGGTCACGGTCGATGTCGCGCTCGATGGCGATCGCGTCGCGGGCTTTGCGCACGACACCAAGGCGTGCGTGCTGACGCAAGCCTCGGCATCGATCCTCGGCCAAACGCTGAAGGGCAAGTCGCGTGGGGATATTGAAGCGCTCGCCAACGATCTGGCTGCGATGCTGGTGACCAAAGCCGCGCCGCCTGCTTCGCCGTTCGACGTCTATTCCGTCTTCGAAGGTGCCACCGAGCATCGCAACCGCCATCGCTGCGTTCTGCTCCCGATCGAAGCGGTGTTGTCGGCTTTCGACAATTCTGACGCCTCGTAACCGTCAAACTCTTCCGATCCATGCCGCATAGGGGCTCATCACCCAGGTGCCGGCCGAGACCAACGTCTCGCCCGATGCGGCGATTGTTCCCTCCGCGTCATGCGTTACGCCGGTCAGCGTGGACGCAGCCGGGCACATGTTGAACAGGCACCGCACCCGCTCGCCTCCATGCTCCCGCGTGAAACCAAGCACCGCGCCCGGCGTATCGATGAACGTGATATCGCCGAGTCTCAGCGCTGCACATTCCCGCCGGGCGCCCAGCACGAAACGGACAAAGGAAAGCGTCGACGCAGGGTCGCCGTCTTGCACGGAGACCGCGAACGCCGCATGCATCGGCGATACCGGCAGCCATGGTGTACCCGTCGAGAAGCCGAGATTGGGCGCCTGCCCGTCCCACGGCATCGGCGTGCGGCAGCCGTCGCGGCCGCCGGTGTAAGGATAGTAGAGATCGCCGACAGGGTCCTTAAGCTGGTCGCGCCGCAGCGTCGCTTGCGGCAGGCCCAGCTCCTCGCCCTGGTAGATCAGCGCGGTGCCTTTCAGCGACAGGAGAAGCGCGAGCATCATCCTGGCAAGAGCGGGCGGCGCATCCGGTCCGCCGAACCGCGTCAGGGTGCGCATGATGTCGTGATTGCAGAACGCGATGGCCGGCCAATGACCGGGATGGCGCTCCAGCATCGCGAAGTGCCGCCGGATGAATTCCGGGCCGAGCTTGCGCGCCTCCAGCAGTGGAAAGGAGTAGCCGGAATGCAGGCCCGTGTCGGACGGCGCGAAGCAGCCGCAGCGCTCGGGTTCCTCGGAGAATTCGCCCATCACGAAGCGGTCGGGATAGCGGTCCACCGTGCGGCGGATGTCGTCCAGCGCGGCAATCTCTTCCGGAAGATTGGAGTCGTGCCAATGGTGCTGAAGGTTCGGTGCGTGCATCCAGCTGTGCGCGGTGCGCTCGCCTTCCGGCACCGGCGGATTGTCGGTCAATGATGCATCGTGAAGGTAGGCATTGGCGACGTCGAGGCGGAAGCCGTCGACGCCGCGTGCGAGCCAACGGTCGAGAACGGCAAGCGCCGCCTGTTTCGCCGCCGGGTTGCGCCAGTTGAGCTTGGGCTGCTGGCGCAGGAATTTGTGGTGATAGTACTGCCGCCGCATCGGCTGGTAGGCCCAGGCCGGCCCCGCGAAGGCGGAAAGCCAATTGTTCGGTACGGTGCCATCCGCCTTGGGGTCGTGCCAGACGTACCAGTCGGCTTTTTCCCCGCGCCGCAGACTGTCCAGGAACCAGGCGTGTTCGTCCGATGTGTGCGCCAGCACCTCGTCCGTCAGAACCCTCAATCCTCGCGCGTGGGCTTCCGCGAGCAGCCGATCGAAATCGGCATCGCTGCCGTAGTCGGGATGGATGCCGTCATAGTCCGAGACGTCGTAGCCCCAGTCGCGATCGGGCGAGGGATGGATGGGCGACAGCCAGATCGCGTCAATGCCGAGCGAGGCAAGGTAGTCGAGCCTGGAGATCAGCCCGGCGAAATCACCCTGCCCGTCCCCGTTGCCGTCCGCGAAGCTGCGGATGTAGATCTGATAGATGACGGCGCCGCGCCACCAGGGCACAGCGGCGCTCACACCTCGTCGGCCCGGTTCACGATCTTGGAGACGATGCCGTAGGCCTTGGCGTCCTCGGGCCCCATCCAGAAATTGCGTTCGGTGTCGTTGACGATCTTCTCGTATGTCTGTCCGGTCTCGCGCGCGATCAGGCGATTGATGCGCTCGCGCATCTTGATGATCTCTTCCGCCTCGATAGAGATGTCGGACGCCTGGCCGCGCACGCCGCCGAGCGGCTGGTGCAGCAGGAACCGCGTGTTGGGCAGGCAGTAGCGGTTCTGCTTCTCGGCGCCGAGATAGATGTGCGCGCCGGCGCTCGCCACCCAGCCGGTGCCGATCATCTTCACGCGCGGACCGACGAAGCGGAGCACGTCGTGGATGGTGTCGCCCGACTCCACATGGCCGCCCGGTGAATTGATGATGACGCGGATGTCGCCCTCGCCTTCCGCTGCGTGGGCCAGCAGCTGGGCCGTCACGCGCTCGGCCAGCTTCATGTCGATCTCGCCGAAGATCAGCACGGTGCGCGACTTGAACAGCGCATTGGCGACCGGCGATTGGGCGAGCTCGGGCGCGGCGCTGTCGTTGCTTTTCTCGTCTTCTTTTTCTTCGTCGAGGCGGAACAAGGGCGGCTCCTCACAGGGGCGTTCGAATCGGGCTGATACTAGCCATGGCCAGCATGGCGTCCATGCTTTTAGAGCGCGTTAACAGCCTCACGCATCGTAGGGCCAATTTCACCGCGCAGGACGAGATCGGCGAAATCATCCTGCTCCGTGGGATCGCGATTGACGATGACCAGCCTGGCGCCCCCGCGCTTGGCCATCAGGGGGAAGCCCGCCGCCGGATAGACCACAAGCGAAGAACCGAGAACGAGGAACAGGTCGCACGCCCGCGTCGCTTTCTCCGCGCGGGCCATCTCCAGTTCCGGCATCGCCTGCCCGAACGAGATCGTCGCGGTCTTGAGAATGCCTCCGCAGGCCTCGCAGTCCGGCGGTTCGCCATGCGCCTCGAAATGCGCGCGGATCGGCGGCAGTTCGTGCCGATCACCGCACTCCAGGCATTTGGCATAGCGTGTGTTGCCGTGAAGCTCGATGACCTGTTCCGCCGGCACTCCGGAATCCTGATGGAGGTTGTCGATGTTCTGCGTGATCACATGACTGACGGCACCGCGTTCGACGAGGGCAGCCACCGCCTTGTGGCCGTCATTCGGCTTCACGGCCGCAAACGTTTCCTCCATCGCGAAGCGGCGGCGCCAGGCTTCCTTGCGCATCGCGGCGGAGGCGACGAAGCCCTGGAAATCGATGGGCGCCATCTTCGTCCAGATACCGCCAGGCGAACGGAAATCCGGGATGCCGGATTCGGTGGAGATACCCGCGCCGGTGAAGACGACCGTTCGGGTTGCGCCGCGCAGCATGGCCGTCAGCGACGACACGTCCGTGCGCCTGTGTTCAGTGACCAACGTTTCCGCAGCTTGCCGAGACCCAATGGCCCTCGAAGTTGTTGGTCATCGTCGTCGGATGGCCGTGTGACACGCCGGAGAACGCCATCGAACCGGAATAATGCGAATCGCTGTCATAGGTCACCTGGAAATGCCCGCTGCCCTGCATATCCGGACCGTTGCACACCATTTCGGCGCTGAAGCTGCCGCCCGACTGCTTCATGTTCTGCATCGAGCAGTCCTTGTTCTGCTGCATCTGGGGCGGCGTGTCGGCCGTCACCTCGGCTTCGGTCATGCAGTGCTGCACCGTCATGGTGTTGCCGTTGGGCACGCTCACGCCCATCGCCTTCATCTTGGCGATCTGGTCGGGCGGCATCTGGGGCATGTTCGGCATGCTCATCTTGACGGTCACGTCCCACAGGCCTGCCTTGCCATGACTGGCAAGCGCCGGAACCGCTACGATGGCGACTGCGGCAATCCCGGCTGCCCACACACCTGCTCTCATGAGAACCTCCAGCACCCGGGGCGTGTCCTGCCCGCGATGATTCGAGAATCGCACAGCCTGTTCGGACAGGGAAGCCGGGCAGCGCCGGGATTTGGACGGTTGCCGGTCGCGTGGCCCATCTGCTATAGCCCGCGCCCCTTGGGCCACGTGGCGGAGTGGTGACGCAGCGGACTGCAAATCCGCGTACCCCGGTTCAATTCCGGGCGTGGCCTCCAGGATTTCAACGGCGACAATGCCCTCTAGCCCGCGTTTCCTCCACGCGGAAGTTCACTGATTCGGGTGGAGATCGCTCTGAGGCGCCAAATGTGGCAGGGTTGATCGGCGTTACCCCTAACCTTTGTGCCCGGCGTTAAGCTTTTATTAACCCTGCGCTGGCACACTCCTCATCGTCTTCCCTTGAAGACACCCCACCATTACCCAACGCCTTGGGGCCGGGCTTCCACCCGGCCCTTTTTTCTTGCAGCGGCCAGATTGCTGTGGCGCGCCGGGATTCCCTGCGCTAGACAGCGCGGCCCTGATCCGCGGTAGCTCAGTGGTAGAGCAGCCGGCTGTTAACCGGCTGGTCGTAGGTTCGAATCCTACCCGCGGAGCCATTTTTCCCAGACGCAAGCACGAACAAATCGGGTCTTGGCCCTGTATCGGCGCGCCCGAAACGTGAATGGGCCGCTGTGAACGGCTTTCACAGAATTATTCCGGTATCGGGTCCGGTTTCCGCAAGAGCACGTGTGCTCGCGGCAACACCCCTCGCGAAATCCGGAATCCCCAAGCACAACAATCCATTGGTTCGCGTTTATCGCGGAACTGCCCCAGTCGCATTGCGTTGAACCCCCACGGATTGTCAGTTGGCCTGGAGCGCTTTGTTTTGAATACCTTGGAGCACGCGGTCGAATGCGACGCGGATGGCGGCCTGTCCGCCAGGTCAGCCCGGGCGTTCGCGGCGTTGGCCGAATCGGGCGTGAAGAGCGGCGACCGGTTTTTCCGTGATCTCCTGGATGCACTGCCCGCCGCCATCTACACGACGGATGCCCACGGCAATGTAACCTTCTTCAACCGCGCGGCCGCCCTGCTCGCCGGCCGTGAACCGGTCATCGGCGAAGACGAGTGGTGCGTAACCTGGCGGCTCTATCACCCGGACGGCACGCCATTGCCGCACGAACAATGCCCAATGGCGTTGGCGCTCAGGCGCAACGAGCCGATCCGGGGCATTGAAGCCGTGGCGGAACGGCCGGACGGCACCAGGCTCGCCATCATGCCGCATCCGACGCCATTGCGGGACCAGGCCGGCAATCTCATCGGCGCAGTCAACATGCTGCTCGATATTTCGGACCGCAAGCGCAGCGAGGCGCGGCAGAAATCGCTGATCGACGAGGTCAATCATCGCGTGAAGAACACGCTGGCGACGGTGCAGGCGCTGGCGTCGCAAACCTTGCGCAAGGTGGCATCCGCTCCGACGCGCGCGAAATTCGAGGCGCGCTTGCTCGCGCTTTCGCGCGTCCACGATCAGCTGGCGCGCCAGCAATGGGAAAGCGCCGATCTCGAAGCGGTGCTGAAGGACGTGCTTGCGCCGCATCGCGGCGAGCGCGGCGACCGCATCCTGCTCGGCGGATCGGCCGCGCAATTGCCGCCCAAGACCGCCCTGTCCCTGGCGATGGTGTTCCATGAACTGGCCGCCAACGCGGCCGCATTCGGCGCACTGTCCTTGCCCGACGGCGTCCTTACCATCACCTGGCGGCTGAACGATTCGGGTGCACGCCAGATGCTGCACCTGGAATGGCGCGAGCAAGGCGGGCCGCCCGCGCATGAGCCAGCGAGGAGGGGGTTCGGTCTGAAGCTTCTCGATCGCGGCGTGGCCTCGGAGCTGGGTGGACGCTCTCGCATCGCCTTTACGCCGGAGGGAGTCCATTGCACCATCGACGTGCCGTTGCCGGTCCGCAACTGACTCGCCTGATGAACAAGCCCGGATTGAAGATACTGGTCGTCGAAGACGAGGCGATCGTCTCCTTTCTTATCGAGGAGATGCTTCTCGACCTCGGCTGCGCGGAGGTGTGGCTGGCGGGATCGGTGGCCCCCGCGCTGTCGTTGCTGGACGACAGGAAGCCGGATCTCGCGGTGCTGGACGTCAACCTGGCCGGCGTCCCGGTCTATCCCATTGCCGAGCGGCTGGCGCAGATGGGCGTGCCGTTCTTCTTCGCCACCGGTTACGGCCAGAAGGGCCTGGCGCCGGAATGGGCTGGCCGGCCAGTGATCCAGAAACCCTTTGACCAGGACGCCTTGAGTAGAATGCTGGCCGCGATCTCGGCTTGAAGCATGCGTGGCTCGCCACTAGGTTCAGCTTGCAAGCCATTCAACGCATCCATGGACATCAAGCACGACGCCCTCGCCGCGATCGGCAACACCCCGCTCATCCGTTTGCGGCGCGCGTCCGAACTCACCGGATGCGAAATCCTCGGGAAAGCCGAGTTCCTCAATCCGGGACAATCGGTGAAGGATCGCGCGGCACTGTTCATCGTGCGTGACGCAGAGGCGCGCGGCCAGTTGCGTCCCGGCGGGGTGATCGTGGAAGGCACCGCGGGCAACACCGGCATCGGTCTGGCGGTCGTCGGCAACGCGCTGGGATATCGTACTGTGATCGTTATCCCGGATACCCAGAGCGAGGAGAAGAAAGACGCATTGCGATTGCTCGGTGCTGAGCTGATCGAAGTGCCGGCCGTGCCCTACAAGAACCCAAACAACTACGTGAAACTGTCGGGACGTCTGGCCGAACAACTCGCGAAAACGGAGAAGAACGGCGCGATCTGGGCCAATCAGTTCGACAACACCGTCAACCGCCAGGCTCACATCGAGGGCACGGCACAGGAGGTCTGGCGGCAAACGGACGGCCGCATCGACGGCTTCATCTGCGCGGTCGGCAGTGGCGGCACGCTTGGCGGCGCCGCCATCGGCCTGAAGGAACGCAATCGCGACATTCGCATCGCCGCCGCCGATCCGATGGGCGCGGCAATCTATTCCTGGATCAAGCACGGCACGCTGGCGATGGAAGGTTCCTCGATCACGGAGGGAATCGGCCAGGGACGGGTCACGGCCAACCTCGAGGGCGCGCCGATCGACGACGCCTACCAGATCGCGGATGAAGAGGCCCTGCCTGTGCTGTTCGACCTGCTGCAGCACGAAGGCATGTGCCTGGGCGGCTCGACGGGCATCAATGTCGCCGGCGCCATCCGCATGGCGAAGGACATGGGACCGGGACACACCATCGTCACGGTGCTGTGCGACTACGGCAACCGCTACCAGAGCAAGCTGTTCAATCCCGCGTTCCTGCGTTCCAGGAACCTGGCGGTTCCGCGCTGGCTCGCGGAGCCGCCCCCGCCCCTCGACGTTCCGTTTGCACCATGACGCTGTCTTCGCCGCTGGTCTCCACCGAATGGCTCGCCGGACACCTGGCGGCGCCGGACGTACGCGTGGCCGACGCTTCCTGGTACTTGCCGCAAGCGGGTCGCGACGCGAAGGTCGAATATTCATCGGCGCATATTCCCGGCGCCGTGTTCTTCGACATCGACGATCTCTCCGACGAGCGTTCGACACTGCCCCACATGCTGGCGCCGGCACCCAAATTCGCCAGCCGCATGCGCCGCCTCGGCATCGGCGACGGGAACCTGGTCGTCGTCTATGACGGCGCCGGAATGTACTCCGCGCCGCGCGCCTGGTGGATGCTGCGCGCCATGGGGCATGAGGAGGTCGCGGTGCTGGACGGCGGACTACCGAAATGGCGCGCGGAAGGCCGCCCGGTCGAGGACCTCACGCCGCATCCCTATCCGCGGCACTTCACGCCCCGTCCCAACAATGCGCTGGTTCGCGACTTCGACCAGATGACCACCAATCTCGCGTCGCGGGCCGAGCAGGTGATCGACGCCCGCGGCGCGACCCGGTTCGAGGGCCTGGAACCGGAACCCCGGCCCGGCGTGAAGAGCGGTCACATGCCGGGCAGCGTCAATATTCCGTACACGGAGTTCGTCTCGGCGGACGGCACGCTCAAGCCCCCCGATGCGCTGGCCGCCCTGTTCGCATCGCGCGGCATCGATCGCACCCGGCCGGCAGTCACCACCTGCGGCTCGGGCGTGACGGCCGCCATCGCGCTGCTCGCACTGACGGCGCTGGGCGCGAAGAGCGCGGCGCTGTACGATGGCTCCTGGGCGGAATGGGGCGCGCGGGGCGCGGTCGAGACATGAAGATCGTCAGCGGCGGAAAGCGCGTCCCGATGGTCGTGACCTTCCTCGAGATGACGTCCAGGCCGTCGGCGCTTCCGCCGCCACAGCCACGCGGCAAGATCGCGATCCTGAAGGCCGAGCGGCCCCCGCTGCACTTCTACCGCTATCTCTACAACACTATCGGCGACTCCTATAAGTGGGTGGACCGGCGCAAGAAGAGCGACCCCGAGCTTGCCGCCATCGTCCAGGATGCGCGCAACGAACTCTATGTCCTCTATGTCGAAGGCTGCCCCGCCGGCATGGCGGAACTCGACATGCGCGATGCCGCGATTGGACAACTCGCCTATTTCGGATTGATGCCGGACTATGTCGGCCGGCATCTGGGATATTTCTTCCTCTACCACGCGTGCATGAACGCGTGGTCGCGGCCCATTTCCAAGTTGCTGGTCAACACCTGCACGCTGGACCATCCCCGCGCGCTGCCGCTCTACCAGCGCATCGGCTTCACCCCCTACAGCCGCGAAGACCGCTACATCGAGCTGCCCTGAATCGGAGCCTCGATAGCCCCTTCCCTTTTCCCGCCCGGTCAGGGCACACTCCTCCGCCAACACAAGAATCTCAGGGGGAACAAGGGGATGGCTAACACGGACATGGCGCCCAAGAACGGCGAGGCCCAGCTATTCGGACACCCCCTCGGCCTCACCTATCTGTTCACCACCGAAATGGCCGAACGGTTCTCGTATTATGGGATGCGCGCCATCCTCGTGCTCTATCTGACCAATTACCTCCTGCTTCATCCAGCCGTCGACCATGTCCTGGGCTATGCCGCGGTCAAGCACGCGCTGGAGCTTATCTTCAACGCGGGCCGGCCGCTGGACGTCCAACCATTCTCGTCCGACATCTACGGCTCCTACACCGCGCTGGTGTATCTGACACCGTTCTTCGGTGGCATCATCGCGGATCGCTGGATCGGACAGCGATACAGCGTGATCATCGGCGGCATCATCATGGCCATCGGCGAATTCACGCTGATGCTGCCGCAAATGATATTCGTGGGCCTGCTGCTTCTGATCATCGGCAATGGTTTCTTCAAGCCGAACATCTCCACGCAGGTTGGCAATCTCTACAAGCCTGGCGATGCGCGCATCGACCGCGCCTATTCGATCTTCTATGTCGGCATTAACGTGGGCGCATTCTTTTCGCCGCTGATCTGCGGTACGCTGGGCGAAAATGACGGCTATCAGTGGGGTTTCTTTGCCGCCGGCATCGGCATGGTCATCGGACAGATCGTCTACATGATCGCGCTTCGCACCCTCCCGCCCGATCGTGTCGCTCGCGTCAAGACGCAGACGGAAGTGAAGAAGCCGCTCACCGCGAAGGATTGGAAGGCGGTGTTCGCGCTCATTCTGCTCTGCATCCCGGTGACGTTCTTTTGGGCGACTTATGAGCAGCAGGGCAACACGATCAACCTTTGGGCCCAGAACTTCACGGACAGGCATCTCTACCCGGGTTCCGGCATAGAAATTCCGGTGACCTGGTTCCAGGCCTTCAATCCCTTCATGATCTTCGCCTTCACGCCACTGGTGGTGGGTTTCTGGACGTGGCAGGCGCAGCGCAGCAAGGAACCGTCGACGGTGACGAAGATGGCGCTGGGGCTTTTCATGCTCGCGGCGTCATACGTCATCATGGCGGTCGCGGCGTATTTGGCGCCTGCCGGCGGGTCAAGCTGGCTTTGGCTGTTCTTCTTCTTCGCAGTCATCACCTTCGGCGAACTCTATTTGTCGCCAATCGGCCTCGCGCTGGTCGCTCGGGTCGCGCCGCCACAGATACTTTCCGCGATGATGGGGTTGTGGTTCATCACCAGCTTCACCGGCAATGCACTGCAGGGCTTCATCGGCAGTTTCTTCAGCCAGATGGACAAGGTGCACTTCTTCCTGTTGTGCGCGGGCATCGGCGCGGCCGCGGGCGTCGTGACCTGGCTGTTCAACTTCCCGCTCAAGCCGATCCTGGAGAAGGCCCCCGCACCGCATCCCGTGGTGGGAGAGCCTTGACGGAACGTGGACGACAGCAAGAAACCGACGAAAGACACCATCGCCACCCATGCCGGGAGGATGAGCCGCGAGCATTTCGGCGTGGTCAATACGCCGGTGTATCGCGCTTCCACGATACTGTATCGCGATCTGGCATCGCTTGAAGCGGGCGACGCGCCATACATCTATGGCCGCCGCGGCACGCCGAGCTCGGCAAGCTTCGAGGACGCGGTCACGGCGCTGGAGGGCGGCGCACGCAGCTTCGTGTGCCCGTCCGGGCTCGGGGCCATCGCGTTGGCGCTGCAATCGGTTTGCGGCGCGGGCGATCATCTGCTCATGGTGGACAGCTGCTACCATCCCACCCGCCTGCTCTGTGACCGCACGCTGAAGCGCTACGGCATCGAAACCACCTACTACGATCCGCTCATGGCCGCGGATATCGCAAAACTGTTCAAGCCCAACACCCGCGCCGTGTTCTGCGAGTCGCCCGGTTCACTGACCTTTGAAGTCCAGGACGTGCCCGCCATTGCGCGTGAAGCGCATGCGCGCGGCGCGGCGGTGTTGCTCGACAACACCTGGGCCACGCCGCTCTTTTTCAACGCGTTCGCCCATGGCGTCGACCTCTCGATCCAAGCCGCCACCAAATATGTCGGCGGCCATGCCGACGTCATGATCGGCTACGTCACCGCAAACGAAGCCTGGAAGGCCAGGCTCGCCGCCGCGCATGCGGATCTCGGCCTCTATGCCAGCGGCGACGACTGTTTCCTGGCGCTTCGCGGGCTGCGCACCATGCCGGTGCGGCTGGCGCGGCATCAGGAGACTGCAATCAAGCTTGCCCGCTGGCTGAATGCGCGCCCCGAAGTCGTGCGCGTCCTGCACCCCGCGCTCGAGGGCGATCCCGGGCACGCGATCTGGAAGCGGGATTTCAACGGTGCAAGCGGCCTTTTCGGTGTCGAATTGACGCCGGTGGCGCACGACAAGTTCGCCGCCTTCATGGACCGCCTTAAACTCTTCGGCATGGGCTACTCCTGGGGCGGCTACGAAAGCCTGATCGTTCCGGCCAGGATCACGCGAACTGCGCGGCCGTTCGCCGCCTCGGGGCCCGTCGTGCGCATCCACGCCGGCCTCGAGGACGCCGACGACCTGATTGCCGATCTTGCGCAGGGACTGGCCTATTTGAGTTAGTACCTCACTTCATTCTATATCCATCGCCATGGCCGGGCTTGTCCCGGCCATCCATTGCCGCGAGCTTCTCCGGATAAGACTCTGGAGAATGGATGGCCGCCACGAGGGCGGCGATGACGGTAGTGGTATTTGGAAATTGAAAATGTCCGACGCGTTGAATCGAGATGACTTCCTCGCGGCAGTCGCCTTCAACTCAGACGGGCTCGTGCCGGTGATCGCGCAGGATCACGCATCGGGCGCCGTCCTGATGCTGGCCTGGATGAACCGGGAGACGCTGGAGGAAACGTTGCGCACCGGAAACGTGACCTACTGGTCGCGTTCGCGCAACCAGGTGTGGCGCAAGGGGGAAACGTCTGGCCACATGCAGAAGCTGGTCGAGGCATGGCTCGATTGCGACGGCGACGCGATCCTGCTCAAGGTCGACCAGACCGGGCCCGCTTGTCATACCGGCTCTCCGGTATGTTTCTTCCGTCGACATTCACGTTGATCACGAGCTTGCCGTTGCGCTCGCGCGGGTCGAGGTCGTGCGGCCAGGCGCGGATGAAGACCAGCACGAACAGTCCCGCGATCGCGCCCATGATCGCGCCGAGCACGTAGTTCTCGTCGACGACGAAGAAGCTCGCGAAAGCGCCGGACAGCGCCGCGAAAGCCAGCATCCAGAGACGCCGCCGCATGGCAGAACTCCCCAACTCAGCCTCACTCAAATATAGCGGCAAGATGGGGATTCAAGAACTTCCTTTCGGGGTCCAATTTTCGCCGCACCGCCCTGAAAACGCCATATTGCGGATAGAGCGACTCCACTTCCGCCGCCGACCGCGTATGCCGCTTGCCCCAATGCGGCCGGCCCTCGTAGCGCCGGAAGATCGCTTCGCACGCCGAGAACAGCCGTGTCGTATCCACACGGTGATATTGGTGGACGGCGATGGTGGCGCTGGGCCGCTGGTAGAACGGGCTGAGCCAGACGTCGTCCGCCGCCACGCTGCGGTATTCGATCGGGAACCCCGTATTGATGCGGTCCTTGCGGATCTTCGCCACGATCTCGCGGATGCAATCCGGTCCCTTTTCGTAGGGAACCGCATATTCCATCTCGTTGAAGCGCACGGTGCGGGGACTGGGGAATATTTCGTGGCTCCAGCGCGCCCGGCCGGGCCCGGGCATCAATTGTGAAAACAGCCGGTGTGCGGGGCCGAGCAGGAACGGCGCATAGGGCAACACCTCGTTGATCATCGCGAAAGCGGTGGAATCCGAGCCGCCCTTCTCGCCGCGCTCGTACATCGCTTCGGCGCTGCGCGGGTCGGGCGCGGGCTCGTCCGTTTCGTTCAGCGATTTGCACACGCAGGTATCCGCATAGGGAAACCAGAAGAACTCGAAGTGCCGGTTGGAACCCACCAGCGAATCCAGCTGCGCGAAAAGCTCGTCGGGCGCCATCAGGAAGTTCATTTCCTTGAGCTTGTAGGCCGGGCGCACATGCATGGAGATTTCCGTCATCACGCCCATCATGCCGAGCGAGCAGCGTCCGGCCGCGAACACGTCCCCGTTCTCGTCCGACGAACAGTCCATGACGCCGCCGTCCGCGAGCACGAGTCGAAAGCCCGCGACCTCGCCGGAGAACGATTTGAGCGTCGGGCCCGTGCCATGAGTGCCGGTGCCGACGACGCCCGCCAGCGTCTGGCGGTCGATGTCGCCCATGTTCTTGAGGCCGAACCCCGCGCGGCACAGCAGCGGTCCAACCTCCCACAATGGCGTGGCGGCGGCCAGCGTGGCGATCTGGCGCTCGGGATTCATGCCGCGAAAGCCGGTGAAGGCCGATAGGTCGATCAGCGTACCGTCCGTTGCCGCGACCGGCGTGAAGGAATGCCCCGACCCGGGCACGCGCACCGGACCCTCCGCCTGGCGCACGGCGGAGGCGAGTTCGACGTCGTCTTTGGGCGCGACCACGGCGCGCGGCGCGGACGTGACGCCGCCCGACCAGTTCGACCATTTACCCCCGACGATCTTCATGACGTCTCCGCAATGGAAAGGCCGGGTTTTAACCCCGCCTCGCCGCGCGTCAATCGTGGGCTCGCGGATCGCCGTCAGATATCCGCAAAATGAGGCGCGCGCTTCTCCAGGAAGTGAGCCACGCCTTCCTTGAATTCCGAATGGGCCAGGCTCGTCTTCATCTCGGCGTCCGCGGTGGCGAGGGATTCGTTGAAGTCCTGGAAATTCGCCTTCCACACCTGCGCCTTCATCACCGCCATCGAGCGTGGCGAAACCGTCTCCGCCATCATGCGGGCATAGCCATAGACGTCGTCCATGAACACATCCGCTGAGAACACCTTGTTGACGAGACCGATCCTGAGCGCTTCCTCGGCGCGGATCTTGCGCGCCGAAAGCAGCAGGTCGAGCGCGTTGGCCTGACCCACCAGCCGAGGAAGCAGCCAGGAAATCCCGTGCTCCGCGATCAGTCCGCGCTGGGCGAAGGACGTCGTGAACACCGCGTTGTCCGCAGCGAAGCGCATGTCGGCATAGAGCGCCATCACCAACCCTATGCCGGCGACGGGTCCGTTGATCGCGGCTATGATCGGCTTTTTCGTCTTGGCGAAATAGCCGAAGCGTTCGGCATCGGCGAAATCGGCGCTGATGTCCGGCCCGAGAGACGATTTGAACCCGCCTTCGGGTTCCGCGGCCGCCCGGCCGGTGCCGCCCGCGCTTGCGGCGCCCGAGAGCACCTCCATGTCGGCGCCGGCGCAGAAGCCGCGGCCGGCCCCGGTCAGCACGATGACGCGGACATCGGAATCGTCCGCTGCCTTCGCCATCGCCGCCTTGATGCCGGCCGCCATGCGTCCGGTATAGGCATTGAGCCGGTCCGGCCGGTTCAGGGTGATGGTTGCCACGCGGTCTTTCACGCTGGTGAGAACGTCGTCGCTCATGGTGCCGTCCTTGCGATGCTGCCGGGGCCATGTTCCCATGCGAGGCCGCATCCGCCAAGCGAAAGACACCATGGCCTATCGCGATATCCTCTTCGAGACGCCGGAACCGGCGATTGCGCTGGTCACGCTCAACCGTCCGGACAAGATGAACGCCTATACCGGCGCCATGTGCGACGACCTGGTGGCGGCGCTTCACGATTACGAGGCGCAGGACGCGCTGCGCTGCCTGGTGATCACCGGCGCGGGCCGTGGCTTCTGCTCCGGCGGCGATGTCAGCGGCAGCGATCCCGACCGGCCCGACTACAAGACCAAGCAGCTGGGCTATGGCCACGAGATGCGCGTGGGCATGCATCGCGTCGTGACCGCCTTGCACCGTCTCGACAAGCCGGTCGTGGCGATGATCAATGGCGCGGCGGTGGCGGGCGGATTGACGCTGGCCATGGCGTGCGACTTCCGCATCGCCGCGGACACGGCAAAGCTTGGCGATACTTCCGGGAAGTTCGGGCTGCTGCCCGACGAAGGCGGCGCCTGGTTCTTCCCCCGCGCCATGGGCCTCGACCGCGCGCTCAAGATGACCCTGCTGAACGAAGTCTATGCCGCCGAGCAGGCAATGAAGCTCGGGCTCGTCACGGACGTCGTGGCGGCGTCGCAACTTCGCGCCCGCACCTTCGAATTCGCGCGCGCCATCGCCGCGCGGGCGCCGCTCGCCGTACGCCTCGCCAAGAGCATGATGCGCCACGGCCTGGACTCCACGCTCGAGCGCTCGCTCAACGACGCCGCGATGGCGGTGATGATCGCCAACCCCAGCCAGGACGTGCGCGAAGGCGTTACGGCGTTCTTCGAGAAGCGCCCGCCCCGCTTCGAGGGGCGCTGACATGACCCATATCGCCTTGAATCGGCCCGATTGACGCGCCCTTCCCGTGCGCTGAAACTGCCGCGTTCGGATCGAGGGAGAGAACCATGAGCAGGTGGACACGGCGCTCGGTGCTTGCCGCGGGCGCGGCGGCGGCTGTTACGGCGGATGGTATTGCTTTCGCGGCGCCGGTGCGAGCTCCCGTCGTGCGCACGGTGTCCGGACCGGTGATGGGTATCGCCGGAGGTCCTGCGATCAGCTTCAAGGGCATCCCGTATGCCGCGCCGCCCACCGGCGCGCTGCGGTTTCTTCCGCCGCGTCCACCAAAGCCGTGGACAGCGCCCTATGTCGCAAAGAAATTCGGCGCGCCGGCGATGCAGATGCCGATGGGCACGGCCGGCGAGGAGCCCAAGACCGAGCTCGCCAAATCGCTTCAGTCCGTCTACCCGACGCTGGCCGAATGGAAGGCCAACAGCGAGGATTGCCTGTTTCTCAACGTCTGGACTCCCGATGGGGCGTTGTCGGGCACCGGCAAGCGCCCCGTCATGGTCTGGCTGCATGGCGGCGGCTTCGCCTACGGTTCCGGAGCGTGGCCGTCCTATGACGGCGGCAATCTCTCCAGGCGCGGCGACGTCGTGGTGGTCACCCTCAATCATCGCCTCAACGCGTTCGGCTATCTCGAGCTAGGAGAGATCTTTGGCGCCGGCTACGCCTATTCCGGCAATGTCGGCATGCTCGACATCGTGGCTGCGCTGCGCTGGGTGCGGGACAACATCGCGGGCTTTGGCGGCGACCCCGGCAACGTCACCATTTTCGGCGAATCCGGCGGCGGCGCGAAAGTGTCGACGCTCATGGCCATGCCCTCAGCGAACGGGTTGTTCCACAAGGCCATCATCGAGAGCGGTCCGGGCCTTGACGGTCTGCCCGAAACGAACGCGACGGCGGACGCGAAGGACATCCTCGCCGAACTGAAGATCACGGACATCAAGGCGCTGCAGGCGGTACCAGCGGCGGCGATCGTGAAAGCGGCGTTCGCGGTTTCGGCGCGGCGCGGACCCAATTCCGAGATCCGTTTCCTGGGCCCGGTGGTGGATGGCAAAGCCCTGCCCGCCAATCCGTTCGATCCCGCGGCGCCGGCGCAATCGGCGAACATTCCGCTGATGATCGGCACCAACAAGGACGAGATGACCCTGTTCCTCGCGGGCCAGCCCTGGTTCGGCCGGCTGACGGACGACCAGCTCATGGCACAGGCCGGCACGATGCTGGGTCCGCGCGCGCCCGCTTTGATCACCGCGCTCAACAAGGCGCATCCGGACTACTCGCCGACCTACATCATGGCGCAGATCGTCACGGCTACCTTCATGTGGGGCGATTCCATCAAGCTCGCCACGCGCAAGGCCGCGCAGAACGCGGCGCCGGTCTACATGTACATGCTCGCCTGGGAGACGCCCATCGGCGGCGGCGTCTTCAAGTCGCCCCATACGCTCGAAATCCCGCTGGTGTTCGACACGGTCGAAGTCTCGCGCCCGCTGCTGGGGCCGGGACCCGCGCCGCAACAACTCGCCGACCAGATGTCGAATTCGTGGATCGCCTTCGCGCGTGGCGGCAATCCCAACAACGCCGCGATTCCGCAATGGCCCGCCTACGACGCCGCGACCCGGGCGACCATGATGTTCGACGTGGCGAGCAAGGTGGTGAACGATCCGTACCCGGAGGTTCGCGCGGCGCTGGGCGATTAACCTGCGCTAATGTCCCGCGTGCCGCCCGCCATGCCTGGCGTCGGCCCATGCCGCGTCGTCATCGCCAGCCAGCGCGCTGAGCCGCGTGGGCGCGTGCGTGACGGCGCGCGAATCGGACGGCGCGCCCGCCGAACCGGCGATATCGTTGGTGCTGTCGATCTGGGCCGGCATGGCGGCGTCGGACACCGTTGTCGCCGCGGCGGACACGCCCTCGACGATGCCGGCGGCCGCCGCGGGCGTCACCGCGGCCACGACGGCGGAAATCGCGAATTGCGCGAGAGTACGATGAAACCTGGTCTTCATGACCTCATCCCCATCAGCCGCTTCGTTCCCCGTATCGCTTCAACGGCCGCGCGGGCGATTGTTTCCGCCGGATTGCCGAAATTTTGGAAACGTGCCGTTCATGCACGGTTCAGGCGCCACCGCCACAATCGCGGCCACGACGGATCACAGGAGGGAGCCCGTGCGTTTCCTGCCGGAACGCTCCCATCCGGCGTCGCAAGCAAGGAAAGAACGATGAAACGAGTGACAGCGTCAGTACTGGCCGTCTCGATGGCCGCGCTTTTGAGCGCCTGCGCCGAGCAGCCCATGGGACCGACCGTGCCGGTGATGCCCGGCGCGCACAAATCCTTCGCCGAGTTCCAGTCCGACGAAGGGGCGTGCGAGCAATATGCGGGCGACCGCGTCGCCGGCCGCGTGCAGCATGAGAATGACCGCGAAGCCAACGGCACCGTTCTCGGCGCGATCCTCGGCACCGCGGTGGGTGCGGCCGCGGGCAACACCAAGGGCGCCATCGTCGGCGGTGTCGCTGGCGCCGCGATCGGCAATTCGATGACCGGTCCCGGCTACCGCCAGGCCGGCATCCAGGGCCAGTACAACATGGCCTATGCCCAATGCATGTCCTCGCGCGGCAACCAGGTGCCGCCCGCCGGACCGCCCCGCGGCTACGGCCCGCCTCCCGGCTATGGCCCGCCCCCAGGCTACGGCCCCAACGACGGCCCTCCCCCACCGCCGCCCCCGGGATACTGAATCGAAAAGGGCCGCGGTGATGCGGCCCTTTTTACATGCGTTCTCCCGCGATCCTGAAAACGAGGGTGGAGTGGAGGCGTCTCGGGCTACTGATGAAGGCAGGTTCGAGAATAGCGCACCGTGAATTCTGCGTCGTTTCCGCTAATCGATCCCGCAAACTCTGTAATCAGAAACTGCTTGTCGATAAGCGAGTCATCCCGATACGTCAGGATCAACACTAGAAGTGCCTGAGACTTGCCCGAAGTTATGTCATTCCAATCGGCCTGAGTGATGGCCGCCGCGTGCACCGAGTGCGCCATTTCTATTCCGGGATCAATCTGCGTTGCAGTGCGCTCTGCGGTGACGTCTTCAATAGCGCCGGGAAGCAGGGCCAAAATCTCTTCTTTTGATTTAGCGATCACGCTTTTTGTAGACGCATTGGCTGGGCCGACAAAAGTTCTAGCGGTCAACAACGGTGAATCAGCGGCAATAGATCCACGGTTCACGTAGTGCACTATGAGTCCGTGATCGGAATGAGGGTTAGCGACATCGAGCGGTGGATAGTTAAATCCAACGATAGCAAGCCGTGATACTCCCGATGGAATGCGGCAAGCAGTTTGAGGAGATGTCGGCCACAGATACCATGCTGCGCATCCAGTAAACGCAAGCCCAAAAATAATCATTCCAACTAAAGCCATTACCCTTTGCCTGTGACCCTGTTTGGCGCGCGCAGATTCGCCTCGAAAAGCGATAGCAAACGCATTAGTTAACAACGGAAGCGTTAGGCCAAGGCCACCGTAAAAGAAAAACCCGAGATATTGCTTTGAAAAGTCGAAGTAGAGGGGCGCGGCCATTATTGCGACGCCCAGAGGGAGTGCGGCGATCCCAACAAGTAGAGAAATTTTGATATCAAATCGCATATTGAGAACTTACTGCTGAATCGCCCCATCGTCTCTCGTCAGCAACTCAACGGACTGGCGGCCCCGGCAGGAATCGAACCTGCATATCGCAGCTTAGAAGGCTGGTGCTCTATCCATTGAGCTACGGGGCCGGAACGCCAATCTAGCCGCCCGGCCTTCACGCGTCATGACCGCGACGGTCAGTGGCTCCACGGCACCTTGCGGTCGAAGCGGAAATTGTCGGCGTAGGATTTGGGGCGGGACTTGGGTCTGTGCGGCTCGAAGACCTGGTAGGGGATGGCGTTCTTCCGCGCGTAGGCGACCGCCTCTTCCGCGGTGTCGAATTCCAGCGCCAGTTGCTGGCGCATGTCCGACGATCCGGCCCAGCCCATCAGCGGGTCGACCTCGCGGGCGTGCTCGGGCTCGTATTCCAGGAGCCAGCGCTTGGTCAGCGCGCGGCCCGACTGCATGGCGTTCTTCGCCGGCTGATAAATGCGCGCCCGCATGAACTCTCCCGTCTCGTCACCTGGCTTGCTTGCCAGTCTCCAACCTGGCTGGCCTGCCAACCGTAGCTCGCGTCGCGAGCGAAGGCTGGTCGGGGCGGCGTGATTCGAACACGCGACCCTCTGCTCCCAAAGCAGATGCGCTACCAGGCTGCGCCACGCCCCGGAATCCGGCCAAGCGTCCCTTACAGGAAGGCTCCGGCCCGTTCAACGCCGGGGTTCGGCTTCGGGTCTTCCGTCAGGGCTTCTTCGGGTTGCCGAAGGCGTTGGCGTGGACCACGTCGCCAGGGACGATCCCCAGCGCCTCCGCCCGCCCGGCCTTCAGCTCCAGCACCGCGCGCACCGGCTCGGCGGAGGGGATCTCCTGCGTCGAATAGGGCGTCGCGTTGGGCGCGATGGAAGAGATCGCGCCGTCGCCGCGGATGAAGATCAGGTCGAGCGGCATCACGGTGTTCTTCATCCAGAATGCCACGCCTTCGTCGCGGTGAAAGTCGAACAGCATGCCGTGATCGTCTTCCATCGACTTGCGGAACATCAGCCCGCGCTCGCGCGAGGCGTCGTCGGCGGCGATTTCCACCTGGAAGGTCTCGGGCCCGTGATCGGTATCGACCACGATGGTCTCCATGGGCAGGCCGATTGGCGAAGTCTCGGCGGCGGGCCTGGAGCAACCGGCCAGCAGGAAGACCGCGGCGGCGGCGAGTAACACGGGCGTGCGCATGGCGGGCTCTCCGGCGAACAGCCGCGTTTATTGCCCGGCCCGCGCCCGCGCGCCAGTGCCGCCTCGCTTACTTCGCCGAAATGCCGGGCGATGGACCCCGCGTCAGGGATCGAGGATGTCGATCTCGGCCGCCAGCTCGCCCTTGGGGCCGTCGCCGGTGCGCACCCGCACGCGCTGGCCCTGGCGCAGCTCGCGAATGCCATAGCGACGGAGCGTCTCCATGTGGACAAAGACGTCGGGCGTGTTGGGCCCGCGCGACACGAAGCCATAGCCCTTGCCGCGGTTGAACCACTTCACCGTGGCCTCGAAGGGCGGACCCTTCGGCTCGGCCGTGAACCGCGCCGTGCGTATCGCCGCGGCTTGCGGGGAGGCGGTCGAATTGTCCAGCGACAGCAGCCTGCGCGCCTGGAGCCCCTTGGGCCCCTGCACGGCCTCGCAGACCACGCGCGCGCCCTCATAGGCCGCCTTGAAGCCGGATTGCCTGACGCAGGTCTGATGCAGGAGAATATCGCCTTGCGGGCCGGCCGCCGGCTTGATGAAGCCGTAGCCCTTGGAAAGATCGAACCACTTTACCTGGCCAGTAACTTCGATGGGCATCTCAAACGCCGCTTCGCCGATACTTGGCGCAGCCATCACACTCGTTTCCATCCCCTCAACCCCAACACTCAGATTATGGTAAACGTATGGTTAACATAATTGTCGCACAGAGAAAAGCACCAGCCGGAAAGTATATACCCATAGTTGTGGCTCGTCACCATGGATTCGGTAAGCCTTTGTTTTGTCATTCAATCGTGCAATGTCCCTGAACCATGGACTTCTCCGGCCACTACCCGATCCCCGCTCCGCCCGATGCTGTCTGGGCTGCCCTGAACGATCCGGAGGTTCTGAAGGCCTGCGTGCCCGGCTGCCAGGCCCTGACCAAGACCGGCGCCTACCATTTCGACGCCACGGC
>JBOHKI010000042.1:0-27297 GCA_050728855.1 Rhizomicrobium sp. | reverse complement strand
GGGTCTTGGTGGCGTTCTCCATGGCAAGCCCCGTGGCATGCGCCATGGCCTGGACCTCGACCGACACGGCTTCCGCCGGCCCTTCGCCCACGACCTTGACGTTGGCCTGGGTGACGGCGTCGGTGATCTGGGAATTGACGGTGCCTGCCATGTTCGTTCTCCCTCAGGTGACCGCGAGCGATTGCGGCCCGGTGCCGCTCTGATAGGTGGTGTTGCTGAACCCGCCGCCGCTGTTGCCGAAGCCATTGCCGCCGCCAGGCGAAGGCTGCGCCGCCGGCGCCGGGGCGCCGCCATTCAGCAGCTTGTGCGCCGCCAGCGACATCGCGGCGAGGGCGGCGAGCGAGGTTTGCGAGCTTTCCTGGTTGGCCTGGTAGAGGCGCTGCGACGATGCCGCCGACAGCGCGAACAGCGACTGCAGCACGGGCGTGAGCGCGGCCACCGTCATGGTCAGGATGGCCATGTCGCCCGACACCTGGCCCAGCGACAGCGCGCGCAGGAATTCCTGCGGCGGGAACAGCGTCTGCGACGGGTAGGGCGAAGCCCCCGCGCCGTAGTTCGGCGGCGCCGATTGCGGCGCGGCGTTCTGCTGAGGCGTCGTTTGCGTGGAATCCGTGCTGGCGGACGGCTTCCCAGCGCCTTCTCCGGCCGGATCCATCAGCTCATCTCCTCGTTCAGGATCGACTCGTCGAGCGTGTCGCCCGGTCCCGAGCCCATCATGTAGCGCACGCATTTGGCCGTCATCGCCATGCCGAGCAGGTTGGTCTTCTGCTGGTGGGCCACCGCGTTGTGATACATCAGGCCGTTGGAGGCCTGTGCCGCGATGAGGCTGTCGAAGGCCGCGATCGAGGGACCGGAGCCCAGGATCAGCAGCAGCGACTGGGTCACGGCGTCGGTCACCTGCGGCGCGGCGCCGTCGCGATAGAGCGCGGACAGCCCGAGCACGGCCTGCGCCAAAGATTCCGGCGTGCCCTGCGGAGGCGTCTTCCCGCCATCCGGCGGCGGAGGATTGCCGTCCGGCGGGGGAGTGGAAGTCTTCTTGTTGTCGTCGCTTGCCATTGCAATCCTCCGGTAATGAACGGAGCCCCAGCGCTGAACTCATTCGGCGCTCTTCCGCCAGCCTCGGCATGGTGATCGCTGGGACGGCCATGCCTCGGCCAGGCGGAGAGCCGCGCCGCTACTGCGGGATTGCCGCCGTGCCGGCCCTGAGCGCCGAGAGCAGCGCCAGCATCGTGTCGGGCACGTCGCTCTGGCCGAGCTTGGCCGTCGCGACGGCGCCGGCCATCGTGTCGACGCTGTAGATCTGGATGACGCCCTGGTTGGTCGCTGCCTGCGCCGCGATCGCCAGCTGCTGCTGCGACGAGGTGGCGTTCTCGAACAGGATGCCGGTGGAGTGCGCCATCGACTGATAGATCGCGCCCATCGCCATCGCGGGGGCCTCGGCCACCACCTTGACGTTGGACTGCGTGACGGCGTCGGTGATCTGGCCGTTCACGGGTGTGGGAAGTGCCATTCGGTAGTCTCCTTCGGGTTCCTGACGGGTGCCCCGTCGGCTCTATGACGGCCCGTGCAGCGCGGTTGTGAGCGGGAAAACGAAAACGGGCGCTCCCGCCGGAGCGCCCGTTTCGCGCGGTCGCCCGCGAGCGCCGTCAGATGACGGGCAGGCTCGCCGTACCGGCCCTCAGCGCGGAGAGCAGCGCCAGCAGGTTGTTGGGCACGTCGCTCTGGCTGATCTTCGACGTGGCCACGGCGCCGGCCATGGTGTCGACGCTGTAGATCTGGATGACGCCCTGGTTGGTCGCGGCCTGGGCGGCGATCGCGAGCTGCTGCTGCGACGAAGTGGCGTTCTCGAACAGGATGCCGGTGGAATGGGCGAGCGACTGGTAGATCGCGCCCATCGCCATCGCGGGGGCTTCGGCGACAACCTTGACGTTGGACTGCGTGACCGCGTCCGTGATCTGGCCGTTGACCGGAGTGGGAAGTGCCATGGAATGTGTCTCCTTCGGTTTCTCGAATTGGCGGCACATCGATACGGCCGTCACGGGAAAAGACGACGCGGCCGTGCCGGTTGTGAGCGTCGGGGGACGAAGAAAATTGATTCACGCGGAGCCGCGGACCAGATGCCGGCGGCTTGCGGACGGCGCCGCAGCCGCCCGCGAAGCGAACAATGCAAAAAAACGGGCGCTCCGGTTTTACGGGAGCGCCCGTTTCAAAAGCCGCGGCTCGCACGATCCGCGGCGGGGGGAAGCGGTTACACGACCGGGAGCTGGGCCGTGCCGGCGCGCAGCGCCGAGAGCAGCGCCAGCATCGTGTCCGGCACGTCGCTCTGCGCGATCTTCGAGGTCGCCACGGCGCCGGCCATGGTGTCGACGCTGTAGATCTGGATGACGCCCTGGTTGGTCGAGGCCTGGGCCGCGATCGCCAGCTGCTGCTGCGACGACGTGGCGTTCTCGAACAGGATGCCGGTGGAATGGGCGAGCGACTGGTAGATCGCGCCCATCGCCATCGCCGGGGCCTCGGCGACGACTTTGACGTTGGTCTGGGTGACCGCGTCGGTGATCTGGCCGTTCAGGGGAGTGGGAAGTGCCATGCAAAGTCTCCTTCGATTGCGAGGCCGCCGGTAGCGCCTTCAGCGTCCGCACCGCCCTCGGGAAAAAGGACGGCCCGTGGGCCGGAATTGTGAGCGCCCCTCCTCAAATTCCCGCCGCATCCCGAAAAAGAATGCGCTTCACGCGGAGCCGCGGAGACGATGAGCGCAAAAAAATCGGGCGCCCGCTCGGGGCGCCCGGGACTGGCTGCGGGGAGGTGCGGCCAGGAGCGTTGTCAGACCGTCGGCAGGACGGCCGTTCCGGCCCGCAATGCCGAGAGCAGCGACAACAGGGTGTCCGGGGTATCGCTCTGCGCGAGTTTCGCCGCAGAGACCGCTCCCGCCATTGTGTCGACGCTGTAGATCTGGATGACGCCCTGATTGGTGGCGGCCTGGCCGCAGATGCCGATCTGCTGCTGCGTCGAGGTCGCGTTCTCGTAGAGGATGCCCGTGGAATGGGCGAGCGACTGGTAAAGCGCGCCCATCGCCATGGCGGGCGCGTCGCCGACGACTTTGACGTTCGCCTGCGTCACCGAATCCGTGATCTGTCCGTTCACGGGTGTTGGAAGTGCCATGTGATGTCTCCTTCACGTCTTGGCGTGACACCGTGAGGAGCGATTGCCGTCCCAGCGGCGCACAAGCCTATGACGCGGGAAGGGCCGCGCTGTGAACGCCGCGGTTGTGGATGCTAGTCGCTATCGTCGTCGTCGGCGTCATAGCCGCCGTCGTCCAGCGGCAGCTGCTGAAGCAGAGGCTGCTGCTGCGGCGGTACGGCAAGCACGACATTGGTGTTGAGCCAGCCCGGCGGCTGTCCGTTCTGCAGCGGGCGGGCGCCGACATAGGGGTTCATCCGCATGGTTGCATCGGTTTGCGGCACCCATCCGTTGGGGGCGAGAAACACCGTGGCGCCGCGCTTTTCGCTGTAGGGGCAGGCGCCGAAGGTCGAGAAATTCCACAGCGTTGCCAGATGCGCCTCGTAATCCGCGCCGTGACGTCCGCCAGGCTGTGGTATCGGCCCGAGCGTGAGCGTCGGCCAGCCCTCGAGCTGCATGAACGTGTTGTACTGGCCGGGGTGCAGCCCGAGCCGCTTCACCGTACGCCCGAAGAGCAAGGCAAGGATGAGCCCGCAATTGTCGGGCGCGCGGTCGCCATTGATGTCCAGGTAATAGATGCCGGTCAGGTTGGCGCCGCTGGTGTAGTGCGAATTGACCGGATCGCCGCGCTTGGTCAGGTGACCGTCATTGTCGAAGTCGAGGTACAGGTTCCGGTAGTAGTTGGGCATGCCGCGCGGGATGAGGTCGGCGTCGGCCGATATCGACACGAAATGCGCCCCCACCAGGAACAGCTTGAGGAATTTGCGCAGGTTGGCGAGGTCCCACTCGACATTTCCGCCCTGACCGATGGAGGCGAGGACGACCTGGTCGTAGCCGGTGAGCGTGTAGACCGCCGGGCCGGCCGCGTTGCCGACCGGCGGTTGGGCGGGCGGCACCAGGGTCAGTTGCGGCACCCACATGTCGAGCGGCAGGAACTGCTGGTGAAGGCCGGGCCGCCCCGGATTGCCGATGAAGCCCGACAGGAAGTTCAGGATCGGCGCGTCGACGCCTTCGCCCGTCATCCAGCACTGGCACAGGATGCGCGACAAAAGATCGATCTGGCCGCCCGTGAAGTCCGCATAGAACAGCCCGTCGACGGGATTGCCTGCCGCGGCGTCGATCAGCGCCTGGGCGCGGATCTGCGGGCCGAACATGGAATTCGCGAGATCGCGAAACAGGTTTCGCGGCTGCTGGACTTCCGAGCGGACCGGCACGGGGACCGCGAACCCGCCGGCATTCCCCACCGCCTGGCCGAGATAGAGATTGGCGCGCGCCTCGACCGGATTTCCCGGATAGGCGAGCGGCCCGCTTCCCAGCATGCAGCCGGCCGAGGAAGCGTGCGCCACCAGCGAAACCGTTGAGTTTCCGGCCAGCGGGTGGCTGTAGGAAATCACGAAGTTCGCGTTCTGGCCGACGATCGAGAACGTGCCTTCCAGGGAGGTCAGTCCGCCGGCGGTGACCGTCACCGGAATGACGGTCTCGCCGTTCTCCTGGAACGGTGCGCCCGCCGTCGCCGCCGGGCCGGAGATAGGGTTCGCAGCGCCGAACGCCAGCGCGGTTCCGGCGCGGTTGTAGACTAGGATCCTGATGGTGCGCGCCATGGCCGTCTCCGCAAAATCCGCTCCTCGTAGGACGCGGGATTCGCCGAGGCCGTGAACGCGAAGATCGTGCGCGGGCCTGCCAACCGCGCAATGCCGCGCGCAGCAAAAAGCCCGCCGGTTTCCCGGCGGGCTTTCGCTACGCAACGTGCCGGAAGTCTTACGGCGCGTATTTCAGGCTCATCGCGCCGATGCCGGCGGCAAGGTTGAGGCCGGTCGAGCCGGAGATCGACAGCGGCTGCAGCGTGATGGAGCGGTCGAAGCCGCCGACCAGCACGTTGGCGCCGGCGCCGACGCCGACGGTGGCCGAGGCGGTCGCGCCGCCATAGCCGCCCTGGAGCGCGCCGCGCTTCATGCCGGAATTCGGCGCGAAGACTTCCCAGATGATCACGGCCGAGGAGGTGTAGCCGACGTCGACGCCGAACTTGGAGATCGTGCCGACATAGTGCTCACCGGGGCCGTTGGATGGCGAGAAGTTGCAGCGCATGTCCTTGGAGGAGCCGAAGACGAAGCCCCATCCGCTTGCCACATGGCAGGTCAGCGTGCCGATTTTCACGCCGTCGGCGCTCGCCGGCGAGGCCAGCGCCATCGTCGCGGCAACAGCAGCCGCAGCCAGAGAAAGTTTCTTGAGCATGTTCACTCCTTGGGTTGAATCCGGACCGGCGCATTGCGCACGGCGCCGGACGCATGTTTTTGATCCAGGTTAAGCGCTTTGCGCGCCTCCGGAGAAAATGAGGGGGCGGCGGGAAAGTTCCGATAGCACATCAAATGTTATGACCAAAGCAGGCACGATATCCTATTTGCAGCAGAAAAAGGTTTTTATACTTAGTCTCTCGTGCTGGAATACAGAATGCTGACCGCCGCGCCGGCCACGCACCATTCCGGCCCCGTGATGTGCAGGCCGAAAAGCGCGACCTGGAATTTCTGGGACAGCCATACGAGCAGGCCCACGATCACCAGGGAAAGGGCCATGGCCGCGGTGGGGTTCTCAGTGTCGTGGCGGAAGAGGGCGGCCTTGAACCCGCCGACGACGGTCAACGAAAGGAACGCTCCCCCGAGAATCGCGGCGCCGGGCCAAAACCCGGTCGCGAACATCGTCATGCCGCCTGCCACCAGGCTCAGAATCACATACGCGGCGACCACCAACCCCATGGCTTCCTCGCGCGCGGGCGTTGCGAAGGAGATATATGGAGCCGCGCGCTTGCGCCCAAACCTCCCCTTTACGCCGCGCGCCGCGCGTTCTTAGATGACACCCAGTCAGGCATAGGGAGTCCCGTCATGGCAACCGGCATCAAGGACAAAGTCGCCATCCTCGGAATGGGCTGCTCGAAATTCGGCGAGCGCTGGGAATCCGGCGCCGAGGAGCTGATGGTCGAGGCCTATCTCGAGGCGATGACCGATGCCTGCATCGACGTGAACCAGATCCAGGCCGCGTGGTTCTCCACCGCGATGCCCGAGCAGCATGTCGGCAACGGCGGCACGCCGCTGTCCGTCGCGCTGCGCCTGCCGAACATTCCCGTCACCCGAGTCGAGAATTTTTGCGCCTCCGGTTCGGAAGCCTTCCGCGGCGCGGTGTACGCCGTCGCCGCTGGAGCATGCGACATCGCGCTGGCGCTGGGCGTCGAGAAGCTGAAGGACACCGGTTACGGCGGCTTGCCGCAACGCGAGAACGGCACGCTCAATCCCCTGTGGAGCGCCAACGGCTCGGCCCCCGGCAATTTCGCGCAGCTCGCCAGCGCCTACCGCAACAAGCACGGCGTCTCGAAGGACGAGCTCAAGCGCGCCATCGCCCATGTCTCGGTGAAGAGCCACGCCAACGGCGCGAAGAACCCCAAGGCGCATCTGCGCAAGCCCATCACCGAGGAGATGTGCCTGGCCGCGCCGATGATCGCCGAGCCGCTGGGCCTGTTCGACTGCTGCGGCGTGTCGGATGGGGCTGCCTGCGCCATCGTGACGACGCCGGAGATCGCCCGCGCGATGGGCAAGAAGGACATCATCTCGGTCAAGGCGTTGCAGCTGTCGCTGTCGAACGGGCTGGAAAGCCAGCACAATTCCTGGGACGGATCGTATTTCCACACCGCGCGCATCGCCTCCAAGAAGGCGTATGAAGAGGCCGGCATCAAGGACCCGCGCAAGGAAGTCTCGATGATTGAGGTGCATGACTGTTTCTCGGTCACCGAACTCGTGACGATGGAAGACCTCCACATCTCGAAAGAAGGCGAGGGCTGGAAGGACGTGATGAACGGCTTCTACGACGCCGACGGCCAGGTCCCCTGCCAGATCGACGGCGGCCTGAAATGCTTCGGCCATCCCATCGGCGCGTCCGGCCTGCGGATGCTCTACGAAATGTACCTGCAACTGCAGGGCAAGGCCGGCGCGCGGCAGCTTCCCAATCCCAGGATCGGCCTCACCCACAATCTCGGCGGCGCCCCGATGATGAACGTCTGCTCGGTAGCCATCGTGGGCGCAATGGGGGCGTGAGGTAGTATCGCTCACCAACTCAAGTGTCATGGCCCGCGACTGCGGGCCATCCAGGTAGGTTTTGAGCGCTTTCGCAGTTTGGATGACTGACTTCGAAGGTTCTGCGGCATTGGCAAGAAGCTACCGGTCCTAAGCAACGTCAACCATTCTGGCTGACGTTACCTGGATGGCCCGCATTCGCGGGCCATGACACGGGGTAAGGTGAAGAAGACCAATAGACCGCCTCGCTCCGAATCAACTTCTTTTCACCGAAACGTTCACGCCCCCTGCAGATACCGCTCGGCCACCGCGCAGTGCAGCGCCATCCCAGTCGCCATGGCGTCTTCGTTGAGCATCATGTGGTTGGAGTGGAGCGCGTGGGCGTGGTGGTGGGATTGGCCGTCGGGCGTGACGCCGAGGAACATCATGCAGCCGGGCATGCGCTCCAGCACATAGGAGAAATCCTCCGCGCCCATCATCGGCGAGGAAAGCGGAAGGTAGCGGGCCGGGCCGAACAGCTCCTCCGCCACGCCGCGGGCAAACGCGACAAAGTCCGCATCGTTGCGCGTCACGTTGTAGCCGGCCTCGATGGTGACCGTGGCCTCCAGATCGTGGGCGCGGGCGATGTTCTCCGCCACGCGCACCAGCCCCTCCTGCGCCGCCTGCCGGCTCTTGGCCGAGAAGCTGCGCAGCGTGCCGCGCAGGCGCACCTCCTCGGGGATCACGTTCACGGCGGAGCCGGCATCGAGCTGGGTGATGGTGAGGATGACGGGATCGAAGGCGTCGATCCGCCGCGTCACCAGGCTTTGCAGCGCCAGCACGATCTCGCACGCGGCCGGCACGGGATCGCGCGTGTGATGGGGCTGCGAGGCGTGGCCGCCCTTGCCTTTGATGACCAGTTGAAGCTTGTCCGCCGCTGCGAGCAGCGGGCCCGGGCGCGATGCCACCATGCCGGCGGGTATGTTCGGCGAAACATGGATGGCGAACGCGGCTTGCGGCTTCGGCGCAAGATCGAGCAAGCCATCTTTGATCATTTCGCGCGCGCCGTGATAGCCTTCCTCTCCCGGCTGGAACATGAACTTGACGGTGCCGTTCAGCCGGTCGCGATGGCGATGCAGAAGATGCGCCGCGCCCACCAGCATGGCGGTGTGCGCGTCATGCCCGCAGGCGTGCATCGAACCCTCGACATTGGAGGCGAAAGCGAGGCCAGTGTCTTCCGGCATCGGCAGCGCATCCATGTCGCCGCGCAGCAGGATCGTCGGGCCCTGCAGGGCGCCGCGCAACGTCACGATCAGGCCTGAGGTCGATGGCCCCTCGGCATATTCCAGATCGAGCCCCGCCAGCGCCTCGCGCGCCAATCGCGTCGTCTCCGGCAGATGCAGGCCCTGTTCGGGATGGGCGTGGATGGCGCGGCGCAATGCCACCACCATCGGCATGATTTCGGCAGCGTCCGCGTTCCAGTCGATCTTCGCTTCGATGTTCATTGCGTGTTCCTCAATAGACCACGACGGATCGGATGCTCTTGCCCTCGTGCATCAGATCGAAGGCGTCGTTGATGCGCTCCAGCGGCATGGTATGGGTGATCATCTCGTCGATGGCGATTTTCCTGTCCATGTACCAGTCGACGATACGCGGCACATCGGTGCGCCCGCGCGCGCCGCCGAAGGCGGTGCCTTTCCAGACGCGGCCGGTGACCAACTGGAACGGCCGTGTCGAGATTTCCTGCCCCGCGCCCGCCACGCCGATGATCGTGCTCACGCCCCAGCCCTTGTGGCAGCATTCCAGCGCCTGGCGCATGGTCTTCACATTGCCGATGCATTCGAAGCTGTAATCCGCGCCTCCGCGCGTCAATTCTACGAGATGCCCGACGAGATCGCCGCTCACATCTTTGGGATTGACGAAGTGAGTCATACCGAACTGCCGCGCCAGCGCCTCGCGCGCCGGATTGAGATCGACGCCGACGATCTGCGCGGCGCCCGCCATCCGCGCGCCCTGCACGACATTGAGGCCGATGCCGCCCAGGCCGAAGACCACGACATTGGCGCCGGGCTCGACCTTGGCGGTGAAGATCACCGCGCCGATCCCCGTCGTCACGCCGCAGCCGATGTAGCAGACCTTGTCGAGCGGCGCGTCCTTGCGGATTTTCGCGAGCGCGATCTCCGGCGTCACCGTGTGGTTGGAGAAAGTGGAGCAGCCCATGTAGTGCAGCACCTTCTTGCCGTTCCACGAGAAGCGCGACGTGCCGTCGGGCATCACACCGCGGCCTTGCGTCGTGCGGATCGCCTGGCAGAGATTGGTCTTGTGGCTGGTGCAGTACTCGCACGCGCGGCATTCCGGCGTGTAGAGCGGAATGACGTGATCGCCCGGCGTCACGGACGTGACGCCCGGCCCCACCTCCAGCACCACGCCGGCGCCCTCATGCCCCAGGATCGCGGGGAACAGACCCTCCGGGTCGTCGCCCGACAGCGTGAAGGCGTCGGTGTGGCAGATGCCCGTCGCCTTGATTTCGACCAGCACTTCGCCTGCCTTCGGGCCTTCGAGGTCGACCGTCTCGATGACCAGCGGCTTGCCTGCCGCCAGCGCCAAAGCCGCGCGCGTCTTCATCGCCGCGCTCCCGCATAGTTCGGTTGATCGACCGCGACCTTGTCACGAACGGTACGTTCGAGATGATCGCGCACCGTAGGGCTATCGAGCCCGCCGCGGATCGCAGCGCACAGCTCGCGGTTCAGCGCATCCAGCGTGCCGTCATGCCCGAGCAGCGCCGTCAGCCGCTCCAGTTCGGCGGCGTCCATCTCCGCGCCGTGCTCCAATTGCCGCGACACGATGCCGAGCGCGTTGGCGGCCACGCGCGCGTGGAACGCGGTGTGACCTTTCAGCTCCGGCATGGCGCGCTTCTCCAGGAAGTCGCGCACGGCATCGACAAGCTCGCGGATCGAAGGTTGGTCCATCATGTCAAGGCCTCTTCTCTTCTTCGTCATGGCCGCCCTTGTAGTGGCCATCCACATGCCAGAGTCCCATCCGCGTAAGTCTCTGGCACATGGATGGCCGGGACAGGCCCGGCCATGACGAATGTGGGGAGTATCTGCTCATCACAATTTCCCGTGGAAGATCAGGTTCACCAGGTCGACCTCGGTCTCCGATGAGCGCCGCCCGATGGTCGCGCGCTCGACCGAGCCGTCGATCCTGAAGCCCTGATACATGCTCATGCACATCACGCCCCATTTGAGCGAGCCGTAGACGATCCAGGTGCGCACGTCATCGATATCGACGTCGCCACCGCCCGCTTCGCGATAGCCCGTGATCAGGTCTTCCAGATCGCCGAAACCGCCGACGACTTTCTCCGCCGCGCGGAAGCGCCAGGAATTGGTGCAGATCCAGCCGATATCCTCCAGCGGATCGCCGATATGGGTCAGCTCCCAGTCGAGCGCGGCTTCCACGCCCGCAGGCGAGATCATCAGATTGCCGTGCCGGAAATCGCCATGCACCAGTGTTTGCCGCCGCGCTTGGGCCATGCGCGGCTCCAGCCACTTGAACGCGAACTCGAACATCGGGTGCGGGTAGTCGTAGGCATCGTAGAGATCGCGATAGCGCTGCAATTGTTGTGGCCCGTCGATCACCGGCAACACACCGCGCAAGGGCGTGTCATCCACCGCATGAATGCGCGCGAGGATTTCGCCGCACTGCCGCGCCAGCTTCGGGCGCACGTCGTTGAACTCCGCGTCACGCAAAATCTTGCGCGCGATGGTCTCGCCCGCGAGCCGATCCATCACATAGCCGTGCCCCGCGCCGTCTTCGGGCTTGAGCACGTAGCGCACGCACGGCGCCTTCACGCCGGCAGCACGCGCCGCCTCGATCACGACGGCCTCGGTCTCCAGAGCCACGGCGGAGGAGCCGGTCGATACCCGCGCCCCGCCGCCGGGGCTGCGCCGCAGGATGAGTTTCTCGCCGCCCGCATCGAACGCCCAAGTCTCCTGGCTCGCCCCGCCGGAGAGGCGGGTCAGGTTTGCTGCGCCGGCAAGCCCGGCACGGGCGAGGGCAGCTTCGAGGGCGGGGAGGAAATCGGGAGTCATTGGCCGAACACTGCATCATTCTACTATTCGTGTCATGGCCGCGCTGTTGACGTTGTGGCGCCACATTTACCTCCCCCTTGCGGGGAGGTGATTTTCACCCCGTCCGCAGGTAGCGCACCGCTTCGTCGCGTTCGAACAGATAGAGCAGCACCCGCAGAGCCTCGCCGCGCGGCGATTGCAGGTCCGGGTCCTTCGCGACCACGAGCTTGGCGTCGTCGCGCGCCGCCGCCAGCAATTCGCCGTGAAGCGCGAGGTTGGCGATGCGGAATTCCGGCAAGCCGCTCTGCCGCGTGCCCAGCAGCTCGCCGGCGCCGCGCAGCTCCAGGTCCCGCTCGGCGATGACGAACCCGTCGTCCGTCTCGCGCAAGGTTTTCAGCCGCGCCTTGGCGGTCTCGCCCAGCGGCCCGTAATAGATCAGCAGGCAGCTCGATTTCGCGTCGCTTCGCCCGACGCGGCCGCGCAGCTGGTGCAGCTGCGCCAGCCCGAAGCGCTCGGCATGCTCGATCACCATGATCGTGGCTTGCGGCACGTCGACACCCACTTCGATGACGGTGGTGGCGACCAGCACCTTGGTCTCGCCCGCCTTGAACTTCGCCATGGCCGCGTCGCGCTCCGGCCCCTTCATCCGGCCATGCACCAGCCCCACCTGCTCGCCCAACAGTTTGCGCAGCGTCTCCGCGCGATCTTCCGCGGCGGTCAGGTCGACCTGCTCGGACTCTTCGACCAGCGGACATACCCAATAGGCCCGCGCGCCCTTGGCGATCGCGCGGCGCAGATGCTCCACCACCTCGTCGACGCGGTCGGCGGGCAGCACGCGCGTGTCCACCGGCTTGCGGCCGGGCGGACGGCCGGTGAGGCGCGATACATCCATGTCGCCATAGGCGGTGAGCGCCAGCGTGCGCGGGATGGGCGTCGCCGTCATCACCAGCACGTTCACGGGCTTCTCGCCCTTGCCCTGGAGCGTCATGCGCTGGTGCACGCCGAAGCGGTGCTGCTCGTCCACGACGGCGAGACCGAGATCGCGGAATGTCACATCTTCCGAGAACAGGGCATGCGTGCCGACCAGGATGTCGATCGAACCATCCGCAAGCGCGGTCAGGGTTTCGCCGCGCGCGAGCCCACGCTCGCGTCCCGTCAGGAGCGCCATGCGCACGCCAGCTGCTTTCGCCAGCGGCTCCAGTGCAGCCATGTGCTGACGGGCGAGGATTTCCGTCGGCGCCATCAATGCGCCCTGGCATCCCGCCTCCACCGCGCCGAGCAGCGCCAGCATGGCCACCACCGTCTTGCCGGAGCCGACATCGCCTTGCAGCAGCCGCACCATGCGCGTCGTGCCCGCCATGTCGGCTTCGATTTCGCCGATCGCCTGGCCTTGCGCCGGCGTGAGCTGGAAGGGCAGGGCGGCGATGGCCTTCGCCTTCAGGTGTCCGTCGCCCGCGATGCTGCGGCCTTTCTGTCCACGCATATGCGCGCGGATCAGGACCAGCGCCAGCTGGTTCGCGAGCAGCTCGTCATAGGCCAGCCGCATCCGCGCCGGCGCTAGTGGCGAGAGTTCCTCTTCGTTGTGGGGCGCGTGCGCGGCGAGCAGCGCGGTGGAAAACGAGTCCCATGCCCGCGCGCGGCGATAGGCCGGATCGAGCCATTCCGGCATCTCCGGCAGCTTCTCCAGCGCGCCGCGCACCGCCTTGCCCATCGCCTTGCCGGGCAGGTCCTCGGTCAGGCGATAGACCGGCTCCTGCATCGCGAAGCTGCCGGCCTCTTCCGGCGGCACGATGTGATCGGGATGAGCCATCTGCAGCCGATTGGCGAAGCGCTCGATCTTGCCGCTGACGATGCGCCTGGATCCCACGGGAAGCACCTTGTTCAGGTAGTCCGCGCGGCCGTGGAAGAACACCAGTTCGATGGTGGCGCTGTCGTCCGAGCAGCGCACTTTGTAGGGCTGGCGGCGGTCGCGCCGCGGCAGATGGTCGAGCACATTGACTTCCACGGTGGCGATGCGCCCTTCCTCGGCGTCGGCGAGGCGCGGACGATAGGACCGGTCGACGAGCCCAACCGGCAGATCCAGCACCAGGTCGAGCAGCCGCGTCCCCGCCGCGCGCGCGATCGATTTCGCCAGCCGCGGCCCCACACCGGGCAGCGTGCGCGTCTCGGCAAAGAGCGGAAAAAGAATCGCGGGCCGCATGGCAGGAGAGGATAGCGGAAACTCAAACGTGGGTTGAACGGCCACAGCCCGGTCTGTCATCCCGGCCGGAGCGATGTGTCAGCATGGCGGAGAGCCGGGACCCATCGTCATGGCGTCTCCATGGGTCCCGGATCGCGCTGGCGCGCGTCCGGGATGACAGCGATTTGTTGTTCCGGCGCTGGAAGTGCAACACCCTCCCGCGCTATACACATACCATGAACAAATCATCGGACGCTGGCTCGAAAGAGGTCCGGCGCAAACGGCTATTGTTCCGCGCCCAGCGCCGGGGGTTCAAGGAGGTCGATCTGATCTTCGGGACCTTCGCGGCGGAGGAGCTGGCCGGCCTGCCGGAGGGCGAGCTCGACCAGTTCGAGGCGCTGCTCGATGCGCCCGACAGCCGCGTCTATGACTGGCTGCGCGGCGCGGCGCCGCCCGACGCGCAATTCGACACGCCCGTGTTCCATCGCATGAAGGCGCTGTGCGCGCGCAAGACGCCCCAATGGAAATCCTGACTTGGAACGACTGACCTATATCGGCCGCCATCCGGGTCACTTCGCGCTCACCGGCATGCCCGCCGGCTACGATGCCTATGTCGCCGCCGAGGCGGCCAAGCGCCGCGACGGATTGCTGCTGTTCGTGGCGGCGGACGATGCGCATGCGCTCGCCGTCCAGGACGCCGTCGCGTTCTTCGCGCCGGATCTCGCCTGCCTGTCGTTCCCCGCCTGGGACTGCCTGCCCTACGACCGCGTGTCTCCCAAGCCGGACATCGAAAGCGAGCGGCTGGCGACGCTGGCCGCGCTGGCGCGGCGCAAGGACGGTGCCGCGATTGTCGTCACAACCGTGAACGCGGCACTCCAGCGCGTGCCGCCGCGCGCGACCATCGCGGAGGCGAGTTTCTTCGCCCGTGTCGGCAATACGGTGCATCACGAGGCGCTGACGGGCTTTCTGGTGCGCAACGGCTATGCCAAAGCCTCAACGGTGCGCGAGCCCGGCGATTTCGCGCTGCGCGGCGGCATCGTCGACCTGTGGCCGCCGGGCACGAATGCGCCGCTGCGGCTGGACTTCTTCGGCTCTACGCTCGACGCCATCCGCACGTTCGACGCCGAGACCCAGCTCTCCACGGACCAGATCGCCGAAATCGAGCTCCTGCCCGCGGCCGAGACGCCGCTGGATGCGGACTCGATCAGCCGTTTCCGCAGCGGTTATGTGGCCACCTTCGGCCCGGCCACGCGCGACGACGTCCTCTATGAGAGCGTCAGCGCCGGGCGCAAGCAGCAGGGCATGGAGCACTGGTTGCCGCTGTTCCACGACCGTCTCGACACTCTGTTCGACTACGCGCCAGGCGCGCTGGTCTTCCTCGCCCACCAGGTGGAGGAGGCGAAAGCCGCGCGCCTCGAACTGGTCGCGGACTATTACGAGACCCGCCGCCAGTTTCTCTACGGCCCGCACGACGCCAAGGAAAATGCCGGCGCCGCGCCCTACAAACCACTGAAGCCGGAGACGCTCTACCTGACGGGTGCGGAGTGGCAGGCTGCGCTCGCCCATCGCGACGTGCGCGCGCTGTCGCCGTTCCAGGCGCCGGAATCGATGCACTCCGTGGACGCCGGCGGCAAACCGGGGCGCGAATTCACGCCGGAGCGAGCGCAACCCGGCACCAATGTGTTCCAGGCCGCGGCGTCGCATATCGAGGCGCTGGCGAAATCCGGCAAGCGCGTCGCCGTCGCCGCCTGGAGCGAAGGCTCGGCCGAGCGGCTGGGCGGCGTGCTATCCGATCACGGCCTTGGCGCCATCCGCCGCGTCGCCCACTGGCAGGACGCGCTGTCGATGCAGGCGGGCGCGGTCGGCGTCGGCGTCCTGGCCATCGAGCATGGCTTCGAGGCGCCGGATTTCGCCATCGTCGCCGAGCAGGACATATTGGGCGACCGCATGGTGCGCGGCCGTGGGCGGCAGAAGCGGGCGCAGAACTTCCTCCAGGAAGCCTCCAGCCTCGCGCCCGGCGATTTGGTCACCCATATCGAGCACGGCGTCGGGCGCTACATGCGCCTCCAGACCATCGAGGTGGCTGGCGCGCCGCACGACTGCCTCGAACTGCAATATGACGGCGGCAAGCTGTTCCTGCCCGTCGAAAACATCGAGCTCCTGACGCGCTACGGCGCCGACGAAGGTTCGGCACAGCTCGACCGGCTGGGCGGCGCGGGGTGGCAGCAGCGCAAGGCGCGCGCCAAGCAGCGCGTGCGCGAGATCGCGGCCGAACTCATCCAGATCGCCGCCGCGCGCCAGCTCAAATCCATTCCCGCCGCCGATCCGCCCCAAGGACTCTACGACGAATTCTGCGCCCGTTTCCCCTATCAGGAGACGGAGGACCAGGAGAAAGCGATCGCCGACACCATCGAGGACCTGGCGAAAGGCACGCCGATGGATCGCCTGGTCTGCGGCGATGTCGGGTTCGGCAAGACCGAGGTGGCGCTGCGCGCGGCATTCATCGAGGCCATGACCGGCAACCAGGTCGCCGTCGTGGTGCCGACGACGCTGCTCGCCCGCCAGCATTTCCGCAACTTCGCCGAGCGCTTCAAGGGCTTCCCGGTGACGGTGCGCCAGCTCTCACGCTTCGTCGACGCGAGGGACGCGCGCGAGACCAAGGCGGGGCTCGCGAGCGGCGACGTCAACATCGTCATCGGCACCCATGCGCTGCTGGCCAAGAGCATCGCCTTTGCCAATCTCGGCATGGTGATCGTGGACGAGGAGCAGCATTTCGGTGTCGCCCACAAGGAACAGCTGAAGGCGCTGAAAGCCGACGTTCACGTGCTGACGCTGACAGCCACGCCGATCCCGCGGACCCTGCAACTCGCGCTCTCCGGCGTGCGCGACCTGTCGCTCATCACCACGCCTCCGGTCGACCGGCTCGCGGTGCGCACCTTCGTGACACCGTTCGATCCGCTGGTGATCCGCGAGGCCCTGCTGCGCGAGCATTATCGCGGCGGCCAGAGCTTCTACGTCGCCCCGCGCATCGCCGATCTGCGCGAGGCGGAGGAATTCCTGAAGGCGACGGTTCCCGAGGTGAAGGTGCGCGTGGCGCACGGCCAGATGGCGCCCAGCGTGCTGGAGGACGCGATGACCGCGTTCTACGAGCGCCAGGTCGACGTGCTGGTTTCCACCAACATCGTGGAGAGCGGGCTCGACATTCCCACCGCCAACACGCTCATCGTCCACCGCGCCGACATGTTCGGCCTGTCGCAGCTCTACCAGCTGCGCGGACGCATCGGCCGCGCCAAGCAGCGCGCTTACGCCTATCTGACGACGCCGTCGACGCACAAGATCACCGAGACGGCGGAGCGGCGGTTGCAGGTGCTCCAGTCGCTGGACCAGCTGGGCGCGGGCTTCTCGGTGGCGAGCCACGACATGGACATCCGCGGCGCCGGCAACCTTCTGGGCGAGGAGCAGTCCGGCCACGTCAAGGAAGTCGGCATCGAGCTCTATCAGGAGATGCTGGAGGAAGCCGTGGCGCAGCTTCGCGCGGGCGGCGCGGCGGAAGAGGCGGCCGAGCAATGGTCGCCGCAGATCAGCATCGGCACCTCGGTGCTGATCCCGGAAAGCTATGTGTCGGACCTCACCGTGCGCATGGCGCTCTACCGCCGCCTCGCCGGCATCGAGGAGCGCGAGGAGATCGAGCGCTTCGCCGCCGAGCTGATCGACCGCTTCGGCAAGCTGCCGGAGGAAGTGCAGCACCTGCTCGACATCGTCGTCCTCAAGCATCTGTGCCGCGTGGCCTCGGTGGAGAAGATCGACGCGGGCCCCAAGGGCGCGATTCTCTCCTTCCGAAACAGCGCCTTCCCCAATCCGCTCGGCCTGGTGCGTCTCATCGCCGAGCACCAGTCCACCATGCGCGTCCGTCCCGACCAGAAGGTGGTGATCGCCCGCGATTGGCCTTCGCCTGAATCCCGCCTCAAAGGTGCGCAAAATCTGCTCGGGCAATTGGCGAAATTGGCGAGGGCGGCATGATTCGGGCGTTGCTGATACTCACGGCGGCAGTGACGCTGTCGGCCTGCGGGATGGTGGTCTCGAAGGCGCCCGTGTTTCCGGACCGCATGGCGGCGGCGGACGCCTCGCTCGAAGGTCTCTATACGCTGCGCGGCGCCACGAAGGGCGATGTCGCTGTCGTCACGCGCAACGACACGCACTACACGGCAACGTTCTACGAAAGGAACAACAGTTCGGACCCGAACGCCGCGCTCTACCTCCAATCGGGCGCCGCTGACTTCCAGCTCATCCCGCTCGTCGGCGGCGACTATGCCGTGCAGGCGACATGTGCCTTCGCCTGGACCGGCGCGGGCCTCTTTGGCAAACGGGACGACGGGGCGGCCTACGGTTACCAATACGCGGTGCTGGTCGCGGCGCGGCCGCAGCAAGATTTCTGGATCGGCATCTCTCCCGGAGGCGCGGGGCTCGAGAAGTACCACGACGCGAAAAAAGACATTGTCGATCTGAGCGGCGTCGACGAACAGGCCGCGCTGCCTCTGTTCCGCGAATGGCGCGACGGGCTGGTCCAGGCCGGGGGCGACGCCCTGACGCCGATCGTGCGACTCCCCGGCCAATCGTGGGTGACGCCGGCGCCCGACGACCCCAATCCAAAATCCTGCCGGGTGCTGGAGGACCAGTCTCTCCACAACATGGAAAAGTCGAAGAACGAGGCCAAGTGAGATCATGCGCATGATGCCGGCGCTCACGGGACGGAAACGCGCCCACCCGCGAAGCTGGCCGAATCGGCATGGGCCTGGAGCATCAGGGGAGTGATTGGAATGACCGGTTTTGCACGCGTGACGTGCCTGTCGGCGGTGGCGATGGCGCTGGCGGGCTGTATGACGGTGTCGTCGCTGAAGCCGGTCTTTCCGCCGGGCATGGCGGCGAACAGATCCTCGCTCGAAGGCGACTATACTTTGCACGGCGAGAAGGGCGACATCCTCCTCACCGTCGTCCGCCGCGATGCCGCCACTTACGACGCCTATCTGTTCAAGCCGGAGGCGCCCTACACCGAAGGGTTGGCCGTGGAATTCAACGCCGTACCGCTCCGCAACGGCGATTTCGCGATCCAGACCGTGTGCCTCGCCTCGCTGGACGATGGCGGCGATGGCAAGTGGAAGCATTTGGAGCCGGAAAATCCGTATTGGACACTCGCCGCGGCGCGCCCGCACGGCGATTACTGGCTGGGCTTCAACCTGTCGGACGATGCGGCCAACATGCTTGCGGCGAAGTACGGCCAGAATCAGGACAAGGACGGGATCAAGCTCGCGGGCCTTGCGCCAGACCGCGCCACGGCCTTCTTCCAGGACTGGCTCCGCGCCCAGCTCGCAAATGGAGGTGACGAGATCCTCCCCATCCAGCGCAAGCTTCATCCCAGCACGCCCGACGATGCCGAAACGATGAAGCATCCGGTGGCGTGCCGGGATATCCCGGCGAAATAGCTATTTCGCCGCCTGCCTAACCGGGAGGCCGCTCATGAGATAGGCGGCGTAGTTGGCGGGCACGACCTTGCCGCACCAATCGCTGGAGCAGATTTCATTCTGCGACGCTTCGCTCTGGACCACGGCGCCGAGGACGCCCATGCGTCCGATCATGCCGGTGAGATGGACGTAGACCGTCTGTCCCGCCACCAGGACCGTGGGCAGTTCGAGGTTGCCGCCGAAAAAGGTGAGCGGATTGTCGAACTCGAGCACGACCTGCCCGGGCGCATGGTCGAAGACGAAGACTTCTCCGTTTCCCGCCGCGCCGGCTTTTTCGCCGTTCACATAGATCTTCGCGTTGGCGAGCGCGGCCGCCGCGCTGGATTCCCGCACGATCACCACCCTCGCATTGGCGGGATCGAGCGGCGCCAGCCCGGCCAGCGGATCGGGCTGGGCCGGCGTGGGCGCGGACGCGGTTGGCGGCGCCGGCGTGGCCGCCGGGTCGGCATGGACGGCCGATGCGGCGATCAGCAGCGCCGCCGTTGCGCAAAGGGCCTTCACCATAGCGCCTTGCCCGTGGCGCTGGGCAGCTTTACGCCCATCAGTTTCGCCAGCGTTGGCGCGATGTCGCGCATGTCGATGTCCCCCAGCGAGCCGCGCTTCTTCACGTCCGGTCCTTCTATCATGAAGGTGGAACGCATCTCCAGGTGATCGGGGAAGAAACCGTGCGTGCCCTTGTTCGTGCCGGCGGTGACGAGCGGGCCTTCCAACTTGCTGCCGGACTCGTAGCCCAGCGCGAAGTCGATCCAGAACGATGCCTCCTTGCCGCCGCCCATCCGCGCGATCTCTTCCTTGCCGATCACCCGCGCGATGCCGTTGGCGGGATCGGCGGCCAGCCTGGTCAGCAGCGCGGAGACCTTGTCCTTCACGGCCTGATCGTCCGGATTGGCGAGCACCACGGCCGCGGAGCCGCCGGCGTCCCATGGCTCGGCCTGCCAGGAGACGATCTTGTGCGTCGCGGGATCGAGCGTGACGAGCCCCGCGGTCACGAACGCCGTCATCAGGTTCACATCGTGCTGGATCGCCACGAAACCGTGGTCGGAGACGATGGCGATGTCGAGATGCGGATCGGCCTTGCGCGCGGCGGCGGCGAGCGTGCCGATCGCCGCGTCCAGCTTCTCCAGCGTGGCGCGCGCCTCGGGCGTGCCGGGGCCAAACTCGTGCTGCGTGGCGTCCAGCGCCACCAGGTGCAGAGTCATGAAACGGGGATGCTTGCGCACGAAGATATCCCCGGCGGCGCGGGCGCGCGCGGCGTCGGCATCCGGCGTCTCGCCGAAGGTGGCGGCCAGCGTGACGCCGGTGTCCTTCTCGACTTGCGCGATCAGGCCGGGCGTGGACAGCGCGCGCAGCAGCTTGAGATCGTCCTTGGTCAGCGCGCGCCAATATTCCGGCAGGTTGTAGTCGATGGACGGCGAACCCACGCTCACCGGCCAGCTCACGCTCGCCACCGGCTTGTGCGCGGCGTGCACCGCGTCCCACAGCGTCGGAACGCGGATGTCGCTCGCATACCAGTACCAGCCCTGGAAATTCCGGCCCAGGGGATCGAAGGTGAGGTTGTTGGAGATGCCGTGCACCGCGGGAGCCACGCCGGTGATGAGCGTGGTGTGATTGGGATAGGTGACAGTGGGCAGCACGTTGCGCACGCCGGTGGCATAGGCGCCCGTGTCCAGCATCGCCGTCAGGTTGGGCAGCGTGAGCCCGCGCGATTGCGCCTCGATCACGTCCAGCGGCCGCAGCCCATCGACGGAGATCATCAGCACATCGCCGGCCCATGCCGGCTGGGCCGCGGCGGTGGCGAGCGTGAACAGCAGAGTAAGCGTGGCGGTGCGCATGCGGTCCCCCTTCGAGTCGGGCCGCATTCTGGCCCGATTCCCGTGACATTTTGGCGGACCGATTGCCTCGGGCGCCTGTGGCGGGGTGGGCACGAGGCCGCGCAAAGCGGGAACTCCGGCATGCTTTCCGGCTTATTACCGTTGATATTTGCTAAGCTTGCGCGAGGGTAGGCGAAGCGTTCGAGCGAGGTCGTGCCGTGTTGGGAGCGTTGTTTTCATTGGGCTGGTACTGGCTGCTGTTGCCCGTGGCGGTTGCGATCCTGGGATTGCTCGTGTTCTTCCGCGGCTTCGGCCACATCTTCGGCGGCGAGGCGGGCAGGGGCGTGCCGCGCGTGGTGGTGGGCGCGCCCATCGCCATCATCGGGCTTGCCTTCGCGCTGCTGGGCGTCAACACGCAGACATTCGCGCGCCTGACCTATGAGGCGCCGGTCGCCGACGTGATGGTGAAGGCGCTGGATCCGGCGCGGAGCATCTACCAGGTCACGGTCAACCGGCTGGACGGACCGAAGGAAACGGCCGTCTGCAAGATCCAGGGCGACGAGTGGGAGCTGACGGCGCGGGTGCAGAAGTGGAAACCGTGGGCCAACACGCTGGGCCTCAATGCCACCTACACGCTCGATCAGCTCGACAACAAGTATTTCGACGCCGGGCGCGCTGCCGGCAAGATGATCACCGCCTGCGACCTGCGCGGCGCCCCGCCCGCGATCAACGCCTATGTGCCGAAATCCTGGCTGTTCTGGATCACCGACCATTCCTATGAGGACCGCAAATTCGGCTCCGGCGCCTACATGCCGCTGGCCGACGGCGCAACCTATCGCGTGATCATGACGCAATCGGGCCTCAACGCGGAACCGTCCAACGACATCGCGGCCAAGGCCAACGCCGCGCGGCCGTGAACCCAGCGCAATGCGGATCCTCGCCGTCCACGTCCATCCCGACGATATCGAGACGCTGGCGGCCGGCACGCTGGCACTGCTCGCTCGCGCCGGTCATGCGATCTCGATCGTCACGCTGACGGATGGCGACTGCGGCTCGACCGAGGCGGACAATGCCGAGACCGGCCGCATCCGCCGCGGCGAAGCGCAGGCCGCGGCCGCGCTGATCGGCGCGGATTATGCCTGGGCCGGTTTCGGCGACCTGTCCGTATTCAACGACGACGCCTCGCGCCGCCGCGTGACGGAGGTGCTGCGCGACTGGCGGCCGGACATCGTGCTCGCGGCCTCGCCCGCGGACTATCATCCCGACCATGAAGCCGCGAGCCAGCTGGTGCGCGACGCCTGTTTCGCCGCGCCCGTGCCCAACTACCGCACCGGCACCGCCAAGGCGCTGGACGCCATCCCGCATCTCTATTTCATGGATCCGATCGAGGGCCGCGACCGCGACAACGCCAAGGTCATCCCCGACTTCGCCGTCAACGTGGAGAGCACCTTCGAGACCAAGCGCGCCATGCTCGCCTGCCATCGGAGCCAGATGGCCTGGGTCGGCAAGCAGCACGCCATCGCCGACTATCTGGGCGCGATGGAGAAATGGACGCGCCGCCGCGGCGAGCATTTCGGCGTAGCCTTCGCGGAAGGCTTCCGGCAATACCGCACACACCCCTATCCCGCGACGCCGGCGTTGCAAGACGCGGTAGGGGAGGCGCTGCTCCTGTCACCTTCCCCGTGAGGGAGAGTGACGCCTCCCTCATGCAGTCTCCGGCACATATGCCATCAGCGCTTCACTGCCCGTCTGGATGCGTTCGAACAGCATGGGGCATTCCGGCATCATGCGTTCCATCCAGTAGCGCGCCGAGATCAGCTTCTGCTCGTAGAACTGCGCGTTGCCGGTGCCCGCCGCCAACCTGGCCTGCGCGAGCTTTGCCACGCGCGCCCACATCCAGCCGAGCACGACGATGCCCATCAGGCGTAGGTAATCGTAAGCGCCGGCGCCCGCGTCGTTGGGGTTGGCGAGGCCGTGCTGGGCGAGCCACAGCGTCGCCTGCTGCAGCGTGTCGGTGCCGCGCTTGAGCGGCTTGACGAAGGCGCCAAGCTTGGCGTCGGCCTCGTTCTCCGCGATGAAGCCGTTGAGCAGCGCAAACAGCGCCACCGGCGCCGCCCCGCCGCGCCGCCCGAGCTTGCGGCCCACCAGGTCCATCGCCTGCACGCCGTTGGCGCCTTCATAGGTCTGGTTGATGCGGCCGTCGCGCACGAACTGCTCCACGCCGTTGTCGCGGATGTAGCCGTGGCCACCATAGCACTGCATGGCGTAGTTCGCCGCCTCGAAGCCCATGTCGGTGAAGAACGCCTTGATCACCGGCGTCATCAGGTCGGCGAGGTAGCCCGCGGTCTCCTTCTCCGGCCGCTCGGAACCGGCGATCGCCATGTTGAGCGTCGTCCACATCGCCACGGCGCGCGCGCCCTCCACGAAGGCGCGGCAATGCAGCAGCATGCGGCGCACGTCGGGATGCACGATCTCGAGGTCGGCCGGCTGGTCGGGCTCCTTGGGCCCCGTCAGCGCGTGGCCGACGCGCCGCGTCAGCGCATAGGCGGCGCCGTTCTGGTAGGCGACCTCGCCGATGGAGATGCCCTGCACGCCCACGCCGAGCCGCGCGGCGTTCATCATTCCGAACATGCCCGCCATGCCGGCCGAGGCCGAGCGCTTCTCGCCGGGCTTGAGCGGTTCGGGCTTCGGTCCCAGCCGCCAGGCCACCGCGTCGTCGAAATTGAGCACGCAGGTCGCCTGGCCCTTGATGCCCATCTTCTTCTCGATGCCGCCGGTGGAGACGCCGTTGCGCGCCCCCATCTTGCCGCTCTCGTCGACGAGGAATTTCGGCACCATGAAGAAATTGACGGTGGACAGGTCGTTGGCGATCAGCCCGTTCGCGTCGGGGATCTTGGCGATCACCATGTGGACGATGTTGTCGGTCAGGTCGTGATCGCCGCCGGAAATGAAGATCTTGGTGCCGGTCATGCGGTAGGTGCCGTCCGGCTGCTCCACCGCGCGGGTCTTCATCAGCCTCAGATCGGTGCCGCAATTGGGCTCGGTCAGGCACATCGTGCCGCACCATTCGCCGCTGACGAGCTTGGGCGCGACATTGTCCTTCATCCATTGCGCGCCGGTCCCCATCAGCGCCCCGGCCGCGGCGCCCGTCAGCCCCGGATACATCGAGAACGACTGGTTGGCGGACGTCATCATCTCCGCCACCGCCATGGTCATCATCATCGGCATGCCCGCGCCGCCGAACTTCTCGGGCGCCGACAGCGCGCCCCAGCCCGCCTCGGCATAGGCCTTGTAGGCTTCCTTGAATCCCTTGGGCGTGCGCACCACGCCGTTCTCGAAGTGACAGCCCTCCTCGTCGCCGGACTGGTTGATCGGCTGGAGCACCTCCTCCGCGAACTTGCCGGCGTTGGTGAGGATGTCCTCGATCAGGTCGGGCGACATGTTCTCGAAATTCGGCAGGTCGCGTTGCTTGTCCGCCTCGAACAGCTCGTTCAGCAGGAACCGGAAATCGTCCAGCGGCGCGCGATAGATAGGCATGGGAAATCGTCCCGGGAGTGGCTTCCCGCTGTATAGAAGAATGCGAGAGGCTAGGCGAGTGGAGCTTTCCCGCGCGGCGCGGACGCCAACCCGCCGCCCGCGGCAGGCAAAATCGGCGGCGCGGCCCCGTTCCGCCCCTCGGCGGAATGAGACCGCGCGCGCCCCTCCAGAACGCCGTCAGATCAGGTCGCGCAGCGTGACCTTGTCGTCATGGGTGCCCGACTTGTCCTTCACCTTGAACGTCACAGTCGTGCCGGGCGCCTCGTCGCGCAGCCGTTTGCGCATTTCGTACAGCGGCAGCGATGTCGCGGGCTTGCCGTCGACCGCGACGATGGTGTCGCCAATCTTGATGCCGGCCGCTTCGGCCGGTGCGCCGTGGGTCACGTCGACGACGGTGTAGCCGTCGGCGGACTGGTTGAACCACATGCCGGCACGATCGAAGGTGTCGAGATCGCCGACCGCATTCGTGGCCGGCTTCACGTACATCGTCTGGTGATCGTAATCGAGCGTGACGATCCAGCGCTTGAGCACGCCCGCGCCGATATTGCCGGACTGCGAATTGTCCGCGAAAGCGCCACCCTTGTCGGTGGACACCTCCACAACCGGCCTGTCGATGGTGTAGGGCCCGACGGTCAGAGTGTCGCCGCGCATGGCGAGCGAATGCGACGGTCCGCCGATGCCCCACCCCGTGACCATCGCCACGCCCTTGCTGTCGAAATGGTTCGTCTTCGCGTAAGGCGCGTTCAGCGTCAGCGAGGCGCGCGAGCCGGTGTCGATGGTGAAGGTACCCTTCACGCCGTCATAGACCGCCGGCGCCTCGATGGTGTTGCCGTCGAACACGAAGGGAACCGGCGCGCCGGCGTCCTTGGGATCGAAGAATTTGGGATCGATCAACGTCAGCGTGCCGGTGCCGTAGTCCACGCGCGTCACGAAGCGGCGGAAGGTCTCGAAGCCCACCATGCCGGGCATCGCCACGCCCTCGACCGGGCTCATCTGGTCGAGCGGGATGACGGCGAAGATCTGGTTTTTGATCGTCGCCTTGCCGAGCTGGAGCGAGTCCACCCGGGTGAATCCCGCATCCATGTGGCCGCTGCCCGCACCGTTGGCTTCGAACTGGCCCTTGACGGCGACGCCCAGCGCCTTGGCGGTGGCGGGGGTGACGAGGTTCGCGCCGCCAGTGTCGAAAATGAAGGTGAACGGCTTTCCGTTCACCGCGACGTTCGCGTAGATGTGGTTGTTGATCAGCTGGAACGGAAACGACGTCTGCGATCCGCCGGCGATGCTGTAGTCGCTGACGGTGTTCTTCGGCATGGCGAAGGCCGCGTCGGCGGGCATCGCCGAGAACGTCGCGGCCGTCAGCGTGACGTGCTGGTCGTATTTCGCGTCGCCATTGTTGACCAGCCCGGTCACCGGCAGCTCGACCCCGCCATAGGCTTTGTAGCCGCTGAGATAGGTGGTGAACGTGTGCGTGCCCTGGACCTCGACGGTGCGCGCGAGCAGATGCGTCTTCGCGTCGAACCAGGCATCGAAATTCTTGCCGTCCTTCGGCGTCACGGTGAGCACGTCGAACGTCGTCCCGCCGTCCGTCTTCTCGCCATCGCCGACGATCCGGGCCCCGCCGCGATCGGCGCGCCACCAAAGATTGGCGCGGCGGTAGGCGTCGTTGATCGCAAGCGCGCGCTGCTCGCCGCCTTGCTGCGCCGTGACGGTTCCGGAGGGATCCTGCGCCCAGGGCTCATTGCCGTCGAAGCCATTGACGGCCGTGACCGGGCCGAGCTTCGCCGTGTCGACGAAGCGGCCCTGCTTGAGATCCTCGAGCGAATCGATCGTTCCGGTGAGGCCCTGGCCCGTGTAGTCGTAGTCGAGCTTTAGCCCCGCCTTGCTGTCCCAGTCCGGCGCGGTGGCGGCCTTGTTGGCGGCCAGCACGTCGCCGATGGGCGGCGCGGCCAGCGCCAGCGTTGAATACGAAACGCTCGTGGCGAGCAGGCCGAGCAGTGTAAGTGTCCTGGACATGGTTCCTCCCGGGTTGGGCTTGAATTGGGCGGCGGAGAGTAGTGGATCAATATGCGCCTGAAACATAGCTGGCATGTGGGACTTCTGGCCGCCGCGCTATCGCTGGCGTCGCAAGCGCTTGCCGCGCCGCAACATGTGGTGTCCCTGCTGGTGTGCACGGATGAATATATCTTCCGCCTGCTGCCGCGCGACAGGATTGCGGCGCTCTCCTACCTCGCCGCCGACCGCCACCCGGTGGTCTCCACCATCGCGGACAAGGTCGGCGGCATCCCGTTGATCCGCCAGGATGCGGAGGCCGTGCTGGCGAAACATCCCGATCTCGTCGTCACCGACCGCGATGTGAACCAGAAGCTCCATGCGGTGCTCGCCGCCGCCGGCATCCGCGTCTACGACGTGCCCTTCGCCGATTCGTTCGGCGATATCCGCCGCACGACGCTGGCCCTGGGCGAGGTGCTGGGCGAGCCCGCGCGCGCGAAGGCACTCATCACCGCGATGGACGCCAAGCTCGCCGCCGCGCGCGCGCACGCGCCGTCGCCACCGGTGACGACACTGATCTATGAGCCCAACGGCTACGTCACCGGCGACGGCGTCACCGACGAAATCCTGCGCGCGGGCGGCATGCGCAATGCGGGGCCGGACATGCACCAGGCCAGAAACGGCACCGTGCCGGTGGAGATGATCGCCTACGCGCCGCCCGAGCTGCTGGTCCTCAACGACGCGCGCGAGGCCACGCCGGCGCATGCCGACCAGCTGCTCCATCATCCGGCGCTCACGGCGCTCGGGGACACGACGATGGTGGCGCATCTGTCGCTGACGCCGCTGCTCTGTCCCGGCCCGTGGTCGGCGGACGCCGCGGCGCCGCTGGAGGCGCTGGCCGTGCGGGCCCGCTCTCAGGCCCGCTTGCGGGCAGGGGCCGTGCGGCCTAAGAACTGAGCGACGCGACGGTCAAAGGAA
>JBOHKI010000041.1:0-28338 GCA_050728855.1 Rhizomicrobium sp. | reverse complement strand
GGGCTTTGGCGTGTATGGGGCGCGCCTCTGCTCAACCTCCCCCTTGCGGGGGTTGGTAGCGACAGCGTGCCAACGAAAAATGCCCTTCGCATTTTTCGGGTGGGGGGAACGCGCTGGCGCAAGAACTTGCTCTCCAACACCAACTCACCCCCTCCGTCTCGCACGACTGCCGTCGTGCGATCCACCTCCCCCTGCCTACGCCAAGGCTTCGGCAGGCGAGTGAGCGCACACCCGGCCACCGGAGCTTCAGCGCAGGTGGCCGCTCTCGCGGGGGAGGAAGCCGGGATCAACCTCCCCGCAAGGGGGAGGTGGAAGCAGGGCTGCGCCGGGCAGGAAACTCTCAGATCGGATCCCAGCCGAAGGTGCCGGTCGTCGGCGCGAGGTCGAAGAAGCTGGGCTTCAGCGCGGGCATGCAGTGGTTGGCGATGGTCTCCGGCGTCCAGCCTTCGACCTTGCCGATGGCGCGCACCGGGCGCGGCTGGCTCATCAGGAACACCTCGTTGCCGCGCGCGGCGAAGATCTGCCCCGAGACGTCCTTGCAGGCGGGCGAGGCGAGCCCGATGGCGAGCTGCGCCACCTGGTCGGCGCGCATCATGTTCTTCATGCGCTCCACCCGTTTGGCCGAGGCTTCGTCCTTCACCGGAATGGTCGCGATCAGCCGCGACCACGCGAAGGGCGCGATGACGTTGGAGCGCACGTTCTTCTGCGCGCCCTCCATGGCGATGATGCGCGACAGCCCGACAATGCCCATCTTGGCGGCGGCGTAGTTGGCCTGGCCGACATTGCCGATGAGCCCCGAGGTCGAGGTGAACAGCACGAACGATCCGTCCTGCTGCTCGCGGAAGTGATTGATCGCCGCCTTGCAGACATTGTAGCTGCCGCCCAGATGGACATCGATGACGAGGTCCCAGTCCTCGTCCGTCATCTTGTGGAACATCTTGTCGCGCAGGATGCCGGCCGGATTGACGATCGCGTGCAGGCCTTTGAACACGTCCATCGCCTGCTCGATCATGTGCGCCACGGCCTTGCGGCTCGCCACGCTTTCGGAGTTGGAGACGGCCTCGCCGCCGGCCGCGCGGATCTCCGCCGCCACCGCCTCGGCGGGACCCGCCGAACCCGCGTCGCCGCCCGCCGCCCCGCCGCCCAGATCGTTGACCACGACCTTGGCGCCTTCCCGGCCCGCCAGCAGCGCGCATTCCTTGCCGATGCCGTTGGCGCCGCCCGTGACGAGAACGACCTTGCCATCCAATACGCCCATGGGATTACCTCCACCGGTCTTGCTCGAGTTTCTCCGGCGCGGAGCCTAGCCACGTGCGTGAAGGTGCGAAAGAGCCGGCGTGGAGCATCCGCGCCGAAACGCCGGATGACGCTGCGGCCATCGGCGCGCTGCTGGATCGCGGCTTCGGTCCCGGGCGCTACGCCAAGTCCGCCTACCGGCTGCGCGAGGGCGTGCACCCCGTCGCCGCGCTCAGCTTCGTCGCCCACGAGAACGGGACCTTGCGCGGCTCGGTGCGCTTCTGGCCCGTCGCCATCGGCCAGGATTCGAATTCGGCGAACGCGCTGCTGCTGGGGCCGCTCGCGGTGGAGACCGCGCAGCGCGGCCGCGGCATCGGCGTGGCGCTGATGGAGACGGGCATCGCCGCGGCGCGCGGCGCAGGCTGGCCCGCCATCGTGCTGGTCGGCGACGAGCCCTACTACGCCCGCGTCGGCTTCGCGAAACTCGCGCCCGGCCGCGTGCGCTTTCCCGGACCGGTGGACCAGTCGCGCATCCTCGGCCTGTCGCTCACGCCCGGCGCGCTGCTGACGCTGACCGGCGAAATCCGCCGCCCGCACCTTGACGACGTGGTGTGCGCGGCAGGCGCGGGCCTCGCGGTTCAGTAGAACGACACGTTCGTGATCTTGTTGTCCTTGTCGACGGTGACGGTCACGCGGTTCTTCATATAGATCATTGAGACCATCTCGCCGGGATGGATGACGCGCAGGGTGTAGCCCTTGAGGCCGTCGATCGTGGCGGGGTTGTCCGGCTGCGCCTGCGACGCGCAGCCCAGCGCAATGAGCGACAACGCCGAAATCGCCAGTCCCGAAATCATCGGGCCCGAAATCACCGGTCCCGATACCGTCATGCGCATGATCGTCTCCCGCGTCAGGCGGACAAGACTACACCGCCGATTGCGGCGCGCCGATGGCGCTCAGGCGGACTTGGGATCGAAGGCCTTGCGCCCGCCTTCCAGCCACGCCAGGCAGCCGGCCTCGACCTTGGACGGGGCAAGCCTGTCATAGAGCGCCAGGTTCTCCGCGTTCAGCGCCTGCCGCCATTCGCCGGAGCGGGCCTTGCGGAAGAAGCTCGCATTGTCCGCCCACTCGCCCAGATGCGCGCCGGGCGCGGTGCCGGCCGCATCGCGCTTCATCGCCTCGAAGCGCGCCGCCTCCACCAAGGCCGGCCAGCGCGCTTCCTCCACCGCGATGCCGAGTGCCGCGGAGAGCCTGCGCATCTCGCCGTCCAGATCGTCCATCATGTCCTGGTAGTGCACGAACACGATGTTGGGGAGCTTGCGGAAACTCCAATAGGTCTGGGTGAGATAGAACACCGAACCGGCCGGAAAGCCGTCATCCATCCAGGGCTGCGGTCCCCTGGTGAGCCACACCGCAAACAGCGCGTTCGCATCGGTGGGAAAGCGGAAATCCGGCGGCAGGCTGGCGCGCGCCGTCGCTTCCGCGATGGTCTCCGCCGACAGGTTGGCCAGGTGATCCATCAGCGACAGGAACGCATCGCGCGGATCGCGCCCGCAGAACACGTAAGTCGCGTCCTCATAGAACGGCAACCCGTCCAGCGGCGTGTGGGTCTTGACGATGCGCCGGTAGGGCTGCGCGTCGAAATGCGCGGCAACGGTTTGCGCCGGCTCCGAATGCCGGTCGAACCAGCGCGACAGCACGGTCAGCGGCTGCGGCAGGCTGGGCGTCTGGTGCACCAGCAGCGCGCAGATCATCTGCGTCCAGGTCGTGCCGCATTTGGGCGGCGTCGCCACGATGATGTCGCCGGGCCGCGGCCGGAACGCATCCCATCGCGCGCTGTCGGCGATCATGTCGGTGTAGGTGTGCGTCCGCTCGGGCTTGCGCATCAGCGCCCCTCCATGCGCCAGGCCAGCAGCAGCGAGGCCAGGATCAACAGCAGCGCCAGCCAGACGGGCAGCAGCGCCTGCTGTTCGACGCTGGTGACGCGGTAGGCGCGGTTGGCCCTCAGTCCGATCCAGTCCTTGCCGGATGCCGTGTCGCCCACCGCGACGCGGCGGATGTCGGGCAAGCCGTCCGCGAGCCAGTGCACGCTTCCCCCCGTCGCCCTGGCGGGCGCTTTCAGGATCGCCGCCGTCGCGCGCATGTCGGAAACTTCCTTGGGATTGAGCGGCCCGGCCGCGGCAACCGCGTTCAGTGTCCCGTCCGTGACGCGGTAAAGCCCCAGCGCCTCCGCCTTGGCCGTGCCGCGCCACAATCCCGGCTCAACCTTCGTCAGCGTCATCGTCGTTTGCTTGCCGGACGGATCGGTGATCGTCACCGGCTTGACGCTGTCGGCCATGGAGTGGCGCTCGACGACGATCTCGCCGCCGGAGATCGCCGCCGTCAGGCGTTCCTCTTCCAGCTCCGGCTCCTTCATCAGCCAGTGCGCCGTGCGCCGGAGCAGTTCCGCGTAGGGACCGCCGCCATCGTAGCCGCGCGCCCACAGCCATCCCTGGTCGGACAGCAGCTCGGCCACGCGCCCTTTGCCCACGCGGTCCAGCACCAGCAGCGGCCGGTCGTTCGGCCCGCTCATCAGGGTTTCGCCGGAAACGCGGCTGGTCGGGATCATGCGGAACCAGTTGCCCCAGCTTGCCGGCTTGGTGGCCGTGTTGGCGCCGTCGAGATCGCGCGTCACCGGATGGGCCATCCCCGCCGCCGTCACTTGCGGCTTGAACGGCTGGTCGATCACGTCTCCCGTCGGCTGCGCGGGCAGCACCGCGGCCAGCGGCGTGCGCGCGATGCTCTGGAGCCCGGCATATTCCGGGCCGGACGACACGAGGAGTGCGCCGCCGTTCTCCACGTAGCGGGTGATGTTGTCGAAATAGGCCAGCGGCAGCACCGCGGGCTGCACGCGGAAGCGGTCGAAGATGATGAGGTCGAAGGAGTCCAGCTTGTCCACGAACAGTTCGCGCGTCGGGAAGATGATGAGCGAAAGCTGGTCGATGGGCGTGGTGTCCTGCTTCTCCGGCGGCCGCAGGATGGTGAAGTGGACGAGATCGACGGATGGGTCCGATTTCAGCAGCGATCGCCACACCCGCTCGCCCGCATGCGGCTCGCCGGAGATCAGCAGCACGCGCAGCCGGTCGCGCACGCCATTGATGGCGACCACCGCGCGGTTGTTCTGCAGACCCAGCTCCCGCGGCCCGGGCCTTGCCTCCAGCTCGACCACATTCTCCCCGGCATGGTTCACCGCGATGCCGATATGGGTGTCGATCCCGGTGGGCACCGTGCGCGTGCCGGCATCGACGCCGTCGACGCGGACCTGAACTTGCGCCCGCCCGCCCGGCGCTGAACCGAGATCGTCCACGCGCAGCGTGATGTTGGCGGTCTGTCCGACGATGACGTAGCGCGTCGCGCCGGTGACGGTCAGCTTGCGGTCGCCTTCGTCGCGCTTGCCCACGACGAGCGCCTGGAGCGGCGCGTGCAGCGCGGGCCTTCCCGCCGGCACGTCGTGAACCTCGCCGTCGGTGATGGCGATGGCGCCGGCCACGCGGTCCGGCGGCGCATCGGCCAGCGCGGACGACAGCGCGGAGAACATCTGCGTGCCGGTGTCCTCGCCCGGCGGCGTCGTGACCTCCGCCATGCGCACTTCCAGATCCTTGTCGGCGGCAAGCTTCGCCCTGATCGCGGCCGCGGCCTTGTCGGCCTGCTGGCGGCGGCCGTGAATGTCCATGCTGGGCGAGTGATCGACGATGAGAGCGACGATGTCGGGCAGGCTTTCGCGGTTTTCATGCACCACGATCGGGTTGGCCAGCGCGAAGATCGCCACCGCGAAGGCGAATGCCCTGAGCCAGGCGCCGCGCGCGCGCAGGATCAGCGAATAGACGAACAGGAGCGCCGCGGCCGCGATCAGTAGCCACAACACGGCGAGCGGAACGTGCGGCGCGAAGTCGAGAGAGTAGGTCAATGGCCCAGCCTCTCCAGCAGCGCCGGGGCGTGGACCTGGTCGGTCTTGTAGTTGCCGGTCAGCGCGTACATCACCACGTTGATGCCGAAGCGCACCGCCATCTCGCGTTGCTCCTCGCCGCCGGGAGACACGTCGTGCAGCGGCTGGCCGCCGGCGTCCACGGCCCAGGCCGCGGCATAGTCGTTGCTGCCGATGATGACGGGCGAGACGTTGTCGCCGCCGCGCGCCGGTTCAGGCCCGGCATCGGGATCAGGCGGCGGCAGCCGCTCGACCCACACCTTGCCGCCGGCCCAGCGCCCGGGAAAATCCTGGAGCAGGTAGAACGCCTTGGTCAGCACATGATCGGGCGGCACCGGCTCCAGCGGCGGCATGTCGAGCTTGGAGACGAGCCGGCGCAGCGTCTGCTCGCCCGGCGAACTCGGCCCGGTGACGGCGCCCAGAGTCAGATCGCGGGTGTCGAACAGGATGGTGCCGCCGTTGCGCATGTAGTTGGACACGCGTGCCAGCGCCGCCGGCGACAGATCCTTCTCGCGCGGATCCATCGGCCAGTAGAGAAGCGGATAGAACGACAAATCGTCGTGCTCGAGATTGACGCCCACTGGCTCGAGCGGCGCGTAGGACGTGCGCGCCTTGAGATAGTCGCCGAGGCCGGTGAGCCCGGCCTTGCTGGTGGCGTCGACGTCCGGCAATCCGGTGACGACATAAGCGAGCCGCGTGTCGAGTGCGGCCTTCATGTCGTCGGCTTGCGCATGGGCGTGCGGTGGATGCATCAGCGCCAGCGCCAGGATCACCGCCCCGCCGCGCGCGATCCGCGGCAGCAGCAAATAGCCCCGCAGCCACAGCGAGATCACCGCGTCGAACAGCAGGATCAGGATCGCCAGCGCCAGCAGCGGCGCCTCCAGCGCCAGCGCCGCCGAACCGGTATAGGCGCGCACGCTGACCCCGATGTCGCCCAACGGGGTGAGCTTGTCCTTCGCGCCGACCGCGTTGATGGCGACCTGCGTGCCCTCGCTGCCATAGAGCCCCGGCGGATGGGCGGGCGAGGGCACGATGCGGGATAGCTCCGCGCCGCGCACCGGCAGTGCTTCGGCCGGCGGCTTGCGGGCATGGCCGAAGCCGTCAAGCGTGGCATAGGGCGGATAGATCGCGCTCGCGTCCGTGCCCATGTCGGATGGCCGCGCGCCGCCGGAGAGATCGATCACCCGGCGCAGCATGTCGAGATAGAGGGCGGAGAGCGGCAGGTTCGACCAGGCCGGACTCGCCGTCACATGGAACAGCACGATCCAGCCCTTGCCACGCTGCTCGGCGGTGACCAGCGGCGTGCCGTCGGCCAGCCGCGCCCAGGTGCGCTCGCCCAGATCCACCGACGGTTCGGCCAGCACCTGCCGCGCCACGGTGACTTCGGCGGGGATCGCCAGGCCGCGGAACGGGCTCGAATCCGGAAATGGCGCCAGATGCTGCGGCTGCGACCAGTTGAGCGCGCCGCCGAGATAGCGCCCGCCCAGACGCAGCTTCACCGGAACCAGATCGTCGACCTTCTGCGCCATGCGCGCGCCGGCGAAGCGCACCAGGATGCCGCCTTCGGACACGAAGCGCGCCACGCGGTCGTGATCGTCGCCCGCGATGACGCCGATGTCGGAGGTGATGAGGATCGGCACGTTGCGGTTCAGCACTTCGGCGATGGTGCCGCGATGCACGTCGGCATAGGGCGACAGCGCGCGCTCCAGGTAATAAGTCCCCGACAGCAGCGGCTGCTCGGTGTCGAGATTGCTGGCCGACACCAGCCCAATGGCGCGCCGCTTGGCGCTCTGGTCCAGCAGGCGGACGGCGCCCGCGGAATCCTCATTGGCGATGACGATGCGTTGCGTCTCGTTGCGCACTTCCAGCGGCAGCGCGATCTTGGCCGTGGTCTCGCGCTGCTTCTCGCGGAAGCGGAATGCCGCGCTGGCGAGAACCTCGCCATGCTCGCCCACCGCGCTCACCTGGCCGACGCGCGGCGCGCCAGTGTCCGCGCGGATGACGGTGACGCCGAACCCGTCGGGCTCGTTCTTCTCCGGCTTGAGCGCGAGCGGCCCTCGGCCCGCCGGATCGCCATAGACCGTCAGCCGCCCCAGCCCGCCCAACGCATCGGCGGTGGCGCGTGCCTGGCCGTCGTCGAGCCCGTCGCTGAGCCAGAGAATCTCCGAGCCTGAAAGCCGGGCCTTGGCGAGCGCGACGACGGCGCGCGCGCGATTCGCGGCGTATGGCTCGGGCGCCAGGTCGTGCGCCGTGCGCTCGGCTTCGCCGGCGGACAGAAGCGTCACCACCGGCGCGCGCGGTCCCGCCGTCGGCACGATGGCAACCGCGCGGCCGGCGCGCGCCGCCGTGGCCAATGCATCCGAGATTGCGGCCTCGCGCGCGGTCCAGCCATGGGCCGCGGTCCAGCCATTGTCGACGAACAGAACCAGCGGTCCCGTGGTCGCGCTGCGCGGCGCCTGGCCGATGGAGGGCCCGGCCAGCGCCACGATCGCCAACCCGGCTGCCACCAGCCGCAGCAGCAGCAGCCACCAGGGCGTGCGCGCGGGCGTTTCCTGCGGTGCGGCCAGACCCAGCAGCAGCCGCAGCGGCGGAAACACCACCCGCCTCGGCGCCGGCGGCGTCACGCGCAACAGGAACCAGATCGCCGGCAACGCCACGAGCGCCCACAGCAGCCAGGGAGTTGAAAAGGTGATCGCAGCCAGCGTCATGGCCTAGGCCATCCGCGCGGGCGCGCCGCCCATGTCCATGTAGAGGGCGACCAGCGCAGTCTGCGGGCCCTTGTCGGTGCGATGGGCGAGATAGCTCCAGCCGAGCTTGCGCGCCAGCGCCATGAGGGTTTCGCCATGGGCGCGAAAGCGCGTGCGATAGGCGCCTTGCACGCTCTCGGCGCGGCCGAAAACCTCGCTCAGCCCGCCTGTCGCGGCTTCGAAGCGCGTGCGGCCCTGGAACGGGAAATCCTCCTCCGCCGGGTCGATGACATGCACGAGATGCCCGGTCAGCCCGGCATGGGACAGCCGCCGGAGCGCGGCCTCGATCTCGCCGATGGGCGACAGGAAATCGCTCAGCCAGACGAATTGCGAATTCTTGGTCACCGGCGCGTCCGGCGGGAGCGTGTCGTCAGACGGGGCTTCCTCGGTCAGCTCGTAGCCGATGCGGCGCAGCGGCGCGCGGCCCGTGGCGGGTCCACGGCCGTCGCCGAGCAGTGCGATGCGCTCGCCGCCGCGCACCAGGAGCGCGCCCAGCGCCAGCGCCAGGAGCGTCGCGCGCTCGAGCTTCGTCGTCTCCACGGTCTTGGACTTGAAGCGCATCCCCGCCGAACCGTCACGCCAGAACCATACGGCCTCCGCCGCCTCCCATTCGCGCTCGCGCACGAACAGATGCTGCGACTTTGCCGATTGCCGCCAGTCGATGGTGGCGCGCGCGTCTTCCGGCGCATAGCGGCGAAACTGCCAGAACGTCTCGCCCATGCCGGCCTTGCGCCGTCCATGAACGCCGAGGCTTACCGACGACGCCAGCCGCTCGGCCGCCACCAGAAGAGGCGGCAGCGCCGCGCTCAGTGCCTCGGCCTGATCGCGGATGGGATTCAAAGAAGGCCTCGCGCGAGACGGCTGATGACGTCGCCGACCGTCGTGCCCTCCGCCCGCGCCGAGAAATTGAGCGCCATGCGGTGGCGCAGCACCGGCTGGGCCAGCGCCGCCACGTCGTCGACCGACGGCGCGAACCGCCCGTCGAGCAGCGCGCGCGCCCGCACCGCCAGCATGAATGCCTGGCTGGCGCGCGGTCCCGGTCCCCAGGCGATGTAGTGGCGCAAGGCGGGATCGCCGCCCTCGTCGGGCCGCGCCGCGCGCACCAGGCGCAGGATCGCGTCGACCACCTTCTCGCCCACCGGCAGATGGCGCACGACATGCTGGGCTTCCATCAGCACTTCGGGACTGCAGAACGCCTTCAGCGCCGCTTCCTCGCCGAAGGTGGTGGCGAGCATCATCTTCTTCTCGGAGTCGATGTCGGGATAGGTGATGTCGATCTGGAGCAGGAAGCGGTCGAGCTGCGCTTCGGGAAGCGGGTAGGTGCCTTCCTGCTCCAGCGGGTTCTGCGTCGCCAGCACATGGAACGGCTTGGGCACGTCGTAGCGCTGGCCCGCGACCGTCACGTAACGCTCCTGCATCGCCTGAAGGAGTGCCGATTGCGTGCGCGGGCTGGCGCGGTTGATCTCGTCCGCCATCAGGAGCTGGGTGAACACCGGTCCCTTGATGAAGCGGAAGGTGCGGCGGTGATCGTCGGCCTCCTCCAGCACTTCGGAGCCGATGATGTCGGCGGGCATAAGGTCCGGCGTGAACTGGATGCGCTTCCAGTCGAGCCCCAGCACGATGCCGAGCGTTTCGACGAGGCGCGTCTTGGCCAGGCCCGGCACGCCGATGATGAGGCCGTGGCCGCCGGCCAGCAGCGTGATCAGTGCCTGCTCGACCACGTCGCGCTGGCCGAAGATCACCCGCCCGATGCCGTCGCGAACCTTGCCGAAGATCGCCGCGGCCTTCTCGGCCTGGGCTGCCGCATCCTGGGTGGGAGTGTCGTTCATCGGGAAATCCTGCCCCTGAAACGCAGGCGTGGCGAGGGGCCTTGGGGGTGGCAAATGACGCGCCCCGGCCCGCGATTCGCGGGCGGCGCGAAGGGCTATGTTGCACCCGGGGCGCGGGCGCGCAACCATGTTGGCCCCAAATCGGCGTGAGAAGTCTGTGGCGCAGGAAATATCCATCGGATTGGCGAGTTTGCAGCGGGAATTGGCCGATGGCCGCCGCCTGCCTCCGGTCGAGAAATGGAACCCCGCCCATTGCGGCGACATCGACATCCGCATCGCTCGCGACGGAACCTGGTTCCACGAAGGAACGCCGTTCGCCCGCCGCGAGCTCGTGCGGCTTTTTTCCACCATCCTGCGCAAGGACGGCGGCGACTATGTGCTCGTAACGCCGGGCGAAAAGATGCGCATCCGCGTCGAGGACGTGCCGTTCCTCGCGGTGCTCCTGCACGTCGAAGGCGCGGGCCGGAGCCAGCGGCTGATCTTCACCACCAATGTCGGCGACGAGACGGTGGCGGGCGCGGACAATCCCATCCGCGTGGAGACCAATCCACAAACCCTCGAGCCCGCGCCGTACGTTCATGTCCGCCGCGGGCTGGAGGCGCGCATCGCGCGCGCGGTGTTCTACCAGCTGGCCGACATGGCGGTGCCGGGCGAGGGCGCGTGCGCGGGCCAGCTCGGCGTGTGGAGCGAAGGCGCTTTCTTTTCGCTCGGCAGGCCCGCGTGATGTCACCCAAGGAACTGGCGCGTCATATCGCGCGCGAAGGTGTCGGTCCCCTGCGCTCGCGGTTGCTCGTTGAGGAGCCCAAGCTGCCGCTGGTGCCGCGCCGCGGCGACTTCGATCTCAATCCCGATGCGCGCCACACCGCAGCGACTACGCTCAACCAGGCGGCCGTGCTGCTCCCCATCGTGCTGCATGACGATCCGACCGTTCTGTTCACCCGGCGCACCGCCCATCTGGCGCGCCACGCCGGACAGGTGAGTTTTCCCGGCGGGCGGGCGGAGGCGGACGACGTCTCGCTCGTGCAGACCGCCTTGCGCGAAACGAAGGAAGAGACCGGCATCGGCGCCGAACACATCGCGGTGGCGGGCTTTCTCGACGCCTTCGAGACCGGCACGGGCTTTGCCATCCTGCCCGTCGTCGGCATGCTGACAGCGGGCTTCGCGCTCCTGCCCAACGCGGCCGAGGTGGACGAGGTGTTCGAGATTCCGCTGGCCTTCCTCCTCGACGACGCCAACCGCAAGCGCGACAGCCGCGAATGGCAGGGCCGGCGCCGCGAGTTCTACGTCTTCGAATACGGCACGCATTACGTCTGGGGCGCAACCGCCGCGATCCTGGTGAATTTCTGCGATAGGATGCGGGCATGAAGCTCGATCCCGCCAGGTACGACTGGATGACGGCGCCGGCGACGCGCGCCGTGCTCGCCGCGCTGGGCGAGGCGCGCTTCGTCGGCGGTGCGGTGCGCAACGCACTTATGGGCCGCGACGTGGACGACGTCGACATTGCCACGCCGCTCACGCCGGAGGAAGTGGAGAAGCGGCTCAAATCCGCGGGCCTCGGAGCCGTGCCCACAGGCATCGCCCACGGCACCATCACCGCCATCGCCTCGGGCAGGCCCTTCGAGGTGACGAGCCTGCGCCGCGACGTCTCGACCGACGGAAGGCGCGCAACCATCGCCTTCACCACCGATTGGAAAGAGGACGCCGCGAGGCGCGATTTCACCATCAACGCGCTCTATGCCTCGGCGGACGGCGAGCTGTTCGATTATTTCGGCGGGCTCGGCGATCTGAAAGCCGGCCGCGTGCGCTTCATCGGCGATGCCGGCGAGCGCATCCGCGAGGACTATCTGCGCATCCTGCGCCTGTTCCGCTTCCACGCCTGGTATGGCAAGGGCGAGCTCGATGCGGCGGCCCTGCGCGCCAGCGCCGCGGAAAAATCCGGATTGGCCACGCTCTCCGGCGAGCGCATCCAGAAGGAGATGCTCAAGCTCCTGGCGGCGGAGAATCCGGTGCCCGTACTGCGCGTGATGGCGGCGTCCTCGATCCTAGATCAAATCCTTCCAGGCCGCTCGAACATCGCCCGCCTGGAACGCCTTGTCGCCATCGACACGGACAATTTCTTCGCGCCCGATCCGCTGCTCCGGCTGGCCGCGCTGCTCGACGACGGCGCCAATGCTGTCGCCGACCGTTTCAAGCTCTCCAACGCCGAGCGCGAGCGCCTTGCCGATCTCGCCAGCGCGCACGAGCGGGTGGTCTCCTATCTCTCGGTCCGCGAAATCCGCAAATTCCTCTACCGCCTCGGGCCGCAGCGCTTCCGCGACCGCGTCCGCCTGCGCTGGGCGGAGGATCCGCGCGCCGCCAACGCCATCCAGTGGCGCGCGCTTCTGGCGATGGCCGATGCCTGGGAGCGCCCGGTCTTCCCGCTCACCGGCCGCGAAGTGATGAATGCCGGCATTCCCGAAGGCCCGCTGGTGGGCGAGATCCTGACCGAAGTCGAGGAGTGGTGGATCGACAGCGACTTCATCGACGACGAATTCTCCCTGGCGGAGCGGCTGAAAGCCGTGCTGCAGGCCAAGGGACATTGATGCAATTCACGGTTCTGGACTCGCTTTCCCTTCCGGGCAATCCGTCGAAGCCCAACGAGGATGCGTTCGCGCAAAGCGGCCGGGCCGCGCTGGTGATGGACGGCGCGACCGGGCTGGGCGAGCAGCTCATGCCGGGCAGGAGCGACGCCGCCTGGATCGCGAGCTTCGGCGCGCGGCGCGTGATGGCCTATCTCGCCGATGGCGCGTCCGGCGCCGAAGCCGTGACAGCGGCGCTGTTCGACGCCCAGACGTCGTTCGAAGCGCTGCGCAAGCGCCCGCCGCGCGAGACTTTCGAGGTCCCGTTCGCCTCGCTCATGCTGGTGGTGGCGGACGATGATGGATTCGAGGCGCTGTCCTACGGCGATTGCGCCGCGCTGGTGCAACGCCCCGGCGGCGAAGTCGAGGTGCTGGGCGATGCGTTCGGCAAGCGCGCCCAGGAGGCCGCCGGCGCGGCCAGGCTCGCCAGGGCGAAGGGTTTGAATCCTGCTGGCGGCGCCAACCTTCCGGAATTCCTCGACGCTCTGCGCCGCGTGCGCAACCGGCGCAACACGGATGCCGGCAGCTGGTCGTTCGGGCCGGATATGAGAGCCGCCGATCATGTCGCGCGCGTCGCGATGCGCGCGCCTTCGGGCAGCAAAATCCTCCTGGCGACCGACGGCTTTCTCGCGCTGGCCTGCGACTACGGCGCCTACGACGCGGCCGGGCTCATCGCCGCGGCCCAGGAAAAGGGATTGAAGGCGCTGGGCCAGGAATTGCGCGGGATCGAGAGCGGCGATCCCGAAGGCGTGTCGTATCCCCGCTTCAAGACCAGCGACGATGCCACCGCGGTGCTTCTCGCGCTGTCCTGATCCTCGGGATGCAGGATTTCCATGCCCCCGAACCAGATCATGCGCAGCGCCACGTAGATCACGATGATGAGGCCGGCATAGCTGAGCCAGGGATGGCGCGCGAGCAGGTTGGCGATCATCGCCGCGGCCAGGCCCATCAGCGCGATCGACAGCAGCAGGCCCACCGCGAGCACCCAGTAGTTGTCCATCGCCGCGCCGGCCACGGCGAGCACATTGTCGAGCGACATCGACACGTCGGCCACGACGATGCGCAGGATGGCGAGCCTCAGCGCTTTCGATCCCAAAGCCGGGCGCGGGTGCGCGTCGATCTCGCGGCCGGAGATGGTGTGCAGGCCTTGAGCTTCGTCGGGCGAAGGATTGAGGTCGCGATAGAGCCGCCACGACACCCACAGCAGCAGGATGCCGCCGGCGAACATCAAGCCGATGGTCTCCAGGATCGTGGCGGTGGCGAAGGCGAGCATGATGCGCAGCACGACGGCGGCGCTCATGCCCCAGAAGATCACCTTGCGCCGCTGCACGCTGGGGATGCGCGCCGCCGCCATGCCGATGACGATGGCGTTGTCGCCCGCCAGCACGAGGTCGATGAGGATGACCTGGAGCAGGGCGACGAGGGCGTGCGATGTGTGCAACTTCCGTGTTCCCTCGCGCCGCGCGGATCAGGGCCAGCGCACTTCGGGCGGAAGCGACATCAGGATGGCGTCCACGTTTCCCCCCGTCTTCAGCCCGAATTGCGTTCCGCGGTCGTGGAGGAGGTTGAACTCCACATAGCGGCCGCGGCGCACCAATTGGCGATGGCGTTCCTCTTCCGTCCACGGCTTTTGCATCCGTGCCCTGACGATGTGGGGATAAGTCTCCAGAAATGCCAGCCCCACATCGCGCGTATAGGTGAAATCCCTGTCCCAATCGCCCGAGTCCAAATGGTCGAAAAAGATTCCGCCGGCGCCACGCGGCTCGCCGCGATGCGGCAGGTAGAAATATTCATCGCACCACAGCTTGAAGCGGGGATAGTAGCCGGGATCGGCGCGGTCGCAGGCGGATTTCAGCCCGGCGTGGAATTCGCGCGCCGCGTCTTCATCAGGGGTCATCGGGGTGAGGTCCGCGCCGCCGCCGAACCAGCTTTTCGCCGTGACCAGGTGGCGGGTATTCATATGCACGGCGGGGACATGCGGGCTTTGCATGTGCGCGACAAGCGAGATGCCGCTCGCCCAGAAACGCGGGTCGTCTCCTGCGCCCTGTACCTGGTTTGCGAAATCCGGCGCGAATTTTCCGTACACGGTGGAAACGTTGACACCGACCTTCTCGAACACGCGGCCGCGCATGATGCTCGTCACGCCGCCGCCGGCATCCGCGCCGTCCTCACCAGGCCGGCTCCATGCCTTGCGCTCGAAACGCCCGGGCGCGCGGTCTTTCAGCGGGCCGGCATATTCATCCTCGATCGTCTCGAACGCGGCGCAGATCCGGTCGCGCAATTCCTCGAACCAGGCGCGCGCCTTTGCCTTGCGTTCCTCGACAAGCGCGCTCATGGCGGAAACCCGCGCGTCTGCCGGAGCGCCTCTCCAAGGGCCATGGCGCCCGCCTGGGCCACGTTGAGCGAGCGCAGGCCGGGCCTCAGCGGAATCCGCAGCGCCGCATCGGCCATGGCATGCACTGCGTCGGGCACGCCCGCGCTCTCGCGGCCAAGCAGCAGCGTATCGTCCGGCAGGAACGCAAAATCGGTATAGGCGAGGCTGGCCCGCGTCGTCATGAGCACCAGCCGCCCGCGCGGGACATCGCAAAACGCCTTCCACGACGCATGCCGCGTCACCTCCGCCAGTTCCAGATAGTCCATCCCCGCCCGGCGGAAATTGGCCCCGCCGAAGAGAAATCCGCAAGGCTCGACGATGTCCACCGCCACTCCCAGGCAGGCGCCCAGCCTTATCAGCGCCGCGCAGTTCTGGGGGATGTCCGGCTCAAAGAGGGCGAGGCGCATCTTGACCGGTAAGAGTAGTTAGTGTGTAATAACACACTAACATGAGAGTCGCCTTATGGGCAAGTACGATCCACTCGGGGAATACCTGCGCGCGCAGATGTGCAACGAGGTCGCAATGTCGTTCGCCGACATCGAGCGCGTCATCGGCTCCAGGCTGCCGCCCAAGGCGCAGTTTCACCGCGCCTGGTGGAGCAACAATCCCGCGAACAACGTGATGACCAAGGTATGGCGCAACGCGGGATTCATGAGCGAGCGCGTCGATGTCGGGGGCCGCACGCTCGTGTTCAAGCGCGTGGAAACCAATCCGGAAAGGGTCGCGGATATTCACGGACATGCTCGAGGCGTGGCCGACGATGCCCGCGAATCCATACCCGCGGAAGCGAAAGACAGGACGGACCCATATCGCTCGCCGCTCTTTGGCGCCATGAAGGGCACCTTCGCACTCGTCCCCCCGCGAGATGACGAGCCGCCACCGGAGGATCCCTACAGCTGGGAGGCGCTTACATTGGCCAAGCTGGACCGATTGCTATTCGGCAAGGGCGAATGACTGGTGCCCATATTGCTCGATACGTGTGCCGCACTGTGGATCGTGGAGAAAGATCCGCTCAATCCGGCAGCGGCGGAGGCCATAAGCCGCGCGACGGATCGCGGTGATCCGATTTGGATTTCACCCATAACCGGGTGGCAGGTCGGCCTTCTCGCGAGACGGGGCAAGTTCAAATCCCGCTACGCCCCGCAACGCTGGCTCGACGCGTTTCTTGCGCTGCCCCACGTTCGCGTCGCGGACCTGCCCCCGTGCGTCTTGCTGGCTTCTTGTTTTCTGCCGGGGGCGGCACCGCGTGACCCTTCCGACCGCATCATCGCCGCGACGGCGCGGGAATACGGCTTCGTCGTGGTAACCCGGGATCGCGAGCTTCTGGATTATGCGGCTCAGGGCCACATCGCCGCCGAGCCTTGCTGACCCGTCTCTAAACGCCCGAATCCCCTAGGAATTCTGCGGCATCGTGCCGCAAGACCCTCCAAAGCCGGTTCTCTATTTTGGCCGCCAGATTCAGCGGGCGCGCCGGGGATATTCCGGGATGGCGTGTCTTCCTTTCCGCTTCCCGGAAGCGTCCGATCAGAAGGTGAGCCCGTGGCCACGACGACATTGCCGCAAACGTCGCCAGAGAACTCGGCTGCTCCGACGCGGCGCGACTTCCTCTACATCGCCACCGGCACGGTCGCGGCCGTGGGCGGCGCGCTTGCCGCCTGGCCGTTCATCGACCAGATGAATCCATCCAGCGCGGTGCTGGCGCTGGCCTCGATCGAAGCCGACATTTCCGCCGTCGCGGTGGGCCAGCAGATCGTCCTCAAATGGCGCGGCCATCCGCTCTTCGTCCGCCGCCGCACGCCCAAGGAGATCGCCGAGTCCCGCGCCGTCAATGTCGCGGACCTGCCCGATCCCGTCGCGCGCAATGCCAACCTGCCCGACGACGCCCCCGCCACGGACGCCAACCGCGAGTTCAAGCCGGAGTGGCTGATCCTCGTCGGCGTCTGCACCCATCTGGGCTGCACGCCGACCGTATCCACGCCGCAATCTCCGCAGGGCGACTACGGCGGCTGGCTCTGCCATTGCCACGGTTCGCAATACGACACGGCCGGGCGCATCCGCAAAGGGCCGGCGCCGCAGAACCTGGCGGTGCCGCCCTATTCCTATCTCACCCCCACGCGCATCAAAGTCGGCTAACGGAGCAACGCATGTCCGGTCCTTCGACCTACACTCCGAAATCGGGCGTCGAGCGCTGGATCGACCAGCGCCTGCCGCTGCCGCGGCTGCTGCACGACACGATCACGACCTATCCCACGCCGCGCAACCTGAACTTCTGGTACACCTTCGGCGGCATCCTCACTTTCTGCCTCGGCGTGCAGATCGCCACCGGCATCGTGCTGGCGATGCATTACGTCGCCAATGCCGATCTGGCTTTCGATTCCGTCCAGCACATCACGCGCGACGTGAACTATGGCTGGCTGATCCGTTCGATCCACGCCACCGGCGCCTCGATGTTCTTCATCGCCGTCTACATCCACATGTTCCGCGGCCTCTACTACGGCTCCTACAAGGCGCCGCGCGAGCTATTGTGGATCCTGGGCGTGCTGATCTACATCCTGATGATGGCCGCGGCCTTCTTCGGCTACGTGCTTCCGTGGGGCCAGATGTCGTTCTGGGGCGCCACCGTCATCACCAACTTCTTCTCCGCGCTGGACCAGGTCACGCCCCATTGGGGCACAGCCGTCTCGACCTGGCTGTGGGGTGGCTTCGCGGTGGGCGACGCCACGCTCAACCGCTTCTTCTCGCTGCACTACCTGGTGCCGTTCCTGATCGCGGGCGTCGTCGGGCTGCACATCTGGGCGCTGCACGTGCCCGGCAACAACAATCCGCTCGGCATCGACGTGAAGGGCCCGCAGGACACCGTGCCCTTCCACCCGTACTACACGGCGAAGGATACGTTCTACCTGGCGCTGTTCGTCGTCGTGTTCGCGCTGATCGTGTTCTACGCGCCGAACTTCTTCATCGATCCCAACAACAACATTCCCGCCAATCCGCTGGTGACGCCGACCGACATCACGCCGGAATGGTACCTGCGGCCGTTCTACGCGATGCTGCGCGCCATTCCGCAGAAGCTGTTCGGCGTTCTGGTGCTGGCGGGCTCGATCCTGGTGCTGTTCTTCGTGCCGTGGCTCGACAGCTCCAAGGTGCGCTCCTGCCGCTTCCGCCCGATCATGAAACAGTTCTTCTGGCTGTTCGCGATCAACTGCGTGCTGCTGGGCTATCTGGGCGGCGTCTCGGCGGATGCGTCCTGGACGATCGGCGGCGTGGCGCTGCCGCTGGTCTGGGTGGCGCGGCTCTGCACCGCCTACTACTTCGTCTTCTTCCTGCTCGTCCTGCCGCTCGTCGGCCTGTTCGAGAAACCGAAACCTCTGCCTGCCGGCATCGCCCAAAGCGTGCTGGCCCCGGCCGAGTAAGGAGATGGATATGCGCTTTCTTCTCCCGCTCGGTTTCGCACTCGTGCTCGCCACGCCCGGCATCGCTGCGACCGGCGATCCGCTGCCGCCCAAGGACGAGCACTGGTCGTTCGAGGGCCCCTTTGCCCATTACGACCGCGGCGAGCTCCAGCGCGGCTTTCAGGTCTACAAGGAAGTCTGCTCGGCCTGTCACCCGCTGAGCCATATCGCCTTCCACAATCTCGACGAGGCCGGTGGTCCCGGCTTCAACGAGGCGCAGATGAAGGCGATCGCGGCATCCTACAAGGTGCTGGCCGAACCCAATGACAAGGGCGAGACGACCGACGACAAGGGCAACCCGCTGACCCGCGCCGGCACGCCGGCCGACTACTTCCCGCCGCCCTTCGCCAACGAGGAAGCCGCGCGCGCGGCCAATGGCGGAGCGCTGCCGCCCGATCTGTCGATGATCGTGAGCGCGCGCGAGGGCGGCCCGCAATACGTCTATTCGATCGTCACCGGCTTCCACCAGACGCCGCCGGCCGGCTTCAAGGTGATGGACGGCAAGTACTACAATCCGTATTTCTCCGGCTGGAACATCTCCATGCCCCCGCCGCTCTCCGCCAACCAGGTCACCTATGCCGACGGCACCAAGGCGACCGTCGAGCAGGAAGCCCACGACGTCGTCACCTTCCTGAGCTGGGCCTCCGATCCCAAGATGGAAGAGCGCAAGCGCGTCGGCTTCGAGGTCGTGGCCTTCCTCATCCTGCTCTCCGGCCTGCTGTTCCTCTCCTATCGCAAGGTCTGGAAGGACGCGCACTGAAAGCTGCCCGGCTGAACGGGGCGGGCTTAGTGAGGCCTGACGGCGTGGAACACCACGACGAACGCGGTCGCGCCGACCACGCCCGCCATGATCGGCGTCAGCAGCGTCACAGCGGCCTCCCAGCCGCGCATGTGGCCATGCCGGAACTCGAAATCGGCGGACAGCCAGTCCTCGAGCGCCCGGTGAGGCGCGGGCGGACGGCCGGGCTGGGGATGCGCGCGCTGAATGGCGCCCATCCGGTTGGTGATTAGAAGGCAGATCGCGGCGAATGCGGACACCACACCCACGACCACGCCGCCATAGCCGCTGCCGCCGGCGAAGAACGCCGCGCTGGCGGCGACCCAGAACAGCACGCAGCCCACGATCACGCGATAGACCGCCGGGTGCAGCTCGCCGGTACTGCTGCGATTGTGATGCCGGGTAATTCTCCGGTTCAATGCCATGTCCTCGCGCGGCCGGCCACGGAGCCGCCAATCAGGAAACGTGCATGCCGGAGCGGGGTTTCAGCGGCGGATAGCCGCCCGCGGATTTCATGCTAGAAGGCGGCTCCATGGGCCATGAAACCGGCAGAACCGTTCTCGGCATCATCGGCGGCAGCGGTGTTTATGACATCGCGGGGCTCGCGCATGCACGCTGGGAGCGGGTGGCCTCGCCCTGGGGCGCGCCGTCGGACGATCTGCTGTTCGGCACGCTCCACGGCGTCGACATGGTGTTCCTGCCGCGCCACGGTCGCGGCCATATCCAGTCGCCCACCTCCATCAACTACCGCGCCAACATCGACGCGCTGAAGCGCGCCGGCGTCACGGACGTGATTTCGGTTTCCGCCTGCGGCTCGCTGAAGCAGGAATTCCCGCCCGGCACCTTCGTGATGGCCGACCAGTTCATCGACCGCACCCACAACCGCGAGAAGAGCTTCTTCGGCCCCGGCTTCGTGGCGCATGTCTCCATGGCCCATCCCGTCGACACCAAGATCGCGGACGCGCTCCATGAGGCGGCGCGCGAGATCGGCGTGACGTGCGCCAGGGGCGGCACCTATCTCGCCATGGAGGGTCCGCAATTCTCCTCGCTGGCCGAGAGCAATCTCTACCGTTCCTGGGGCTGCTCGGTGATCGGCATGACCGCCATGCCAGAAGCCAAGCTCGCGCGCGAGGCCGAGCTCCCCTACGCCATCGTCGCCATGGTGACCGACTACGATTGCTGGCACGAAGACCACGAGCACGTGACCGTCGACCAGGTGATCAAGGTCCTCACCGCCAATGCGGACAACGCGCGACGCCTCGTTGCCGCCGTGGCGCCGAAGCTCGGCCCCGAGCGCAAACCCTCCCCCGGCATCGACACCGTCCTCGACACCGCGCTGATCACCGCCCCGGAGAAGCGCGACCCGGAACTGTTCCGGAAGTTGGACGCGGTGGCGGGGCGGGTGCTCAAGACCTGAAGAGCGCGTGCCACGCCACCAGCGCCGCACCCGCAAGATGGAGCGGTGTGAATAGGAGCGGGATATGGGGGGCCCAGGATTCCGGCACGAGATAGAGGTCGCGGACCCGGCCCCTGGAGCCGCCATGCAAGTCTCTGGCCCAAGTCTGAAAGAGGCAATCGCCGCGATTGAGGATCAGTTGAAGCCCGATCAGCGGCGGCCAGACGAGCGCCAGCCATAACAGCGGGCGAGGGCCGAGCGTCAGCCCTGCAACGCCGCCATAATCGAGGCAGCAGATCAGGCCCACGGTCGCGGCGGTGATAAGGGTGTGGCAGGCAAGCACGAAGTGCAATAGATAGGCAGGCTTCACGGACGCTGACCAGGTTTGCTACGCCCTCATCCTCACACGCGACAATGGATATGCCCATGGATTTCGCCGCCGCCATCCGCACCATTCCGGACTATCCCAAGCCCGGCATCATGTTCCGCGACATCACCACGCTGCTCGGCAACGCGCGCGCCTTCCGCGCCGCCGTCGACGCGCTGGTTCAGCCCTATGCCGGCGTGAAGATCGACCGCGTGGCCGGGATCGAGGCGCGCGGCTTCATCCTGGGCGGCGCGGTGGCGCACCAGCTTTCGGTTGGTTTCGTGCCGGTGAGGAAGAAGGGCAAGCTCCCGCATACCGTGATCGGCGAGGACTACGATCTCGAATACGGCAAGGACCGGGTGGAGATCCATTCCGACGCGGTCAAGCACGGCGACCACGTGCTGGTGATCGACGACCTCATCGCCACCGGCGGCACCTGCTTCGCGGCGATCAAGCTTCTGGAGCGCGCGGGCGCAAAGGTGCTGGGCTGCTCGTTCGTCATCGACCTGCCCGAACTGGGCGGCGCCGACAAGATCCGCGCGCTGGGCAAGGATGTATCGACGCTGGTGCGCTTTTCGGGGCACTGACTCGGCTTCAGCCGTTCGGATCGAACGCTCCGGCCTGGTCGCCATCGCCCATCAGGCGGAAAATCCAATGCTTGAGGCCCTCAGCCGTTCGGGTCCAGGATTGAGCGCCCGCTGGTGTGGAAAAAACCGAAGATCATGCTCAATACGCGCATGGTGGTGTCTTCTCTTTTTGGATCTGGCGGAAATGCCGCGCCGTGATGCGCGGCGGCGCGGCCCGCTTCCTCACCCCGGGGATGCTGGAGGCGGAAGCGGGCCGTCCCCTTAGCCCTCGGGATCGATCCGCGGGCCGGCTTCGGGGAAGAAAAACCGCATGAAAAATCGCCACATGTCACCGCACTCCTGTTGCCGCTCAGCCGTCGGGATCGACCGCGCTCCCGCTGTCGAGATGGAACCAGCCCATGATGAATCGCCACATGACGCGTGCTCCTCTTGCCGAGCGCAAAGCATGACAGCGCGAACACTGCGAGCAAGGTGCGCTTTCCAGTCTAGACGAAATCGTGATTGCATCTGTCTTGGCGATGAACCGGTCAAACCATGGAGATCGTTGAACTTTGATCCCGCCCATGGCAAAGCCCTGCCGAATTCACCGAAACGTGTAGAGCCATGAAGATCGCCGGCAAGTCCTATCGCACCATCTGGCCAGTTGGCGGCGACGCCGTCGAAGTCATCGACCAGACAAGGCTGCCGCATGAGTTCCAGACGCGGGTGCTGCGGAGCGCGGCCGATGCCGCCCATGCCATCAAGGCGATGATCGTCCGCGGCGCGCCGCTGATCGGGGCCACCGCGGCCTACGGCCTCGCGCTCGCCATGCGCGCGGATGCCGGCGATGCGGCGCTGGATGCGGCGCACGACATGCTGGCCGAGACGCGGCCGACTGCCGTCAATCTGCGCTGGGCGCTGGCGCGGATGCGCGATGCCTTGCGCAACCGGCCGCGGAACGAACGTGCCGCGCTGGCGTGGATGGAAGCCGCCGCCATCGCCGACGACGATGTGGAAGTCTGCCGTTCCATCGGCGAACATGGCTTGAAGATCATCCGGGCCGCGGCGGCGAACAAGAAGCCCGGCGAGCGGCTCAACATCCTCACCCATTGCAACGCCGGCTGGCTCGCCTGCGTCGATTGGGGCACCGCACTGGCGCCGGTCTATATGGCGCACGATGCGGGCATCCCGCTTCATGTGTGGGTGGACGAGACGCGGCCGCGCAACCAGGGCGCCTCGCTCACGGCTTTCGAACTCGGGGCGCACCGCGTGCCACACACCATCATCGCCGACAATGCCGGCGGCCACTACATGCGGCAGGGCCAGGTCGACCTCTGCATCGTCGGTACCGACCGCGTCACCAGGAACGGCGACGTCGCCAACAAGATCGGCACCTATCTCAAAGCGCTCGCGGCGAAGGACAACGCTATCCCATTCCATGTGGCGCTTCCGTCATCGACCATCGATTGGACGCTGGCGGACGGCGCCAGCATCCCCATCGAGGAACGCTCCGCCGACGAACTCCTGAAAATGACCGGCCGCCTGCCCGGCGGCGGCCTCGCCACGGTGGACATCGCGGCACCCGGAAGTCCCGCCGCCAACCCTGGTTTCGACGTGACTCCGGCGCGGCTGGTGACGGGATTCATCACAGAAAAGGGGACTTGCGCGGCGAGCGAAGCGGGGCTGCGCGCGCTCTTCCCGCAAAGGTGAATTGAACCTCGGCACGCCGTGGCGCACGCTTTGCCGTCCGCGTTCCGGGGGATATATATGATGTCGCATTGTCCACATTGCGCGCCCAGCCGGCGCCGCGTTCTCGTCTTCGGCGTGGCGGCGCTGCTCCTGCCGGCTTTACCCGTTCTCGCGGACGGTCTGCCCGCGGAGGTGGCCGGCGTCGCGATTCCGCGCACGCCGCTTGCCTTGAAAGCGGCCGCATATGCCCGTCAATCCTATCCGGACTTCCTGTTCAATCACTGCATGCGCACCTTCCTGTTCGGCGCGCTCGCGCTTGGCAAAGCCGGGCGAACCTACGATGCGGACAAGGCGTTCGCCGCCGCGGCGCTCCACGATCTGGGCCTCATCCAGTCTTTCGAGAGCAAGACCGGATCGTTCGAAATCGACGGCGCCGACGCCGCCGAGAAATTCGCGCGCGGCGCGGGCGTGAGCGCCGCCGGCGCGGACACGATCTGGCACGCCATTGTCTTCCACGACGGCCGCTGGGCGATCGCGCGGCGCGCGGGGGCGGAGGCGATGCTGGTTTCGGCGGGCGCGGGCGCGGACGTGGTGGGCCCCGACGACGCCATCGCGCCGGAGCAGATCGCCGAAATTGTGGCCGCGTTCCCGCGCCTGCAATTCAAGAGGCGCTTCACGGAATTGGCGGCTGCGCATTGCCGCCGCAAACCCCAATCCCAGCAGGGCACATGGCTCGAAGGCCTGTGCCGCGAGCAGGTTCCCAGCGCGTTCGCCACCACCACCGAGCAGCAGATCGCCGCGGCGCCTTTCGCCGAATAGGGCGCTGAACAAGGAGCATTGACCGCCCGGCGCGCGCCCCTTAATGGGGCCGCTTCCCCATGCAGGAACGCCCCATGAAATCCCGCTGGTCCGACGCCGATGCCGCCGACTTCGTGAAGCGCTACGCCGCAAAGGGCGTGAGCGCGGACCTGAGCTTGCGCACCTACACCACGCGCCTGTTGGGCGGCGATCCCAAATTGGTGCTGCATGGCGGCGGCAACACCAGCGTGAAGACGCGGGCGAAGGACCTGCTGGGCGAGGAGGTCGATGTCCTCTGCGTCAAGGGTTCCGGTTGGGACATGGGTGCCATCGAGCCGCAGGGCCTGCCCGCGGTGAAGCTCTCCGAGCTGCGCCGCCTGCGCGCGCTGGCCGCGCTCAGCGACGAGGACATGGTCAATTTCCAGCGCATCAATCTCCTGGATTCCACCGCGCCCAATCCAAGCGTGGAGACGCTGTTGCACGCCTTCCTGCCGCACAAATTCATCGATCACACCCACTCCACCGCCGTCCTCGCCATCACCGACCGGCCGGACGGCGAAGCGATGGCGCGCGATCTCTATGGGAAGCGCGTGGCCTATGTGCCCTACACCATCCCCGGCTTCGCGCTGGCCAAGAGCGTGGCGGAGATCTTCGACAAGAACCCCGGCGTCGAAGGCCTCGTGCTCCTGCGCCACGGCATCTTCACCTTCCACGACGATGCGAGAACCGCTTACGAGCGCATGATCGAATTCGTCACCATGGCGGAAGAGTGGCTGGCAAAGAACCGCAAGCCCTTCAAGCCTGCCGCGCTGCCGAAGGAGATCGCGCGCGTCGCCGACATCGCGCCCATCCTGCGTGGCGCGGTCGCGATCGAACGCAACGAGATGGCCGGCACGGTGAAGCGCCAGATTCTCTGCTTCCGCGCCAGCCCCGCGATCCTCGATTACGTCAACGGCGCGGAACTGTCGCGCTATTCGCAGGAAGGCGTCGTGACACCAGACCACACCATCCGCACCAAGAACCTGCCCCTCATCGTGCCCGCGCCCGAAGCCGGCAAGCTGCACGACTGGAAGAAGGCGGTCGAGGCGGCGGTGGCCAATTACGTGGCGGATTACCATGCCTATTTCGTCCGCAATAACGAACGTGCCGAGCCGAAGAAGACGGAGCTCGATGCGCTGCCGCGCGTGATCCTGGTCCCCGGCGTCGGCCTGTTCGGGCTCGGCGCCTCGGCCAGGGACGCAGCCATCGCCGCCGACATCGCGGAGAACACCGTCGAGGTCATCGCCGACGTCGAGGCCACCGGCCGCTACCAGCCGATTTCCGAAGCCGACATGTTCGATGTGGAATACTGGTCGCTGGAGCAGGCCAAGCTCGGCAAGGGCGCGGAGAAGGTGCTGGCGCGCCAGGTCTGCGTCGTCACCGGCGGCGGCTCGGGCATCGGGGCCGCGGTGGCCAAGGCGATGGCCGCGGAGGGCGCGGAAGTTGCCGTGCTCGACCGCGATCACGACGCCGCGGTGAAGGCCGCCAAGGCGATCCACAAACACGCGCTCGCGATCCAGTGCGACGTCACCGATGCCGCGCAGGTGAAGGCGGCGTTCGACAAGGTGGTCGAGGCGTTCGGCGGCGTCGACATCGTCGTCTCCAACGCGGGAGCCGCCTGGCAGGGCCGCATCGGCGAAGTCGACGACGCGGTGCTGCGCAAGAGCTTCGAACTCAACTTCTTCGCCCACCAAGCCGTGGCGCAGGCCGGCGTCTATGTGATGAAGGCGCAAGGCACCGGCGGCTGCCTTTTGTTCAACACCTCCAAGCAAGCCATCAACCCCGGCAAGGATTTCGGCCCCTACGGCCTGCCCAAGGCCTCGACACTCTTCCTGATGAAGCAATACGCGCTGGACTACGGCAAGGACGCCATCCGCTCCAACGCGGTGAACGCCGACCGCATCCGCTCAGGCTTGCTGACGGACGAGATGGTCGCCGCCCGCTCCAAGGCCCGCGGCTTGAGCGAGAAGGACTACATGGGCGGCAACCTCCTGGGCCGCGAAGTCTACGCCAGCGAAGTGGCGGAAGCATTCGTCTACCTCGCCCACGCCGAGAAGACGACGGCGGCGGTGATCACCGTGGACGGCGGAAACATCGAGGCGAGTATGCGATAGCAATGCGCCCGTATGGGCGCATAAGCTTGACTCCAGGTTGTTCTTATGCGCTTATATAGGCGCCACAGGATACGTCGATGCCCGCGGTCGAAACGAACCGAGCAAAAATCGTATCCCGTCTCAATCGCGAAGGTTGGGAACTTGCGCGCCAAAGCGGCCCGCATGATGTCTTCCGGCATGCGCGGAAGGGCGTGGTCGTCGTCCCGCGCCATCGCGTGCTTTCGCCCGGAGTCGCGCGAAGTATCGCGAAAGCAGCGGGATGGCTTTAGCTAGGCAGTTGGAAATTGGGTAACAAGCTAGACAAGCAAGGTAGTCAGATGGCTCGGTATGTTGCGCTGATCGACGGCAGGGCCGGCGATTATGGTGTCGTGTTTCCCGATCTTCCGGGCTGCACGGCGATGGGAAAGACCATGGACGAAGCTTTGGCCCACGCGGCAAAGGCGCTGCGGGATTGGGTCGAAATCACCGAGGAGAACAAAGGCAAATGCCCGGCGCCGCGCAATCTGGAAACGCTCAAACGGGACCACGACGTGAAGGAGGCATTGAAATCCGGTGCAGGACTGGCGGTCGTGCCTCTGGTGCGTGAAACGGGAAAGCCGGTGAAAGCCAATCTCTCGATCGACGCCGGCGTTCTCGCTGCTCTGGACGAAGAAGCCAGCCGCCGCAAGTTGACGCGGTCTGCCTTCGTGGAGATGCTCGCGCGAACGATGCTAACGAAAGTGGCGTAGAGCCTACCCCCCGTTCTTCCGGAACAACTCCAGCGTCCGCTTGCGCGCCAGCTTTGCGGCTTCCGGGTTGTAGTCGGTGCGGCGGTCGCTGTTGAACCCGTGGCCGGCGTCGTAGACGTAGACGGGGACTTCGGGGTGCGCCTTTTTGATCTTGTCGATGGCGTCCATCGGGATGCCGTGATCGTGCTCGCCGAAATGCAGGATCGTGGGGCATTTGGGTTGCCAGTCGGCCATCTGGGCGATGTTGCCGCCGTAATAGCCGCTCGCCGCCGCCAGGCCGTCGCATTTGCACGCCGCCGCCCATGTCACGGAGCCGCCATAGCAGTAGCCGGTGATGAAGACCGGACCCTTGGCCTTCAGCGCGTCGATGCAGGTGCCGGAATCCTTGATCGACAGGTCGAAGGGGTGCTCGCCGCGGGCGATCTTGATCGCCTTCTGGATGTCGTCCGGCTCGTAGCTCGCCTGGAAGCCCGGCGCCTCGCGATCATAGAGCGCCGGGCCCAGCACCTCGTAACCTTCGTTCGCAAATCCGTCGCAACATTCTTTGATGTGGTCGGTGACGCCGAAGATCTCCTGGATCAGCACCACGCCGCCGCGCCGCTTGCCCTTGGGCTCGACGTGATAGACGCCGATCCCGGCCCCATCGCTCATCGTCATCGTAATCATCTTGCCCTGGGTCATGGCGTCTCTCCTTTGGGGCGGCGTTGCACGAAGCCTTTTCCGGTGAAACTGAACACCAGATCGCCGGCTTCGTCACGCGCTTCGTTGCGGCTGAAGACCAGGCCCATGTCGGGGCGCGACTTGAGTTCGGATTTCCCGGCGGTCTCGGTGTAATAGGCGAGCGTCATGCCGGGGCGGACCGGCTTCAGCCATTTCATGTCTTCGAAGCCGGGCGAGACGCCCGCGCGCATCCGCCGCGCGCCGCTGGCCGTCTCGGCACCACGCGAGGCGATCATCAGCTTCATCCACACCGCGGCGGTGTGCCAGCCCGATGCGATCAGCCCGCCGAACATCGACTCCTTGGCCGCTTCCGGATCGACGTGAAAAGGCTGCGGATCGTAGCGTCGCGCGAAGGCCACGATCTCCGCTTCCGTGAACGTGTAGCGCCCGATCTCGCGGCGGTTGCCGGGTTCGATATCTTCCCACCAGATGTCCCTCATGGGCGCTTTCCGACAATCGGCGTCATCGACACCGGCGCCACCTGCTCGTCACGTTCGTTATAGAGGCGGCAGCCGAAGGTCACGAAGCCGATGGGCTTGGAGGACGACGGCTTCGCTTCCATCACTTCGGCCTCCATGCGCAGCGTGTCGCCGGGGCGCACGGGCTTCATCCAGCGGGCTTCGCGCGCGCCGGCGCCGCCCTTGTTGTCCGCTTTCAGGATGACGCCGTCGCAGAACATCCGCATGGCGATGGCGCAGACATGCCAGCCCGACGCCGACAATCCCTTCAGCATGGATCGGCTCGCGGCGTCCTCGTCCAGATGATGGAGCTGCGGATCGAACTCGGACGCGAACTCGAAGGTCTCTTCCCGGGTCACGCGATAGGGGCCGCAGGCGAACACGCGGCCGACGGGGAAATCCTCGAAGTGGAGAAGTTCGGTACTCATGATCCCTATGTGTCATGGCCCGCGACTGCTGGCCACCAAGGTG
>JBOHKI010000040.1:0-28769 GCA_050728855.1 Rhizomicrobium sp. | reverse complement strand
TCGTGCGCCGCTACAAGGGCCACAGCCAGTCGGTCATCACCACCGGCAAGCTCACCGTCAATCTCGACGCCAAGACGGTCGAAGTCGACGGCAGCCGCGTGCATCTCACCGGCAAGGAATATCAGATGCTGGAGCTGCTCTCGCTCCGCAAGGGCACGACGCTGACCAAGGAGATGTTCCTGAACCATCTCTACGGCGGCATGGACGAGCCCGAGCTCAAGATCATCGACGTCTTCATCTGCAAGTTGCGCAAGAAACTCGCCGCGGCGACGGACGGCGACAACTACATCGAGACAGTGTGGGGCCGCGGCTACGTGCTGCGCGATCCCAGCGAAGTGGGCCAGCCCATCCAGCAGGCGCCGGCAGCGTAAGGGACGTTGCAGAGACACGAATGTAGAAAGGGCGCCTTCAGCGGCGCCCTTTTTTTGGATTTGGCAATCCCGAATGTATTGGTCCACGGTCTTAAAGCCTTCGCGCGTGAGAAATGCTCTAAGCTTCATATTGCCTCTGTAGCCAAGTGCAAACCCCGGGCCATACGTCTTGCGCAGAGTTTCGACGGATGTGTCGCCAACGATCTTGGATGTCCAAATCTGAAGCCTGTCTCGGCGGGAAACTCGATTGAAATTGCCTTTTGACGGATCCTGAGCGCGCGCTTCGCGCGATGCCGCTTCAAGACCTTCGTCGAAGGCTTGCAACAATTCCCTAGGCGTCATGGTTGTCATCGGTCTGCATTTTCCATCTTCGACCAACACACCGGATTTCGGACCACGAGAACTCGCCCGGCAGTTGCTCGGCAATCAATGTGCGGCCTTCGTCCGAATTATCGTATATTGCAGCCACATCCGCCAGAGGTAGGTACAACTTCCGCATGTTGACGATTCCGGCGTGATAGCGCCGCGCAATCACGTCCGGCGGGATAGCGTGACCGCCCTTCGAATGACGCGGCCAGCGCAATTGCGGCGGCTTCGGTATCGCGCGGCGAAAGGGCTCGCGCGATCTCGTCAGCGTTGATGAATTCCGCCACTTCGATCTTTTCGCCCAGCAACGTTCTCGCCGCTGTCGTCTTGCCTGCACCGTTGGAGCCGCCGATGACGACGATGTCCTTCATCACCCGGCCAACGCCACGCCCTGGCTGAACTGGAGATCGGCGAGCCGCTTGTAGAGGCCGCCGCGGGCGACGAGTTCGGCGTGGCTGCCTTCGCCGACGATGCGGCCCTGGTCCATCACCACGATGCGCTTCAGGCGTTGGATGGTCGCCAGGCGATGGGCGATGACGATGGTGGTGCGCCCGGCCATGAGGTTGGCGAGGCCCGTCTGCACCAGCCGCTCGTTCTCCGCGTCCAAGGCACTCGTCGCTTCGTCGAGCAGCAGCAGCGGCGCGTCGCGCAGGATGGCGCGGGCGATGGCGATGCGCTGGCGCTGGCCGCCCGAGAGCGTGGTGCCGCGCTCTCCAACCACGGTCTGGTAGCCCAGCGGCAGCGGCTCGATGAACTCGGCGGCGGCCGCGGCTTCGGCGGCGCGGCGCACCTCCTCGTCGCTGGCTCCGGTGCGGCCGTAGCGGACGTTGTCGGCGATGGTGCCGGAGAAGATCACGGAATCCTGCGCCACGATGGCGATGTGGCGGCGCAAATCCGTCGGATCGAGCTCGGCGATGTCCACACCGTCGAACCGGATGGTGCCGCATTGCGGCGCGTAAAAGCGCAGGAGAAGCTGGAACACGGTCGACTTGCCGGCGCCGGACGGTCCGACGAGTGCCACCGCCTCGCCCGGCGCGATGTCGAGCGAGAATCCATGCAGCGCCGGTGCATCGGGCCGCGACGGATAGTGGAAGCCGACATTCTCGAACGCGATGGCGCCCCGCGCCCGCGCCGGCAGCGCCTTTGGATTTTCCGGCGCGCGGATGTCGGGCTCGACATGGAGCAGTTCGGCCAGCCGTTCGGATGCGCCTGCCGCGCGCTGGAGATCGCCCCAGGTTTCCGACAGCGCGCCCATTCCGGAGACGAAGATGATGGCGTAGCCCGCGAACTGCGTGAGCAGGCCGACCGACATGCGGTGGGCGACGACGTCGTGCGCGCCGACCCAGAACACGCCGACGATGCAGGCGATGATCGCGGACATCACCACGGCCGTCATCACGGCGCGGGCGCGGGTGCGCTCGATCGCGATGGTAAAGGAGCTTTCCACCGCGCCGCCATAGGCTCTGCGCTCGGCGTCCTCATGGGTGAAGGCCTGCACGGTCTGCACGGCATTGAGCGTCTCGCTGGCCCGCGCGCTGGTGTCGGCGATGCGGTCCTGGCTGCGGCGGCTCAGGTTTCGCACCCAGCGGCCGAACATGATGAGCGGGATCAGCACCAGCACCACGATGGCGAGCACCAGCGCGGTCAGCTTCACGCTGGTGATGAAGAGAAGCGTGAACGAGCCGACCAGCATGACGGCGTTACGTGCGGCGACCGAAGCCGAGGAGCCGACCACGGTCTGGATCAGCGTGGTGTCGGCGGTGAGGCGCGAGAGCACTTCGCCCGTGCGGGTGAGCTCGAAGAACGAGGGCGTGAGGCCGACCACGTGGTCGAACACGGCCTTGCGGATATCGGCCACCACCCGCTCGCCCAGCCAGGTGACGAAGTAGAACCGCACCGCCGTGAAAAAGGCGAGCACGAAGCCAAGGCCGATGAGGGGAAAGAAGTACTGGTCGATGTGGCTGGCCAGCGTCTGGCTGAAGCCGTGCTGGACCAGCATGCCGATCGCCGGCGGGATGAAAAGGCTGGCGGTGGACGAGCAGACCAGGGCCACGAAGGCGCCCCCCATCTGCCAGCGATAGGGTGCCAGGAACGGAAGCAGCTGGCGTAACGGCCGCAGCGACCGGGCCCTGGGCCGGGCCCCGGCTACGCGCTGGATCTCGTTGGCAAATTCCTCGCCCGTCTGCGACATGGGTGGATATTTAGGCGTCCGGAGGCCGTAAAACCAGCCTTTCCGCCCATTGGAGGCCCGGCGGATCGCCGCGCCTTGCCTTTCCCCCGCCCTTTCGCCTATAAGCCGCGCCTTCCGAACGAGGCCAGGGCCATGAAAAAGGGCATCCACCCCAGCTATCACTTCGTGACCGTCCAGCTGAACGACGGCACGAGCTACAAGACCCGCACGACCTGGGGCGAGGAAGGCCAGAAGCTGACGCTGGACATCGATCCCACCACGCATCCGGCATGGACCGGCGGCCAGCAGCAGCTGATCGACCGCGGCGGTCGCCTGACCCGCTTCAACGCGCGGTTCAAGGACTACGTGAAGTAGGCTGCTTTTTTAATTGGTCTTCTTTCCGAACGCCTCGTTGAGGCGGTCGAAATGCGCGTGCACGCCGGGCTGCGGCTTGGCGTTGTTGAACAGCACGTCGTCGAGCCGCGCGATGCGGCGATAGAGATTGTCGCTGCGGTCGAGAAGATCGCGCAGCTTGGCGGGCAGGATTTCCACGCTCTCGCCGCGCCCGCCGAAGCAGATCTCCTTGGAGCCCAGACGGTAGCGCTCGCTCGCCGCCATGTCGGAATCCATCTCGCCCTCGCGCACGGCGCGCTGGATGAGCAGCCAGCTCGCTGCCTGCATCAGCCGCGTCGTGACGCGCATGCTTTCGCCGGCGTAGAGGAGTGCGGCCTTGCGCGGTAGGTCGCGCGATTCCTGGCGGCCGCGGCCGTCGAGATAGCGCGCGGTCTCCTCCACCAGCGACATGCCTTCGTCGAACGTGCGCTCGAACAGCGCGGAGTCGGTAAAGGACTGGATGGTGAGGTCTCGGAAATCGTCGTCGGAGGTTTCCGGATGCGACATGGCGCGATTGACCCCTCAAGTGCGCGTGGTGGCCGGGAGGCTAACAAGCTTCGCCGCGCGCGCAAGGCCTCGCGAATACTTACCCGCGAACAACATGAAAATTGGTTGCAGACCGGCAACGCTTAACGGTTCCACGTTAAGATTTACGCGGCCGCGCGTTCACATGAGGCGCGCGGGCACGGTCAACTCTTGCGGAAAAATGCATCAGCGGCGTTTTTCGTGGCGTGCCGGGAATCGATCGCTTCGCGGCAGCGCGCGATCTCGTCCTGCATTGCGGCAATCCGCGCTTCCAGCTCATGCGCGGACAGCGTGGACAGATCCTGTCCCAATGCGATCTCGGTGCCGGGCTTTTTGCGGGGCAGCAATTCCTCGGGATCGATGGGCATGGCCGGGCTCCGTTTCGCCCGTTAATCTCAATCCGCCACGCCAGCCTGCGCAAGCCCGATGAGAGCCATCCGCGTCGACAATCCCGGCCCCGACTACCACCTGTCGCTGCACGAGATTCCCAAGCCTAGGGCGGGCCAGGGCGAAGTGCTCATCGCAGTCGCCGCCGCAGGCCTCAACCATGCCGATCTGGCCCAGGCGAAAGGCCTCTATCCGCCACCGCCCGGCGCGCCGGACACGCTGGGCATGGAAGTGTCCGGCATGATCGCCGAACTCGGCACGGACGTGACCGGGTGGAAGGCGGGCGATGCGGTCTGCGCCCTCATCCCCGGCGGCGGTTATGCGGAATTCGCGGTCGCCTCCCCCAAATGCCTGCTGCCGGTGCCCATGGGCGTGTCGCTCGTCGACGCAGCCGCCCTGCCCGAGGTGCATTTCACCGTTTGGACCAACCTGGTGGATTCCGCGCGCCTCAAACCGTCCGATAGCGTACTGATCCATGGCGGTGCCAGCGGCATCGGCACCGCGGCGATCCAGCTCTGCGCCGCGCGCGGGCACACCGTGTTCTCCACCGCGGCGAACGCGGACAAGTGCGCCGCCATCGAGCGCCTCGGCGGACAACCGATCAACTACAACGAACAGGATTTCGTCGATGTCGTGAAGGACGCGACCGCGGGCAAGGGCGTGGACGTCATCCTCGACATGGTGGGCGGCGACTACATCCAGCGCAACATGGCCGCCGCCGCGGTGTGGGGCCGCATCGTCAACATCGCCTACATGAAAGGCCTGAGCGCGCAGGTGAACTTCGCGCCGATGCTGATGAAACGACTGTCCCTGCTGGCCACCACCCTGCGCGGCCGCACAAACGACGAAAAAGGCGCAATCCGCGACGCACTGCTGCGCGAAGTCTGGCCGCTGATCGAAGCGGGCACGATCAAGCCCGTGGTCGACCGCATCTTCCCGCTTGCCGACGCGCAGGCCGCCCATGAGCGGATGAAGGGCAGCGCGCATATCGGGAAAATATTGCTGGTTTCGGGCTGAGTCCGGGGCAAAATCGCTCCGGGCCGCAGAAAACCGTTGCTTTCGCGGACCCGGATTGGATAGAACACGCGCCTTCCTCGAAATCGTTAACCCTCGAGCGAAGGGACGGTGGCCCGACGGCCCCGCCCGGGAAAGGAAAGACTGTTTGCCATGGCCGAAGCCGCGAAACCCCTGATGCCCAAGGCCACCGCCGTCTGGCTGGTCGACAACACCTCGCTCACCTTCGAGCAGATCGCCGATTTCTGCGGGCTGCATCCCCTCGAGGTGAAGGGCATCGCCGATGAGGACGTGGCCAAGGGCATCAAGGGCCAGGATCCGGTGTCGACCGGCCAGCTCTCCCGCGAGCAGATCGAGGAGGCGGAGAAGGACCCCGCCAGGCGGCTGAAGATGGCGCCGCCCAAGCACAAGATGCCGGCGGTCAAGCTGAAGAAGGCGCCGCGTTACACCCCCGTCTCCAAGCGCCAGGACAAGCCGGACGCGGTCTACTGGATCCTGCGCAATCATCCGGAATTCACCGACGCCGACATCGTGCGCCTGATCGGCACCACCAAAGCCACGATCCAGAAGATCCGCGAGCGTTCGCACTGGAACGCGACCAACATCAAGGCCGTGGACCCGGTGACCCTGGGACTGTGCTCGCAGCTTGAGCTCGACCTCGCCGTGCAGCGCGCCGCCGTCAAGCGCGAGCGCGCCGAGAAGCGCGCCCACAAGAAGGGCGAGACCCTGCGTCCCATCGCCGAGACCACGGCCGGAATCGTGACCGGCACCGAGGAGCAGCCCTTCGAGCCGGAGCATCTGCCGGCGGGCGACGAGTTCGAGTAGGGGGAATTTTCTACAATCGATTTGCCCGGCGCTATGCTGTGATGGCCTTGCAGCAGGAGCATCGCCATGGCCGACACGCGCACGTCCGTCTCCATCTATCTGATCGCCGCCGATGCGGCCAAAGCGCTCGACTTCTATGTCGCCGGCCTCGGGGCCACCGAGATCATGCGCTGGGTCGATCCGGATAACGGCAAGATCGGGCATTCCGAATTCCGGCTTGGCGACAGCGTGCTCTATCTGGCCGACGGCTATCAGACGATGGAATCCATCGGCGTGAGGAACCCCACGGCGCTGGGCGGCACGACGGTCAATCTGTGGCTCCAGGTCGACGATCTCGACGCGGCGCTCCAGCGCGCGCTGGATGCGGGCGCGAAACTGACCCGCGCCATCGAAGTCAATCCCAACGAAGGCGGCCGTCGTGCGCGCATATCCGATCCCGCCGGCCACGCCTGGACATTGACGGAGCGCTGAGCGCGGCGCGATGCTCGCGCCATGGCCAAGGCCGCCAACCCCTCCGCCAAGCTCGCCGACGCCGCGCTGCGCCTTCTGGCGAAGACGGCGTGGCGCGATCTCACGCTGGCCATGGCGGCAAAGGCCGCGAAGCTGCCGCTGACGCAGCTGCGGCCCATCGCGAACGGCAAGCCCGCGCTGATCGGATTGATCCTGACCAGATTGGGCGACGACACGGCCAAGCGCTATCGCGCCGATGCGGAGTCTTCCGCCCGCGACCGCGTCTTCGACGTGGCGATGACGTGGTTCGAGGCCAGCAATAACCGCAAGCCCGCGCTGCGCTCCCTCTATGAAGGGCTCAGACGCGATCCACTGTCGCTGCTGGCCGCGCGCGCCGACATCGTGACGGCGGCAAGCTGGCTGCTCGCGCTCGCCGAAGCCGACACCGGCCCGGCGATCCCGCTGCGCGCGCTGGCGCTGGCCGGCGCCATGGCGCGGGCGTTTCCCGCCTGGCTCGAGGACGGCAAGGACATGGCCAAGACCATGGCGCGGCTCGACGGCGACCTCTCCCGGGCCGAAAGGATTTTCGGCTGAACCCGGGCTTTCCGGGCGGCCGCGGCCTGGCACAAAAGCTTCGCGCGGATTTGCGATAACCCCTTGCACCCGCTTTTCTATCCGGGCCATGCTTGGGCCACGGGCGAGCGGCGGGGGCCGGTTGTTGGGGTTGGGAAGGCCCGCGTCCATGTTCGCCCTCAAGGCCCGAAACGCGTCCGCGCGCGACGCGCAATCCTTGCTCCCGTCCGAACTCGGGCGCGGGCTCGCGGTCACCGGCCATCTCGAAACCGAAGGCGAGCTCGTCATCCTGGGCCGCGTGCGGGGGCGCATCGATGCCGATGTGCTGATCGTGGCGGAGTGCGCCTGTGTGGAAGGCGACATCCGCGCCCGCGCCGTGCGCATCGCCGGGCGTTTCACGGGTCGCATCTTCGCAACCAGCGTCGCGCTCGAGGACAAGGCCGACGTCTCGGGCCGCATCTTCCACCACGAAGTCAGCGTCGCACGCGGCGCGCGCTTCGAAGGCCGCATGCCGTGGCGGCCGCCGCAATATTTCGAATCCCTCACCGAACTTCCGGAGACGCAGCCATGAGCATCTTCTCCCGCAATGAAAGCAAGCCGCAGAGCCCGCCGGAGCAAACCCGGCCCTCGCAATCCCAGCCCTCTCAACTTCAGGCCACGCCACTTCAAGGAAGGACGACACCCATGCCCGACACGCACGCGACGCAATCCCCGCTCTCTTCCGAAGCCCGCCGCCCGCAGGCCGTTGCCATGCCGGCCTCGCAGGCTTCGACGTCGGTGATCTCCAAGGCTCTCAAGATCACCGGCCAGCTCGAAAGCTCCGAGCACATCCAGGTCGACGGCCAGATCGAAGGCGACGTGAAGGGCCTTTCGGTCAAGGTCGGTCCCGGTGCCAAGGTGCGCGGCACGGTCTCCGGCGACGAGGTCGAACTGTCGGGCGCCATCGAAGGCAAGATCGAGGCGAAGAAAGTGATCCTGACCGGCACCGCGCGCATGTCCGGCGACGTGATCCACCAGGACATCCGCATCGAATCCGGCGCCTATATCGACGGTCACCTGCGCCCGGAAAGCGCGGTCACCAAGACGCCGCAACTGAAGCCGGTGAGCCTGGACAAGACGGCGTAGACTTTTTCTTCCCCGCAAAATGGGGGAAGAAAGTCACGCCGCCGTCAGATTCACGCTCGATACCGGGCGGCGGACGTCGGTCATGTAGTCGGTCATCAGGGTTTCGGTGATGCGGCCCGGCTTGAACCTGTAGTCCGCGATCTGCTGCACCGGCGTGACTTCGGCCGCCGTGCCGGTGAGGAAGCATTCGCTGAAGCCGGACATCTCTTCCGGCCTGATGTGACGCTCGATCACCGGGATTTGGCGGGCGCGGGCCAGCGCCATGACGCTGCGCCGGGTGATGCCGTCGAGGAAGCAATCCGGCGTCGGCGTGACGAGCGTGCCGTCCTGGACGAAGAACACGTTGGCGCCAGTCGCCTCGGCCACATAGCCGCGATAGTCGTACATGATAGCGTCGTCGAAGCCGGCCCGGTCGGCCTCGTGCTTGGAGATGGTGCAGATCATGTAGAGGCCGGCGGCCTTGGATCTGGTGGGCGCGGTTTCGGGATCCGGGCGCCTCCAGCGCGACAGCGTAAGGCGGATGCCTTCCATCTTCTTGGCGGGATCGAAATAGGAGCCCCATTTCCACGCCGCGATCGCGACATGGATCTTCGCCTTTGGCGCGGCCACGCTCATCTGCTCGCTGCCGCGGAACACCACCGGGCGCACATAGGCGTCCTCGAAGCCCATCGCGCGGCACACCGCGGTGGAGGCATCGCCGATCTCGGCCTCGGTGAAGGGGATTTCCATGTCGAGGATGCGGGCGGATTCGAACAGCCGCGCGGTGTGCTCCTCCAGCTTGTAGATGCGCCCGGAATACATCCGCTCGCCCTCGAACACGCTGGAGGCATAGTGCAGCCCGTGGGTCAGCACATGGACGTCGGCCTCGCGCCACGGGATGAGCTTGCCGTCGAACCAGATCTGGCCGTCGCGGTCGTCGAAGGGCGGAACAGCGGGGGCGGCCATGGGATACCTTTCTTGAGCGCCGCGGGTCTGCCGGCGTCGCGGGTCTGGAAAATCACCGCCCTTGCGCAAACGCGCGAGGCCGGACAAATTAGTCAGCATGCCTGACGTAATGCCGAACGAGCCGCGCCCGTCCGCTTCCCCGCTATATCTGCGAGACGAGGAGTTGAAGCAAGGCATGGACCTGCTGTTCTTCGCCTTTACCGACATGTTCGCGAGCGGCGAGGCGGCGCTGAGAGCAGCCGGATTGGGACGGGCGCACCGGCGCGCGTTGTATTTCATTGCGCGCAATCCCGGGCTTTCGGTAGCGGACTTGCTGGCGATCCTGAAGATCACGAAACAAAGCCTCAACCGCGTGCTGAACGACCTGCTCGCCGGCGGCGTCGTGGAGCGCAAGCCGGGCCTGCGCGACCGTCGCATGCGGCAACTAAAGTTGACCGCCAAGGGCGGCGCGCTGGACGCCGCGCTGTGGGATGTACAGCGCCCCAAGCTGGTGCGCGCCTTCCGCGAAGCCGGCCCGGATGCGGTGGCCGGATTCCGCCGCGTGCTGGGCGGCCTCGCGGGCGAGCGGCGCGCGCGAAAGACGGAGCGCATGCCATGAACGGCGCGGCGGCGGACGACGCCCATCTCCTCGTCATCGACGATGACGAGCGGCTGCGCGCGCTTCTGCAACGCTATCTCTCCACCAACGGCTTCCGCGTCAGCGCGGCGGCCGACGCGGCCGAAGCGCGCGCGCTGATGAAGAGCATGGCGTTCGACCTTCTCATCGTGGACGTGATGATGCCGGGCGAAAGCGGGCTGGAATTCACCCGCTCCATCCGCAGCCAGAGCCAGGTGCCGATCCTGATGCTGACGGCGCGCGGCGAGGCCGGGCACCGCATCGAAGGCCTCGAGCACGGCGCCGACGACTACCTGCCCAAGCCGTTCGAGCCGCGCGAGCTGGTGCTGCGGGTGAGCGCGCTGCTGCGGCGCGCGGCGCCGGTCGCCGCCTCGCCCCATCGCGAGGTGAAGATGGGCGAAGCGGTGTTCGATCCGGAACGCGGCGAGCTGCGCCGCAAGGGCAAGCCGGTGCGGCTGACGACCAGCGAGAGCGCGCTGCTGAAGCTGTTCGCCGCCAATGCCGGCCGGCCGTTCTCGCGCACCGATCTGTGCACGCGGCTGGGCGTGACGCTGGAGCGCTCCATCGACGTGCAGGTGACGCGGCTCAGGCGCAAGATCGAGGACGATCCCAAGCTGCCGCTCTACATCCAGACCGTGCGCGGCGTGGGCTATGTCCTCGTGCCGGACCGGGTGGCCTGAATGGCCCGGCTGAAGATGGCGCCGCTCAAACTCGAACGCCCGCGGCCGTTCCGCATCGTGAAGCGCGCCATGCCGCGCGGATTGTTCGGCCGCTCGCTGATCATCATCGTGGCGCCGGTGGTGCTGCTGCTGGGCGTCGTGACCTATGTGTTCTTCGAGCGCCATTACGACATCATGACGGCGCGCATGGCCCGCGGCGTTGCGGCGGACGTGGCCTTCCTCATCAACATCGAGGAAAGCAATCCGCCCGGCAAGACGCGCCAGGCCATGCTCGACATGGCCAACCGCAACCTCGGCTACCAGATCAGCTTCACCCCGGGCGACAAGCTTCAGGGCCCTTACCGCCATTCCGGCGCCGACCTGAAGGACGCGATGAACACCGTGTTCGCCAACCAGTTCGGCATCACCTATCCCTTCACCTCGCGCGACCTGGGCAATTTCACCGACCTGAAAGTGCAGACCAGGGACGGCGTGCTGCGCGTTCTGATCCCGCGAAAACGCCTGGTCGCCTCCAACGTCGACATCTTCATCCTGTGGATGGTGGGCTCGTCGCTGGTGCTGCTCGCCATCGCCATCCTGTTCCTGCGCAACCAGGTGCGCCCGATCGAGAACCTCGCCCGCGCCGCGGAGGCCTTCGGCAAGGGCCGCAGCGTGCCGGACTTCAAGCCCTATGGCGCCACCGAAGTGCGCCGCGCGGCGCAGGCCTTCATCACCATGCGCGAGCGCATCGAGCGCTACCTTCAGCAGCGCACCGACATGCTGGCCGGCGTCAGCCACGACCTGAAGACGCCGCTGACACGGCTGAAGCTCGAACTCGCGATGATGGACGGCGCCACCGACACCACGGCGCTCAAGGGCGACATCGCCGAAATGGAGCACATGCTGGACGAATATCTCGACTTCGCGCGCGGCGAAGGCGGCGAGGAATCCCAGAGCGCCGATCTCGCCGACATCGTGCGCGACGCCGCCGCCGCGGCCAGCCGGGCGCGCGGCGCCGGCGCCGAGCGGCTGATGGTGGAGACCGAGCCCGGCATCGTGCTCAGCGTGCGCCGCAATGCGCTGAGGCGCTGCGCCACCAACCTGATCGACAACGCGCTCAAGCACGGCAAGCATGTCGACGTGGCGCTCAGGCGCAACGACCAGGCGGTGGAGATCGTGGTCGACGACGACGGGCCGGGGATTCCGGAAAGCCGCCGCGAGGAAGCGTTCCGTCCGTTCCACCGGCTCGACGAGGGCCGCAATCTCCAGAAGGGAGGATCGGGGCTCGGCCTCGCCATCGCCCGCGACATCGCCCGCGCCCATGGCGGCGACCTCACCCTGGAGGCGAGCGCCAGCGGCGGCCTGCGCGCCGCGATCCGCCTGCCGGTGTAGGCGGGCGCGAGTCCGGGATTGCCCGATAGCGCCACGCTTTCCCGCGCACGCCGCGCCAGAAGCGCCGCGCGGGCGCGCGCAACCATCCCCGCGCGGACGATGAGCGTCTCGGCCTTGCGGATCATCGCCCGAATCTTGGCGCGCCGCGCCGCGGCAGCGCGCGAGAACGCACCATGCCTGTAGCGATTGCGATTGCCCGGCTGGCCGCCGCGCCTGCGCCAGGCATCGGCAGGCTTCGCGAGGCAGGCCTCGCCACCCGGTTGGCTCAACTCCGCCATTTATTCGAACCTCGAACTTTCGGGGGAGGGGGAGGTGCCGGCGGCTTCCGCCTGGCTGCTGGCGTAATACCGGTCCGTCGCCGCATCCATGATGCGGTTTCGGCGCGCACGTTCCGCGGCTTCCTCGGGAACGTCCTCGCGCAGGGAATACAGCGGCTGGAAGCGCAGTTCCACGGGCTTGGTGGCGTGGTTGTAGGTGAAATTGTGGTTGACCTGGCCTTGCAGCTTGCTCATCGCCAGGGCGAGCTTCGCGCTGGCACGGCCCAGCGCCAGGGCGTTGGCCACCTCGCCCGCGCGCGCATGACCGCGATCGTCATCCGCCGCACCGACGGATCTGGCCGCTTGCAGGCAATTCTCCAGCTCCGCGGTGAAGGCCGCGATCTGGCGGTGGAGCTCGCATTCCGTATCCCCGGCGATATCCCGGGCCGTCCGCGCTTTCCGCCCGCCGGCGTCTGGGTCGCTCATGGCCGCAATATACCTACTCTAGGTAGATATTTCAATATGTTCCTAACCCGTTCTAATTGTAGCTGAATCGGCCGCCGCGAGGCGGTGACCCGTTCTACAGCGCGGCCATCACGTGGCTGAGCGGGAGATAGAGCGTGCGCGCGTCGGTGGGGAACGGCCTGAATTTGTATTGCAGATAGAACGCCACGGCTTCGTCATCCACGGCGTGGACGAGCAGGGCGCGGGCGCCGATATCCCGCGAGGCGGAGAGCGCGCGCTTGAGCGCGTCCTTCAGAAGCCCGGCGCCGATGCGGTTGCCGTGGAATGCCTTGTCCACGGCAAGGCGGCCGAGCACAAAGACGGGAACCGGATCGGGCATGTTGCGCGCAATGTTGGACGGCGCGCGATCGCGTTCCACATGCCCCGCCGCGAGCGCGTAGTAGCCGACGACGCGCTTGCCCACGCACACCACGAAGGTGCGCGCGCCCCTGCCCTCGCTTGTGGCCGCCTTGTCGCGCAACCAGTCCGTCAGTACCGCCTTGCCGCAATCGAATTCCGATACGTCGTGCGACGCATCCAGGGCGGTGGGTGCCGTTATTTCTCCCACGGCGCGGCGCCGGCCATAAGCCGCTTGAGCTTTGCGTTGGCGGGCGGCGGTGCGTCCAGCGCCTTCAGGAACGCGCCGTGCTGCGCCCCATCAAGCGTGAACAGGCGCTGGTCGAGCAACACATCGGCGGCGTGCTTGCGCGAGCTCTCGATGATGAAGGCGGTGCGCGTCTTGCCCAGCACGCCGGCGGCGCTGTCGATCAGGTTGCGGATGGCGAGCGGCATGCGCAGGTTGACCACCGCCTCCTTGCGCGGCCGCGGCGCGCGCGAACTGGATCTGGGCATGGCGGCCATCGCACGCTCCCGGTGCCGTGTGGTTCGAGACATTCCATATACACATTGTGTATACAAATGTCCAGCGGAGCGCCAACCCGTCCCTTGGGGAGATTGAAGTACGCTAAATCGCGTTCGCCCGCGCGCGGAGTTTGAATTTCTGCATCTTGCCGGTGGAGGTCTTGGGGATTTCCTCGAACACCACGTGCCTGGGGCATTTGAAGCGCGCCAGGTTCTGGCGGCAGTATTCGATCAGCTCGTCCGGCGTGGCGCTCCGGCCTGGCTTGAGCTCGACGAAGGCGCACGGCGTCTCGCCCCATTTCTCGTCTTCCTTCGCCACCACGGCGACGAACATCACGGCGGGATGCTTGAGGAGGGTGTCCTCCACCTCGATGGAGGAGATGTTCTCGCCGCCGGAGATGATGATGTCCTTAGAGCGGTCCTTGAGCTGGATGTAGCCGTCGGGATGCAGCACGGCGAGATCGCCGGAGTGGAACCAGCCGCCGGCGAAGGCGTCCTGCGTCGCCCTGGGATTCTTCAGGTAGCCCTTCATCACGATGTTGCCGCGGAACATGACCTCGCCCAGTGTTTCGCCATCGGCGGGCACGGTCTCCATCGTCTCGGGATCCATCACGGTGAGCGCGTCAAGCGCGTGGTAGCGCACGCCCTGGCGCGCCTTCTTTGCCGCCCGCGGGCCCTTGTCCAGCGCTTCCCATTCCGCGTTCCACTCGTTGACCACGGCGGGGCCGTAGGTCTCCGTCAGGCCGTAGACATGGGTGACGTTGAAGCCGGCCTCCGCCATGCCGGCCAGCACCGCTTCGGGCGGCGGGGCGGCGGCGGTGATGAACTCGACCGTGTGCGGCAGGGGGCGGCGTTCGGAGTCCTGCGCGTTGATCAGCGTCGACATCACGATGGGCGCGCCGCACAGATGGGTCACCTTGTGGTCGGCGAGCGCGTCGAAGATCGCCTTGGCGCGCACCCAGCGCAGGCAGATATGCGTGCCGGCGACCACCGACAGCGACCAGGGAAAGCACCAGCCGTTGCAGTGGAACATCGGCAGGGTCCACAGATAGACCGGGTGGCGCGGCATGTTGGCGGCCAGGATGTTGCCATAGCCCATCAACGCGGCGCCGCGATGGTGGAACACCACGCCCTTGGGATTGCCTGTGGTGCCGCTGGTGTAGTTGAGCGAGATCGCGTCCCACTCGTCGTCCGGAAGCTTCCAGGCGTAATCGGGATCGCCGCCGGCGATGAAGTCCTCGTACTCGATATCGCCCAGCATCTCGCCGGTCTGGGGGAATTCGGGATCGTCGTAGTCGATGACGAAGGGCCGCGCCCTGGCGAGCTTCAGCGTCTCCTTGACGATGGGCGCGAATTCGCGGTCGGTGATCAGCACCTTGGCCTCGCCATGGTCGAGGATGAAGGCGAGCGCGGCCGCATCGAGGCGGGTGTTGAGCGTGTTGAGCACGCCGCCCGACATCGGCACGCCGTAATGGGCGTCCAGCATGGGCGGCGTGTTGGCCAGCATCACCGCGACGGTGTCGCCCTTGCGGACGCCGTGTTTGGCCAGCGCCGAAGCCAGCCTGCGCGCGCGCTCATGGAATTCGGCATAGGTGATGCGCTGCATGCCGTGGACGATGGCCATGCGATCGGGGAACACGCTGGCCGCGCGCTCGAGGAAGGTGAGCGGCGTCAGCGACTGGAAATTGGCGGCGGTCTTGTCGAGATCGCTCTCATAAGGGCCGCGCGCGATGGGCCCGCGGCTGCCGGATTTGTGTCGCGGCGCGGGCGCGCGCATCGGCTTGCCGCCGCGCCGCGCGGACGCCTTGCGCAACCGTCGCGGCGCGGGCATGGCCGGCTTGGAGGCCGAACTTGCAGCAGGCTTGGCACCAGTCTTGGCCGCCGGCTTGCGCGCCGGTTTGGCCGCGGGCGCGGCACGCCTCGGCTTGGCGGCTTTCGCCATGGCGGGCTTCTTCGCGCTGCGCGCCCCGGCCGGTTTCGCCCGTGCCTTGCGGCCGGATTTCACCGGCTTTTTGCTGCCCTTGCGCGCCATTCGCCCACCAAATTCCGATCGGCGAAAACCTAGTGAAACGCGGTTAGCGAGGCAAGCTGGCGGGTGGCTGCGCCATCGCGCGGCGCGCGCGCGATCCTGCCCGCGAGATCCTGCGCGCAGCCCCTTGAACGGGCGAAATTCGGGAGCAAATCAGTCATGGACCCGATGCCGCCCTGTTGCTAGGAAGACGCCCCTGGAGGCGCCACAACACGCATGTCGAACGGAATTGCCCAAGCGCGGAAGTCGCCGCTGCGCCGTCTTTATGCGTGGGTGCTCGGTCACGCCGAAGGGCCCTGGGCGTGGTGGGTGCTGGCGGCGCTGTCGTTCGCGGAAAGCTCGTTCTTTCCCATGCCGCCCGACGTGATGATGATCCCCATGATCCTGGCGCAGCGCAAGCGCGCCTTCGCGCTGGGGGCGTGGACGGCGCTGTGGAGCGTGATCGGCGGGCTGCTCGGCTACGCGCTGGGCTCGCTGCTCTACAATTCCGTCGGCAAATGGCTCATCGAAATGTACGGCATGGGCGGGGACATCGCGGCCTTCCAGCACACCTTCGTGAAGTGCGGGCCGCTCATCGTGCTCCAGGGCATCACCCCGATCCCCTACAAGCTCATCACCATCGCGTCGGGCTTCGCGCACCTGCCGCTGCTGCTGTTCGTGACGCTGTCGACGGTGACGCGCACCTTCCGCTTCATGCTGGTGGCCACCGCGCTCTACGCCATGGGCGACCGCGCCCGCGTGTTCATCGAGAAATACCTGCCGATCATCGTCACCGTGCTGCTGGTGATCGTGGTATCGGGCTTCTTCATCGCCCGCACCGTCTTCTCCGGCGGCGCCGACGGCTTCTCGGTGTGCAATTTCCGGTAACGCCCAACCTCCCCCTTGCGGGGAGGTTGAAGAACGCCCCACATCCGCCCTCTTTTGACACCATAAGCGCGCCGCATTAGCCAGTTCCGCCATGCGCAAGCAGCTTCTGTCCGTCGCCGCGATCCTTGCCTCGGTGCTCATCCTGCTGGTGGGCAGCGGGCTGCTTGGCACCGTCACGCCGGTGCGCGCCCATATCGCGGGCTTCTCCGACCTCGTCATCGGCATCATCGGCTCGGCCTATTATGTGGGCTTCATCGCGGGCTGCTATGCCGGGCCCCGGCTGCTGGCGCGGGTCGGCCACAGCCGGACCTTCGCGGTGGCGGCGGCGCTGTCGGCGGTGACGCCGCTGATGCAGTCGCTGTGGTTCGGCGAGGTCTCCTGGATCGTGGCGCGCGCGACCTTCGGCTTCGCGGCGGCGAGCCTCTACATGACGGTGGAGAGCTGGCTCAACGACCGCGCCACCGCCGAGACCCGCGGGCGCATCTTCGCCGCCTACATGACGGTGAACTATCTGGGCCTGGTGCTGGGGCAATGGCTCTACACCGCGGGACGGCCGACGAGCTTCTCGCTGTTCTCGCTGTCGGCCATCTTCTACGCGCTGTGCCTGATCCCGGTGGGGCTGACGCGGCTGCCGCAGCCCAAGCCGGTGGCGGTGCCCGCGCTCAATCCCATGCGGATGTTCCGGCTGGCGCCGGTGGGCGTGGCGGGCTGCGTGGCTGTGGGGCTGGCCAACGCCGCGGTGTGGACGCTGGCGCCGGTCTATGCCCACGACCATCACCTGACCAAGGGCCTGCTCGCCGCCTTCATGAACGCCTTCACGCTGGGCGGCGCGCTGATCCAGATGCCGCTGGGCCGGCTGTCGGACCGCATGGACCGGCGCTGGATCATCCTGCTGGTGTCGCTGTCGGCGATCGCGGCGGGGCTGGCGCTGGCCGCGTTCGGCGGGCGCGGCGCGTGGTGGGCGCTGGGGCTGGTCGCCGTGTTCGGCGTGACCAACCTGCCGCTCTACGGATTGTCGGTGGCGCACGCCAACGACCGGCTGCCGCGCGAGATGTTCGTGGAATCCTCCGCCACGCTGCTGATGCTGAACGCGCTCGCCGCCGCCATCGGCCCGGTGATCGCGGCCATGGTGACGACGCGGATGGGGATCGCGTGGCTCTTCGTCTACACCGCGGCGGTGCACGTGGCGTTCAGTTCCTTCGTGCTGCTGCGGCTGGCGGTGAAATCCCCGCCGCCGCAGGAAACCCGCGAGCGCTTCGAGCCCATGACCGAAGCCGGCTCGCCGATCTCCCTGGAACTGGATCCACGCGGGGCGGAGCCGGCCGAGATAGTCTAGATGCGGCACAACGCGCCACGGACTTCCGTCATGGCCCGCGACAGCGGACCATCCAGGTGGATTCTGCATGCTGCGAATTGGGAGGCCGCTTTCCCTGTGCCTCGGTGTCCCTGCGTGCAAAGACTTCTCACACAAGGACACAGAGGCACTCACGAATTTTCGATGGGCTGGATGAATCATTCGCGATGACCTGAATGACCCGCAGCCACGGGCCATGACACCGCGGCCCGGGGCGTCCAAGCTGTCGCCTTCCTCGAAAACCGCGCGCCGCGCGCGACGGCTTTCGGCCTCCCGCGGCGGGTGGGCCGATCATGCCTCCAGCGGGACGTGCTGGATGTAGGGGCCGCGGCGGATGAGGTAGTCGGTGGGGGTGAAGCCGGAGAATTCGCGGAAGTCGCGGATGAAGTGCGACTGGTCGAAATAGCCGCCCAGCTCCACGGCGTCACCCCAGTCGGCCTGGGGCGCGAAATAAATGTGCTCGAGCACGCGCTGGAAGCGGGCAATGCGCACGAACAATTTGGGCGTGAAGCCCACTTCCTCCGCGAACAGGCGGATGAATTTCTTGTGGCTCATCTCCGCCTCGGCCGCGAGCGCGGCCACGCTGGGCGGCCGGCCGCGCGCCAGCCTGCGCAGCGCCAGCGCGACGGCGGGATGATGGGCGAAACCGCGCGGCGCCATGGCGATCATCGCGGCTTGCAGGATGTCGAGCTTGTCGTCGGGCGTGGGCGCCTGGACGAGGCGCTGGTGCAGGCGCTCCGCATCCGGGCCCCAGATGTCGGCGAGCGAGATGTGGCGGTCCTCGAATTCGCGCGCCGGCGCGGCGAAGAACGGATACGCGCCGCCCGGCTTGAAGCGCACGCCCATCATGTGCGGCTGATAGGCGTCGATGGCGAAGGCGGAGGATTGCGTGCCGCAGAGCGCGATGCCCTTCAGGCGGTTGTGCACGTCGAAGCGCCCGCCGCCATACCAGGACAGGGTGTCGGTCTTGAGGTTGATCAGGATTCCGAGCTGGCCCGTGGCCATGATCGTGTCCTTGGCGTGACGGGGCTCGTCGCCCTGCCAGTACCAGAAGCATTCCACGAAGCCGTCGAGCGGCGGTGGCGGGCGGCGCCTCAGATAGATCATGGGGCCATGGTGCCCGCGGGCGCGCGCGCCTTCAAGCGGCGGGTTGCGAACCGGTCAACGGCCCAGTTCCCGCGCCCGCCTGTTCGCGGCGGCGACGGCGCGGGCCATGAGGGCGGCGAGTCCGTCTTCCGCCATCAGCACGGCGAGCGCGGCTTCGGTGGTGCCGCCGGGGCTGGTGACGCCCTGGCGCAGCGTGGTCGCTTCGGCGGGATCGCACTCGAGCAGCGCGCCGGCGCCGGTGATCGTGGCGCGGGCAAGCCGCTTCGCGGTATCCGGCGGCAGGCCCTCGGCCTGGGCGGCGGCGGCGAGCGCTTCGACGAGAAGGAAGACGTAAGCGGGGCCGGAGCCGGACACCGCTGTCACGGAATCGATCAGGCCTTCGCGCGACACCCACACCGTCTGGCCCAGCGCGGCCAGCAGCGACTGGGCAAGCGCGCGATCCTTCGCCGGGACGTTGGCCGGCGCGTAGAGCGCGGAGATACCCTTTGCGATCTGGCCGGGCAGGTTCGGCATGGCGCGGACGATCCGCGCCTTCCGGCTCCACGCCCTGGCCAGCGACCGGATCGTGGTCCCGGCGGCGATGGAGATCATCAGCGTGCCGGTTTCCGCGATGGGCGCCAGGCGCGGCGCTTCGGTCTTCAGGATCTGCGGCTTCAGCGCGACGACGCAGGCCCGGTATCGGCCCCGCGCCTCCTCGACGGATTTGAACAGCGTGACGCGCCTGTCCTTGCGCAGCCAGGGCGCGGGATCGGGCTCGACCACCGCGACGCAAGCGCGCCCGGCCGCCAGCCAGCCCTTGAGCAGCGCCCCGCCCATATGCCCGGCGCCGACGAGAAGGAGGTCCGGGGTTCGAGACATGGCGGCCGCTTCAGATCTGGAGGGTGCTCGCACCGAATGCGATGAGCACGGTCGACGCCCCCAGCAACATCCAGCCGGGGTGGCGGCCGCGCGTCGCCCAAAGATTGCCGAGTGTGCCGAAGATGTAAATGGCGCCCACCATCGCGCAGACGACGAGCCTGGCCTTCGGCTCCAGCCACAGCGCCGCCGCGATCAGCGCGAGCCCGCCGAGGAACCACGCATAGGTGCTGAATTGCAGCAGCACGGGCACCAGCCGGACGGTCGAAGCCCGCATCCGCCGGTCGCCGCCGGCCATCCGCATCAGCGGATCGACGAGATGGCGCTGGGTCAACACGCCGCGAACGAGCGCCACGGCGCTGCCCAATGCGCCCGCCGCCACCAGGGCCAATGCGTGCTCGTCCATGACCATACACCTCTGTATGGACGCTAGGACCGCGGTTGCGGCGAGTCAAGACAGCACTGTATGGTTGGGCGATGGACGCGCGGCTGACGAAAACCGATTGGCTTGATCACGGCCTGCGCACGCTGGCCCGCTCCGGCGCCGGGGCGCTCAAAGTCGTGCCCATGGCGGCGGCATTGAAGGTCTCGCGCGGCAGCTTCTACTGGCACTTCCGCGATATCGCCGATTTCCACGCGGAATTGCTGCGCCACTGGCAGCTGCGCATGACCGACCGGATCGTCGGCGACCTGGAAGCCGGCGTGGCCGAGGGCCAGCGCCTGAACCAACTGATGAAGCGGGCCATGGCGGCGGACAACCGGCTGGACCGCGCCGTGCGCCATTGGGCGGCGCAGGACAAGTCCGTCGCGGAAGCGGTGGCGGCCGTGGACAGGACGCGCGTGGCTTACATCACCAGGCTGTTCGCCGCGGCGGGGGTGCGCGGAAAGAGGGCGTCATCGCGCGCGGCATTCGTCTATGCCGCGTATCTGGGGCAATCGGCGCTCGCCGATCCGCGCCTTGCCGCGATCCCGCAATCCGCCATCGACGAGATCGCCGGACTGTTGAAGCGGTAGGCGCGCGTCACGCCGCAGCGGAGGGGAGGGTCGCGATCTGGCGCTTGCCCCAGAACGAGAGCGCGCTCGCCGCCAGCCACACGATTCCGGCGATCAGCTTGAACATCCATTCGCCGGGTTCATCCTCGACGAAGGCCAGCGCGATCTCGATCACGCCGAAGCCGATGCCGAGCCAGGACAGCAGGCTGAACTGCTTCAGCGTGGCCGCGACGATCATGTCGCGCTTTTCCGGCGCCTTGCGGAACGCGGTGCCGTCGCGGATCGCCTTCACCTGCAGCGGGACACCGATGCAGAAGATGACGCAGGCGATCAGGCCGACGATCTCGACCATGGAAGGCTCCTTCTGACCCCCGCTTGCCGGGCGGGTCGAACAATCGCGGAGCGCGAACGCGCGGCGTTCTCGACCTCTCCACAAGGGAGAGATTCAGTGCCTCAGGCCTGGCCCTGGCATTCCAGGATGGCGGCGGCGACGGCTTCCTCGGCGGTCTTGCCGCCCCACAGCACGAACTGGAACGCCGGGTAGTAGTATTCGCAGGCCTCGACCGCGAGGTTGAGCAATGCCTCGCATTGCGAGGCGCTGGCGCGCGCATCGGGGAAGATCATGGCGTGGCGGAACAGCAGCGTGCCGTCCTCGGGCCACAGATCGAAGTGGCCGATCCACAGCTTGGCGTTCACGAACATGAGAAGCTCGGCCACGTCGTGGCGGCGGCTGTCGTTGACGCGCATGTCGAAGGCCGACGACAGGTGCAGCGACTGCAGCTCCTCGCGCCAGGTGAAGCTGAAATGATGGTCGCACCAGCGCCCGGCGACGGAGAGGTTCAGCTCGTCCCGCCCGCTGCGCTCGAAGGACCAGCCATTGTCCTCCACCGAGCGCTCCAGCAGATCGAGCGGGTGGGGGCCGGGCTGGAACTCTTCCTGGTGGGCCAAGGTCATCGGCACGGGCTCCTCGCGACACAAAACGAAGCAGTTGCGATCAACCTGACACAAGATTTTGTGGCCGCACAAGAGTCCGCACGCGAAACCTGTTGGTTAAGGCGCGCGGAGATTCACAGGCGGGGATTCGCGGACTCGAAATTGTGAGTCACTTCGCGGGTTTATCCACCAGCCTGGATTCCAGCGCCGCGAGGCGCGCGGCGAGCGCGTCGTTCTCGGCACGGGCCTTGGCGGCCATCGCCTTCACCGCCTCGAATTCCTCGCGCGGCACGAAGTCCATGTCGGCGACGAGCGTCTCGAGCCGCTGGCGCATGAAGGTGTCGATCTCGGTGCGCACGGATTGCGCCGCGCCCGCGGCGTCGGTGAAAAGCCGGGCGAGGCCATCGAGGAGCGGATTGTCGGTCTGCATGGGGGACACCTGGCTTCATATAAGCCCTGCACGCGCGAATAGCGAATGGCGAATGGCGAATGGGGAATGGGGAATAGGGTGGAAAAAAACGGGAGAATCCCCTATTCGCTATTCGCTATTCGCTATTCGCGGCGCCTTCATGGCCTTGATCATTCCCTTCTACCACACCGACCCGGTGCTGCTGCACATCTGGGGGCCGGTCGAGATCCGCTGGTATGCGCTGGCCTATCTGGCGGGGCTCATCATCGGCTGGTGGCTGATCAGCCAGATGGTGCGGCAGAAGAGCCTGTGGGCGAATCCGCCGTTCAACGGCACGGCGCCCGCCACGGTGGACGACATCGGCGACCTCGTGGTGTGGGTAACCTTCGGCGTCATCCTGGGCGGACGGCTCGGCTATGTCCTTATCTATGGGATCCTGCTGTGCAGCGTGACGCCCGACCCCGCCGCCTGCCACGGCATGCCGCAGGAATATTTCTACCATCCCTGGACGATTCTCGAAGCCTGGAACGGCGGCATGTCGTTCCACGGCGCGGCGCTGGGCGTGATCCTGGCGATCGTGTGGTTCTGCCGGCGGCGCAAGCTGGCGCTGCTTTCCATCGGCGATCTGGTGTGCGCGGTGGAGCCCATCGGCCAGTTCTTCGGCCGGCTCGCCAACTACAACAACGGCGAATTGTGGGGAAAGCCGACTGACGTGCCGTGGGCGATGGTATTCCCGCGCGCGGGCGATCACCTGCCGCGCCATCCCAGCCAGCTCTACGAAGCGGCACTTGAGGGCTTGCTGCTGCTGGCCATCCTGCAGATCGGCATCCGCGTGTTACGCTGGCAGGAGCGGCCTGGCCTCGCCGCCGGAATCTTCCTCATCGGCTATGCCGTGACGCGCTACATCTGCGAATTCTTCCGCGAGCCGGATGCGCCGTTCCTGGCGGGGGTGAGCATGGGCCAGGCGCTGTCCATCCTGTTCTTCGCGGGCGGGGTGTTCGTGCTGTGGCTGGCCTATCGCAAGCCCAGAGGCGCCGCCGCGTGAACGCGCTGGCGAGCCGCATCGCGGGGCTCATCGCGGCGCAGGGACCGATCTCGGTGGCGCAGTTCATGACCCTGGCGCTGCACGATCCGCAATACGGCTACTACGCGGCGGGCGATCCGATCATGACGGATTTCGCGACCGCGCCCGAGATCAGCCCGATTTTCCGCGAACTCCTCGGGATGTGGACGGTTCAATGCTGGCACGAGGCGGGCAAGCCCGCGCCCGCCCGGCTGGTGGAATTGGGGCCGGGCCGCGGCCTGCTCATCAACGACGTGCTCAATGCCGGGGACGCAATGCCCGGATTCCTCAAGGCCGTCGACGTGGCGCTGGTGGAAACCAATCCCGTGCTGATCGCCAAGCAGCAAGATCTCGTGCAGGGCTGGGACGTGGCGTTCAAATGGTGCGGCCGGATCGAGGATGCGGGCCTGGACCGGCCGCTGTTCCTGCTCGCCAACGAGTTCTTCGACGCCCTGCCCATCCGCCAGTTCGTCAAGACCGAACGCGGCTGGTGCGAGCGCATGGTGACGCTGGACGCGGGCGGCGCGCTCGCCTTCGCGCTGTCGCCGGATGCCGTGCCGCTCAGCCTGCCCGAGCGCGGGATCGCGGAGACCGGCGCGGTCTACGAAGTGTGCCCGGCGGCGACGGCGATGGTCGCGGAGATCGCGCACGCGATTGCGCGCAAGGGCGGCGTCGCGCTGATCGTGGATTACGGCTATGGCGCGGGCGCGGGCTTCGGCGAGACCTTCCAGGCCATCGGCGGCGGCATGTTCCAGGGGTTGCTCGCCGAGCCGGGGCAGCACGATCTGTCCGCCCATGTCGATTTCGCGGCGCTGGCCCAGGCGGCGAAGGACGAAGGCGCCGCCGTGTTCGGCCCCGTCGAGCAGGGCGATTTCCTCGACGCGCTGGGCATCCGCGACAGGGCCCGTGAGCTCGCCACGGCGGACCCCGCCGCGGCCGCGGACATCTTCGGAAGGGTCGCGCGGTTGATCGATCCGGACCAGATGGGCAGATTGTTCAAGGCGATGGCCATCCTGCCCCCAGGCGCCCGCACACCGGACGGATTCTGATCCATGTTCAACCTCAAGGCCCGCGATCTGCCGGAGGCCGCGCACGGCTTCTTCGGGCGCGAAGGCGGCGTCTCGGCCGGTCTCTACGCCACGCTCAATTGCGGGCCTGGATCGGGAGACGATCTATCCGCCGTCGCCGCCAATCGCGAGCGGGTGCGCGCGGCGCTGGCCGCCCAGCACCTCGTCACGCTGCACCAGGAGCACAGCGCCCGGGCCGTGATCGTCAACGCGCCGTGGGAGATGGGCCAGGGCGCGCATGCCGACGCGATGGCGACGGCGACGCCGGGCATCGCGCTGGGCATCCTGACCGCAGACTGCACGCCCGTCCTGCTCCACGATGCGCAGGCCGGCGTGATCGGCGCGGCCCATGCCGGATGGAAGGGCGCGTTCGCCGGCGTGATCGACGCTGTGCTCACCGCCATGGAAACGCTGGGCGCGGTGCGCGAGCGCGTGGCGGCGGCGGCCGGACCCTGCATCAGCCAGGCGAATTACGAGGTGGGGCCGGAATTCCACGACCGTTTCACGGCGGCCGATTCGACGCTGGCGCGATTCTTCATGCTGGCCGGACGCGCCGGGCATTTCCGCTTCGACCTCGAAGGCTATGTTGTCCACAGGTTGCGCGAAGCCGGCGTGGATCACGTCGAAGGCGTGTTCCGCGACACTTATTCGCACGATGCGGATTTCTTCAGCTTCCGCCGGTCCACTCATCGCGGCGAACCCGGCTACGGCCGCCAGATTTCCGCGATCGTGCTGAGGTAAATCGCGCTTCCTCCCCCGCGAGAGCGGGGGAGGTGGATCATGCGCGAAGCGCGCGAGACGGAGGGGGTGCGTCTGTTGGCGAAAACAATTCTTCGCCACCGCCGTCCCCCCTCCACCGGCTTCGCCGGTCCCCCTCCCCGCTCTCGCGGGGGAGGAAGCATTCGCTGCAGGAAGAAAGCCGCATTTACCCCCTCGCCCCCGCTTGCTAGAAGCCTTCAACAAACCTTCACATCGAGAGTCGGGGCGTCCATGGCTGAAGCGCGACACATGAAGCTCCTGGCCGCCAACTCCAACAAGGAACTGGCCGAGAAGATCGGCGCCCATCTCAAGCTGCCCTTCGTCAAGGCCCAGGTGCGCCGCTTCGCCGACATGGAAGTGTTCGTCGAGGTGCAGGAGAACGTGCGCGGCGAGGACATGTTCGTCATCCAGTCGACGAGCTTCCCGGCGAACGACAACCTGATGGAGCTGCTGATCGTGATCGACGCGCTGCGGCGCGCCTCGGCCCGGCGCATCACCGCGGTGATCCCCTATTTCGGTTACGCAAGGCAGGACCGCAAGGTCGGCCCGCGCACGCCGATCTCCGCCAAGCTCGTCGCCAACCTAATCACCGAGGCCGGCGCCCACCGCGTGCTCACCGTCGATCTCCATGCCGGCCAGATCCAGGGCTTCTTCGACATCCCGACGGACAATCTCTACGCCGCGCCGATCATCGCCAAGGACATCGAGGATTTCCTCGGCACCGGCGACCATCTCATGGTAATCTCGCCCGACGTGGGCGGCGTGGTGCGCGCCCGCGCGCTGGCCAAGCGGCTGGGCTGCGATCTGGCCATCGTCGACAAGCGCCGCGAGCGCGCCGGCGAGAGCGAGGTGATGAACATCATCGGCGACGTCGAGGGCCGCTCCTGCATCCTGATCGACGACATCGTGGATTCCGGCGGCACCATCTGCAACGCCGCGGACGCGCTGCTCAAGAACGGCGCCAAGGACGTCTGCGCCTACGCCACCCACGGCGTGCTGTCGGGCGGCGCGGTGGCGCGCATCCAGGGCTCGAGCCTCAAGAGCATGGTGATCACCGACTCCATCGCCGCCACCGCCGAAGTCGCCGCCTGCAAGAACATCCGCCGCATCTCCATCGCCCCGCTCATCGGCGAAGCCATCAAGCGCATTAACCACGAAGAGAGCGTGTCAAGTTTGTTTGATTGAGAGGTCGAAGACGGTTGAACAAACTACTCAGTTCACCAATGCCGGTTGGATGACTACCCGGCAGTAAACGCGCCCGAAAGAAACTCCCCCACGCTTCTTTGTCCTATTTCGTACATCAGTTCCATCCCGTCGAGTGGATCAAGGCCCTGCTGAGCACGATCCCCAAGTTCTCTCAAAATCAGCGCGTTGACAGCCGGTTCTGGCTTCCTGAGATTCATGTGCTCAATGTACCCTTCGTCAGCCATTATGCAGTCCTCATGCATATGCGGATGCATTTCCTCGAGAAATGCTCGACTCCATGTCTCCTTCGACCGAACAAGTGCCTGCAAGAACGCCGACGAAACAAGATCGGCAAGTTGAAGGCCAGAATGCTCCAGAGACGACCCAGTTGTAATTGGAGCCGACAAGTTGAATGTCAATCGACGATCCTTGTCGCCAAACCGGAAACGAGCGTCATCCGGACGATTGATCATCCTATTGAATAGACCGATCATTGATGCCAATGGCTTCGAGTGATCGCAAACTACATTCAGCAAGTGTTCCCGGTCAGTCCAGGTCGCCAGATGGCTCCAGACGGCTGAACAGGTGAGATCTAGCGTCCACTTGCCGCGCATTTCGCCGCTGTCATTGTCGATAGACGCGAGAGAACGCCCTTCCTCACGAATGAGCTGGCGGTATCCCTGAATAAAATAAGCGACATCCATCAATGAGTCGCCGACGGCGAATTCCTCGGCGCTCGCATCAAAAATCAGAGGTGCGTCGCAAGGGTTCAGCGACCGCATAAATACTTCGAACTGTTCGACGAGTTCGACTATCCCGGCTGACTTCATGACAAACGTCACGTAAATCAGCGCCGTGATAAACCGATGAAAATTATTGCGGTAGAACAATGCATTATTTTCCGCAAGAACTGGCTCGAATATGTATTCGAAAAACTTTCCGGCCAAGCTCAGCTTCTTATCGTAGCCAGTAATGATGTAGCGTTCGCGAAGCCGAGTCAGGGCAAACGTTACTGCCCGCCGTCCTTGCGCGGAACGCATCAGATTCTTCCCCTTGATCTCATTGCCTTGAGGTCGAAAGTCTGTCCTGATTTGCCCGACGAGATCATCCGCTTCGCCCGCCTCAATAGCGACGGACGAATAAACAAAAAAGGGCTGCGTGGCATCTAGAAGCCGGGGTCCGGTGTATCCCGCTTCGTCGCAATATATGCGTTGGGGCACTATCAATGCAGGCATAACATACTCGCTTTCGGCTATTGGAGATTTCCCAAAAGTGGGGCGCTCGTATCGCGCATATAGTGGTCCAGATCAAGAGCTATACGAGGATTGTTATTTTGTTTTCGCCTTTAGCTTGGCGCTATCTCTCACGGTCCTAATGCGCACCCCCGTCGCGTCCCCATTCGTGAATTCGACCCGCTGCCCTTCCAGAGCGCGCTGAATCGCTTCGACCGTGCGCGGCAGAAGGTTCGCGCCGGACTCGAAACGCGCCACGGTGTTGGGCGAGACTTGCGCCAGACGGGCAATGTCGCGGATGCCGATGCCGAGCCCCACGCGGGGCGGAGTGATGCGAGGAGATCGAGGCGCTGGTGATCGCGATGGAGGTGCCGCTCAATCGCGCACGCGGCATGGCGGATGCGCTGGACTTCGTCGGCCATGGGCTGGAACATCTTGAACACGATGGCGCCTGGCCTGTCCTCACCCTCGCCGGCGAACTGATGGAAGACCAGGACGAAATGCGCGAGAGCTGGCTCGCCATGACGCGGACGCTCGACAAAGCTTGACCGCCCACACTGAACTTGCCGCCCCCGCTTGACATGTTCTTGTACTGTTCCTACTGCTAAACTACAATCAAAAGGTGAACCGCTGGGCGCGCAGTCCGGCGGGGTGGAGGAGGTTTGTCTGGTTGGCGGAATGGAAGCGGCGGGGCTGGGCGGAGGCGCGAGGCGAAGTGCAGACTGCGCCCCCGGACGCACGTCGTCGCCGGACGCCTGCCTTGCCCGGTGACGCGGATGCGCCACGGGACGCCCTGGCAGGGGGAGGGGGGGCCGTGGCGCGTCGAAACAAAGATCAAGCCGTTGGGGAGCGCGCCCATGCGGCACCTAGAGGTTGAGTCCCTCCGCCGGCGCGCCGCTACCGCGCGGGCTCCGCAACCGGCCCGGCGGGCGCAATTCGCGGGCAGGCGTTCTGTCGGCTCAGAAGAACTCCGGGTGTTGCCGCGCGAGGTCGGCTTCCATTTCGCCGACATGGGAGATCACTTCGGCGTCCGGGCCGCCGGGCAGGACGCGGCCGAGGTCGTAGCAGAGCCAGGCGGCGTCGGGCTCATAGTCGCGGCGGAACTGGTCGCCCAGATCCTTGTAGTAGCCGGCCAGATACGGATTGCCCTTGATGGCGGCGGCGAACAGCGGCATCGCCTCGGCGCTGCGGCCGGCCTCGCTCAGATCGTTGGCGAGGAAATCGTCGACGACATAGGGATTGCTGACGTCGTCGCGCTTCAGCCCCTGCAGGGCCGCGATCGCGGCGTCCATCTGGTCCGGCCTGGGCTGGAGTGCGGCCACAAGATCCTTCATCCGCGGATCGTCCGCGGCGGCGCGGAAAACCTCCGTCACGCTGCGGCAGCCGGACGGCGCATCGGCGCCGCAGCCCGAGCCCGCCGGGCCGTACTCTTCGTGCAGCTCGAAGCCGAGAAGCGCGGCCCGGAAGAGCTTGCCGTCCTTCA
>JBOHKI010000039.1:0-29691 GCA_050728855.1 Rhizomicrobium sp. | reverse complement strand
CTCGCTTGCCTCCCCTTTGCCGGAGGTTGGAATGCATGGCTGGATCGGACGCCCGGTTTGTGTCTCATTGCCGCGCATGGATACCGACCTCCGCCTGCCCACGCCCGCCGATATCGAGTCCGCCGCCGCGCGCATCGCGCCATGGGCGGTGCGCACGCCGTTCGTGGAGCATCCCGAGCTGGGCGCACGGGTTGGCGGGCGCGTGTTCCTCAAGCTGGAGATGTTTCAGCGTACCGGTTCGTTCAAGTTCCGCGGCGCATCCAACCGCATCCTGCTGATCCCGGAAGACCAGCGGCGCCGCGGCGTGGTCGCGTTCTCCTCCGGCAACCACGCCCAGGGCGTGGCGGCGGTTGCGGCGCTGCTGGGCATTCCCGCCACCATCGTGATGCCCGCCGACGCGCCGCGCGCCAAGATCGAAGGCACCAGGGCGCTGGGCGCGACGGTGGTGAACTACGACCGGGTGACGGAAGACCGCGAGGCGATCGCGGCCGGAATCGTCGCGCGCACCGGCGCCGCGCTGGTCAAGCCGTTCGACGATCCCGACATCGTGGCCGGCCAGGGCACGGCGGGGCTGGAGATCGCGCAAGCCGCGAAAGCGCACGGCGTGCCGCTCGACGCCGTGCTGGTGCCGTGCAGCGGCGGCGGGCTGGTGACCGGCATCGCCACCGCCCTGTCCGAGGCCAGCCCTCGCACCAAGGTCTATTCGGTGGAACCCGAAGGCTTCGACGGCATGCGACAGTCCCATGACAAGGGCGAGCGCGTGGCGGCGCAATCTACCGCGCTTTCCATGGCGGACGCGCTGATGGCGCCGATGCCGGGGCACGTTCCCTTCGCGCTCGCGAAACTACATCTGGCGGGCGGGCTCACGGTCGACGACGATGGGTTGGCGCGCGCGGTGTCGTTCGCCTTCCGTCGCATCAAGATCGTCGCCGAGCCGGGCGGCGCCGCCGCGATCGCAGCATTGCTGTCGGGTGCATTCGACGCACGGGGAAAATCGCTAGCGCTGGTTGTGTCCGGCGGCAACGCCGATCCCGAAACGGTGTTGGCGTGCTGCGTGCGCTTTCCCGAACCCTGAGCGATCTTAACCAAACCGGAGCTTCGCCTTCCCAACTGTGCGGCTTTCCGCTACAGTTTGGACAAATTGGTTAAAAACCAAGGTGGGGCAGATGGTTGAAGGTACGCGGGGCGGTGCGCGCCGGTATGCGCGGGTAGCTGCGAGTTTATTCGTCACGCTTTCGCTTGTCGGTTGCGGCGGACTTGGCCTTCTTCCTTATCAAACCGACGTCAAGAACACGAACTTCCGGTCGTACGACGCGGTGCAGGTCGCCTACAAGCAGATCTCGCCGGGCATCACCCGCGAATCCGAACTGACCGATCTGGGCTTCGACGCGGCGACGACGCCGAACGTCGAGGTGCTCTCCTATCTCGGCGTCATCGAGCGCTTCATGCCCCGCGACTCCGTGAAGTTCGACATGCTGGATCCCTCGGTGCAGAGTTGCATAGAGGCGCGCGATCGCTGCACCGCTTACGTCTTCCGCCCCGAGCGCCTGCACCAGCAGCGCACCGGCAACTGGTTCCTCGACATTCTCGGCTTCGAGCGCACGACCGTCTCCTATGGCTGGTCGGCCGAAGTCGTGCTGCTGATGCAGGACGGACGCGTCGCCTACAAGGTGATGAGCGGCCGGCCGCGCATCCAGGACTACCACGACAACGTCCAGCCGCTCGGCCCGCTGCAAGACCTCGGCGGCGCCGTGATGCGCGCCGGCACGAAGGCCGCGTCGCTGTAAGGATCGCGAAAACGAAAACGGGCGCGTCCGAAAGGGCGGGCCCGCTTTTGTCTGTCCCACCTCCCCCTTGCGGGGAGGTCGAAATCGCGAAGCGATTTCGGGTGGGGGTTCTCTCCGCCCACGCCATTCCCCACCCGAAAAAAGCGAAGAGCATTTTTCGACCTCCCCGCGAGGGGGAGGTGGGAGAACCCTATCGCGGCGCCAGCACCATCATCATCTGGCGGCCTTCGGTGCGGGGCCAGGCTTCGACCTTGGCGATGATCTCGGTGTCCTTCTGGATCCGGCCCATCAGCTCGGAGCCCAGATTCATGTGCGCCATCTCGCGGCCGCGGAAGCGCAGGGTGACCTTGACCTTGTCGCCTTCCTCGAAGAAGCGCTTCATCGCGCGCATCTTCACGTCGTAATCGTGGTCGTCGATGGTCGGGCGCATCTTGATCTCCTTGATCTCGATGACCTTCTGCTTCTTGCGGGCTTCGGCGGCCTTCTTCTGCTGCTCGTATTTGAACTTGCCGTAGTCCATCAGCTTGACGACGGGAGGCTTGCCGTCGGGCGACACCTCGACCAGGTCGTAGCCGCGTTCCTCGGCGATGGCCCTCGCCTCGTCGATGCCGAGTTCCCCGAATTTGTGACCGTCATCCCCGATGAGGAAGATGGTGCGGGAGAAGATATCCTCGTTGACGCGCGGACCGTCCTTGGCAGCCGGCGCTTGTTGTGACCCGAAACGTTTGGCGACTATGACTCTCTCCTGTCGTAGGCCGCGCGCGACGACGCCTCCGCGGGTCCCTCACCGGCTCCGCGAAAACGAGTTTCGATCATGCGAGCGATGGGGTTCCCTTGTGCGTGTCGCGTACGGCGCGGTTTGGCGCTGCGGGCGCGATTAGCCCTGACAATAGGCTGAAACCGCGCCTTCGCAAGGGCTATTCGGCCACATCGTGGCGCGATTCCGCCTCTTTTTTGATCCGCTCGATGAAGGTTTCAAGCGGCATCGCGCCCAGGTCCTTGCCGGAGCGCAGGCGGACGGCGACCTTGCCTTCCGCGGCCTCGCGCTCTCCCACCACCAGCATGTAGGGGATCTTCTGGAGCTGGGCGTCGCGGATCTTCTTCTGCATGCGCTCGTTGGCGTCGTCGACTTCGACGCGCAGGCCGCCGCCGGTGTCGGGGATGGACACCTCCGAAAGCGTCCGGCGCACCTCTTCGGCGTAGGCGTTGGCCTTCTCGCTGATGGGGATGATGCGCGCCTGCACCGGCGCCAGCCACACCGGGAACGCGCCGGCATAGTGCTCGATCAGGACGCCGATGAAGCGCTCCATCGAGCCCAGCACCGCGCGATGCAGCATGGCGGGGCGTTTGCGGCTGCCGTCCTCGGCGATGTACTCCGCGTCCAGCCGCGTGGGCAGGTTGAAATCGACCTGCACCGTGCCGCACTGCCAGGCCCGCCCGATGGCATCGTACAGCGTGAATTCCAGCTTCGGGCCATAGAACGCACCCTCGCCGAGGTTCAGCGTGTAGGGGATTTCCATCTGCTTGCAGGCATCGGCGAGATCGGCCTCCGCCTTGTCCCACACCGCATCGGTCCCGATGCGCTTTTCCGGCCGGGTGGAAAGCTTGACGTCGACGCTGTCGAAGCCGAGTTCCTTGTAGACCTCGAAGATGAGCCGCGAGGCGTGGACCGCTTCGCTGGTCATCTGCTCCGGCGCCATGAAGATGTGGGCGTCGTCCTGGGTGAAGCCGCGCACGCGCATCAGCCCGTGCAGCGCGCCCGACGGTTCGTAGCGGCTGCAGGAACCGAACTCCGCCATACGGATCGGAAGCTCGCGATAGGACCTGAGACCCTGCTTGAAGATCTGGACGTGGCCCGGGCAATTCATGGGCTTGAGCGCGAGCAGCTTGTCCTCGCCCGCGATCTCCACCGCGAACATGTGCTCGCGATACCAGTCCCAATGGCCCGACTGCTGCCAGAACTTGTGGTCCATCAGCAGCGGCGTCTTCACTTCCACATAGTCGTGGCGCTGGAATTTGCGCCGCGCGTAGGCCTCGAGCGTGCGATAGAGCGCATGGCCCTTGGGATGCCAGAACACCTGCCCCGCCGCCTCTTCCTGCATGTGGAAGAGATCGAGCTCCTTGCCGAGCTTGCGATGATCGCGCTTTTCCGCCTCCTCGATGCGCACCAGATAGGCGTCCAGCTCCTTCTGGTCGCGCCAGGCGGTGCCGTAGATGCGCTGGAGCTGCGCGTTCTTCGCGTCGCCGCGCCAATAGGCGCCGGCGATCTTGGTCAATTTGAACGCATCGCCGATCTTCGCCGTCGTTTCAAAATGCGGGCCGCGGCAGAGGTCGTGCCAGTCGCCATGCCAGTAGATCGAAACGTCTTCGCCCGCCGGGATGCTCTTGATCAGCTCGGCCTTGTAGTGCTCGCCGATGCCGTCGAAATGCGCCACCGCCTGGTCGCGCGGCCAGACCTCGCGGCGGGTGGGCAGGCCCGCCTTGATGATCTTGCGCATCTCCTCTTCGATCTTCGGCAGGTCCTCCGGCGTGAACGGCTCGTTGCGCGCGAAGTCGTAATAGAAGCCGTCGTCGATCGCGGGGCCGATGGTCACCTGGGTACCGGGATAAAGCGCCTGCACGGCCATGGCCAGCACATGCGCCATGTCGTGCCGGATCAGCTCCAGCGCTTCGGGGTCTTTCCGGGTGATGATGCGAAGCCGGGCGTCTTCCTCGATGGGGCGGAACAGGTCCCACTGCTTGCCGTTCACTTCGGCGATGAGTGCCGCTTTCGCGAGGCCGGGCCCGATGGAAGCCGCGATCGCGCCGGGCGTGGTGCCGCGCGCGACCGTGAGCGTCTTACCATCCGGTAAGGTGACGGACACATTGGGCGCGGAAGCGGCGGCGGACACGGCATTTCTCCTGCATGCGAGGGACGGTGGCCCGGGGGCCGGGTATCTAATAGAGGCCGGAACAAAGCCAAGGCAAGCCGATGGCTGCCTTGCCTGCGACAAACTTGGCGGCGACTATGCCGATATGGGACGGGGCGCGAGGCACACGATGATACGGATCGCATTGCTGTCCGGACTGGGAGCCGTGATTCTCGGCGCCCTGCCCGCCTGCGCCCAGCCGGACTCCTACGACGCCATCATGGCCGATTGCGGCGGGCCGATCCCGGCGCGGATGGTGAATACGTGCCTGGATCGCGCCCGCGCGCTGGACCGGACCAATCCCTCCACGCAACTGCGCCAGCTGGAAGACCAGCTCGCCGCGCGGTCGGAAGACATCCGTGAACGCCAGCAGCAGCAGGGCGCTCAGCCGAATGGCTATCCGCAGAACGGCTATGACCAGAACGGCTACCCGCAAGGCCCGGGCGGCGACACGAGAGCGGGCCCGCCGGACTATCCCGATCAGGGCGCGCCGCCGCCGGACAATTATGGGCTCAATCAAGGCGGCGATGGTTTCGGCGATCAGGCGCCGCCGCCGCCCGAGCCCGACTCGCGCGGCCGCTACGACTATCAGGGCCCGGGCAGCAATCCGACCGACCAGATGGCGCCGCCGCCGGGCTACGATCAGGATCAGGGCGCGTCGCCACAGGAAGGCCCCCCGCCCGATGCCGGCGCGGCGCCCGACGATCAGGGCCCGACGCCCGATGCCGGCGACGGCCCGGATGACGGCCCGCCTCCCGACATGTCCACGCCCTATGACGATGGCGGCCCGCCGGTCATCAACGACGTGCCGGACGATGGCCCGCCACCTCCGCCGCCACCGGGTCCGCACAGATGAAACGGCTCGCCCTCGCCCTGATGCTGCTCGGCGCGCCCGCATCGGCGCAGGCAAATCAGGTGTGCCTGCGCTCCAACGACATCGCGCGCACATCGGTGCCGGATGCGCACACGATCCTGTTCCACATGAAGGACGGCAAGGTCTGGAAGAACACGCTGGCCGCCGGCTGCCCCGAGCTGCGCTTCAACGGCTTCATCTACAACGCCGATCCATCCGGCGAGATCTGCGGCAATCTACAGACCATTCGCGTCATTCGCTCCGGTGCGGTGTGCCTGCTTGGCCCGTTTACGCCGGCGTCCTGAGCGGCACGAATCCGCCGCTCCGCGCGTTCAACAAACGTTGATATCGCCAGTCCGCACCGTGTCCGCCCGTTGCGCGGGCGCGGCGGCGGGCCGACACTCGCGACGTGCGAGGGGCGCACAGTCTTACTTGGGAGGTTGTCATGAAAGCCATGGCGATCGCAGCAGCGTTAGTGTTCATGAGCGGCGCGGCGGGCGCGGCCGGCATGTCGGCGACGACGGGCGGCGGCACCTGCCTTCGGACCCGCGACATCGATCACACCCATGCGGTGGATGCCACCACGGTGATGTTCTACATGAAGAACGGCGCGGTCTGGCAGAACGCGCTTCCCGCGCCCTGCCCGGGCCTCAAATTCCACGGTTTCTCCTACGTGGCGCACGACACCGAGGAAGTCTGCTCGAACGCCCAAGGCATCCGGGTGCTGGTGACCAACCAGGTCTGCCAGCTCGGCACATTCACCCCGGCAGGCGGCCCGCACACGGTGCCGTAATCAGGCGTGGCGTAAGCACGACTCGCAAAAAATCGACCTCCCCGCGAGGGGGAGGTCGAATGCGATTGCCTACTTGTTCCCGTAGATGTTGATCGTGACGTTGTACTGGCCGAGCGCGTGACAGCGCAGGGCGAGATTGGTGACGTTGCGGGTGTTGCCCGGCAGGTCGATGCGGTAGACATGGTCGCGCGACATCGGCGCGCCATTGTTGACGGAGTAGGGCCGCGTCACGCCGTTGCCGAAGCGCACGGTCACCCGGTCGCACACCGCATCGCCGTTCATCGGCTTGAATCCGATCTCGGTGACGTTGCGTCCGCCCCAGCCGGCCACCGTGCCGTCGTGGTCGTCGCGGCCGCGGAAGTTGGCGCTGCCGATGAAGGCCCAGTTGTCCGCGCCGGTCATGCGGCCGAAGCTGTTGTCCGCCCAGTTCATGAATTTCGACCAGGTGCGCGCCCATTCCGGGCTGGCGCGCCATTGCGCGCGATACTGCCCGATATCGGCCTGCATGCGGATGTCGGAGCCGCGGCGGCTGGAAGAGCGGCAGAGGAAATCGAGGCGCTTTATGGTGCGCTGCGCGCCCGGAACGTCGACGTTGCGGGCCTGGCCCTGGTGCAGCACGCCGGCGAACAGCTGGCTGGCGCTGCCATTGGCGTATTCGGCGCGGATGTAGCGGCACTGTACGTCGCCGCCCGAAGCCGTGAAGCTCAGGCGCGCGACCGGTCCGCCGAAATCCGGCGAACGGGTGTCGCGATCGGCGCCGTAGTCGACATGCACGCTGCCGATATTGTCCCAATCGGCGAATGCGGGGCCCGAGACCCCGATCGCGGCTGCCGTCGCCAATGCCATCATGGTGATACGTCGTGTCATCATTTCTTCTCCTTGAATCTTGCCGGCGTGTTCCGGCATAGGGCGCTCATGTCGCTGAACGACACATGAACGGCGCGTTGCCCCAACGTTTGCGTGTCTTTCAATGCCCGGATTGATCCATGCTGCGGCTGACTTCGAACAGGAACCAGTTGCGCCGCTCTGTGCCGTCGAGGAACGTCTCCAGCAGGCTCGCCGTGGCGACGTCTTCGTGTTTTTCGCAAAGTTCGTGGGCGTCGCGCATCCGCCGCATCATCGTTTTGTTGTCGTCCATCAGCTCGCGGACCATGTCGCCCGGCGCGACAAACTCCTCGTCGTTGTCCTTGACGTGCTGGCTGCGGCCGATCTCGCCGATGGAATGCAGCGTGCGGCCGCCGATCTTGCGCACGCGCTCGGCGATCTCGTCGGTGGTCTCGAAAATCTGCTCGGCATGCTCGTCGAACAGCAGATGATAGTCGCGGAAATTCGGGCCGCTGACATGCCAGTGGAAATTCTTGGTCTTGAGATAAAGCGCGAACGCATCGGCCAGCAGGGCGTTCAGCGACCGGGAAATCTCCTTGACGGCTTTTTCGGAAAGATCGGTGGGTGTATTGAGCCGCGAACCACCGGTTTTGCCCGATTTGGACATGTCGAACCTCGCTGGGAATGGGGCACTGCCGCCCCCGTCACGAGGAAAACGCGCAAATGTTTAGCCGGTTCCGAAAGCGGCGGGCGCCTAGAGGATTCCGCCGCGCCAGCACACGCGGCCGAACACCCAGCGATTGGCGTCCTCGGCGGACGACATCTCCGGCTTGTCCTCGGACTTGCAGGTCGACAATCCGACGCGGCCGTCGACATAGATCTTCGCCTTGCGCGTGATCATGCGCTCGCTGTCGGTCTTGAAGACGTGATAGCCGTCGTGCGCGACGCGGGTGAGACCGGTGACCACGAGCAGCGCATCGCCGTCCTTGATGTCGGGTTCGTTGTCCTCGCCGCGGTTGAAGACGACGAGCAGCTTGTCCTCCGGCTCGCGGATCACGGCGCGCAGCCAGTTGCGCGCGAACGCGATGTGCTCGCGCACGTCGTCCGCCATGGGATATTTGCCGGTGCCGGACGAGGCATCGATCCGCGACACCGGGATATGGACGAAGCCGTCCTCTTCCCCGGAAAGATCGAGCTTGCCCTCCCCCGACGCCATCCATTGCAGCGACACGCCCTTGGCGGCGGCGAGCCGGGAGACCAGCTCGAAGGGCGGCTTGGCCTTGCCCGAGATGTAGGACGCCAGGTGCTCAGGCGTGACGCCGGCGATGGCGGCGGCCTCGGGGCGCGAATCGAACAGGTCGAGCAAGGTCCGCATCCGCTCGCCGAACTCCAGCCGAAAGGCGTAGGCAGCATCGGACAGCCCGCTTATAGCGGGGATTTTTGATTTTTCTTTAGGTTTCCTGCCTGACACCTAAACTTTCCCGAATAAATGTGCTTGACTCCGGTTGTGGTCCCCGGTAACCACTACTTTAATCCATGACGAACGATACATCCTAAGCCAAACATTAGCGACACCTTGGAAACACTGGAATGGCTCAGAAAAGACCTGCCCGGACCCGGCGCCTGCCTAAACCTTTATCGGGTTGGCATGCCGAAGACGTCAAGGCCGCCATTCGCAAGAAGGGCACATCCCTGACGGAACTCTCGCGGAAATACGGATACAGCGATTCCTACCTGCGCGGCACGCTGATCCGCCACCGCCCCAAGGGCGAGGAGATCATCGCGAGATTCCTGGGTGTTTCGCCGTCGGATATCTGGCCGGAACGCTTCGGCAAGCCGCGCAAGACCAAGAACGGCCGCGTCGGCAAGACGAAACACTGATGCCCCGCCGTCCCGGCGATAGCGGGGACGGACACGAGAGCGAGACTGGAACCGGCGGTGCGCCCCCCGCGCCGCCGCAGGTGCTGGGCGTCCATTTCCACCTGGGCGCGCCCGGCAGCGCGCCGCTGCATCCCGCCCTGAAGACGCTTCTGCGATTTTGGGACGACCGCCGCGGCTCGCGGCCCATGCCGGGCCGTTCGGCAGTGCCGGTCTATGCGCTCAAGCCCTGGCTCGACCACCTGGCGATCTTCGAGCCGGTTCCGGGGACTCTGCGCTTCCGGCTGGCGGGCGCAGGCCTCGTCCCGCGCTTCGGCCGCTCCATGAACGGCCAGACCCTTGCCGATCTGGATGCGGCATTGCGCAAGCCCTTGGTGGCGCTGTGCGACCTGGCCGTGGCGCGCACGGGTCCGGTCGCCGCCGCGACCGTGCTCCGCTTCGAGGGCAAGCGCGAATTGTGGTCGGAGCTGATGCTGCCGCTGTCCGGATGGGGGGCGCGGCCGATGCTGCTGCTTCTGGGCTGCTATCCGATAGACCCGGCGCCCCGCCTGCCCTGAAACGGCACAAAGGAGCGCTGGCGAACGTCTTGCATCGGTCCATGCCGATGAACGCGCCGCTTCGCCCCGAAACCTTCGCAACCGCCCGCGAGGCGCCAAACCCTCGTGTCGCGGCCGCCGCCGCATCCCACAAGGTGCTGATGCTGGCCCACGCCCATCAGGCGCCCTACCGCGTGATGCGCTGCATCGCGGCCCTGGGCGCCGAAGTGCATGTCTTCGCGGGACCGGATGCCCGCTCGCTGGCGGCGTCGCGCTTCTGCAAAACGCTGCGCGAGATGGCCTTCGAGCCCGCGCCCAATCCCGAGGCGCTGATCGCGCTGATCGAGTCCCATGCCGCGGCGCACGGCATCGACATGGTGCTGCCGGCCGACGCGATCACCACGCGCGTACTGGCCGGCATCCGCGACCGGCTCAGCATCCGCTGCTTTCCCATCCCCGATCTGGCGACCTTCGATACGCTGGCGACCAAGGACCGCTTCATGCGGTTCTGCATCGAGAACGCCATCCGCCATCCCGAGGGCCATCTGCTCGCCAACCGCGAGGCGCTGCTGGCGGCGCTCGCCAATGGCTGCATCCGCCTGCCCGCCATCCTGAAGCCGGTCAACCGCTGGGGCAGCGTGGGCGTCGTCAGGATCGACGAGAACAACGCCCGCGACATAGCCGCCACGATCGACTACGCGCCCATCCTGGTGCAGGACTTCATCGAGGGCGACGACCGCTCGATCAGCATTTTCGCCGTGGACGGGCGCGTGACCAAGCAGGTCACCTATTGCTATCCCGGCGGCGCCTTCACTTTCGCCGCCGAGCCGGAGCTGGCCCGCATTGTGGGCGGAATCGCGCGCGACCTGCGCCTCGACGGCGTCTTCAATTTCGACGCCCGCATCGAGGCGGACGGCACCGTCTGGCTGCTCGAATGCAACCCGCGTTTCTTCTTCACGATGGACGCCGCCATGGTGGCCGGCGCCAATTTCGCGAAGCTCGAGGAACGCGACGACGTCGTTACCGTCGCCGATGGCGAACTGCGCCAGCCGGAGGCGTTGCTCAGGCACCTGGCCCGCGGCCGCGCGCCCAATGCGCGGGACTGGAAGATGCTGGTCCACTGGCTGAAGGACCCGCTCTATTTCGCCCTCGCCGTCGCCGGCTACAAGCGCCGCTGGCAAGCGCCCCGCCTCGAACGCTGGCTTGCCGGACGCTGACCCTATCCCCTAAACAGGGCGCATGACCGACACCCCGCCCGACCGGCTTTGCGCCAATCCCAAGAGCGCCTTCTACGACGAGGCGCTGCTGGAGCGCGGCGTGGGCGTGCGCTTCAACGGCATCGACCGCAACAATGTCGAGGAATATTGCGTGAGTGAGGGCTGGGTGCGGCTGGCGGTGGGCAAGACCGTCGACCACCACGGCAATGCCATGACGGTCAAGTACAAAGGCACGGTCGAGCCCTACTTCCGCGACGCGGCCCAGGCCTAAGGTCTGGACTCAATTCGCTTTGTCCAATTCCGCGGGATTCTCGATCAAAATATGGCTGTCATCCCGGGCGAGCATCGCGAGACCCGGGACCCACCAAGCCGCTTGCGCGGTGGGTCTCGGCTCGGCGCGATGCTTTCGCATCGCTTGGCCGGGATGACAGGTAACTTTGGTTTAGGCCAATTGAGTACAGACCCTAGCCGACGGGCAGGTTCGCCGTGCCCGCGCGCAGCGCCTTCAGAAGGGCGAGCAGGTTGTCGGGCACGTCGCTCTGACCCGGCATCGAGTTCCCCAGATAATCCGACTTGCCGATCTGCACGCCATTGGCGCGCAGCAGGCCGTACGCCGTCGTGACGTGGAAATAGAAATTGGGCAGCGCGAATCCTGTGACGAAATCGCGGCCGTTCATTTCGAAGGTGCGGTTGGGGGTCTTGATCGTGATGTGGCGGTCTTCCGCGCCGGCGCACTGTTCCGGCTTGATCGTCTCAAGGAAGTGGATCGTCCTGGCGATGCGCATGTGCAATTGCGGAAAATCAGTCTCCGTGTCCGGAAAGCTCGGCGCCTCGACGCCCGCGAGCCGCGCGCCGCAGCCCTTGGCGGCGTCGCTGGCGATCTGAACCTGGCGGGTCAGCGGATGCATGTCGGGCGCCAGCCGCGCGTCCAGCAGCTTTTCGAAATTTGCCGTTTGTTCGCCCTTGCCGAGGATCCGCGACAGGTTGATCAGCATACGGATCATGGGCGGGATCGAGGCGTCGTAGATCGTGAAGGCCATGGTCGTCTCCGTGCGTGGGTTCGCCGGCGCGAACAGAACGACCATTCGCCCCGGCGATCAAGCCCGGAAACGCGCGCGAAATCCCCATCGGCAAGGGGATATTCGCCAGGCGCCCGTCAGTGCCGCGTGCGGCGCGCGGACGAGCCGCCAGCCACCATCACCGTGCCGCCGGAATCCTCGTCGCAAGCCCGGACATTGTCCGCGCCCTCGGCGCGCTGCTCGGCCACGAAATCGGCGAGCGAGCGCGAATAGGACGCCGCGTCGAACACCGCGTCTGCTTCGCGGCAGAATTCGCCCTGGCCGTGCAGGCTGGCCAGCGAGTAGTTGTTGGCGAGCGCGGTCTTGTAGGCGTTGTAATTGTCCTCACCGCGGGCGCTGGCGCGGTGGAAATAGCCCTTCAGCGCCGCATCGGAATCCTGGAGCTCCGAGCGGTGCGAGAGCACGAAGCGGTTGTAGGCTGTGGTGTCGCCGCAGGTGAGCGCGGCCACCATGAGCTCCTGCTGCACGGCGGCGGTCTTCAGCGCCAGCGCCTCTTCCGGGCGGGCGCAGGTTTCGCGGGCGAAGGCCTGGCCCGTCATCGTGCTTGTCATGGCAAACGCGGTCAGCGCGGCGGCGGCAATTCGGACAAGCGGTTTCATGGTACTCACTCCCCGTCTTTTTTCTTGGGTCAGGACGATTTGGTCTTCACGCAGCGCCCCGCCGGCGGATCGGCGCGGTCGAGGTGCGGCGTGACTTCTCCGGCCCGGCCGCTGCATGCGACCCAGCGGAAATCGTGTTCGGCGTCGGCCGCCTTGATGTTGGCGTCGAACACCACCGGTGCGAAGCCGCGCGCGGCGACGTCGCCAAGCCTGGAGCCCGTGTCGCAGCTCGCGGCGGATTCCGATTCCGTCTGGAGGCAGTAGGCGAACTGCACGCTGTAGCCGCAATTGTTGCGGAAGCCGAGATTGGCGCCGTCGCTGTCGACCTCCAGGCAGTCGGACGCGCCATGGCCGGCTTCCGGCGGCGCCAGATCGGCCGTCTGGTGCGCGGCAGCCGTCCATTTGACGGGCGTCGGCGCGACCGGCGCGGCAATGGCGGGGGCGGCGGCCGGAACGGGCGCCGGTGCCGGCATGGCGGCCGGGACCGATGCGGGCGCCGCCGCGGCGGGCGCGGGTCCGGCATAAGGCGCCATCGGGATATTCGCCGGCGGATCGATGGCATGCGGCACCGAGCTGCGCACCATGATCGGGCCGGCGTCGTTCAAGGCGCCGGCCGTGCGGGTCGGCGCCATGTGACGGCCGTGACTGGTGACGAGCGGCTGCGGCGCGCTGCGGGCGATGGCGCAGGAATCCACGCGCGGCGCCTTGTCCTTGCTCGGCAGGCCGAGGCGGCTGGCGAAATCGGCGACTGCCGCGCGGCGCTCGGCCTCGCTGAACACATGGCCGGCCGGATACCACGCCATGCAGGTCGAGCCGGAGGAGGCCTTGACCGCCAGCGAGAGTCCGCCCGCGCCGTTCAGCGAATACTGCTCGACATGGCTGTCGGCGAATTCCGCGTCGATGCCGGTACCGGTGACGCGGAAGAAACCGATCACCCGGCCGCTGTCGTCGGACACCGTGCCCATGTTGTCGGTCATCAGGGCGAAGCTGCGCGTCTGGCCGGCGCCGCCGGGGGATACCTGGGAGACGATCATCTTGTCGTCGGACGGCGTCAGCGTGATCGACGAGCCGTCGACCGCGATCAGCTTGTGATCGGCGATGGTGACGAGCCAGGCCGGCCCGTCATCGCTCTTCGCATCCGCGGAGTCCGCGCACCACCCGGCGCCGGCGGACATCGCCAGCGCCAAGGCCGTCATCGCGACGGCGCCCAATCCCTTCATCCCGCTCTCCTTCGACACCAAACCGCCAACGCCGTCCGCCGTTCAGGCGCCAGGGCCCTTGCCATCGCGCAGCGACATGACCAGCAGCATGTCCAGCAATTCCTCGCGTGACGGCGCGCGCGTACCCGTCCAGGCGCCGCGGGCCGCGACCGACACGACATTGGCTTCCAGCGCCATCCGTCCGTCCGCCTGCCCGTCGATCCGCGCCACCGCGTGCATCAGTTTCACTTGAGTCATATCCTGCGCCTGCACCGCGCCGCTCGCGCACATCGCCGCGAGAACCAGCCCTGCCATCGCCGACATCGCACAACCCCATCGATCATCCGCCGCCGGATGATGATCCCAATTCAGGTTCTGTCGACTTGATCCGCGACCCACCGTGAAGCGCCGCTTACACAGGTGGCGAAGCATTTTCTAAAATCGAAGATGAACGATCCAAAGCGAGCCAACAATTGCATTTGATGCGCGCACGCGCCGTTCGCCGGCAATATTTTCCGATCTCGTCCGTATGCGGATTTAACCTGCGATGCATTCGCGGCGCGCCGTTCAGGTAGATGAACGGAAGCGCCGGCGCCGGGCCGAACGCGGCCGTCGAATCCCCAATCGATTCTCCGCGCTGCCCGCGGCGCACGCCCCGCTCGCGCCGACAGACACGGATGGCGCCCCGGAAGCCCCGCGGAATGCACGGCAATCGCGGCCTGTGACGGTGGCGTGAAGGCCTTTCCGCGCCCCGCGCCGGCGCGATAAACTGCGCAAATCATGCCCGACGACGCCGATACGTTCTCCTACGCCTCTCCCGAGGATCCCAGGCTGAAGCGCTTCCTCATCCGCCTGATCGAGCGGATGACGGGCCAGCCGCGGCTGAAGCAGCTCTACGACGCCCATCGCGCCGCACCGGTGCCGGGCGAGAGCTTTTGGGATTCGGCGGTGCGCCGCCTGGACCTGCACATCTCGACCAACGAGGAGGCGCTGGCGAAGCTGCCCGGCCAGGGCGCGCTGGTCGTCGTCGCCAACCATCCCTTCGGGGTGCTGGACGGCATCATCGCCTGCCAGCTTGTCAGCCGCGTGCGCCGCGACTTCCGCGTGCTGACCAACGCCGTGCTCAACCGCGCCGAGGAGATCAAGGAACACCTCCTGCCCGTCGATTTCACCGAGACGGAGGCGGCGCTCCAGACCAATCTCAAATCCCGCGCCGCGGCCAAGCATCACCTGCTGGCGGGCGGCTGCCTGATCGTGTTTCCGGCCGGCGGGGTTTCCACCACGCCCAAGATCTGGGACATCAACGCCATCGATGCGGAGTGGAAGAACCTGACGGCGCGGCTGATCCTGCAATCCCGGGCCGATGTCGTGCCGGTTTATTTCCCCGGCCAGAACAGCCGCCTGTTCCAGCTGGCGAGCCATCTGAGCATGACCTTGCGGCTGTCGCTGCTCTTCAAGGAGGTGCATGACCGCGTCGGGACCGAGGTGCCGGTGCGCATCGGCGAGGTGATCCCGTTCGCCGACCTCGCCACCATCAACGACCGCGAGCAGTTCATGGATCACCTGCGCCGTGTCACCTACCGGCTGGGCGAGGGGCTGCCCAAGCGCCCGCGAAAGCCCCGGCTGGCGACATGAACCCGCGCGTCGGACTGTTCGTGACCTGCCTGGTCGATCTCGTGCGCCCGCAGGTGGGCTTCGCCGCGATCAAGCTGCTGGAGCAATCCGGCTGCACCGTCGCGGTACCGTCGGCGCAGACCTGTTGCGGCCAGCCGGCATGGAATTCCGGCGCCGATGCCGATGCCGCCGCCATCGCGCGCCAGGTCGTCGATGCGTTCGAGGAGTTCGACTATGTCGTCGCGCCATCGGGCTCCTGCGCCGGAATGCTGCGGCGGCACTATCCGGACGTGCTGGCGAACGACCCCGCCTATGCGCCGCGCGCCCGCGCGCTGGCGGCGAAGAGCCACGAGCTGGTCTCGTTCCTGGTCAATGTGCGCAAGATGGAACGCGTCGGCGCCGCGTGCGCCGCGCGGGCCTGCTATCACGACAGCTGCTCTTCGCTGCGCGAGATGCATGTGAAAGACGAGCCGCGCACCCTGCTGGCGAGCGTCGACGGATTGACCTTGGCCGAATTGAAATCACCGCAGGTGTGCTGCGGCTTCGGCGGATTGTTCAGCGTGAAATATCCCGAGATTTCCGAGCGCATGGCCGACGACAAGATCGCGGACGCGCGCGCCACCGGCGCGGACACGCTGATCGGCCCCGATCTCGGCTGCCTGCTGCATCTGGCCGGCCGGATGGAACGCCAAGGCCTCGCGCTGCATGTCCGCCACATCGCCGAAGTCCTCGCGGGCGATGAGGGACCGGCGCTGGGCGAGCCATGAACCAGGAACCGCGTGACTTTCCCGCCGCCGCCCGCCGCGCGCTGGGCGATGCCGGCCTCAAGCAGGCGCTGGGCCGGCTCGGCACGCATTTCGTCCAGCGCCGCGCCGATGCGATCACGCGCTTCGGCGGCGACTGGGAGGCGCTGCGCGATCAGGGCGCCGCCATCCGCGACTTCGCGCTCACCCATCTGGATACGCTGCTGGAACAGTTCGAGCGCAATCTCACCGCGCGCGGCGGCACGGTGCATTGGGCGCGCGACGCCGCCGAGGCGCGCGCCATCGTGCTCGGCATCCTGAAGGAAAGCGGCGCAAAGACCGTCACCAAGGGCAAATCCATGGTCAGCGAGGAGATCGGGCTCAACCCGTTCCTCGCGGCCAACGGCATCCGGCCGGTCGAGACCGATCTCGGCGAGTATATCATCCAGCTTCGCGACGAGCCGCCCAGCCACATCATCGCGCCGGCCTTCCACCTCAACAAGGAAGACGTGGCCGCCGCGTTCCGCCGGGCGCACAGCGGTCTCGATCCCGCCCGCGCGCTCGACGAGCGCACCGCACTGGTGGCGGAGGCACGCCAGATGCTGCGCGCGGAATTCGAGGGCGCGGACGTGGGCATCACCGGCGCCAATTTCCTCAGCGCGGCGGAGGGCGCCGCCGTGCTCGTCACCAATGAAGGCAATGGCGATCTGGCGCGGCTGCTGCCCAGGATCCACATCGTGCTGACCGGCATCGAGAAGGTGGTGGCCGACCTCAACGACGCGGCCGTGCTGCTGCGCCTGTTGACGCGCTCCGCCACCGGACAGGACATCTCCAGCTACGTCTCGATCTTCTCAGGCCCCAGCGATTCCGGCGACGGGCCGGGCGCGTATCACGTCGTTCTGGTCGACAACGGACGCTCGCGGCTCATCGGCACCGAGGCGGAGGAGACCTTGCGCTGCATCCGCTGCGCGGCCTGCCTCAACCATTGCCCGATCTACGGCGCCGTCGGCGGCCATGCCTATGGCGCGACCTATCCCGGCCCCATCGGGGCTGCGCTCAATCCCAACCTGCTGGGGGTGGCGCAGGCGAGCCACCATGCCAACGCATCCACCTTCTGCGGGCGCTGCGCGGAGGTCTGCCCGGTGAAGATTCCGCTGCCCACGATCATGCGCTACTGGCGCGGGGTGGAATATCGCAGCGGCCTCGCGCCAAAGGCACGCGTGCTGGGGCTTTCGCTATGGGCGTTCGCAGCCCGGCATCCGGCGCTCTATCGTTTCTGCGCGCGGATGATGGCGCGGCTGCTCAAGGCGATGGCGCGCGGCGGAAACGTCCATTCACTGCCGCTGATAAGGGGCTGGTTCGCGGTGCGCGACTTTCCCGCGCCGCGGGGCAAGACGTTCCACGATTTGTGGAAGGCGCGGCGATGAGCGCCCGCGACGACATCCTCTCAGCCATCCGCGCCCGCCGCGTCCGCGACGCCAAGCGGCCCGCGTCCTACGCCGCGCCTGCGATCGTCGACGATCCAATCGCGCGCTTCGCCGCCGAAGCAGCGTCCGAACATGCCGAAGTACGCATCCTGGAAAGCGAGGCGGAGATTCCGGCAGCCGTGGCCGAGGTGCTGCGCGCGCGCAACCTGCCCGCCACGATCCACATTCCGGACGGCCACGCATTCAACGGCGTGCAGTGGGGTCACGTCGCCACCGACCACCTGCCGCCGGGTCCGGACGACGTGGCGCTCGCTCGCGCCGATTTCGCCATCGCCGAAACCGGCACGCTCGCCTATCTTGCCGCGCCCGGAGCACCGGCCTCGTGGCATTATCGCGCCGGGCTCGAGATCGCCGTGGTGCGCGCCGGCGCGATCGTTCCGCATCTGGAGGCCGTGCTCGCCCGCACCCGCCTGCCCCACACGGTCAACCTCGTCACCGGCCCCTCGCGCACCGGCGATATCGAGCAGACCCTCGAACTCGGCGCCCACGGGCCGAAGGCGCTGGTGGTGCTGGTGGTGAAGTAACGATATCGCGAACTTCAATCGATCGCATAGCGGTAGTGGCCGGTGATCTTGAAAGCGAAAAGGATGTCCTCGAAAACCTGTCCGCCGCCGGCATTGTGCAGGATGAGCGGGCGCTTGCCGTCGGCGCTCCGTCTGGCCATGACGATGCCGATATGCGGCAGCGAGCCGCGCGGGTCGAGGTTCCAGGTCACGAGATCGCCGGGCCGGTAGTCCTTCGGATCGTTGGTGATCTTCAGGGTTTTGCCGTGGCGCGCGAGGAAGACGCGCAGGTTCAGCACGCGGCGCTGATCGATGTTGGAATCCGGCGCGCGCATTCCCCAGATCTTCGGATAGAGCGAGAAATGCTTCTCCATGTCCTCGTGGAGTAGCTTCTGCAGGTCGATTCCGATTCCGCGATAGGCGCGCACGACGACGTCGGCGCACACGCCCACATTCGGCGGAACGTCGCCCATCGGATAGGCAATCCTGCGATAGCCGTCGTCGTAGACGATGCCGGGGTTCTCCAGGGCCGCGGCGGCGTGGACGAACTTCGCCGCCAGCGCGGGTCCGGCAACGGAGGGATGAAAGACGGCGAGCAGCGCGGCAAGGGCGAGGCCGGCCAGCCTTGCAGGCACCATGGTATCGCCCCTTCGCTCCGCGGCGCGCCAGCGTAAACGGCGGTTGATGGCGAAGGTGTGGCTGCGCGCGTGACTTCGCCGTCACGTCGCGGCGGGTTGCGGCGCGCGGGTGAAGGCGATGCGGCAGAACAGGCCCTCGGGGCGATAGTCCATGACGACTTCGCCATTGCGCTCCCGCGCCGGTACGGATTCGATCACGCGGCTGCCAAAGCCCTTGCGGTCGGGCTCGCCCGGCGAGGGCCCGCCCGTCTCGCGCCATTCCAGGTTCACCCGCTCGCCGTCTTCCCCGGGGGTGGCAGTCCAGACGATCGTCACCCGTCCGCCGGGCTCGGACAGCGCGCCGTATTTGAGCGCGTTGGTCGCCAGTTCATGCATGGCGAGCGCGAGGCTGCCGCCGGTGGCTTCCGAAAGCAGCAACTCCGGTCCGTCGATGGTGAAGCGCCCCGTCTTCTCTTCCAGGAACGGCGCCAGCGTGGCGCGGATGAGCGAACCGGCTTCCAGCTCCTTGTGGCCGCCGGCGATCACCAGGTCGCCCGCCGCGCCCAGCGCGTGCAGCCGCCCCAGGAAGCGGCGCAGATAATCCTCGAGTTCGGGGCTGGGCTCGCCGCCGCGCCGGCGGGAGAATTTCGCGAGCCCCTCGATGATGGCGACGAGGTTCTTCAGCCGGTGCCGCGCTTCGCCGATCACCAGCGCATCGCGCTCGCGATCGAGCCGGGATTCGTGCACGTCGCGGATGGCGGTCATCCACTCCTCGATCTCGCCGCGCGTATTGCGCAGCGCCACCGCGCGCGAGCGGTACCAGCGCCAGTTTCCGGTCGCGGCATCGCGCAGGCGGAAGTCCGCAAGATGGGTGCCGGCCGCTTCATCCGGGCGAAGCGCTTCGCGGTCATCCTCGAACACCGCCTCGATCCAAGCACGGCCGCGATAGAAGGGCCATTCCATGCCGGTGACGCGCGCCCAGGCGGGATTGGGCTCCCGGACATTGCCTTCGCTGTCGGTGAGCCACACCACGTCGGAGATCACCGACATCAGTTGCCGGTAGCGCTCCTCGTTGCGCAGCGACGCCGCCAGCGTCACGCGCAGGTAATGCGCCAGCACGACCACGGGGACGCTGGAGAGCGTCCACAGCGCCAACGACGTGGCCTGCGATTGCGACAGGAACTGGAAACTGAAATAGGGCGGCGCGAACGCGAACCAGGCGATCCCGATGCTGACCGCAAGCGCCGCGGTGCCGTATTCCCATCCCGCGAGCAGCGTGATCGCCATGACCGCGGGGAAATAGAACATCAACGGGATGCCGGATCCGGCGCCGAGCCCCAGTTGCAAGCGCAGCGCGGTGGCCAGCGAGGCCGCGGCCAGCCCGCCGGCAAACCACAGGAATCGCATCGCCTGCGAGCGCGGCCCGACGAGAAAATGCACGAGCGCCGGCGCGCCATACGCGCCGCCTCGTTCGCCCGTTCCACCCGGCAACCCGGCCATTGACGCCTCCGCAGGACAAAAACTGCACAAAAGAGGCCCGCGCGCAACCATATGGGGAGGAGGCGGTTGCCAGAAGCTTGACAGGACCCCAGGGCTGGCAAACGCTGGCGGCGATTGCCATTCCGGATGCCTCAAATGCAAAGAAAATACGATCTTGTCATCCGCGACGGTACGCTGGCGGACGGTCTGGGCGGGGCGCCGCGCGACGCCGACATTGCCGTCTCGGACGGCCGCATCATGGAGGTCGGCAACGTCTCCGGCGCGGGCGGGGAGGAGATCGACGCCAAGGGTCTTCTCGTCACGCCGGGCTTCGTCGACATCCACACCCATTACGACGGCCAGGCGACGTGGGATTCGCGGCTCCAGCCGTCGAGCTGGCATGGCGTGACCACGGTGGTGATGGGCAATTGCGGCGTCGGCTTCGCGCCGGTGCACGCAGGCGACCGCGACCGCCTCATCGAACTGATGGAAGGCGTGGAGGACATTCCCGGCGCGGCGCTGCACGAAGGCCTGCCGTGGAACTGGGAGAGTTTCGGCGATTATCTTTCCGCGCTGGAAACCGTGCCCCACGATGTCGACTTCGCGGCGCAATTGCCGCACGGCGCGCTGCGCGTCTATGTCATGGGCGAGCGCGGCGCGGCGCTGGAGCCCGCCACCGAAAGCGACATCGCCCGGATGCGCGCGCTGACTGCTGAGGCGATGCGCGCCGGGGCGCTGGGCTTCACCACCTCGCGCACCCTCAACCATCGCACCGTGAAGGGCGATCCCACGCCCAGCCTGCGCGCGACGCAGGCCGAGCTGATGGGTATCGCGCGCGGCATGAAGGACGCGGGCTCGGGCGTGATCGAGCTGATCTCCGATTTCGACAATCCCGACCCGCTCACCGAATTCGCCATGCTGCGCAGCCTTGTGGCGGAGAGCGGGCGGCCCTTGTCGCTGTCGCTGGCGCAGGCCGGACGCGACGCCGATGGCTGGAAGGGCCTGCTGGCGCTGATCGCGCAGGCCGCGAAGGACGGATTGCCGATGCGCGGCCAGGTGGCGCCGCGGCCCATCGGATTGCTGCTGGGCCTGCAAGGCACGCTCAATCCTTTCGTGGCGCATGAGGCGTTCCAGACGATCAAGGACAAATCGCTGGCGCAGAAAGTCGCGGCGATGCGCGATCCTTCGTTCCGCGCCCGCATCATGGCGGAGAACGATGCGAAGCAGAGCCATCCGCTCGCTCGCCGCGTGATGCTGTTCGAGCAGATCTATCCCCTGGGCAATCCGCCCAATTACGAGCCGCCGCGCGACAGCGCCATCGCCGCGCAGGCGCGCGCCAAAGGCATCGATCCGGCGGAGCTGGCTTACGACATGTTGCTGGAAGACGAGGGCCGGGCTTTCCTGTTCAGCCCGTTCGCCAACTACACCAGCTTCAACCTGGATTGCTGCGGCGAGATGATCGCCAGCCCCGACACGGTGATGGGGCTGGGCGATGGCGGCGCCCATGTCGGCATCATCTCCGACGGCTCCTACCCCACCTATCTGCTGAGCCATTGGGGCCGCGACCGCGCCTATGGCCGCTTCGACCTCGGCTATCTGGTGAAGCGCCAGACAGCGGACACCGCGCGCGCCGTCGGCCTGATGGACCGTGGCGTCGTGGCGCCCGGCATGAAGGCCGATCTCAACGTGATCGATTTCGCGCGGCTGCGCGTCGAGGCGCCGGTGATGAAGTTCGACCTGCCCGCCGGCGGCAAGCGCCTGCTCCAGGGCGCGCAAGGCTATGTCGCGACGATCGTGTCCGGCGAAGTGACTTACCGCGAAGGCAAAGCCACCGGCGCGCTGCCCGGCAAGTTGGTGCGGGGCGAACAAAAGTCGCCATGACGTTCGCGGTCGCGTTCGCCTGTTCGGCCGGATTCCTGTTGGGCCGGCCGCGATGGCCGAGCCTGCGCCCACAGTCCAATTGCTGTCCTGCGATGTGAGCCTGACGCCCGCTGGCCCGTGGCGAGGAATCGCTTGACCGCTAGATAGTTTCAGATGAAACTATCTCGATTTCCGCGGGACATCCTCCATGGCGCTCATCACGCAAGATCTCTGGGACAATCCGGTCGGCACGGCGGGGTTCGAATTCGTCGAATATACCGCGCCCGATGTGGGCCAGCTCAACCGCTTCTTCGAGCAGATGGGCTTCCGCGCCGTCGGCCGCCATCGCTCCAAGGCCGTCACGCTCTACCGCCAGGGTGACGCCAGCTTCATCGTCAACGCCGAGCCCGACAGCCATGGCAGCCGCTTCGCAAAGGCGCACGGCCCGAGCGCCTGCGCGATGGCGTTCCGCGTGAAGGACGCGGCGAAGGCCTATGCGGCGCTGATCGCGAAAGGCGCCAAGCCGTTCCGCAACCAGGTCGGCCCGATGGAGCTGAACATCCCCGCCATCGAGGGCATCGGCGGCAGCGTGATCTATCTCGTCGACCGCTATGGCGAGCGCACGATCTACGACGTCGACTTCGTGCCCACCGATCCGGCGAAGGGCTTCGCGCATGACGGCGCCGGGCTCAGCTATATCGACCACGTCACACACAACGTATTCCGCGGCAACATGGACAAGTGGGCCGGCTTCTACGAGACGCTCTTCAATTTCCGCGAGATTCGCTATTTCGACATCGAGGGCAAGCTCACCGGCCTGAAGAGCCGCGCCATGACCAGCCCGGACGGCAATATCCGCATCCCGATCAACGAGTCCTCAGACGACAAGTCGCAGATCCACGAATATCTCGAGGAGTACAAGGGCGAGGGCATCCAGCACATCGCCATGGCGACAGACGACATCTACCGCTCGGTGGAGACGCTCCAGGCCAAGGGCGTGGCGTTCCAGGAAACGCCCGACACCTATTACGAACGCCTCGACAACCGCATCAAGGGCCATGGCGAGGATGTGCCGCGGCTCAAGCGCGACGGCATCCTGATGGACGGCGAGCGCAACAGCGAGGTCGGCCTGCTGCTCCAGATCTTCACCAGGAACGCCATCGGCCCGATCTTCTTCGAGCTGATCCAGCGCAAGGGCAACCAGGGTTTCGGCGAAGGCAATTTCAAGGCGCTGTTCGAGAGCATCGAAGCCGACCAGATCAAGCGCGGCGTGCTGAAAGATACGAGCGCGGCATGAGCAGCAAAAACTGGATCGAGTTTCCCCGCGTCGAGGGCGAGGCCTCGCGCCAGGCCCATGCCGACCTCCCTGCCGGTACCTTTGAGCGCGAGATCGGGCGCGACGGGTTCTTCGGCCCGGCCACGCACATCTATCACAAGCATCCGCCGACCGGATGGAGCGCCTTCGAGGGCCCGCTGCGCCCGCGCGCCTTCGACGCGAAGAAGGCCGCGGAATCGGCCAACGAGCCGTTCAAATCCGTGCCGCTGCTCTCCAATGCCCATTGCCAGATGGCGATCTGGTCGCTGCCCGATGCCATGCCGCATCTGGTGCGCAATTCCGACGGCGATGTGCTGCTCTTCATCCACGAAGGCACAGGCGAACTGTTCTGCGATTTCGGCCATCTGCATTACGGCGAAGGCGACTACCTCATGCTGCCGCGCGGCACGATGTGGCGGCTCGAACCGTCGGCGCGCACCGTCACCTTGTTGATCGAGGCGAGCAACGGCGCCTTCAAGCTGCCGGAGCGCGGGCTGCTGGGTCCGCACGCGCTGTTCGATCCCGCCGCGCTCGACACGCCCAGGCTGGACGATGCGTTCAAGAGCCAGCGCGACGGCGAATGGCGCGTGCGGGTCAAGCGCCGCAACGCGATCTCGACCATCACCTATCCGTTCAATCCGCTGGACGCCGTGGGCTGGAAGGGCAATCTGGCGCCGGTGAAGCTCAATTGGCGCGACATCCGCCCGGTGATGAGCCACCGCTATCACATCCCGCCTTCGGTCCATTCCACCTTCGTGGCGGACCGCTTCGTCGTCTGCACCTTCGTGCCGCGCCCGATCGAGAGCGATCCGGGCGCGCTGAAAGTGCCGTTCTACCATTCCAACGACGACTACGACGAAGTGATCTTCTACCACGCCGGCGAATTCTTCAGCCGCGACAACATCCATCCCGGCATGGTGACGTGGCATCCCAACGGCTTCACCCATGGCCCGCATCCCAAGGCCTTCGCCGCCGGCGCCAAGGCCGCCAAAACCATGACCGACGAAGTGGCCGTGATGATCGACGCGCGCGATCCGCTGGACATGCATGCCGGCGTCGAGGCGTTCGAGGACAAGGGCTACGTTTCGAGCTGGATGCCGAAATGAACGCGGGCGCGTCCGTTTCGCTTGCGCAGGTGCTGGCCGATCCGCGCTGGTTCCTGGCCGGGCTGGACGGCCGCGCCTTCAACTTCGCTTTCACCGATCACGCCACGCTGGCGGCGCAGCCGTTTCTCGACCGCCGCTGGGATCGCGGCACGCTGGCCGGGTTCGACGTGGCGGTGGACGAATTGCTCGCCCGTGCCCCGGCTGCCATCCCGCCCACGCCGGTGAACATTCTGTGGCACACAGGCTTCTGCTGCTCGACCCTGATCGCGCGGCTGCTGGATCGCCCCGGCCGCAATCTCTCGCTCAGCGAGCCGCAGGCATTGACCGCGCTGGCCGATGCCCGCCGCGCGGGCGCGCTGCCCGACTGGAACACGACCATGCGCGCCTGCCAGGTGGTCTTCCACCTGCTCGGACGGCCGCTGGAGGACGGCGCAGGCGTGACGATCAAGCCCACACCATCGTCGTCGTGCTTCCTGGGCGAAGCGGCGCAGCTCACCGCCGGGCGGATGCTGTTCCTCCATTCGGATTGCGCGAGCTTCGTGCTCTCGGTCCACAAGCTGGGCGAGGAAGGAAGCGGCTACGTTGCGCGCGCGCTTCAGGCTTTGACGCTGGACGGGTTGCGGCCGCCGCGGACGGAGCGCGTCGCCGGTCTCGAGGCGGCGGCGATGGCCTGGCACATGCAGATGGCCGCCTATCGCAGCTGCGCCACGATGCTGGGCGCGCGCGCAGCTTCGCTCGACTGCGAAGTGTTCCTGGCGCAGCCGCGCGAGACGCTTGCCGGGCTCGACGGCTTCCTCGCGCTCAACCTCGGCCATGCGCATATCGACACGGTGCTCGACGGCCCGCTGTTCCGGCGCAACGTCAAGGACGCCTCCCGGCCCTTCGATGCGCAGCGCCGCCGCGACGAGCATGACGCGGCGCGGCGCGAACTCGGCCCGGCGCTGGACGACGCCGTCGCCAGGGCCCGCGCGCACTTTCCGGATGTCACGCTCCCCAATCCGCTGATGGGTGTTTCCACATGAAACTCGCTTCCCTCAAGCACGGCCGGGACGGATCGCTGGTGGTGGTGTCGCGCGACCTCACCCGCGCCGTCGCCGTGCCGCATATCGCGCCCACCCTCCAGGCGGCGCTGGACGACTGGCACGCCGCCGCGCCGCACCTGATGCGCGTCACCGACCTGATCAACGAAGGCAAAGTCGACGGCGAGATGGCGTTCCGCCCGCAAGCCTGCGCCTCGCCGCTGCCGCGCGCCTATCAATGGGCGGACGGCTCGGCCTACGTCACCCATGTCGAGCTGGTGCGCAAGGCGCGCGGCGCGGAAATGCCGCCGTCGTTCTGGACCGATCCGCTGATGTACCAGGGCGGTTCGGATTCCTTCATCGGCCCCTGCGACGACATCGTGGCCGCCGACGAGTCATGGGGCATCGATTTCGAGGGCGAGATCGCGGCGATCACGGACGACGTGGCCATGGGCACATCCGCGGGCGCGGCGGAGAAGCACATCAAGCTGCTCATGCTGGTCAACGACGTGTCGCTGCGCAACCTGATCCCGGCCGAGCTCGCCAAGAATTTCGGGTTCTTCCAGTCCAAGCCGGCGAGCGCCTTCTCGCCCGTCGCCGTCACGCCCGATGAATTGGGCGAGGCGTGGAGCGGCGCCAAGGTGCATCTGCCGCTTACCGTCACCTACAATGGCGAAAAATTCGGCGCGCCCAATGCCGGCGAGGACATGACGTTCTCCTTCGCCGCGCTGATCGCCCACGCGGCCAGGACGCGGACGCTCGGCGCCGGCTCCATCGTCGGCTCCGGCACCGTCTCCAACAAGAACCGCGCCGCGGGCTCGGCGTGCCTCGCCGAGCGCCGCACGCTGGAAACCATCGATCAGGGCGCTGCCAAAACGCCGTTCATGAAATTCGGCGACCGGGTGCGGATCGAGATGTTCGATCTCGCGGGCCATTCCATCTACGGGGCGATTGACCAGCATGTCGTCAAAGCCTGACTTCACGCTCTATGGCTATTTCCGCTCCTCGGCGGCGTTTCGCGCGCGCATCGCGCTGAACCTGAAGGGCATCGTGCCCGTGACGAAGCACGTCCACCTGCTGAAGGACGGCGGCCAGCAGCATGGCGCCGGTTACAGGAGCGTCAATCCGCAGGAGCTGATCCCCACCCTGGTCCATGACGGCCACACCATCGGCCAGTCGCTCGCCATCATCGAATATCTCGATGAAATCCATCCCGAGCCGCCGCTGTTGCCGAAGGATCCCGCCGGGCGCGCGCGGGTGCGCCAGCTCGCGTATGCCGTGGCCTGCGACATCCATCCGGTGAACAATCTGCGCGTGCTGCTGCATCTGCGCGACGCTTTCGGCGCGGACGAACCGGCGCGCGCACAATGGCAGCGCCACTGGATCGGACTGGGCTTCGCGGCGCTGGAGATCCTGCTCGCGCAATCGCCGGAGACCGGGAAGTACTGTCACGGCGACACGCCGACGCTGGCCGACATCTGCCTCATCCCGCAGATCGCCAATGCGCGGCGCGTGAGCACCGATCTGGCGCCCTATCCCACGCTCACGCGCATCGAAGCCGCGGCGCTGGCCCATCCCGCTTTCGACGCGGCGCGCCCGGAGAAGCAGCCCGATGCCGAATGACGCCGTCCTCGACGCGACCCGCCGCCTCGATCTCGACCGCTTCCTGCCCTACCGGCTGTCGATCCTGTCCAACAAGGTGTCGGACGCCATCGCGCGCCACTATTCCGAACGCTTCGGCCTTTCGGTGCCGGAGTGGCGGATCATGGCCGTGCTGGGGCAGACGTCCGGACTTTCCGCAGGCGAAGTCGCGCGGCGCACCGCGATGGACAAGGTCCAGGTGAGCCGCGCCGCGGCCGCGCTGGTCGCCACCCGCCGTCTCCAGCGCGACGGCGACGAGGCCGACGGCCGCGTCACGCGCCTCTCCCTCACCGCCAAGGGCCGCACCATCTACGACGAGATCGCGCCCCTCGCGCTGCACCTGGAAGCGGTGCTGCTGGCCGCGCTGACACATGAAGAGCGGCGGACCCTGGATGGGCTGATGGACAAGCTGGCGCGGCAAGTGGATTCGATCGAGACCATCCGGTCGTGAATCCGAAGCCCCGCACCGAAGCGGCCGTCACGACGGCCACGGCGCCTGGCGGGCGGCCGGCCTGAACCCGCCTAACCCAACCGCACGATCGCCTGAAGCACCTGGTCGGGCTTCTCCAGCGTCACCATGTGGCCGGCTTCGGGGATGGCGACCAGTTCGGCACCCTTGATGCCTTTCTTGAACGCCTGAGCGTAGACCGGCGAGATGAGCTTGTCGCTGTCGCCCCAGATCAGCAGCGTCCTGGCCTTGATGCGGTAGAGCCGCTGCGCCAGGCCGCGCTCCGGCACCGGAAACAGCAGCTTGCCGGCCATGCCGAGCTGGCGCGCATTGGTGACGAGGAAGGCCTTGAGCCATTCCGGATCGTCGAGCGCCAGCCCCGCAGTCATCATCGCGGTGCCGGCTTCGGCGTTGTGGAAGAGGAGCGCCGGATAGTCATACGGCATCGTGGCGAAGAGATCGGGGATCGGGTGATCGCCGAGCCACAATCCGGCGGGCGCGATCAGAGCGAGCTTCGTCACGTCGTTGGGTGCGATGGCAGCCATCTCGGCGGCGATCATGCCGCCCATCGAATGGCCGAGCAGGATCGGCTGCTTCAGGCCCAGCGCCTCGATCACGTCCCAGGTGTGCAGCGTGACGTCCAGCATATCGCGCAGCTCGCCGCATTCCTCGCTGTCGCCGTAACCCGGCAGCAGCGGCGCATAGACGTGATACTTCGCAGCCAGCGCGGCGAGGAATGGATCGTTCGCCGTCAACCCGCCCGCGCCGTGCAAATAGACGAGCGGCGCGCCGCTTCCGCCTTCGAAGTAACGCACCGGCACGATGGGCGCGGCAAGAGTCTTCAATTCAATCGACATGGTCGGCCTCTTCTTCCACCCTCCCCTTGAGGGAGGGTCGACAATTTTGCGAAGCAAAATTTCGGGGAGGGGGAAGACTGCGGCGCCAAGACCCCCCCGCCCGAAAAATCTTTCGGATTTTTCGACCTCCCCTCGAGGGGGAGGTGGGTTTTACTTCGCCCCCGCAAACACTTCGGCTTCGCTCGGCAGGTTCCCCGGCTTCACCTGTTTGATCGGGTGGCACCAGAAGCGGTCGTCGTCCGCGTAGTCGGGGAACATGTTGCGCAGCTTGGGCAGCACCTTCTCGGCGAACAGCTTCGTCGAGTACATGCATTTCTCCTTCGGCATGTTGCCGACATGCATGAGGCAGAAGATGTTGCCGACGCGCAGCGTCTTGATCAGGTCTTCCATGCGCTGGCGCACGGTTTCCGGCGAGCCGGCGATGACATGGCCGCCCTCGATCAGCTCCTTCCAGGTGATGTTCGCGTAGCCGCGCACGGGCGCGTATTGCGACAGCGCCCCCGTCTGGATCGTCTTGATCGTGCGATAGCCCGGCGCATCCGCGAAGCCCGGATAGACGTGCAGGCAGCGATTGTAGAAATAGCTGACATGTTCGCTGTAGAGCCGCTCGGCCTCCTCGTCGGTGTCGGCGACGCAGATCGTCTGCGCGAAACCGGCGCGGTAGGGCGAGTCATCCGGCGCGCCCCGCTCGGCGACACGCTTCCAGTAGCCGTCCATCAGCGATTTGGCGCGCAGATAGCCGCTGAACGACAGGTACGAGTAGGAATAGGTGTTGTCGATGCAGAAATCGTAAGTCTCCACCGACCCGCCGCCGGGAATGTGGATCGGCGGATGCGGCTTCTGGATCGGGCGCGGCCAGATGTTGACATGGCGCAGCTTGGTGTAACGCCCGTTCCACGCGAACACGTCCGGGTCGGTCCACGCCTTGATGATGAGGTCGTGCGCCTCCTGGTATTTCTCACGGGTGAGCGCGGGGATCTGGCCGTAGCAGTAATTCGTGTCCATCGAGGTGCCGACCGGGAAGCCCGCGATCAGCCGCCCGCCCGAGATGCAGTCCAGCATCGCGAACTCCTCCGCCACGCGCACCGGCGGATTGTACAGCGCGATGGAATTGCCCAGCACGACGAGGCCGACATCCTTCGTCCGCCGCGCCAGGCTCGCGGCGATCAGGTTGGGCGACGGCATGATGCCGTAACCGTTCTGGTGATGCTCGTTCACGCCGATGGCGTCGAAGCCGACGGTGCCCGCATATTCCAGCAGATCGAGATAGGTGTTGTAGACCTCGTGACTCTTCACCGGATCGAACAGGCGGGAGTCGATATCCTGT